>CADBWQ010000001.1 GCA_902798545.1 Oscillospiraceae bacterium
AGTACGGATCTCATAAGACCGGCCATCGATTTCAACTGTGGTTGGTAGAGAAAACATCAAAAATCAACTCAAAATGGTCCTTAAAGACCATTGACAATTAGAAAAAATATATATATATAATAAGATTGATATCGCCTTATTCCATAACAATTATGAGGAGATGAAGTCATGAAAGAGCTTTACAAAGATCTTGAACTTGAAGTGATTCGCTTCAGAACAGAAGATATCATCACCACATCGGCAGTAACGACAGAACAGACTACGAATGTGGATGAATATACGCATTGGGGAGATGGAACGCTTCAGATGGGAACGGAAGCCAGTTCCACAGCGCCCATATACGTCAAGACTGTTGATGGCACAGAACAGTATTTCGTTAAGCAGGGCGACACGTATGTCAGAGTACATCTAGGAGAAGACGGCATATGGTACCGCGGTGCCTGAAAGGCTGCTGTCATATTTGGAAAACGATATCGCGAGGTATGCGATTACAGATCATTTTATGCATGTCTTTCACATACTGAGGAGAGAAATCTCCTCAGTTTTTTGTCAAGGGGAGTTTTTATACTTCTTCACATACTTCGCGATGCGCTTCTCTCTGGCGTCCAGCTCCCCTTTCATGGCACCATGTACCTCATCCGTGATGGCGAGCATGAGGTTGGCCCAGAGGGGCATGCCGCCGGAGGAGGCGAAAAGGTTCACGGAGCCGAAAAGGGGCTCGCAGATTTCCTTCCCAAAGAGGTCATTGAGAATAGCGCGCATTTTGCCATCCAGCTCACGGGCGATGGGGAACACTTCCCTGTCGTCTGTGAGTTTTTCTCTCGTCGAGCGGACTTCCTCCTGGAGGGCATCCAGCTCGGAGAAGGCGCGGGAGAGGCGTTCGAGGAAGTTCATGTCGGTGGGGTTGAAGGAAACCGACACCTTCCCGGCGAGGAGGTATTCCTCCACGCCGGTATTAATCTTCAGCTCTCTCATGCCGCACTAAAAGTCACTGCGCCGGTTTCGGCGTTGCGGGAGGCAGTGCCGACGGTACGGGTACCGCCATAGGTGACGGAGATGGGCATAGGGTGACATTATCACTTGTTAACAACAGGCGGTTATGCTTACCATGACTCCTGGATGTATTGATATTCGATATACCCAGGCAGGCAGCAGAAGCCCTGGTGAGAAATCGCCGGGGCTTTATTCATGCCTGTGGTGCAGTGATCGGATGAATCAGAACTCCTCGAGCGGTTTCCAGCGCTTAAGATCCATGTCGTAGGTTGCGGCAGGAAATGTGCCGTGTTTGGGAACCATCTTCTGTCTTCTCTCAAGCTGTTTTCTGTGATATACTCTCTTTGTCAATCATGGCGAGTTTTTCGGATAGAAGGCAGGATTCATTCACAAAGATTGGTTTCCTGTCTTTGCAAATACCGTCGCAATGGGTATGAGTTTGACGCACTGCATGATGATGGTCCTGCAGATCAGCTCTTTGTGCGTCCAGGAGGTTTCCATGACCGAAACAATGAAAGCGCTCATCAAGAGATACCGTGAAATAATAGTTTATGTCATCGTTGGCGTAATGACAACCGTTGTATCTTTTGTTTCAGCAGCACTATTCCGTCTATTTCTGAATGATCAGATCGTATGGCAAAATGCAGCAATCAATGTTTTATCGTGGATCTCTGCCAATGCCTTTGCGTATCCAGCAAATCGTGCATGGGTCTTCCAAAGTAAGAATCGAGATGTTTTACGGGAATGCATTGAATTCCTTAGTTCCAGAATTGCAACCGGATTGCTGTTCGAAGTAGGACTGATGACACTTCTGGTGAACGCGCTTCATATTAATTTCTGGATTGCAAAGGTTATGACGTCTGTATTTGTCACCGTAGCGAACTATGTTTTCAGTAAGCTGGTAGTTTTTAAACAGAAACAGGATACACATCGTTGATACTTTTTTCTGCTCAGAAAAGCATCGACCCGCAGCGGGCATTCCGCTTGTCGTAAATAGAAGGCCCTCCGGGGAACAGCAAAATTGCTTTCTCCTGAAGGGCTCTATTATTTATGATTCACAGCTTCTGAGTCTATTTCGACTTCCGGCTTTGTCCCTCTGCCGTCTGCGATGATTCTCAGTTTTCGAAGCTCATACTGATCTTTCAGCCACTCGACATTGCATTTTTTCTGACCAATCATCTGGGAGAGCTGTCTGGGTGGGACACAGATCGTAACAGATTTACCTTTACAGCCCATCTCTCTCAATAGTTTTTCCGCCTGATTGCGCAGGATCCTGCTCCGTACCAGTTCGCCCAGGGCAGGATGATAGGCCCCGGCCAATGCTGCGCCGCCGGAAAGCTCGTCAGTCGGGTTTAGTCCCAAACGGATCACCGGGATCTCTGCTTCCTCGAACAAGGGGAGGAGCCGGGCGCAGACACGGACCGCGTCCTCCACCGTATGTTCCCGGTAGCGGCCGGCTTTCCAACGCTTCTCTAACTCCGTTCCCCGCACGATCACCGTGGGATATATCCGCACAGCATCCGGGTGGAGTGCAATGAGCTCTCTCGCTGTGCTGACTGCTCCCTCATCGTCATCCTCCGGCAGGCCGGTCATCATCTGCAGCACGAGCTGGAACCCTGCTTCCCGGATCATCCGGGAAGCAATTCTGACATCTTCAGCGCTGTGTCCGCGTCCGGAGGCCCTGAGGACTTTGTCCTGCATGGACTGGGCACCCAGCTCGATCGTTCCGACTCCATATTGCCGCAGGCGTTCCAGCACTTCCGAATGAATGGCATCTGGCCGGGTGGAGAGCCGGATGGATGAGATGCTTCCTGCATCCCTCGCCCGCTGTGCCGCCTCCAGAAAGCGCAGCTGCTGCGCCAGGGGAATAGCCGTAAAGCTGCCGCCGTAGAAGGCAAGCTCATACGCTCCTTCCTGCGGCGGGCATTCGATCAGGCTGTTCAGTTGGTCCAGGGCCTCGTCTGCCGCAGTACCGGTGATTGCGCGCTGGTTGCAGAAGACACAGGAGTGTGGACACCCGAGATGTGGGATAAAAACAGGATAAATCCGTTTTTGTGCACTCATGGTGTCATCTGTTGGAGGGCGGACCCGGCGGCAGCCTGCTCCGCTTCCTTTTTGGTACGGCCTTCGCCCTCACCGGCGAGGACTTCGTTCACATAGACCGCATAGGAGAAGCGTTTGTTATGGTCCGGGCCGCTCTCTCCTGTCATCTCATATCGGATGGTACTGCCAGTCTGCTGCTGTACGATTTCCTGCAGTTCAGTCTTGTTGTCCCGACTTCGGTTGAGAATAAAATCATCCGCGTGGTTCAGGACACAGCGGCGAATGAAGCGTGTAGCCGATTCCATTCCACCGTCCAGGTAGATGGCTGCAATTACCGCCTCCACCATGTCGGCAAGGATGCTGGGGCGCTCTCGACCGTTGGAGTTTTCCTCTCCCCTGCCGAGGCGCATCCATTGTCCGAGGCCCAGCTCAATCGCGACGTGGTGCAGACTCTCTTCACAGACCAGTTCTGCACGAATCCGCGTCATTTTCCCTTCGGGAAGAGAAGGCGCCCAGCGGAACAGAAGTTCCGCCGTGACCATTCCCAGGATCGAATCGCCGAGGAACTCCAGCCGCTCGTAGCATTCCGCGTGCTCACGGGGATGTTCATTAACATAGGAGCTGTGGGTCAGTGCGGTCTTCAGCAGACCGATGTTCTTAAACTTATAATTGATCCTGCTTTCGAGTGTTTCCAAGGTTTACTCCGTTTTGAGTTTCATATAGTCGATGTTGGCCGTTATATCGTCGATGATGCCGGAATCGGCAAACTGCTTCGCCTGCCGGATCGCTGAAAAGAAGCTCTCCGCGTTGGAGGAGCCGTGGGCTTTGATCACCGGTCTGGAAATGCCGATCAGGGCGGTTCCGCCGACTTCATTCGGATCCAGGGACTTCTTCATCTCCGCAAGGTCATTCTTCAGAACTGCAGCCGCCAGCTTGTTTTTCGTGCTCTTATAAAATACACCCTTCAGCGAATTCATCATGTACTTGATGGCTCCCTCGGTTCCCTTGAGAAGGACGTTGCCTGTGAATCCGTCGGTTACGACGACATCCGCTTCACCTGCGAACACGCCGGTGCCTTCGACATTGCCGATGAAGTGGATCCTGCCTTCCTCACTCGCTTTCTGAAGAAGCGCAAAGGCCTGGTGCTGCAGTTCGCCGCCCTTGGTGTCCTCGGTGCCGACATTCAGCAGGCCGATCCGCGGCTTTGGAATCTGCATCAGTTTTTTTGCATAAAAGCTGCCCATGTACGCAAACTGCAGGAGGTATTCCGCCGTGCACTCCACATTCGCGCCGCAGTCGATCAGCATGACACCGTGCTCGCCGGCTGGAAGCACCGGAGCCAGTGCCGCACGCCGGATTCCGTGGATGCGCTTTACCGTAAGCGTTGCCCCGGTGAGGAGTGCGCCTGTGCTGCCCGCGGAGACGACCGCGTCGCCCTCTCCGTCCTTGAGCATCCGCAGTGCAACGGCCATCGAGGAGTCCTTTTTCCGCCTTGTCGCCGTACTGGGGTCGTCCTCCATCGTGACAATCTCCCTCGCATCGACAATCTCCGCCGAAACCCGCTCATCCTCGTCCAGGCAGGCAAGGATTGCTTCTTTCTGCCCGACCAGCGTGATGTCTACGCCAAGTTCTTTCCTTGCTCTCAGGGCACCTCTGACGATTTCCCGGGGGGCGTTGTCGCCGCCCATCGCGTCAACAATGATCTTCAATGTGGAAAACCTCCTTTTCCATCAGCCGATCCACTATCTCGAGAGACCTCCGTGAGATCTCGGCATTTTTGTTTCTTTTTCCCTTCACGCGGAAATCCAGGCTTCTGATGATGCCAAAGTTGATGTTCATCGGCTGAAAGTCACCGATGCTTCCCTGAGAGATATAGAGTCCCAGAGCGCCGATGGCCGTCTCCTGCGGAAAGTCCACCGCCGGCAGACCAAGCACTTCTGCCGCTGTCTCGATGCCGACAAGCATGCCGGAGGCCGCAGATTCCACATAACCCTCCACGCCGGTCATCTGTCCCGCAAAGCGGATTCTGGGTTCAGCTTTCAGGCGATAGTAGCGGTCGAGGAGTCCGGGACTGTTCAGATAAGTATTACGATGCATAACACCGTAGCGGACGAAATCCGCATTCCGCAGGGCAGGGATCATGGAGAAGACCCTCTTCTGCTCACCCCATTTGAGGTGAGTCTGGAAGCCGACCATGTTGAAGAGGGTTCCGTCCGTGTTGTCCTGCCGCAGCTGAACCACGGCGTAGTCCTCTTTCCCGGTGCGGGGGTTTCGCAGGCCCACCGGCTTCAACGGACCGTAGCGGAGCGTGTCCTCGCCGCGGCGTGCCATCACCTCGACCGGCATGCAGCCTTCAAAGACACCGCCGTCGTCAAATCCATGGATTTCTGCCTCCTCAGCGGAGACCAGCTCCCGTACAAAGGCAGTATACTCCTCTTTTGTCATCGGACAGTTTACATAATCTGCCGTCCCTTTGTCATAGCGCGAGGCGAAGTAGGCTTTTCCCATGTCCACGCTCTCCAGCGTGACAATGGGTGCCACGGCGTCGAAGAAGTGGAGGTCGAATTCCGGGCAGATCTGCATGATTCTCTCGGTAATGGCATCACTGCTGAGAGGGCCGGAGGCGATTACGGTGACGCCCGTCGGAATCTCCGTGACTTCCTCGCGGATCACTTCCACCAGTGGGTGTTGTTCCAGCGTCTCTGTGATCTCTCGGGAGAAAGCGGCGCGGTCCACCGCCAGGGCGCCGCCGGCGGCAACCTTCGTATGGTCCGCTGCACGTATCACAAGCGAGTCCATGCGACGCATCTCGGCCTTCAGGAGGCCGACCGCATTGGAGAGTTCATCGCTGCGCAGGGAATTGGAACAGACCAGTTCCGCAAAACCACCAGTGTGATGGGCAGGTGTGTACTTTCCCGGCCGCATCTCGTAGAGCCGTACCGGGATCCCGCGCCGGGCGAGCTGCCAGGCGCACTCGCTTCCGGCGAGACCGGCTCCAACCACCGTCACCGGGGTATTCATCTGAATCATCGGGGTGTCCATCGCTTACTTTGTCTTCTTCGCCGCACCCGATTTCCGAGTGGCAGCTTTTTTTCCTGCAGTCGGCTTCTTCTCCGCAGCTTTTTCCTTGGTCTTCGGCTTCACTTCCGTCTTTTCGCCCGTTTCTTCCGGTGCGTCGGTTTTCTTCTTCGGATAGCGTCGCTTGTCTTCCGGAACAAAGGCCGGGCATTCTTCATTGATGCAGAAGGACTTCAGCGGACCACGGCCGCTCCGCTTGAACATCGTCTTACCGCACTGGGGACAGATGTCCTTGGTGGGAACATCCCAGGTAATGAAACCGCAATCGGTGCCGCGCTCACAGGCGTAGAAGACGTATCCCTTCTTGGAGGTGCGTTTCAGAATTCGGCCGCCGCACTTGGGGCATTTGCCTGGCATCTCGACAACGATGGGCTTGGTAAAGGTGCACTCCGGGAAACCACTGCAGCCAAGGAACTGGCCAAAACGTCCTTTCTTGACCAGCATGGGTCTGCCGCACACGTCGCAAACCTCGTCGCTGACTATGTCCGGTACCTTGATGCGCTGGCCGTCCATGGCGGTCTCAGCTGCTTTCATCTCTGCGTCGAAGTCATCGTAAAACTCCTGCAGGACATCCTGCCAGCCGGTCTTGCCTGTTTCGATGTCGTCCAGACGGCTTTCCATGTGATTGGTAAACTTCAGGTCGACAATATCGCTGAAGTGGTCTTTCATGAGGCTGGTGACGACCTCGCCAAGAGGTGTCGGTTTGAGATACTTGCCCTCCTTCAGGACATAATCATGGGCGGTGATGGTGGAGATTGTCGGCGCATAGGTAGACGGGCGGCCGATGCCTTTTTCCTCCATGGCGCGGATCAGCGTCGCCTCGGTATACCGTGCGGGTGGCTGGGTAAACTGCTGCTCCGGAACCGTCTTATCCAGGATCAGGGTT
Organism: Oscillospiraceae bacterium; assembly: GCA_902798545.1. Taxonomy (GTDB): domain Bacteria; phylum Bacillota; class Clostridia; order Oscillospirales; family Oscillospiraceae; genus Limivicinus. Next base: position 7,001 of record CADBWQ010000001.1, read on the forward strand.
TCCCCCTCCTGCAGGTCCGGAAGCAGGCTCTCAGTCTGTTTCTGCTCGTCGTCGGAAGCCTCTTCATAAACGGCCGTGTAACCGGCAAACTTCAGGGTGGAGGCATTGGCTTTAAATAGGTATCCTGCGCTCTCCATGTCCACAGCGAGATTGTCGTAGACGGCATTGGCCATCTGGCATGCGGTGAAGCGTCCCCAGATAATCCGGTAGAGTCTGTACTGTTCCTGGGTAAGGTCTCTGCGGACCAGTTCGGGCGTCAGGGTCACATCGGTGGGACGGATCGCCTCATGGGCATCCTGGGCGCCTGCCTTGGTCTTGAAGGTTCGCGGCTGTTTCGGGCAGTAGGCCGGTCCGTAGGTATTCTGTATAAAAATGCGCGCAGCAGAGACCGCCTCATCCGACAGCCGCAGAGAATCGGTGCGCATATAGCTGATGAGACCGATACTGCCGCGGCCGGTAATCTCAACCCCTTCATAAAGCTGCTGTGCCACGGACATGGTGCGCCGCGGTGTCATGTTCAGCCGGCGGGAGGCTTCCTGCTGCAGCGTGGATGTAATGAAAGGCGGCGCGGGAGAACGCTGTTTTTCGGCGCGCTTGACACTGCAGACGGTAAACGGCGCCTTTTCCACCGCATCCCGAATAGTCATCACTTCATTCTCAGAATGCAATTCTACTTTTTTGTCTCTCGTGCCATAAAAGCGGGCACGGAAGCTGTTCTCTTCCTGTTTCCGCTTCAGGAAAGCGTCCAACAGCCAGTATTCCTCGCTCTGGAAGGCACGGATTTCTTCCTCGCGGTCCACAACCATGCGCGTCGCAACGGACTGGACACGGCCGGCAGACAGGCCACGCTTCACCTTCTTCCAGAGCAGCGGGGAGATCTGGTAGCCGACAATGCGGTCGAGGACACGCCGCGCCTGCTGTGCATCGACAAGATTCTGATCGATGTCCCTGGGGTTTTGGATACTCTCGGTCACAACCTTCTTTGTAATCTCATTGAATGTCACACGCCTGGCCTTCTCGTCGCTGAGATTGAGCAGCTCCTTCAGGTGCCAGGAGATCGCCTCTCCTTCGCGATCCGGGTCTGTTGCAAGATAGACGACGGGAGCCTTTTTGCTCTCCGCCTTCAGTTCCTCGATCAGTTCCTTTTTATCCTTGACCGGGATATACTCGGGCTGGAAGCCGTTATCGATGTCCACGCCCAGCTTGCTCTTGGGAAGGTCTCGCAGGTGCCCCATGGATGCGGTGACCTTGTAGTTCCCGCCAAGATATTTCTCAATGGTCTTTGCCTTGGACGGTGACTCGACGATCACCAGTTCCTTTGCTTTCGCCATTCCTGTTGTTCCTCACTTTTCTACTGTTATATTCAGGGCGAAACGCCTTCCTGTTTCCCGGCGGACAATGCCCTTGATCTCAAGAACGGTCAGCTGGGCCAGTACGCGTGCGGTACTGAGCTCTGTCCGTTCTGTGATGTCGTCGATATGGGTCGATCCCGGATCAATCGCCATAATGATCTTCAGCTGGTCGTCGGTCAGGCGGGCCAGCTGGGAACGAATTGTCTGGTCCGTGAACTCTGTCGCGGACGCTCCGGCACCTTTGCTTCGGTCTGCATTCTCATTTTGCGTCACCGCAGTCTCCGGCTTCTCCTGCTCTGCAGAAACAGCTTCGGTGTCTTCCGCAGGCTCAGGATTCAGATTGATCCGGTCGGGATAACGCAGGAGATACTCCTCCATCACTTCCGCGCCGTCTGTGACAAGCTTTGCCCCCTCTTTCAGAAGTGTCAGGGTGCCGACGGCATTTTCCGCATCCGCGTTTCCCGGGACGGCAAAGACGTCCTTGCCCTGATCAACAGCATCGCTGACGAAAAGACGTGTGCCGCTCTTTTCCGGTGCTTCCACCACCACAACCCCGTCCGAGATACCCGCCGCCAGGCGATTACGCTCCCGGAAGAAGTGCCTTGAACTCTCCCGTCCGGGAGGATATTCACTGATCAGTGCGCCATTGCGCAGGATATCCCGGGCGAGCGGGATATGGCACTGTTCGTGGCAGGTGCCCAGTACACCGATGCAGGGTGTACCGGAGCGCAAAGCACCTTTCGCGGCGGCCTCGTCCACGCCGGATGAGAGGAGACTCACAACCGTGCCGCCGCAGCGGGAGATCTCATAGGCCAGTCTCTCTCCCATTTTGACCCCGTAAGGACTGGCCTTGCGGGTTCCGATCACAGAGATCACAGGGAGTTCATCAACATCCGGTATTGTCCCCTTAACATACAGCACTGCAGGCGGTATCGCGATCTGGCGAAGCCGCTCCGGGTATTCCGGCGCGTCCCATGGCAGAATTGCAATCTCCTGTTCCCCGCACTTTGTCAGAACATCTTCCGTGCCTTCCAGCGAACGCCGCTCCAGGGTTTCCGCCTCCAGGGCAGAGATTCCCCTTTTTCTGCGGAAACTCCCAGCTTCTGAGTAAAACGCATCCTCAGCGGTCTTGAATTCTCTCAATACCGCGGCGCGCGCTTTTGCGCTGATATTCAGTTGCGACAGCCAGATCCAGTACTGTATTGCCTGCATTGGCGCTCCTCCTACCGGCACATCTCCCACATGACAATCGCTGCGGCGACGCCCGCGTTCAAAGACTCCGCCTCTCCACACATGGGGATAATCAGTTCTCCGTCGCAGAGGTCCAGCAGTTCCCTGCTGAGTCCGTGGCCCTCACTGCCGATGGCCACCGCCGCTTTTGTGAGGTCCAGCTCTCTCACATCGCGTGCGCGCAGGCTCAGTGCCGCGCCATAGAGCGGCAGCCCTTGATTCCTGCAAAAGCTGGCCGCTTCTTCTCGCCCCATTCGCAGCATAGACTGGCGAAAAACAGCGCCCATGCTGGCCCGTACCGTCTTCGGCGCATACACGTCCGCACAGCCGTCCAGAAGGATCACAAGATCCACACCGAAAGCATCCGCTGTACGGAGAATGGTTCCCACATTGCCGGGGTCCTGGATCTCTTCCAGGAGGAGAACCCGGCTGCTCTCCCGCTCGGGTACCTGCTCATGCCGGCGCACCGTAAAGAGCGGACCGGGTGAATTCTTCATCGGGGAAACGTAGTCGAAGAGATCCGCGGAGAGAAGATACTCCTTTTCAAATGCAGGAGCCATTTCGTCTCTGGACTCTCTCCAGAACACATGGCAGAGCTCGGCCCCGGAGCGCATGGCTTCTGCCAGGAGCTTGTCCCCGTCGCAGAGAAACATCCCCTGTGTCTCGCGTGCATCACGATCCCGGGCCAGTTCACGGACAAAGCGTATCATCGCGCTCTGCCTGCTGGTCAGTTGCTCCATCATCGATCAGAGCAGCGTCACCCCGTGACTTTCACAGAGCTTCATCGTCTCGTCGTCCCAGATGGAGGCCTGGACCTCGCCGATATGGGCTTTGCCCAGCAGCAGCATCGACACGCGGGACTGGCCGATGCCGCCGCCGATGGTGAGGGGGAGTTCGCCTTTTAAGAGCATTTTATGATAGGGCAACGCCCGGCGGTCATCGCAGCCCGCGAGGCGCAGCTGACGATCCATGGACTCCGGATCCACACGGATACCCATGGAGGAGATCTCCATGGCGCAGTCAAGGATGTCGTCATAGAAGAAGATATCCCCGTTGAGACTCCAGTCGTCGTAGTCCGGCGCGCGCCCATCATGGCGTTTTCCGGATTTCAGTGTGCCGCCGATCCCCATGATGAATGCAGTACGGTGTTCCTTCACCCAGACATTCTCGCGCTCTTTCGGCGTCAGCTCCGGGTAACGGTCCTCCAGCTCCTGGGTCGTCACGAAAGACACCTCGCGCTTGAGCTTACCGAGGACTTTGAGCTGGGGATAGATCGACTCAATGGTATCCTGAGTATCACAGATGGCACGCACAATGTCCATGACGGTGAGCTTCAGATAGTCGATATTCCGGTTTTCCGGAAGAATGACCTTTTCCCAGTCCCACTGGTCCACATAGACCGAGTGCAGGTTGTCCAGTTCATCCTCATCGCGGCGGATGGCGTTCATGTCCGTGTAGAGGCCCTTTCCGGGGAAAAAGCCATAGCGCTTGAGTGCCAGGCGCTTCCACTTTGCAAGGGACTGGACAACCTGGGCCCTGTGGTCTGCGTGAAGGATGTCAAAGCTGACCGGGCGCTCATAACCGTTGAGGTTGTCGTTCAGGCCGGAGTTCTCTTCCACGAACAGCGGCGCGGAAACGCGATAGAGATTCAGCAGGGCGCCAAGCCGGTCCTCAAAGAGTCTGTGGATCAGGCTGATCGCCTTCTGCGTGTCGTACATGCCTAGGATGGTTTTGTAGCCTTCCGGGATATAGGTCTTCATCTGTCATACTACCTTCTTTGTATGCTGATTTGATTTGCGGGGTTGCGTCGTTGTTTTGTCTGCCTGCTTTATTCGCTGAGCACAGCAATTATTTTCTGATAAGTCTCCTCCGCGTTGCGACGGAACTTTTTCTCGATAAGCTTTGCCTGTTCCTCATCCGCACACAGGATGCGCAGGCGGAGAATATCGCTGATTCCGTCGTTCAGGACCAGTTCTGCCGTACAGCCGGTGTCCGTCATGTTGTGTTCGACCGAGATGCTGTTGCGGCGGCTGATCTCTGCGGCTTCGGCAGTGGCAGCCTTTTCCGCGTGGGTACGCACGCTGTAAGGCAGGCTGGTGTCCAGGGTCTCGGCTGTCTGTCTGCCACGGGGCGTGATGCTGCAGTAGTTGTCCTCCAGCTCCAGCTGGCCGCTCTCCTTCAGTTCATCCAGGCAAATGGTAAAGTCAAAATAATTGACCACACCGTCCTCCTGGCAGATCTCCAGGAGGCGTTCAACTTCGATCTCTCCGGGGAGGCGGCGCAGAATAAACAGAATCAGGATCTTCAGATCCAGGGGGCTGAATACATATCCGATTTCATCCATTTCACTATACCAATCATCAGAGCTTTTGTCCGGCTTCCCTGTCCGCAAACACTGTCACATCGTAGGGCAGCTGCAGAAACGCAGCGGGAATGATACCGTCATCTCTCGCATACAGCATATCGAAGGTTGCCTTATCCTTTTCTTCTCCCAGGGCAAGGACAATGATCTTTTTCGCCTCAACCAGGGTGTGGATGCCCATGGTGCAGGCCCGCTCCGGTACCGCTTCCGCCGAGCCGAACATCCAGGCGAACTGTGCACGGGTCTTCTGGGTCAGTCTCTGAACTCTGCAGCGAGTGTCGTACTGGGTCGCCGGCTCATTGAAGCCGATATGGGCGTTATCCCCGATGCCGAGCACAGCGAGGTCCAATCCACCCGCCTCCTGAATCATTCGGTCGTAGTCCTCAAGGTTCCCCTCCGAAATCCAGAAACAGCGCTTTGGATCAAGATCCGTTTCTGACAGGAGCTTATCCTCCGTCATCCGACGCAGGCTGTTATTCTCCGGCACCTGGATGAACTCGCACGTCTGAAAAAAAGTTGCTTTTGAGAAGCTGCACTGTCCATTTCTGACTGCTTCTCCCAGCAGGTTCCAGAGGGGCAACATGGTTCTCCCTGCAGCCATGGTGATCACTGTCTCCGGCTTCTCCTTCAGGGTTTTGATGATTGTCTCGGCGGCCTGCCGGAGGACCGAAGCCCGCTCGTCAACGATCGTCTTCATGAATTTACTTGGTTTCTGTCAGAAGCTTGCTCAGTTCATCCATAAAGGTATTGATATCCTTGAAGCTGCGATATACTGAGGCAAAACGTACATAGGCCACTTCATCCACTTCTTTCAGCCGCTTCATCACCAGTTCACCAATCTCGACAGAACTGATCTCGCGATCCAGTTTGCCCTGGAGTTCCTGTTCAATCTCATCGGCAATCTCCTCCAGCTTTTCCAGTGGGACGGGCCGCTTTTCGCAGGCGCGAACCATACCGTTGATGAGCTTGACCCGGTCGAAAGACTGACGCAGGCCGTCCCGCTTGACGACGACCAGCGGCATGCGCTCGATGATCTCATAGGTGGTAAAGCGCTTCTGGCAGGAGAGGCACTCTCTGCGGCGGCGGATCGTGGTGAATCCCTCGGCCGGACGGGAATCGATAACCTTACTCTCAGTATATCCACAGAACGGGCATTTCATTGGCGTTTCCTTCCTTATTCATCAGAGTAAAACTCAGAATATGACCAGTGTACATATTTTTACAGCCAAGTATTATAGCATAGGCTTTTTTTCTTTGTCCATAGAAAAACAAAATTTTTTGCCCCTGTGCGAAAGCACAGGGGCAAAGGTACGTTCTCAATTATTCCACCTGCAGGCCGGTCAGCCAGCGGCGCATCATGTCATAGGCATGGTTGCCGCTCATCCGGCGGATGAAGCTGCGGGTACGTGTTGTTCCCAGGTGCAGATTCCGGACGAAAGTGTGCCCTTCCACAGCCATGGAGACAAACACGGTTCCGACCTCATGGACGCCGTCGCCGTCCGGCCCGGCAAGACCAGTCACTCCGATTCCGATGTCCGCGCCGGTCAGGTTCCGGACGTGCTCTGCCAGGGCGAGTGCCACCTCGCGGCTCACTGCACCCTTCTCTTCAATCATATGCGGATCCAGGCCGAGGATTTTCGCCTTCGCTTCATTGGTGTACACGACAGCGCCGCCGAGGAAGACGCTGCTCGCCCCGGGGATGTCCGTAAAGCGCTTGGCAATCTCCCCGCCGGTGCAGCTCTCGGCAGTGGAGAAGGTCAGTCCGCGTTTCTTCAGGAGCGGAAACACTGCCTCTTCCAGGCACTCCACATCCATTCCGTAGACATAGTCGCCGAGTCGTTCACGGACATGTTCGATCACGGGGGCCATCATGGCTTCCGCCTCTTCCGCGCTTCGGGCTTTTGCGGTCACCTGCAGGAGGCAGTCGCACTCCTTGGCATAGGGAGCCATGGTGGGATTTGTCATGGCGTTCATCTCATCGGCGAACATGTCATCCACCGCGCTCTCGCCGATGCCGAAGATGCGGACGGCGTGGGAGACAATCTCCTCATCGGAGAGAGAACGCAGATAGGGCACGCCATAGGCGCGGAACATCGGAACGCACTCAACCGGGGGACCCGGCATCATGATGACGGTCTTACCCTCGGCGGTGAAGGCGCAGCCGGGCGCGGTTCCCCAGCGATTGTGGAACACCGTGCAGCCCTCCGGCAGCATCGCCTGGCTGAAATTATTGGGTGTGAAGTTCTTTTTGTTGCTGATATAGTCATACAGCCATCGGACTTCGTCCTCGTTCCGCACCAGCTGCAGGCCAAACGCCTGGGCCAGGATCTGTTTGGTCAGATCATCACAGGTCGGGCCGAGTCCTCCGGTGGTGATGATGATGTCCGCGCGGGATTTTGCGGTCTCCACACAGGCGAGCAGGCGCTCGGGGTTGTCGCCCACCACGGTATGGTACTTGACGTTGATTCCGATGCGGGAGAGCATCTCGGAAATATCCCTTGCATCGGTGTTCGTAATATGGCCCAGAAGCAGTTCCGTCCCGACGGAGATGATCTCGGTATTATATGGTCTCATGGTTTTCCTCCTGACTGTTGACAGTTGCGCTTTGCGGTATCGTATCACAGAAGCAGGCATTTTTCCAGCGGAAAATATGGCAGGGGAAGCAAGAACCGCTGCGGAAACCGCAGCGGTCTTGTCACTTGTTATGTTCGAATCTTATCCGAGCTGTGAAATGCATCGGTTCAGCTTATTTGCTGAGCTTTTTCTTCTTCGGGATCAGCGCAACCACGGCACCGCCGGAGAGAACCAGAACCGCCGCCCACAGCGCGACATTGGAGTTGTCGCCGGTCTTCGGGGACTTGTAGGAGGTGGAACCCGCCGCCAGGATGTTGAACGAAGCGGTGGCCGGGTAGAAGGTCTGCTTCACGCCCTTGTTGTCATACTTCCAGAGGCGCGCAGTCAGTGTGTAGCTGTTGTTGCTGCGCAGCTGATCAAGCAGGTTGCGGTAGATCCACAGGGTCTGGTGGTCATTGGAGATGCTGTAGTACTCGTGACCGATCTTCTGGCCGCCGATCCAGATGGCGAGAGTGCCGTCGGAATCATAGTCGATGGGCCAGCAGGACTGGAACTTGATCCAGAGGTTCTTGCCCTTGATGTAGTCATTCAGACCGTCCGCAACGGTGATACCGGGCTGGAGGGTGACTTTGAAAGTGGCGGTTTTCTCGTTTACATATTTGCTGGTACCGCCGACATCGTGGTTTTTCTGCTTGATAAAGATCTCCAGGTCCGTAAAGTTGAACTTCCTGAACATGTTGCTGAAGAGTTTCAGAGACTTGCCGCCGATGTACTCATGGCTGACGGCATCATAGGTCACATAGTCGCTGACTTCCAGCATCTCATTGACATTGTAGGACTTCGTGCTGCCGTTATTCGCGGTGACCGTGATATGCTTCTTGTTAGAGGAATAATCGTAGGATGCAACCGTTTTTCCCGTGCTCAGATCCTTAATACTGAGTTGGTCGAGTTCCGCCGTCAGGAAAAACTCCATCGGATCATAGCTGCACTTGTTGAAGTAGTAGTCGCCCCAGGAATCAACGGGAAGGAGGGCCTTGATTACTGCCTCAGGAACGATGGTCACATACTGGACCATATAGACGCGGGTAGAGCCGCTGTCGGTGGTATCCTTGAACCAGAACACGACCGCCCACTTGCCGGTAGGTGCATCTTTGATTGCACTATCTTTGATGGTGACCGTGATCGGGTCAGCGTTCGGCTGCGTCACCGGATTATTTGAAAGGGTATAATCTCCGCCTTTGACACCGTCATCATAGATCAGGTAACCCGCTCTATAAACATCCAAACTTCCTCCGGAAACCTTATCAGGATCGATGATGGAGATACTTTCCGGAGTTGCGCCGCCCTCAATCCGAAATTTGAGGCCTCCCGTGCTGCCGGCGACATAAATGTCACCAGTGAGGTTTGTGATCTTAATGCTCTTCTTATGAACTTCTCCTTCGCTGCCAGTCTTTGCAGTGCCGCCGCCGCTGGTTGCAATAATCACGAAGGGTGAAAAGCTTCCAGTAGCAAAGTTCAGGGAATCCTCTTCGCCTTCGGCAGAGCCAACCGTCTGAGCAACATCGTCAACGATGTGGTACAGAGTGAGGGTTTCATCCTCTTCCAGGTTGCCGAGAGAGGCATGCTTGATCTGGACGGAAACCGCACCGACATTGGGGTCGTCCTTCGGCTCATACTCATTGCCCTCGGCGTCCACCAGGCTGATATCCAGGGCCAGCAGGGCACGCTCGCCCTCTTCCAGGCCGCCGATCACATCATTGGACAGAGGCTTCACGACAACCGTCAGACCCTCGGGCAGATTCTTGCCGGAGATCACGACGACCGCGCCGGTCGCTTCGTCCACGCCGGTCAGAGTCACGACGTCAGATTCATCGGCTTCTTCCTCTTCGCTGACACGTACTTCTTCCTCGTAGGTCTTCTCTTCCTCTTCGACAACGTCCACAGGGGTTTCGTCAACAGGCATCTCAGCGAGGCTCTCGTCGGCGAGCTGCTCGTCGGAGGCGGGGATTTCGCCCTCAGCGGGCTCTGCCTCTGCAGCGCCTTCTTCGCCTTCAGCGGCGTTTTCTTCCGTCTGTGCGGCGTCTTCCGCTGCTGCTACATCAACTTCAGCAGTGTTGTCCTCGGCCTCTTCTCCGGCGTCTTCCGCAGGGGCAGCGTCTTCCGCATTGCCTTCGTCAGAAGCTTCTTCGCCGGGCTGCTCGTCCGCCTGGGACTCGGCAGCGGGCTCTTCAAGCTCGACAGCGGCTTCCTGGGAAGCGGGCTCCTCGGTGACTTCCTCAGCTGCGGGTTCTTCCGTGACTTCCTCAGCTGCGGGCTCTTCCGTGACTTCCTCAGCTGCGGGCTCTTCGGTGACTTCCTCAGCTGCGGGCTCTTCCGTGACTTCCTCAGTTGCGGTCTCTTCCGTGACTTCCTCAGCTGCAGGCTCGACAGCCGGAGCCGCCTCAACAGCGGGAGCCGCCTCGACCGGAGCCTTATCCGTCACGACATATGCGCCGCCGTTATTGACGACATCAAAAGCAGCGGAATTCACCCACGCGCTGACATCACGGTTATAGCTGCCGTAGATCAGGCCGACACCGGTGCCGAAAATCGACCAGTCGTCCGGTGCGTTGAAAGAAACATTCGTATTGTTGAACGTGACACCGGAAGCGACAGACTGGAAACCGGTATTGACGGTTCCGCTGTTTGTCACGGTCGTACCGCCGGAGACGGACACCGCACCGTTCTTAACAACAACCGCAGCAGCACTGTTCAGAGCAGTTCCCTTTGCCGCACTGCCGTTCTCAAAGCGGAGCACATGGCCCTTGAGATCCAGGGTTGTCGTTGCATTAAACACCAGAGGCGCATTCACAACAATATCATTCGCCAGCTGAATATCGCCGCCGTTCGCGACTGCCGCAGCAAGTTCCTCTGCAGTGCTGACCGTTGCAACCGTGGGCACGGAGGCCGCCGGTGCAGCGACATTCGGGGTGGCGGTTGCCCCCGCATTGTATGATGCATCTGGTGCACCAAAACTTGCCGTATCTCCCTCATATATAGCTGGTGAATCAGAACCACCTATTGGCACAAGCACCAACCCGGATTCATCGGCAAAGGCAGAGACTGTAAACAGGCTCAGGCACATTGCAAGAATCAGAACCACAGAAATGAGTTTAGATGTTGCTTTCATGTCTGTTCTCCTTCTAACGTAACAAAGATCTTACGAATTGTAAACTTCACAACGGCAGATTGCGCCTTTCTCCCGCTGTGTGCATATAAGATACCACCTTTCGAAATCAAATGCAAGAGTTTTTAAGAAATTTTGAGAAAAATTTTTTCCAATTTGTAATCATTTCGAAAAACAGTGGTCACTTTTAGATCAGTATACAAGATTTTGTATATGATTTCAACCGATCTTAAGTATTCCTAAGAAAGCTTAAGACTTTTGGTCAAAACGCTGTCTATGTCCTGAATCCGGCAGTTGTTTTTGTCAACCTGCATAAATTTGTGTACTTCGCCAAAACATCTGTTTGTGAAGGCTTGTTATTTTTAAAAATATAGTGTAAAATTCACAATACGAAATGCAGTCATGCATTTCTATACTATTTCATAGTGGACAGGAGTGTTTGTATTATGAGTGGTTTCGTCTGGATCATTCCGCTCCTCGCCGTATGCGCATTGTGCTTTGCCGCATATAAGGCGAGCTACGTCACCCATGCAGCGCCCGGAACCGCGCGGATGCAGGAGATCGCATCCGCCATCGCAGAGGGCGCCGATGCTTTTCTGATGTCGGAGTATAAGATTCTGGCTGTTTTTGTCGTTATTCTGTTTGTCCTGATCGGATTCTTCATCAACTGGGGAACGGCGCTGTGCTTCCTGCTGGGTGCATTCTGCTCGATTCTGGCGGGATTCTTTGGAATGAAAGTCGCCACGCGGGCCAACGTCCGCACCGCCAACGCTGCGATGGAATCCGGAATGAACAAAGCGCTGTCAATCGCCTTTTCCGGCGGTTCCGTCATGGGCATGTGCGTTGTCGGTCTCGGTCTTCTTGGCTGCAGCCTGATCTATATTCTGACCGGCAACTATAATATATTATTCGGATTCTCACTGGGGGCCTCGTCCATTGCGCTGTTTGCCCGTGTGGGCGGCGGCATTTACACCAAGGCGGCCGACGTCGGTGCCGACCTGGTCGGCAAAGTGGAAGCCGGTATTCCCGAAGACGATCCCCGCAACCCCGCCGTCATTGCGGATAACGTCGGCGATAACGTCGGAGACGTTGCGGGAATGGGTGCGGACCTCTTCGAGAGCTATGTCGGTGCGCTGATCTCCGCGCTGACACTGGGTGTTCTGATCAGCGGGGCTTTCAACGGCGCCGGTGCGTTCTATCCCCTGCTGATCGCGGCTGTCGGTATTGCGGCCTCAATTGTAGCAACCTTCTTCGTCCGCGGCAAGGACAACTCCAATCCCCATGCCGCACTGAAAATGGGATCCTATGTCTCGGCCGGCATTGTGGCGCTGGCCTCGATTCCGCTGAGCATCGCCTTCTTCGGCGGCATGTTCTATTCTCTGCCGATCATTGCAGGCATCATTGTCGGTCTTGTGATTGGTTACATGACAGAGGTGTATACCTCCGGTGATTACAGGTCCGTCAAGCGGATCGCCGACCAGTCTGAGACCGGTTCCGCCACTACGATCATCAGCGGTGTCGCGGTCGGTATGATGAGCACCTGGGTTCCCATCGTTCTGATCTGCGTCGGTATCTTTGTTTCCTATAAAGTAACCAGCAGCCTCTACGGCATCGCGCTTGCCGCGGTCGGCATGCTGTCCACCACCGGGATCACAGTCGCGGTCGATGCGTACGGTCCCATTGCCGACAACTCGGGCGGTATCGCAGAGATGAGCGGTCTGGATCCCCATGTCCGTGAAATCACTGACAAGCTCGACGCCGTTGGCAATACCACTGCCGCCATGGGCAAGGGCTTTGCCATCGGTTCTGCAGCACTGACCGCACTGGCCCTCTTTGTCTCCTACGCACAGGAGGTCAACCTCACTGCCATCGACCTGCTGACACCGAATGTGGTCATCGGGCTTCTGATCGGCGGTATGCTTCCCTTTGCCTTCTCTGCCATGACGATGGATTCCGTGTCCAAAGCTGCTTACAAGATGATCGAAGAAGTCCGCCGCCAGTTCCGTGAGATTCCCGGAATCCTTGAAGGTACTGCGAAACCTGATTACACCTCCTGTGTCGGAATTTCCACCACCGCGGCACTGCATGAGATGATCATCCCGGGTATTATGGCCGTTGTGGTTCCCCTTCTGATCGGCATTCTGCTCGGGCCGGAAGCGTTGGGCGGACTGCTCGCAGGCTCTCTTGTCACCGGCGTTCTGCTCGCGATCTTCATGTCGAACTCCGGCGGCGCATGGGATAATGCAAAGAAGTACATCGAAGAAGGCCACCACGGGGGCAAAGGTTCGTCCGCGCACAAGGCGGCCGTCGTCGGCGATACGGTCGGCGACCCCTTCAAGGACACATCGGGTCCGTCTCTGAATATTCTGATCAAGCTGATGACCGTCGTGTCGCTGGTCTTCGCACCGCTCTTTGTCAAGATTGGCGGACTGCTTTAAACTTCATTCCTTTTTCTCCCAGAAACACGCTCTGCCGGATTCACAATCCGGCAGAGTTTTTTCCGGAATCCATCTTGTTTTCCAACCCTGAATACGCTATAATGCGTTCGTATCTTTATTGTGTGGAGACTATTCATGAAAAAACTGATTCAGGTTCTGTTCTTAATACTGCTGTGCATCCTCCTGACCGGTCTGATTATCCTCCGGGCTCAGCAAGGCCCGGCTCCGGAAGGTGACGTTGTCCCCGGTTCCGATATTGATACGGCGGATGACATGAGTTTACCCGACGATATGATGGCAGATGACATGGGCATGACGGACGATATGAACATGACCGACGGAATCGGTATGGACGACGATATGGGCATGATGGATAATATGGGTATTCCGGATGACATGATGGAAGAACCTGAGCCTACACCCACACCGGAGCCGACCCCCGAGCTCTTCACAATCTCTGTAATCGGTGATGAGACGCTCACATCTCACCAGATGCTCAGTGATCAGTCGGAGTATTCCTATGCCGGACGCATGAACGGAGATTACACCTACCCGTTCAAGAACACGGTTCAGTATTTCACCAACGATGAATTCACGATCAGCAATCTGGAGTGCACTCTCTCGGATTCGCAGATGTACTCCCCTCAGCAGTTCTATTTTCGTGCCCCTGCAGCCAATGCGCAGATTCTCACGCTGGGCGGTGTGGATTTTGTCACGACGGCAAACAATCACTCGCTTGACTTTGGTCAGGCCGGACTGCTCTCCACCTATGCCGCACTGGAAGAGTACGGTCTGGAATACGGCAAGGAAGATGAGTTTAAAATAGTCACAACGGAGCACGGGCTGAGAATTGGTGTTTACTGCGCCTATAACGATTATATTCCCAGCAAGGATAAGGCCGGGGCCGCTATTCAGCAGATGAAGGCAGACGGCGCGGATTATATCATTTGCGCTTTTCACTGGGGGCAGGAGCTCTATTATGAGCCCAACGCCTCCCAGATCGATATTGGCCGGGCCTGTATCGATGCCGGAGCCGATTTGATTTTCGGCTGCCACACCCATTGTCTGCAGCCGATTGAAGAATACAACGGCGGCATTATTCTCTACAGCATGGGAGAATTCAGTTTCGGAGGCAGTACGTCCCCCAAAGACCGCGACACCGCCATTTTCCAGGTTACACTGAAGCGGGATCTGGACGGAACCATTACTGTGGATGGCTGGGATGTGATCCCCTGCTGTGTCAGCAGCCGCCCGGTGTATGAGGGCTATACGCTGGATAATTACAACGACTATTGCCCCACGCCGTATGAGGAGGGTTCGGAGGACTACAACCGCGTTCTCAGCAAACTGAACGGGAGTTACCAGGCTTCCAGCCAGGGTGCCGACTACAGCAACTGGTACAGCAGTTACGGCTGATCCCATTTCTGTCCCGATCATATAACATAACCCGACTGCACGATCCGATGTGCAGTCGGGTTATGTTATATTCTCTAAGCTTCTTCAGAGGAAAAGCGCGTCGATGCTTTTTTTTCTGACCAGGACATAGTCCCCGTTTTTATGGAGATAAATATTGGGAGCCGCATTGATAAAATAGCTGTTATGTGTAGACATATATGCACCGCAACAATAGAATAAGAGTCTGCTGTCATGCTGTATCTCCTGATGAATGTCCCGGGGCCAGAAACGATCCAGCTCCATGCAGGTACTTCCGCCGACAATTTGTTCACGATCGGTTTCCAGTCCCGGATTGATCATCTGAAATGGCGTAGGATGCGGCTTCAGACTTGGATTGATATGCAGTAAACTTCCGTCTACTGTAACAATCCGCTTGCCGCGCACTTCGCGTATGTTCAGCACTGAGGTAAGGTAGTCAGTTGACGTGGCGAGGATTGCCGCTCCAGGCTCAACAACCAGCATTGTACCGGCTGGGTCATAGTATTGTTTCAATGCTTTACAGACCGTCACAGCATATTCGTCGGGAGCTGGTTTATTCGGGAAATAACTGCCTCCAAAGAAGCCGCCTCCGATGTCCACATAGTTCAGCTTCAGTTGAAATCTTTTCCCGATTTCAGCGGCAGTCTGTGCGATTGCCTGAAAGACTGCCAGGCTCCTTGTTTTGGAACTCTGATGCATGTGCAGTCCTGCCAGCGCGATTCCACTCTGGCTGAGTAGTTGGAGTGCTGCGGCAAAGTCTCCGTTCTCCAGGCAAATCCCAAATCTTCCCGGTATTCCCTCGCAGGTTGTCTCCCCCGGGCACATTTTCTCAAGATCAAAGTTGACCCGGAGCCCCACTTCAGGCTTGACGGTTTTATCTCTGTATGCCTCACAGACCAGTTGAACTTCCTCCAGATTATCAAGATTGACAATGGCACCTTGCTCTATCGCTTTCAGTACGCCATCTCGCTTCTGAGGACCGTTATATATCATACGGTCTGCCGTGCAGCCGCATCTCTCCGCAAACTCCCATTCATCCGGAGAGACCACCTCTGCATAAAACCCATACGTCATCGCATGTTTCAGCATATAGGGGAAGTTGTTGGTCTTCACGGAGTAACCGTAGAGAACTTTTTTCCCCCATTGTGTATCAAATGCTTCCTGAAACGTCCTGATATTCTGATCGTAGATCTCTTCATTGATCACATAACATGGTGTTTCAAGTTCCCTGATATCCATGCTCAATCATCAACCTCTATTCTCACACTGTCCCTGAAATCCGATACGGCAGTCTGCAGCTGCTCATTGGTCTCCGCAAAGAATACAGCCTGGCCAATCCGATCTGTGCCATTCTGGAATGCACGAATCCGGTCTCCCGGACATACGTTTATCTCAAGACTGCCATATCCGGGTATCTCCACATTGCAGTTCCTGTATTCTTTGCCCCTGAAACAATATCGAACAGATCGCAGAAGCCCGCCTTTTTCAGAGAATAAAAGCAGAGATGCAGTCGGATGTCCTTTTTCAAGCGTAAATTCTTCTACTTCGATTCCGAGTGCATTGTCAAGAATGCAGTCATAGTAGTTTCTCCCGGTATATCCGCTGATAACCTCCGGGATTCCTGTGGCTCCGCATCGTCCCGCAGCTTCGATCACAGAGACCGTATCATCCTCACAGACAAACGCGTCGATATTGACCGCGCAGTCATCCAGTCCTGTGCAACGAATGATTTTTTCAGTCTCATTCATCATGTTTGCATACAGGCGCTGGGATACCACCATTGGGCAATAGTGTCCAATCGGAATACCGGTATGACCGGATTGATAGACATATTTCTCATGGGGCAGCATCAGTTTTACCTTTCCATGCTGTACGAACGCATCAATGCCGATTTCCTTCCCCCTGATATACTTCTCTACCAGCATGTACCCGGCATCCGTCGCTTTTTCTGCGTATTCATATGCCGCTTTTACCTGAGAAACATTATCGATCTTCGTAATCCCACGGCTTCCGGACTTGTCCACAATCTTCAGCATAACCGGCAAGCCAATTCTCTCCGATGCCTTGATTGCCTCTTCGAAGGAAGCAACTCTCTCGAATTGTGCCGTTGTCACGTTACCATTCGCAAAAGCCTCCTTCATCAACGCTTTATCCGTAAGGATTCTGGCCGCATGCTCGGAAATACCCGGCAGACCGAGCTCACAGCATACATGCCCGATGGAAATCACTGCAACATCGGTCCCGGTTGTGGCAATTGCGTCGATTTTTTCTTCTCTGGCGATCTCCAGGACCGCACGCCGGTCTGTGGTGTTGATAAAACAGGACCTGTCTGCCAGTTCAAATCCCGGGTAGTTTCCCGGGATACTGGCAACAATTGTCCGGAGCCCGCGTTCCCTGGCTCTCTTTATGAGCGGCACCTGATACACCCCTGCGCCAAGGATCAGAATGGTTTTTTGTCGTTTATTCTCCATACTTATTACTTCTCAACATTTTTCTTTTTTGCCTCACCGTGCCAGTGCGGGCAAACGGGCAGTTCTCATTGGCCTTTTTCAGAAATACCGCGAACAGATATTCCCTCAATCTCCACATGGACATCTTCGGCCTGTCCAAACAGACCTGCACATAGATACAGCGTGAATTCCTCCCTCGCATCATTCGACGGGACGGTAAATGTCCACTGCCAGGGTTCTATCGTCCCATAGTAGTCCGTATCGAAGATCCGCTGTTCGGCGATGTCTCCAACCGTTTTGTTATACAGGACCGCACTGATTGCATCCGGCATATCATCATCGGGAGAGACGCCTTCAAACGCAATCTGATACGTTCCGCCGTTTTCAAGCTCTACCGGCAGAGCCTTGAGATTCTCCACCCGGTTCTGACCGTCCGCAGTGAGCACCAGACCGGACAGGAGTGTCTCAGAGCGCTGCTCCTCCAGCCCTCTCCGCTCCTCTTCCGTGATTCCGACTCGGTTATAATACCTGTTCGTGACTGCAGAGGGGCTCATCATCATGATTACCAGGTCAGGCTGCTCCCATTTGCAGTATTCCGCGATTCCGACCTCAGTGAAATAGCGCGGGTCAATCACATCCACGGCAGAAAACTCCGTCGACAGGAAGGACTGGATTGCGAGGCCAAAGCTGTCCTTGATGAAAAGGACCTTTTTCTGATTCGGCGCACTGACATTGCGATGCTGTACGCTGGGATAGTCCCCGCCAATATAAATCACATAGGGCGTCACAGCGAAGTAATCCTGCAGTTGTCTGTACTGATCCCGGACATTGACCTCGGAGAAGGCACCCTGATAGTATTCCGTATAGTCCGGGATGCTCAGGGACATGTCGGTTTCGAATTTCGGTTCATACCAGATCAGATCGTCTGTACCGGCATAATATCTGCCAACCCGCTTGCCATGGGTTCCCAGGAATGAATCAGCCAGAGTAAAACGCTCCCAGCATGACGGATCTGCAAAGGACGTATCCAGCTCAGGGTCATATCGATCCCGAAGATAGTCCATCATGATGCCGAAACCCTTCAGCGCGCCGTCCCCGTTCCAGTGATGATCTGTACGGTAAAAATACCGTTCGCTCTGCTCTGCGGTCTGTGTCAGGTTCACTCTCAGATCCAGGGTATCAATTTCCTTCTCAGACAGAAGTTCCAGCAGGTGATCCCCGGTCTGGTTCTGGTAATTCTGGAATGCATCCGGAAGGAGTTCGCCTTCGAGGTCCTCTTTTACCGGCGCCAGGACGAAATAAAACGGGATATCCAGGGTCTCCATATAGTCTGCAAAAGATCCGATCGAGTCACTCAGGTTGATTTCCAGGGTCTCATCGGGGGGATCGGAAAACGTCGAATACCCATAGTTGAGCATATCGTTTTCCATCCGAATGGTCTGGTTAAACGCGCGCCGTCCGCTGACCCGGGCAAACAGCCCGTTGAAGTTGATGAAATCACTTCTCATCCATAATTTGGCAGAGACATAATTGTCTGCAATCTCCTGGGTCATTTCCTTAAAAGACAGTTCTCCTGTCAGGAAGGAAACCGCAGGGCGGCCCGCAAGTTTCAGATTGATGATCGACATAAGCAGGACGAATACGCAGAAGCAGACTGCGGTCACTGTCCGGAGGATATTTCGGGTTGAGTTTTCTTCCATAGCGCTGATCCTTTGATACTCTTTCCAACATGAATTGGAAAAATCAGAAATTGAAATAAATAAAGGGATTGTTGGCCTGCATCACCAGGCAGCTGAACGAAACCAGGAACAGGATAAACTGAATCACACAGGAGACGCCGCTCTCCCACTCCCCATTCCGCGTCTGTCCGAGCTTCAGTTTTTCCAGAATGATCCGGAAAAGCGGTGTGCAGCACAGAATTCCAATCACGATAAACACGCTGTACTCTCTCAGCCAGAACAGGAACCAGGCATCCGAGAATGCATGTCCGGAGAGGCCGAACATGGTCTTCAGATAGATTCCGGCGTCATCGAGCGTCGCCGACCGGAAGATGACCCATTCAACAAAGTGGAAAATACGCAGAAAAACGGCATAAAGAATGCGTATGCTCTTCGGGCCTTCCGCGAGGCGTTTCGGGATTCTCCACATTCTTTCCGCAATCGTCACTGAACCATAAAGGATACCCCAAAGAATATAGGTCCAGTTGGCCCCGTGCCAAAGTCCGGTCAGGAACCACACAATGAAGAGGTTCAGCACCACCCGGCTTGGCCTGACCCTGGATCCCCCCAGGGGGAAGTACACATAATCACGGAACCATGTTGTCAGGGAGATATGCCAGCGGCGCCAGAACTCCGTCAGGGTGTTGGATATATACGGGAAATTAAAGTTCTCCAGGAAACGGAATCCCAGCATGCGTCCAAGGCCGATCGCCATGTCGGAATATCCGTCAAAATCAAAATACAGCTGAAGTCCATAGCAGAGAGCCCCCAGCCATGCCATACATACCGTGTTGTTTCCAGAGGCAAAAGCCATATCGGCTACTTCCGAAAGTACATTTGCCAGGAGGATCTTTTTATTGAACCCAAGCAGGAAGCGCATGATTCCTTTTTTGAAATCATCTCCTGTGATCTGACGCTCGTTGATCTGGTCCATCACCGTCGTATAACGGACGATCGGACCGGCAATCAGCTGCGGGAACAGCGAGATGTAAAGGCCAAGATAGGCCGGATTTCTCTGTGCTTCCACGCCTCGATACACATCGATGACATAGCTCATCGCCTGGAACGTAAAAAAAGAAATCCCGATCGGCAGAGCGATCGAAGTCTGGGGAAACCAGCTCCTGCTCACCGGGAGCCATGCATGAACTGTACCTGTGATAAAATTCAGATACTTGAATATGAGCAGTATTCCCAGATTGATTGCAACATCCAGGGTCAGGACCGCTTTGGCGGTCTTCTTATTATTCCTGCTCTTTTCGATCCACAGCGCCAGCAGATAATTCATGCAGATGGAGAAGATCATGACAAAGACGAACTTTGGTTCTCCCCACGCATAGAAGAAGAGGCTGCAGATCAGGAGCCAGTAGTTGCGCAGCTTTTTTGGCAACAGGAAATTGATGCCATATGTAATTGGGAAAAAGACAAGAAGAAACTCTATACTGGAAAAAAGCATTGCTTCGATTGCTCCCTCTTCCAAGGATTCGCACTGAAGGGACTGGCACAGCCTGAAATTCCTGTGGATTCAGGCGTCACAGGCCGTTATGGGATACTCCCTTCCGGAAAGATGTCAGGTTTTTCAAACGAATATATGTAATATGTGATATACGGAGATACAAAGTCTGTCTCCAGAGAAAACTGTTTCTCAAACGCCTCCATATAATCTTCGGAAGCGTGTTCCTGCAGATATCGATAGCCTGAAGACGAGTCATAAGGCGATTCGGAAAGGACCAGGACCGAGTGCTCCGGATCTACGTTCCGATACCCGCGCACGTCCACCGGCGAGCCGTACGGAGAGATCAGCCCATTTTCTCCTGTCTCTGCAGACAGATTCGGGAAAACCGAACTGTAGCAAATGGAATCACCGGAGAACGCCGAAATGGTCGGAGCCTGATAATCCCCGTAGATGGTGCTGATCTCGTTTTCTTTCATCCAGTTCTCAATCTCCTGATAGAAGATACATTGGGCCGCGTATTTTCCGAGATCCGGGTAGAAATTGAAAACAAAGTTCAGTGCGCCGCACAGCAACACCGCGACTCCAAGAACCGTTCGCTTCTTCCGGGACAGGGAATCGGCCAGAGATGCCACGCTAAGCGGGACAAGCAGATACCATACGAAATAATAGATTGCGCGGACCTGTACTACAAAGATCCCCGCTCCGAAAACACAGAGAAGGCTCAGCCAGCAGAACAGAAGCGGGTCTGCCGCGCCTCTTGATTCTTTTCGCCTGAGCCGATCGACCTGCGCGAGCAGGCAGACCAGAAGCAGGAAGATGCCAAGGAACGCAATTGGTTTCCACTTCCAGTTGTAGGTCAGGTACCGCAGTCCAACAAGATCCAGGAAGGCCTGAAAGCTTTCCCTCATGTTATCGAGCATTCCGGACAATGAAAAAGAAGCCTGTCTGGACTGCACATTGGATGCAAACTGGATCTCCCAGGTCCTTCTGATGAATCCGTTGAATAAAAGGCCGAGCAGATTCATACCGAGGGATGCTGCGGCAAATTCGAAGCTTCTGATCTGTGGGCGCGCCTTCTTCCGTAGCAGAAGCAGCAGCGAGATCAGCCACAATGGAATACAGAGCGAAAGCAGCTCGCGCGGGCTCTGGATGCCAAGTGCAAAACTTGAAAGGAGCGCAATGACGGTCACAGGAATCGAAACAGGGCGCCTTCTGCTGATTCTGACCCAGATTCCAAGGTGCAGCAGAATGACCAACAGGTAGCAGGCATAATAGCTTGCCATGGAATAAAAGATCTGAAACCCATAAGTGCAGGAGCTGACACTGTCGCCCAGAATCGTCGCGCCAGCCATGCAAAAAAGCCCGATTCTGCAGGCTGTTTTACTGAATAATTCTTTCGTGCACCAATAGAAGCTGAGCAGAATCAGCGCATACATGAGCGTTGTCGCAAGTGCCATTGCCAGCACGGTATTGTGGCAGATCAGATAGAATAAAGCAGCCACTACCGGCGTCGCAATCACATAATACTGATTGCCGAAGATCCAGCCTTCCGGAAACAGACTGTGCTGTTCCGCCATCCGGCGGGAAACGGCAGCATCTGCAAACATATCGAAGTTGTACCACTGAGCACCGTGGAAATTGATCCAGGTCACAGCGGCAATATAGATCAGCGCACCAAGCAGGAATATCCAGCCGTCTTTTTTTGTCTTCTCTGTGCCCATATTCTGATCACCTCTCAGGCTGTCAGCCTTGGAGCATACCGATGAGGGAAGCTGTAAGCGCTCACCAGCAGCAGCATTGGAATCAGCGAATAATGATACCGTGCGGCAACCTCCACCAGCATCTGTGCCAGGATCAGGCCGACCACAAACAGAACAGCCACCAGAATGGTTCCGCACTCACCGCTTTGCCAGATGCGAATTGTTCCGGTCACGGTCAGAATACACACAAGATAGTACCAGATATTGCTGACCATGCAACTGATGCGATACTGACGCGTACTGAGGCTCTCCATCGCATAAAACACACCACCCTCATCATGTCCCAGCAGGGTCTTCAGTTTCTCCAGCATGAGCCGTGGGAGTCTTGAACCGGCTGCCGCAATTCTCATCTTTGCATCCGCAAGCATGCTCTGCTGGGCAGATTCGGCATCTCTTTCATATTCTCCGAAATACCGGTCCTGGAACAGGGTCATGTCTTCATCGGAGTAAGAGCCGTTTGTCTCCAGGTTGAAGCCCACATAGATGTTATAGCCGGGAAGAGACGGCGGAAGCTGCTCCAGTTGTTCCGCAGCATAGTTTTTCCATACAGCCTGTCCTGCAGCATAGCACACAATAGTAATCAGAATAAAAAGCGCCCAGCCTTTCCAGGTCCGCCGAAGGTCTTCCATCCGCATCAGCAGAAGTACCCAGATCACCAGTGCAAGTAAGGGGACGGCCGCAATCGGTCTTGACGATTGAACAAGGGTCAGAATCACTCCGGACAGCATCGCAAAGGCCGCAATCAGCACGTACCGGGGTCTCTCTCCCCTGTTGAGCATCACGGATATCCCTGTAACCAGCAGTATAAAGAGAAGCAGGAGGCATGTATAATATGGCTCCGACAGAGACATTGTGTTGTAGAACAGCTTTGATGGGCAAATGATCCAGAGGCAGTACGCCGCGCTCGCAGAAAATGTATCCGTCAATTTGTAAATGATCCAGAAAAGGGCAATTCCGGACACTGTTGTCAGGACCACGTTCAACGCAATCGCGACAGAAAGATTCTGACCAAAAAGCCGCAGAAACACGCTGAGAAACGATGAATATCCCAAAATATGCGGGAACATTGCAACGTAGTCTTTCATCCCCGGGTGATTGCCGGCTGCAAGATCTTTGGCTACCTGAAAAAATGTCCTGTAGTCCGCAGCCTGAACGGGGTGGAACAAAGATGCAAAGGCACCGTTGATCAACAGGCACAGAAGGCTGAGTACCACACAGGCAATCACAGGCTTCCGGGTGTTGATCCTGTTCTGAAACCGCCCAGACACGCCCCGTCCTGCCCACAGGAGGAGGGTCAGCACACAGGATATACAGAACGCTGACAAATAGGATTTGTGCGACAGATTTCCAGCCGTACAGAGGAAAACGGGTACAGTGACCAGAGCCAGAAATAGAACCAGGACGATCTTTCTAAGGGGTTCTCTCACTCATCACACCTTCTCTCGTTTTATCTCAGCTGTTTCAGTCTGTTGTCGGTGTCGATTCTTCAGAATCTTACATCTGTATTCCGCAGCAGATCCCATTTCTGATCTTTGTCAGACAGTTTCAGGGGTGTCCCATCAGGAAACTGATAGCCCTCTCCTGAGGCGTTCCCCCGGTACTCTCCGATGATCTCAGGCCATGAAATGCCGATATCCGGATCGTTCCAGGCGATTCCCCCCTCATCGTTCGGATGGTAGAAGTCATCACACTTATAACAGAACTCGGCGATATCAGACAGGACCAGAAATCCATGGGCAAAACCACGCGGGATCAGGAACTGTACCCGGTTTTCCGCTGTCAGAACTTCTCCATGGTATTTTCCATATGTTTCCGAGTTTTCTCTGAGGTCAACAGCCACATCGAAAACTGCGCCGCGGATCACGCGTACCAGCTTTGTCTGGGGAAACTGTTTCTGAAAGTGAAGGCCACGCAGTACCCCCCTGCTGCTGGCACTCTGATTATCCTGAACAAAGCAATAGTCCAGCCCGGCCTCTTTCATATCATTACCGTTGTAGGTCTCCATAAAATAACCTCGGCTGTCTCCATGGATTGCGGGCGTAATGACACAGAGGCCTTCGATGCCGTTTACATTGTACTGTACCTGAATCTGTCCCATAGTTTCTTCCTCTTCTTTTACCAGATTTCTCGCATTTCAAATATAGTCAGTTCCGGCGTTTCCATCAGGACCGGAGCCGTTTCGACTTCTTCCCAAAACGCCCCGTCATAGTCGAAGGCGTTGGGGTTACTGACTCCGGGGTTTCTGTTAAAAGGCGACTGCTCCCAACCGCCAACATTCTCACTGAGAATACAGATAAAATCTGCACGGTTCTCCTCGTGAATCGCGTAATAATTCTGCAGGTTCTCCGTATGAATTCTCCACGGTGACGGGGTGCCGAATCCATAGGGTGTACAGAGATACGCCCACGGCAGGGTCTTGCAAAACAGTATTCTTCCCTCCGGTCTTTCTGCTGACAGCGATCGCAATGCCTCACAGATTGCGTCATACTGTCCTGCATGTTCCTTTGTCGTATACAATCCCATGGCCGGCCCCTGCTGCAGTCTTGTATTCAGTTGAACCAGCGGTGCATCCCGATATACACCGATCACCCGCTGGCAGAACATGGGCACAAGCATACTAAGCATCAGCATCGCCACAGTCAGCAATCGGCCAGCGCTTCTGTTCCACTTTACCCCGTTCTCGCCGATCAGCCAGATTCCCGCAACAGCCGAAATACAAAAGCCAACCGTCCCCGCATCTACCCCGGTATTGGACGCCACTGTATAGGCGGCTGCATTGAGCAGTCCGATGACATATAACATGACTGCGCGGATACTGCGATTCTGATATCCCGAAAGGCACAGCGGAAATGTAACAACCGTCATGGGAATCAGGATCGCGCCGCAAAGATAGAACCCCGACCGAAATGCAGACAGCACCATCAGCAGCCCCTGTAACACAAGATATGCGAACCAGAGTCTGTCATTGCTTTTATGGAGAAGGACGATCGCTGACATGATCAGTGCGGGGACAGCGACATATTTTGACAGTCTGGCTGTCTGTATGAGCGCAGAAATCACATTCTCAGAGATGGAGGACTGCTCCGGATTGTTGAGGACGTATGTCAGTCCGCCCAGAAGGTCTCCCACGCGGTTACCATGCAGCAGAAACGCACAATAGATCGCTGCCATCAGCAGTATGCCGGCGATGACCCATATTATCTCCCGCTTATACCTTGTGGTCAGCAGGACAACAAGAAAAGCGGCCATTACAAGCGGTGCCAGGAAAGGATTGCACAGAACGGCACAGGCCAGCTGGACACCGGTCCATAAAAGCAGCAGATTCCTTGCTGCGGCGGTATGTTCAAACGCGGCCATGAAGCTGCAGAACGCTGAAACATTGCAAAGCATGCAAAGATTATAGTAGCTGACTCCCTGGATGTTTCCCCTGCTGAACAGCAGAACGATCGCCGCGGACAGCAGCGCATAGAATCCGCTCTTCGTTTCCTTCAGGCTCAGGAAAAACAGCCTGCCTCCGGTAATAACCGCAAAAAGGAGATACAGCAGCCGCAGGAAAAGAAGTACCCCATCTGTCGACCCCCGTACGGCAATATAGAGGCTGTAAAAAGGTACAACAATCGGTACATAAAACTGCGTGCTGTTCCATTCATCCGTAATCATATGCTCGCCCATCCACAATCTGTGTGTAAGCGCGGCATAGAAGCTCTCATCCGACTGACAAAAACTGAAAAAACTGCGAGCAGCCAGGACACAGGTCAGGAAAGCCAGCAGGACAATCGGCAGCCATATCTCTCGTCTTTTTTCTGTCTCCATTTGCTCCCCTCATGAAACACTGTATATTGTGATCCCGCAGACAATTGCCGCCAGCCCGATCAGTTTCTTTTTCGTCATCTTCTCACGAAAAAACAGATATCCGAAGATACTGACGAAAACATAGCTGGATGACTCAAGGATCGGCCCCATCGATAAGGGAATCACCCGATAAGCCCATACAGTGCATAGTGTTGCTCCGAAAAAAACAGCATAGGCAGTAATAACCAAAGGGTTCAGGTACTCTCTGATTCTTGATGCGTACGTTCGGTTTGCCGCCGTCTTAAGTAAAATCTGTGATAAGGAACTGATCATCACGCCAAAGAGCATCAGCCCCGCATACAACAGCTCCCTTCTACTCATCTGCTTCAACTCCCTCCGCAGTGAACAGCAGGATGCCTGCGACAATAATCAGGATGCCAATCAGTTTTCCAACAGAAAAACGCTCGTGAAAGAGCAGAACACCCCAGACGGTGCCCCAGATGGTTGTGACAGCCTTATTTGCAAAAGCTGTGGAAAGCGGGATTTGCTTGATGATCTGCTGCCAGCCGAGCGCATAAACAAACAGAATCAAAAGAACCATTCCATAGAAGGCACAAAACTTCATACTGGGGAATGAGGCTCCTGCGGCAAGCTTACTGAAGATTTCTGTCAGAGAATAAACCAGCAGGAGGATATGCAGATAGAACAAATTCCGTTTCATAGGCAGCTTATATGCTCCGTTTCCTCTTTCCGCTTCAAACTGTCTGCATTGACAATCCTTCGGATCACATATTGGGGAGACTGATTCTGACAGATATACATTCTTCCGATGTATTCTCCAATCAGTCCCAAAACCAGCAGTATCATGCCGCCCAAAGCCAGCAGAACAGCCATCGTTGAACTCCAGCCCACCGGAACCGTCGGATCAACTATTTTATTTATGATGGTGTAGATTGCATACAGGAAGCCGGCCATCGCTGTAATACTGCCGACATAAGTTGCCATTCTCAGGGGCTTTACAGAAAAAGCGGTAAATCCGTTTACCCATAAACCTATTAACTTTTTCAGCGTATAGCCAGAGGAACCGGCGATTCGCATTCTATGCGGGATATCGACATTACAGATGTTTCCCGTTGTCCGAAGGAGAAGGCCGTCTACAAAGGGAAACGCATTCCTGTACTGGATCATTTCCTCTACGACAAACCGTTTTACCGCAAAATAGCTTGAAAGATACAGTTCCCTGGGTTTATCCAGCAGTTTCTCTGTCATGAGGCTGTTAACACGGCTTCCAAAGTTACGGAACTTCGAATGCATCTTGTGCTCATATCTGGCATAAACGACGTCGTAGCCTTCTTCGATCTTTTCCAGCAGTTTTCCGACTTCGCTTGCCGGCGTCTGACCATCATCGTCCATGCAGACAACAACATCGCCGGAAGACAGATTCATCCCGGCCATGAGGCCTGAATGCTGGCCAAAGTTTTTGGCAAAATCGACCCCTACTATATTTGGGTCTTCTTCACAGAGCCGCTGTATCACATCAAAGGTATCGTCCGGGGATGCGTCGTTCACCAGGATAATCTCATAGTCCTTTCCCAGCCGGTTTGTCATCGTATCACGGATTTCTTCCACAACGACCGGCAGGGTCTGTGCTGACCGGTAGCACGGAATCACAAAAGAAACTTTCATTTTACGCTCCGTCTCGAAGGTATTCTCCATCTCTGTAAAACTGCCAATACGGCAACTCTCCGCACAGCAGCCCAACCTGCCGCATCCGGATGTCCGCACCATAGTGGGATTGCAGCAGTTCCAGGATCATCAGCGGCTTCTCGTCGACATAATAAGTATTCTCCCGTTCAATAAGTGCTTCTGCAGGATTCGGTGCATTTATGTTCTGAAGCAGCTTTTCCAGATATGGCTGGCCATATGTCCAGCCCCCATCATCCAGATTATGAGAGACAAACTGTCGGTCCATCAGCTTTCCATTCTCCATATGATAGCGCATGCCTTTGGAAGAGGTATCCCAGAAGAAAAGCTTTTCCCCCTGGACGGTCTCTCTGTAAAGTTCACTTTCCGCCAAGGGATCCCTGCTGTTCATCACCCACTGCGGCTTCGACACGTCCGCATTGAAGATGGCTGTACCAAGGCCGACTGCGCAAATGCACACCATCACTGCCAGAAGAGCAGCCTGTGCACCGGGTTTCGCAGCATCATCTTCGCCCCGCGGCGGATTGGTCAGCGTAAGGGAGCAGGCAAGCAGGGTACTGAGTATAACACTGACTGGAATTCTACCGAGGACAGCGAAAAACAGAAGGATCAGGCATGTTCCCGCATAAGCCAGAAGAGTTTTTATGGCTCTGTACCTTTTTATCTTCATCAGATTCAGCAGCCCAAGCAAAAGGAGCCAGGCACATGGTACATACAATGAACTTCTGTTCTGACTGCAGACCCTTGCCAGACGATAGAGAGCCTGATGAAATGAGAGTGTACGCCCCCCCGCATCTGCAACCTGCTCCAACAGGTCAGCATTCAGCGCTTCCGTATCTAAAAAACACCACTCCGTTGTAATTGCCTGATAAGCAGTCTCTGTTATCAGGTCTTTCTCGGGGAACTGCTCCCAGCTTTCCATCGGATAATCCGTTATTGCTGTTCTCGCCCTGTTATATCTTACCGCCTCTGTATTCTGCGGAAGCAGCCTTACTGCGTAATGGGCGGTGATCAATATGGCGCAGGCAGCCAGAAGCCCAGCCTGAAATGCAGTGGGACGGATCTTCCCCTGTTTTCTCTGGAAAATGTGACTGTCACAAACTGCTTTCAGAATCATAAAGGGAAGAAACAGAAAAAAAACTTCAATTCTCCAGGCAATTCCGCACAACAAGAACAAGGTCACCAGGACCTTTCGCTCTCGGGAGTCAGACCTTACACAGAACAGCCCCATGCCGCCAACATAGCAGAAAAAAGCGCTTTGGACCGTATAATTGATATTCCACAGATTCAGACCGGCAAGGAGGAAGACGATCCAAAGAATGAATACTGTCTTCTCCAGCAGCTTTCCCGCTTTCCATGTCAAAGCAGAGAACACAAGCCAAACCGCCCCGGTAAAAACGAGGATGTGCGACAGCATTGTAAACCAGTCTACGCGCTGTATCAAGCCGGTCAACACTTTGATCAGGATGCAAAGGACAGGGTTTACATAATAGCACCAGTTTATATCATCAAACACGCCGGCGGTTACCATTGCCACATAGTAATTATCGACGTCTATATAAAGTTTTCCCGTGTATTTACAGAAGAGAAAGCAGCTTAAAACAATGGCAGCCGAAAGGACAAAATGCAATGCGGTTTTGACTTCAGGGCCCTCTTTCCCCTGCTTCCATGCGGTTCTTCTGATACTCATGTCGGCATTCCCGTTCTCCGAATACATCAACATGACTTTCCCTTATCGTGAGACTTCCCGTAAAAGGCAGTAACGGCTTCTACAACACTTTCTGTCTCCGCTCTGGTAAGTCCATAATACATCGGCAGTCTGGTCAATTTGTTGCTCTCGGCAGTGGTGTATTCGTCAGCACCCGAGAATCTGCCAAATCGCTCTCCCGCCGGTGCGCTGTGCAGCGGGATATAATGGAAAACAGAAGTGATTCCTCTGTCTTTCAAAAATGTGATCAGCGCAGTTCTCTCGTTCAGGTCATTGGTTTTAATATAGAACATATGCGCATTATGTCCGCATTCTGCAGGTACTGTCGGCAGCCGAATCAATCCCTTATTCGCCAGCGGCAGGAGTCCTTCATAGTAATGATTCCAGCTGGTCAGCCGGTCATGATTGATTTCATCCGCCTTTTCCAGCTGTGCCCACAGGTAAGCGGCGTTCAGTTCACTGGGCAAAAAACTGTCACCGTAGTCCACCCAGGTATACTTATCGACCTGACCCCTGAAAAACTTGGAGCGATTCGTCCCTTTTTCACGGAGTATTTCGGCCTTTTCCACCATCTCCGGGCGGTTGATCACAATCGCGCCACCCTCACCCATTGAGTAGTTTTTGGTCTCGTGGAAAGAATAGCAGCCGAAGTCGCCAATTGTCCCGAGTGCTCTTCCCTTGTAGGTACTCATCACACCTTGTGCAGCATCTTCCACAACCAGCAGGTGATGCCTCTGTGCAATATCCATGATCGTATCCATTTCACATGCTACGCCCGCATAATGCACCGGAACAATAACCCGCGTCCTGTCCGTAATCGCCGCTTCGATTTTCGTCTCATCCATATTCATGGTATCCGGTCGGATATCCACAAAAACCAGCTTTGCTCCTGCCATCACGAACGAATTTGCCGTACTGGAAAACGTGAAGCTCGGGAGGATCACCTCATCTCCGGGCTGCAGACCGCACAGGAGTGCAGCCATATCCAGGGCAGATGAGCCGCTCGTCGTCAGCAAGACCTTGTTCGCCTGGAATCGATCTTCCATCCATTGATCGCACAGCTTTGTGTATTTTCCATCGCCACAGATATGTTGGCGCTCTACCGCATCTTTGATATATTCAATCTCTGTCCCGATAAACGGCGCAACATTAAAGGTAATCACATTTTTCTCCTTCACAGGCATCCAGGACCCATAGGCTGGACCGATGCTTTCATAACTTTGCCCGATCTTCTCTGCCTGCTGCAAACAGCAGTGGAATCATTGCCAGATTCAGTACATTCATTGGCCAGAAATACCGAAAATCCGTCCATCCGGTTGAAAGGAGGAGACTCAGTACCTGGCCGAGAAGAGGCGTGATAACAAGTAGATCTCTTCTGAAACCATATCGAATTACCCAAAAAACGACCGTCATCATCCCGAGCATCGTCAGGAAGCCGCATCTCCACATCAGGGTATTCAGCCATTGTATTTCCACCGTGCCGGCTGTCAACACCGACATGCCCGGTGCTATGCTTCGGAAAACCCGTCTTTCGTAAAACTCGTTCCAACGACGGTCTCCGTCTTCCGTATCTGTATAATTTGTGTTCCCGACAACAGCGTCTCTGCCTTCAAACAGATCCCAGAGGCAATCCTCTCTCGCCAGCACAGCACGAGACATCAAAATCGGATTTTTCAGAAATGTATCCAGATAAGCAGAGACAAACTCCGCAGGCTCCACATCAAGATCGTAGGATTGATGTGCCCAGGTCGGGTTGTAATCGTATTCTGCCGTATTATATTTTGTCATCACCGCAATCATCTGAGATGTTTCCGCTGAGACTTCCCCTCCGCCATAATACGCGCCCAGAATATCCTGGCCAAGTCCGACATACATGCCACGCTTCCCTGGCTCTATCACATGATAGTGGGCGTAAACCGGCCCCTGCATATAAAAAATAAAAATCACTGACGCCAATATTCCGGCAATCAATTTGAAATTTTTCCTGTGTACCACCAAAAGCGGTACGGCTGCTACTATCAAAGGGACAATACCATTTTTCCTGAGCAGGCCGATCAGACTCAAGGAAACGAAAAGCTCCAGATAGATATACCATTTCCTTTTATACTTGTCGTAATCAATGGAAATCTTTGCCGTAATCAGGAGGAGCCAGAGCATCGCCAGTGTATATGGGATATCTTTCCAGATGGTATTCAGATGGAGTACATTTGCGGCATTAAAGCCAAAAAGGGCTGCAAGAAGAATGATTGCGGACTCTCTCATGCCTTTTTGTCTGAGATACATCAGCAGTTCAAGAACAACATAGATCCAGAAGAAATAATGTGCCAGAATGACAGCATACGTAGAATTCCAGACTTTCTGTATCTGCCGCAGGATGAGACTGTAGAACAGCGGATGCCAATTGTACATTCCGTATGGATTCTGTGCATACTTTTCAAAGGATTCATACGTATCTACATCAGAAATCCCCGGATTGTTCGCAATCAGATTGTAAACTGCCGGAAGCAGGAGTATCAAAACCAGAATAACCAGTAGTTGAACGTTCTGTATTCCTGGTGCATGGCCGTCTCTGATAAAAGCCTTCCGGCAGAACTTCTCAGTGCCCCATAACATGCTGTGTATGACCGGAACAAACCATACCACAGCACACAGAAAGACAGCGATTGCTTCCAATCTGATTCTCTGATCCAGCGGATAAACAAAACATCTCTGTCCAACCAGCGCAAAAGCAGCATACAGACAGAGGATCAGATAGCCGACTTTTTTCCCTGCCGTATTAAAAACCTCGCTGAAACAGCTCTGTTTTTCATTCCAACTCAGCGAAGCAAGCATAGATATCAGGTACAGTAAAACCCTTGTCAGCGGTTGAAACTCAATGCCGCTGCACTGAATAACAACTGCGCATGTGAGGACTTCAGCCGCACAGATAAAAGCAATGTTACCGATTTGTCCAATGAGCTCACGGCTCCAGCATATTGCTCTGGCTCTGGCGTGGTCCGCGTATCGCAGGAAAAGCAATGCCCCGGCAAGGAGAAGCAGCCACAATGAGCTTATTACCGCTTTATCAAACAGTGTCGGTGCCCTCAAGTAACCATAATTAATTGCGATGTTTTCCTTAAGCACCTCATTGTTCATATATGTGGTACGGATTTCAGGAGCGAAGTTATCCGCAACGCACATGACGGAGGGCGTCTCTTCTACGTCATCCGAAGCATGCAGAATAATGCTGTAGGTCCGCTCCGGTTGAACCTCCGCATTCACATCAATACGTTTCCATATTCCATCATCCGATTTATTCAGTGTAATATTTGTCTGATAAAGCAGTGTGTCATCAGAATGCAGAGACAAGACCACGGTACTGTCTTTGTCTGCTTTCAGGCCCGAAAAGCATAATTCCAGGCTGTACAGGCGGTCCTGGGTCGGAACGAACTCCTGTATCAGTTCTTCGCATGGAATCGGATCTGCGACGGAGAGATCATATTGAGCAGAGGTATAGTATTCCCGGTCTACTTCCCCTCTGAAGAAGATATATCCAATGCGGAGTAACACAACTGCAGTGATTAAAATAAGGAATGCTTTCCTGTACTTACTGCTGTCCGTATGTTCTTTCATCTTTGCCTTGCTCAATGATATTCCTCCGGTATGCCGTGACTTTATCTGACTCTGTTCAGGCTATATTGAACGCAAACCTCTTATACCGCGTCACAGAACCATTCTTCGGGATTCTTTGCTTTACCGGGAGCGGTTTCTATTGCCTATTTCATTATTTTCGCTACGGCGGACATCGCTTTTGCAACCGTAACATCAGAATTATAGTGCTCCCATTCGCCCCATCTTCCGACACCGATCACTCCTCGCTGCTCTGTCCAGGAAAGGAGCCTGGATATCATCCGGGGCTTGGTCTTTGTATTCAGGGGATATGCGTATTCATTCAGGTAATGGAAACGGTCCCGGTCCTCTCCGCGAAACAGTTCCGTTCTCTCCGCATTTGTCTCTGTCCAGTATCCTTTGCTTCCCGTGCAGAAATTGCTTCTTACCAGGATGCGGTGGAACGGCAGATCCGGGTCCGGATAGTAGATCCAATGCGCTGAGGTATCCAGATTCTCTTCAAAGTACCTTGTCTCGACAGAGCTGTATTTCAACTCTCCAATCCCGTCTGTCAACACTTCCGGTATTCCTTTCAGTACCGAAAGGCTTGTCCAGGGTACGGTAACAAAAATCTTCTCCGCAGTAATCGTCCCGTTGTCCGTTATGACTTCTTTTTTCTCAAAGTCAATGCCCCGGACAGTACAGTTGCAATGCAGATTCTCGCCAAGAGATGCTCCCATTCGCCTCCATAATTCCCCGTAGCCGAAAGTCTTCGGGTAATAGAACTGCGCATGTCCCGGTTGTGTCCCGTATGCCTTTTTCTCAAGGCAGCTTCGAAGCGTTTCATCAAAAGAAACGCTCGGCAGCTTTTCCAGCCAGTAGGTTCCCAATTGATCCAGTTCACTGGAGAATAGTTTGCGATTATATGGGATCATATAATCTTCCGCAATTCGCTCTCCCAGTTTCCAATAGATCCAATCAATAAACGAATCGGGCATTGCGGTGCCGGTATTACATCCCGCTGATGCAACAGACTTAAGGTATCGAACCTGCTCCTCAATCGGCAGCTGCCAAATATTGGCTTCAATCGGATGTCCGATAACAGTCCCATGAACTGCAATTCTGGAATCGCGTTCAAAACGGTTCCATTCTGTTTCCGGCATAAACGAAAACAGAAAGCGGTTTACTTCCGGCCGTCTCACATCAAGGAAGTGCCCGCCGCCAATGTCAAAGGGACTGCCATCTACCTCGACGGATCTGCAAAGTCCACCCGGAACAGATTCTTTCTCCAATACCAGAAAAGAGTCTTCTGCACTCCGTTTCAACAGATTACCTATGGTGAGCCCTGCGGGTCCTGCTCCAAGGATCAGATACTTGACCTTCAATCTCTACCAATCTCCCAGATAACGTATTTTAACAGTTTTCTTCCTGTTGTAAATGCCTTAAAATGCGTTTCACCGCCGATTCGGGCGGATTCCTTTGTTGGAAATTCAATTCTGCTTAAATGCAGTTTATATGAACGACATACCATCTCGATATCCACAGAAGGATTGTGATCAGAAATCGTCAGACTCTTAAATGCGTCTGTTGTCATTCCCCGGAAACCGTGAAGGCAGTCCCAGATGGTGTTTCCTTCTCTTTTGAACAGGATAGCCGCCAGCGAACTGAGGCCGATCACGAACCATTTTCTGGGTTTGAAGAACCGTCCGTCTTCCTCATTGACTGATTCTCTCATCATCCGGCTACCGACAACAAGCTTATAGTCTTGCTCAAAGAATGCGCGAAAGCGGTATGCATCTTCCACCGGAATGGTGCCCTTGGGATGGAAAAAAACAAACGCATCACAGCTGCAGTGATTGACTCCGTCGACGCACGCCTGGTTTAATCCCTTTGCAGTCTGCGTATAAACCGGAATACCATTTCCCTTCAGATATTCCACTGTTCCATCGGTACTCCCACCGTCGATGCAGTAGATCTGATCAAATTGTGTTCGATCGATCAACGGAATGTCATGCTTTACACCATCTATTTCATTCCATGTGATCAGGCAAAGTGCAACTGTCATAGTCGTTCCTTTAGCATTTGGTCTCTTTTAGCTGGTGTGAGATAGCTCACTCATAATCGGGTAGTTCGAAAAAGGCTTTATTCTGTTATCTGTATTGCTAAGTGCCATAATCGCTCCCTGTTCAACATTTGTGAAAACAGCCCGTTTTTTAGATGTGGTAGTCTGTTTCTACACCTAGTCTTTACTGATAAAGGCAGCTAATATAGCAAGTACTGCCGTTTTTCCTCCGCTATAGAATTCCTGAAAGTCTCCATTGCAATAGTGTTTCACAATAGTCGGAATTTGAATAAGTGCTGGTTTTCTCCCCGCTTCGGCTAGATCCTGTAAGAAAGAAAGAAAGCGATCCATTCTCTTCTGTTCTTCTTGTGTGAAGCACGAATGCAGTTCCTCATTGAGTGTCAGGAAACGATGATAGCGTTTATCTCTGTCAGAGACAAGGTTTTTACTTCTCTGCTTCCACTGTTCCAACCGTTCTGCCCGTGTTACTTCGTGCATCCCTAGCGTATTACTTCCGTGCTGTCGGTACAGGACCAACCGCTCTTCGCATGCTACCATTCCTCCCATTGCAGCTGCTTTAAAAGCGAGAAATGAATCGTGTAACCAACCTTCCGGAAATTGGCTGACGTTATCCATCAAAGAGGAACGAAATGCCATCGTTGCTCCCGTTACCAGAAAGTTACTGTATAGGTAACTTATCCAGTCCTTCTCTTTAAGGAACTTCTCCGTTATGCCATTGGCATGGAATATTGATGTACCCAGAGATTCCAGCTCACCATTAACTAATTCACCATCAGAAAAGACAAGCTGAGTTTTCCTATCAGCAAAATATGGTAAAATGGTTTCTGCTTTTTGAGGCAGCCAGACATCATCCTGATCACAGGTAAAAATAATGGGATAACTGCATGATTGAATCGCCGTATAAAAATTTCCTCTTACACCATGCTCACCTTTATTAAAGATGATTTTAATTGGAATTGTACATTTTGAGGCATAAGATTCAACAATCTCAAGGGTCCTATCGTCGGACCCGTCATCACTGATAATCAGCTCTTTCGGAGGAATTGTTTGTCCCTGAATACTTTGAATTTGTTCTGAAACAAACCTTTCCCCATTAAATGTACATAGTGCTACACTATACTCCAGATTCACATAATTACCATCCATCTCATCGCCCATTTTCTCTTCTATTATGCCCTAATTATAAAACTGATGCGTGAAGCATATACTTCGATTCTAAGATCAGGATTCTCAGAATTGTTTATTAAAAATACATACTTATGTAGCTGAGAAAGCAACTTTCTTTATTCAGCGCTGCTCTCTTTCGCTCTTGAATTATCTCGGGTATTCTGTCTTCATTTTTCAGCACGGTCTCTATTCTCACAAGCATAGTTCTCGGATCCGCCGCTGGAACAAATTCAACAAAGGGAGAGAACATCTCATCCAAATCCTTGTCAATACTCGTCTCACTGATTACGATGCTGTTACCTAACGAGAGCACTTCACACAACCGGCACGATTCAAGAATTGCATTGTCTTTGTAATGAATATTAACGATAATCCGGGCTTTTCTCAGTTCACTTTTCAGCCTTTTTCCAAGTAAATCATTGATTATTTTAATATCATACTGTTCTCGGATCACTTCAAAATATTTTTTTCGTCTCTCACTGGATGTTGCGCCATAAAAGAGCACATCATATTTTTTATTATTCTCATAAACGGACTCTTCCAGTTCGTTCCTATCAATATCAAAAGGTAGATAAAACAGTTTTCTTCCTATGCTGTCATCCTCTTTTAAAATATCATAATTCACTCTTGAATAGTCAAATATCGCTATAGCATTTTCGAGTAATGAATAATAATGCTCTGTTTTTACATAATCATATGTCAACTGTTCCACTTGATACACGCAGTAGTACTTAGGCAAGTTTTTAAATATCTGTGGTGTAAAAACAATGAACAATTGATTGGTTCTGAAAGCAGGCGGCTTAGAGAAAACTCGACATCTATACCCTCTCTCAATCAGTGCTCGCTTAAGCATAACTGCAATACATTCTGTCTGTTTGCCAGTAATAATGCCAATCTCTCTTCTGTTATCGCCAAAGAACGTGTCTAATTCTTTTACCATTTCAATATTCTCGCTATCATCCTAATAATCAAAGCCTGTGCTCTCCTATATTTCCCTGTCTCTGCCCCCCAAAAAAGCGCTAATTACTAGTTCTTTCTGGCTAAGCGGTAGATGCCCGTCAGCAGTTTCGATTGTTTCGCTTTCACTCTTACACTTAAATAGCAATACTGCATTATATTTCTCAGCTTCTTTTCTGTAGGCAATTTACTGTCTGTCAGAATCTTCCCATAACCACTGTCATAGAGGTACTTATATAGATTTTCATTCGCCTCCAACCAAACAGGTCCCGCCTTTGGTCCGCCGTAATCTCGTGGATGTGAGAGAATCCACTTCGAATAGCAGTCAATATAGACTATTTCTGCTTCTGCTGTTTGATTTATTGGGAACTGTGGAGGATTAGGCATGCAAGTTCTGTTCAATATTGCCACTCTTGTGTTTTTTTCAGTAAAAAGAACATTATGCATGATGCTCCCGCTCAATGCTGCCATTTCCTTACAGTTGGAGATATAAAAAACCTGTTCAACAAAAGAAAGTTGCTCCGGGGACATCACTGTATATCCACAAGCGAAAAACAAGTTCTCTATATCTTTCTCACCAACTTCTAATAGCTTAGCGCGCCGAAACTTTGTTCTTGTAAAGTAAACTTTATCCACCGGTGTCAACTCTTTCACCTGCGGATCACATAAGGCACGCTCTTTTATGCGGGCAATTGTTCTCAGAAACACTCCATGAATACTCATAGAATAGCCAAACGCGGCCTTCGGAACGACAATTTTTCTAAAGCGCATAGGACGATCTACAAGGACCAAGCGTTCGGGCGTCACATCTAAAAAGCGGATCACCTCGGCATAGTTTCCTTCCAGCGATGTATCTTTAAAGTCCAAACTGCAAAAAGCAATGCGATGGCCTTCATCCATGTCATCGAGCAGGAACCAGAATCTACTCAGTACATCTATTAGGAAGTGTCCCCAGTGCTTCATAATAACGGGAATATAATATACGGTTTCATTCAAAGAAACTACTTCTTCTGGCGAATAAGAATAATGCCCTCCAAAGGCAATCCCTTGCCGAATATTCTCGAAGCTGAGTTCATCAACATCCACACCGCCAATTCCCCAAGTCCTCATAACAGACTCTTTTGCCGGGAGAATCACAGTTTCCTCGAGTTCAACCATTTCTGGTAGTTCTGGTGAATAGTAGTCCAATTCACTTCTGTGTTTGAAATCATCTGTCCATGAAGAATCATACATATATTGAGTGTTCTCAGCTCGCATATTACGACTCCATCCCTTCAAGAACTCTATTCGGTATACACACAAATTGTTTGATCAGGCTGACTCTCGCTATAGCAGGATCTACAGGTGCTCACGTTTTCCGATAAAAAAGGGTTATCTCATCTACTCTCGCACCGATCTATCTATAACAAAGCAGTATAGTAGAATCAGCCCCAACTTCACTATATAACTAATAAGAAGTGCTATACAGCATCCCATCAATCCATACGGCTTATAGAGTGTCAGTGCCAAAACGACATAACAGAGCAGTCCTGCCCCGCTGATTATAATCTGCCGGTTCGTCTTTATGGATTTCAGTGCAAGCGGATGAATAATATTAACGAACGAAGATACGCAAAGGCTCAGCGTTGAAATCGGTATCAGTTTCATCGCTTCGTCAACAAATTGAGGATACAGGATCGACAACACGAACCTGCTGACCAACAGACAAAAGACATACATTACAGCGCAGAAGGAAACTCCGATTGGGATGGTCAGTCCCCAAACAGAACGAGACACTTTCTTTTCCGCAGAGAGATAAGAAAGTACAACGTTAGTAATCGGCTCAAGTACTTGCAGAACCAGTTTTCCAAAGATATTAGCCGCATAATAAACGGAGACCGCTTCCCCTCCCATAAGCGGATGAAGAAGTATTTTATCGAAATAGGTCAAGCTTTTATTAAATGCACTGGCTAACGTAATACTTCCATATGAGCGTGCAGTATCCGAAAACTCATTTGTCCGTATTAACGGCTCATGGATCAGATTTGTGCTCTTCATGCAGTAAAGAGTCTGCAAAAGATATGCGATTATGAATATATAATGCCAATCGAGAACAACCCGAAAGATAAAAAACCCGATTAAATAGCCAACTGCACCAATCAGCTTATTAATAAAAATCTTCCGATAATTGAGTTGAAGTCTGAGTCCTACTTCAAAGTATAATTCTGTATAATTGAGAATCGAAATAAGCGTGATAAGGACCAGCTCGTAGATTACAATCTCTCCGAGGTAGATACTTATTACAATTGGCGTAGCAACCGCTACTATGCTTACGGATGCTATATTCAGAATACTGAAATCACCAATACTGTTTCTCTCCTGATAATCGTACTGATGAATCAATCTTGTCGTGCTCAGCGCACCTCCGATTGTTCCACTGATCAGGAAAATAACAGAGATTAAAGACTGCATTCTCCCATATGCATCCGCATCAATTGTCCGGGCAACGATCGGATAAACAATGAGCTGCAGTGCAATAAGCGGCAAACCAGTGCCAACCAAATTGATCAGCATGTCTGTCGCTATGCGTTTTTTCTTGTCTGTAATAGAATGATTCAATTTCAACCTCAATATTCTTACTGAAACACCAATTCTTTATGAAGCAGCAGTCATTATGTTAACAGAATTTCAGGGCCAATATAGTAGCCGTATTCTCTGGCAGTCCAGTTTATGAGTACGGGATCTTCCGTCTCTGCCATAATTTCGAAACAGTATGCTTCATTAATATAGTCCAATATTTGAACATTTCCCCAGGAATTACGCTGTGTTAAGGCAATATCAAGAAGATACTTTCCAGGGATAAGTTGCGAAACATCCCACTTGAAAGAAAATGTGTTTTCTCCTCCCTTAATTGCTATCGGATCTGAGGTATCCATTCTGGTAACAGCAACGTTCCCCACCGTTTGGATTCGAAAGAAGAATCCAGCATTGTCAATTGTTTCCTGGCTCTCCACTTCAAGGCTTCCACATATTATACTTCCAAATTCAAACCTGCTATCTTCCGTGTGAATCTTCAGTGCTGTCAGCGATTGTCTCCGGTGAATGTAATCGAGATGTCTCTTGATCTGCTTCAGATTAATAGTGCCACCTGATAGCTGCTTCAAGCCGTTATATAATGTAATTCCCTGCTCGACATCACCATCAAAAACTTTTTTCCCATGATCCAGTACAATTACTCTACTGCAAAGAGCCCGAATCGTGTTCATGTTATGACTGACATAGAGGACTGTTCTTCCACCATGAGCCTCGTCACCCATGCGCCCAAGACACTTTTCCTGGAATTTAGCATCGCCGACGGCTAAAACCTCATCCATGATCATGATCTCACTGTCAAGATGGGCAGCTACGCTGAATGCAAGCTTCACGTACATACCGCTGGAATAGCGTTTAACCGGAGTATCTATAAATTGTCTGCACTCTGAAAATTCGATAATATCCTCGATCTTTTTATCAATCTCCGCCTTTGTCATGCCGAGAATCGCACCGTTCATATAGATGTTGTCCCTGCCAGACAATTCTCTGTGAAAACCGGTTCCGACCTCCAGCATACTGGCAACTCTTCCGTTCAATTCAATGCAACCCGTTGTTGGTCCTGTCACCTGGCTGATCAGCTTAAGAATTGTACTTTTACCAGCTCCGTTATGGCCAATGATTCCAACTGCCTCTCCCCGGTTTATTTCAAAGCTCACGTCATCCAATGCATAGAACAGGTCTCCGACATTTCCTGAAATACTGTCTCCAATTAGTCGGGTAGGGTCTTCTTTTTTGCGCAGTTTTGCAAGCGCACGCTGCATCTCCTCGCGCAATGTGGTAGAGCCAATCATACCCAACCGGTACTGCTTTGATACATGTTCTACTTTGACCATCACATTCTGATCCATTTGTTCACCTCAAACTGTATCTGCAAAATTTTTCTCCGCCCTGTTATACAGCACGATTCCGGCAAACAGGATTAAAAATGTGGTGAAAACACTGACAATGTAGTATTTCAAATCGAATTGTCCACAGTCCGGTCCCAAGCAGGCATAGCGCATTGCATTGATGATCGGTGTCATTGGATTATAATTGACGATTCGGATTAACGGTGTTCCTTCAAAGATCTTAGTAGAATATGCTACAGGAGTGCCATACATCCAGAGTTGAACTCCGAAATCAATCAACATCTGCAGGTCACGGTATTTCGTTGTTAATGCGCAGATAATAATTCCACACCCCAGTCCCAGCATCATCATCTGTAAGATTAGAAACGGAACTAAGATAATGAATTTAGTTATCTGAATATGAAACCTCGGTACAAACAGATAAATAACTACAAAAACGACAAACATAGCAGCTTGAATTGCAAAGGCCACAAGTTGGCTGATACATGTCGAGATTGGCATTGCAAGTCTTGGGAAGTAAACCTTCTCCATTATTCCTCGATTATCAACAAAAGTTCTCCCCGTTCTTGACAGACAGCCAGCAAAAAACTGCCATGCGATATTACCACACATGTAAAACAAAAAAGTGGGAACGGCACCAGAATCTGCTAGCCCAGCAACCGCACCGAAAATGAATGTAAATACGACCGTAGTCAAAAGCGGTTGGATAACTGCCCATGCCGGTCCCAGAACAGTCTGCTTATATTTTGCGACAAAATCTCTCTTCACCAAAAGAAGTACAAGATCTCGATATGTCCATACTTCCTTCAGTTTAAGATCATACCACTTATGTTCCGGTGTTATTTTCTTATAATAAATCGACTGATCCATCGTTATGTCTTCGCTACTTCCCTCTTAATTTCATTGATATTTCAAAGAGCCAAGGTGACATCAGGAATAATCTGGCTTTCGCTTTTTGTTTCCTTGTAAATGGCAGACCCTTGTACTTGTTAATCGTCTCTCTTAATTCTCTTCTGAGCAATGATCTATTCTTTCTTGCTTCCGGTTCAACACTCTGTCTTGACTCATAATACACTTTCAGACATGTTCCAACAAAGGCGATCGCTGCAGATTCTTCGCATTGAGGGAACTCTTTATGATAGAACTCAAGTCGCATTCGATCTGCAGTCACGCGGTCGAATTCTTTTACTGTGAAAGCACTCTTACTTATACTTCCTTTTCGTTCGAAATAGCAATAATAGGGCTCTGCTGTATATGCTATGGTCCGTGCTCGTGCAATGCATTGCGGTACAAATGAAACATCATCATAAGAAACTGTTTCGTTCATTTTTAATCCCTTAAGTATGTTGGCTTGAAACAGTTTATTACACATTGAGTTTGTTATTTTTTCATTTCTTGGCAGTTCATATAAAGCTTGTTCTGTATTAAGAATAACTCTTTCTTCCAGATCATCGTTATAATATGAGATCTCTTCATATTCATTTACTTTCTGGATACCGCATACGGCTATTTGAGCCCCCGTCTTTTGCAGGATTTGCAGCATATAATAATACATATCTGCAGTAATCCAATCATCAGAATCTACAAGCGAAATATATTCTCCAGCAGCTTCGTTGATTCCGGCATTTTTAGCTGATCCAGAGCCGCCGTTTTGTTTATGGATCACCCTTGCGCGGTGATCTCTTGCTGCAAGTTCATCACACAGCTCACTCGAGCCATCTGTTGATCCATCGTCAACAAGTATTATTTCAAGATTGTGATAGGACTGATTGGTAACACTTTGAAAGCAGCGCTCAAGGTAGGGTCTGACATTATAGACCGGTATAATGACAGAAATCAGTGCATCTTCGTTCATCTTATTCCACGACAACACATCCTGCC
Organism: Oscillospiraceae bacterium; assembly: GCA_902798545.1. GTDB lineage: Bacteria > Bacillota > Clostridia > Oscillospirales > Oscillospiraceae > Limivicinus. The sequence goes on from CADBWQ010000001.1 coordinate 49,738, forward strand.
ACCGGTATACAGAAATTTCTGCAGGCAGTTACACGGTATTCGATGTCGCGGTATCGGCTTTTTCCGATCTGTTCGATAAACAAAACCGAACTCGCTCCGGCAACATCACCAATGAAACTTGACGGCTCGCATGATGACAGAATCACATTAATTCCTTGCTTCTGCAGCAGTTCAGCCAATCTTTTTCTTGTGTCATCTGCACCCGGTGTATCTGCTGCGCAGATCGCGATACTCGTCATCTGCTTCTCTTTCAGCAGGCGCACAGTGCCTCTTGCGACCGAAATCAGCTTCTCTTCCTCTCCTGTTCTGACTACCGCCAGGACCGGGATACCGTATGGTCTTTCCATATCCTCCGATGACCGCAGTTTTCCTGACAGGATATAACCCGTCGCAAGCAGGCAGGCCCCCAGGAACGCACCAAGGACGCACCCGACAATCAGCCATTTTGGCTGGATCTTGCCCGGTACAGAGATGTCTTTCTCCGTGAGGCTCATATCTGTTCCGCTCAGTTCCTTGACCAAAACATTGTAGTAGGATTTCTCTGCAGAGGTCATAACCTGTATTGCGGACTGGACGCCCTCATTGGCATAATACAGCGTTTGAACGATTTCGAGATCGCCGTTATCCGGTTCTCCGACGATCAGCTCGGTATTAATCTTATCGGAAGCCCACATACGGTACATGTAGAGTTTCGCGATTGCTTCAACAAAACTGGCCTCTTCTTCTGTCAATGCACCTCTCAGCTCTGCGAGTTCCGCCGTCATATACTCCGGCAATTCTTCTGTCGCAGTGCTGATGGAAAGCGCATACTCCTCCAGTGCCTGCCTCTCCCGTCTTGCTGTCATCTCCGCCTTATGATATCCATAGAAATTTGCCGCTGCACCGAATATCAGCACAAAAACAAGCAGCACAGCCCATTTTTTCATGAGATGTCGAAACAGATCATAGAAATTGATTTCAATCCCTTTTTGCATTTGATAATTCCTTTCCCTCACGTGCTCATATGCCTCACGGCATAAATCTTTCGACGAAGCCCGACGTCCCAGTACCGCAGTTTCTGAAGCTTTCCGGGAAGGCAATAATATTCCGCCCTTCTCAGGAACGCCCTCATCCCCAGCGGCGATGCGATCCCCCTCAGTTTCCCGGCAACCTCTCTCTGCGAGTCCAGCATGCCGATGTTGTCCCCGCTGGTATTCTGGCCGGTAAGTACATGCTCGAACACGATATCCTCATTGATCACACCTCTGGCTCCGTTGCAGAGCATGAGGATCCAGAGAAAGGCGTCATCAGATCCATTGTTAACAAGTATCTGCTCTGTCCAGTATTCTGGAATTGAAGTCTTGCGAATCAGTACCTGCCCCGGTGACCGAATCAGGTTGTTGTAATAATAGTGGCAGTCAAGATCTGTTGCACAGAGTTGTTGTCTCTTGTCCGCGAAGATCAAATGCTGCCCGCCTCCTGGCTCATCATCGAATCCGTTGGCAACGACGAAATCCGCTTTTTCAATATGCTTCAACTGGCTGACCAGACAGCGTTCTGTAATTCGGTCATCCTGATCCAGGAACAGGATATACTCGCCCTCTGCCAGCCTCAGGCCATTCGCTCGAGAGGCGTGTATCCCACTGTTTTTTGGATTAGTGAAGATTTTCAGCGGATATGGCTGTCCATCAATCTCAATAGATTCATCCGGTGAATCATTGATGATCAGGACTTCAAGTTCACTCCCTGTTTCATTCCGCAGGTTCTCTGAATTGGAACACATCATTTTCAGCAAACCCGGCAGGAACCTTTTTCCGTGGTAATAAGGGATGATAACAGAAACTGCTGGTTTCATAACTCTGCCACCGTCACAGTCTGAAGTATGGGTGTCTTTGGAAGCGCCTCACGACACGCACGTCGAAGCTTTTCGACCTCCAGAACACATATCATCAGATAGAAATATGTCTCTTTCGCATAGTAGGTCACGCTCGCATAATCCTCTACCAACAGCATGATCACAAGTGTAAAGCATAGTGTTGTTTCCAGCGTTCCATATCTGCGGAAACGAATGAATCCGAGGATAATATATGCATAGATTGCATAATAAATCGCGAATCCGATGCTTCCTCCGTCTGCGAGAATCTCGGCGTAATTGTTATGCAGATAATAATACCGGTTCAGATACTTCCATGCCACAAGGTGCCCACTGCCCATTCCGACCCCAAGCAAGGGTGTTCTCTTGAACTGTTCTACCCCCACATCAATCAGCGCCAGCCGGGTCGTTGCAGAGCGGTCAGTCTTGCCTATTCCGGTCACTGCAGAAAAGAGAGAAAGGATTCTCTTATAGATGCCCGAAAAGGCCGGCATTCTTGAAAACAGGATCAGCACCAGGATGATCAGTGCAATCCCTATTGCAACCAGACCGATAATCTCTGCCGGATTCTTTCCCCTCAAAGCAGCCAGGAAGCAGAATAAGACAACACCGCCGGCCATTACGGCCAGGGCTTGACGGCTTCCCGTTGCCGATACCATAATCACGCCAAGAATCAGGAAAAGATTCCACCAATGCAGGCGCTTGTCTTTCAGCATGTAATAGAGATTCACGACAATTGACATGGCACAGAGAACGCCGACCACGTTGCTGTTCAGATAAAACTGCTCAGACAGTCTGTCATCATATTCCAGCAGGCGGAGGATACCATGGATTCCATATGTGCCCACGATGACCAGCATGACGATGTTCCCGCCCCAGAGGACAGCTTTCAGGAGGCTGTCCACGGAGTCATATTCCTGATAGCACAGGTATGCCAGAGAATAGCAAAGGAACATGGAAAATACAGTTTTCCCCTTTGTAATGGCATTCTCAACGTCCCAGGCCCAGATTGCGCTGAACAGGCAGAATAATCCGAGTGTAACCATCCAGATGTGGAAGAAAGTAATCCGGAAAGTCAGTCTTCCCTGTCTGATGATCATCATAGACACTGCAGTCATCAGGCAAAACAGGAGAATTGTAATGCTTGCGTAAGTCCAGTCAAACAGGACAAAAAAAGACGAAAACAGCAGAATCCCGAGGAACTCCGGAACAATATAGTTTTTTTCAGAATTCCCTGTCGTCATTTTTCTCCTCTTTAAGGCTTAATCACTCTGAATAAGCTGCATGATTCGTTCCGGCCAGTCAAACTCCAGTTCTTCTGCGCGTTTTCTTTGCCTCTCCCTCAGATGCTCATATGCTGTGCGATCGGCCTGCAATCGCTCAATGCGCTCGACAATGCTGCTTGATTGCGTATCAAACAGAGCCTCTTCGTCCTTCAGTATTTCCGGGATTCCTCCGGCTCTGCTCCCGATCACAGGTATTCCCGTATAGAGTGCCTCCATCACCGTATTGGGGCAGGAGTCTGCCAGTGACGGCACCACCAGGAGGTCAGAACTCTTCAGCACCGACAGCGGATTGTCCATTCTTCCAAGGAAACGGATTCTGTCCGATTCGAACTGGTCACGATAATTTTGAAGGCGCTTGCCTCCGCCCACCAAGACAAACTCCAGTTCCGGATGCTTTGATTTCAGGACCTGTGCTGCCTCCAGGAAGAGATTCTGCCCCTTTCTGAGATCATCAAAGCCGCCGATGAAGCAGATACGGAATTTCCGCGCATCCCTGTTCTCCGGGTCGGCTGCTTCATTTCTCCTGACAATCCAGCTGGGATTGATATTGTTGATCTGGATATCGAATTTCGCAGCGTCTTGTTTTGCCAGCATCGGATGCCTGTTCAAAATGACATCCCGATCATAGGCGCATTGACAGATCACCTGTCTGGCGCTGCGCAGACACAGGCTCTCACACATCCACTGATATGCAATTCTCAGTTTCTTTCTCAGGCCATTTCCGGCACTCTTGACCTTTTCATAGCCAATCAGGTCCTTCCGGATCATCAGGACAAGATTCTTCGCCCCAGCCAATGTTAGCCCGACAGCCGGAGGGACATCAAATACGATGATACTGTCGTATTTGCTCTTTACAATCTCCTTCAACGTTTTTCTGTTGGCAAGCAGAATCCGGGCTTCCTCTGGCAGGAATGGCGGTGTCCCCTCAGGCCCTTTCATTCTGATATCGGATTTGAGGCCGAGCTCTGCCAGAGCAGTAGCCTCGTCCGCGCAGCAGAGTTCCGTATTCTTCTGTTTTGCCATGTATCCGGCAAGTTCCAAAAAGCGGAGTTCTCCGCCGGTCGGTTTCTTTTCTGCTATGATTCCAGAGGAATAGAGGAGTATCTGGCCCATTTCTATCTTCTCCGACCAGGGTGTTCGTTCTTGTTCTTCGCCAGTTCCAGGAAAATCTTCTCTATGTTTTTAAAACAGGTCAAATAATCAAATCTCTCAACTGCGAGCTTTCGTCCCGCTTCTCCCATCCGTTTCCGAACTTCCGGATTCCGATAGAGAAGAACAATCGCATCCGCAAGCGCCTGAGGAGACCGTCTTGTCACCACAACACTGGTAACCCCGGGCTGTGTTGCCTCCATAAGGCCTGGCACATCACTGATGATCACCGGAATCCGGCACGCCTCCGCTTCTACAGCTGATACACCGAATGATTCGGAGTCTGTAACGGATGGTACAACTGCAATATCCATATTGGCCCATTCATTTGCAGCCTCTTCCTGGGATATAAATCCAAGCCACATAGTAATATCTGCAATTCCAAGTGTCTCTGTCAGTGTGTGGTATTCTTCTTCACACGGACCCTCTCCTGCTATCCGAAGCCGAAGCGGGATTTCCGGATGCTGCTGCCTCACCAGGTTTGCAGCCTGAAGCAGAACATCAATTCCATATTTTGGCTTTAAGGCTTTGACCGTTCCAATGATGAATTGACCGTCATTCTCCGGTCGAGTACGCTTATCCGGCGAAAACAGTTCCGTTTTTACTCCAAAGGGAGTCACATAGAACTTCTTATCGGTATACTTTCCGACTTCCCTCGCCATTGCTGCGCTTGTTGAGAGCAGGCAGGCCGCATGTTCAAGGCTGTACTGAAGCAGAGCACGATGCAAGGGACTCTTGTGCGGGAAAGTATAAACATCTCCTCCCCAGACAGACAAGGCATAGTTCTTCAGTCCGGCTATGCCGGCCGCGGTACCATAGCTGGTCGCGTAATGGACGCTGATGATATCCGGCGAGATTTCTGAAACGATACTTTTGATTTTCGGTGTTTTCAATAGGTATTTCAGTTTTTTGCTGTCGGATTGCTGCCAGTCCACACCGCAGTCCAGGAAATGAACTGTGACCCCTTCGATCGTTCCCGGAAAAAAAGAGATCACATGGACTTCATAGCCTCTGGATACAAAATACCCACACCACTTCTGCGTATGGTAATTGTTGGCCGGGGCAAGAAACAGAATTTTCATGAATTCTTCTTTATTCTCCGATCTCTTTCAGATATCTCGCCAGAGCATTCTGCCACAAAGGCAACGGATCGAACCCGTTTTCCGGAAGCTTGCTCTTATCCAGACGGCTGTTAAATGGTCTTGCTGCCGCAGAAAGGCCATACTCGGCCGTTGTAACCGGGATGACTTCTGTGTTTAGTCCACTCTGACGATAGATTTCTTTACAGAACTCGTACCAGGAAATAAACCCGCCCTCATTGGTTGCATGATAGTATCCGTATTTTTCTGTTTCGACCATATCTGCAAGTAGCCGCGCCAGATCTCTGGCATAGGTCGGTGTCCCAATCTGATCGCATACCACACGGACCTGGTTGTGCGTTTTACCGACACGGAGCATTGTTTTTACAAAATTATTTCCGTTTACGCCAAACACCCATGCAGTCCGGACAACAAAAAACTGTCTGGTGGCCGCAACGAGAGCACGTTCCCCATCGAGCTTGGATTGCCCGTAAACATTCAGGGGGGCATAATTATGATCATCTGCTTTCCACGGGGCTGTCCCACTTCCGTCAAAAACATAATCCGTGCTCAGATAAAGCATTTTTGCCCCGCATGCATTGCATGCCTTTGCAAGATTATCTGTTCCTGAAACATTCACTGCGCGAACAGCCTGATAGTTTTCCGGTGATTCTGCAGCATCTACGGCTGTCCAGGCTGCACAATGAATCACCGCATCGGGTCGAAATTCTCCAATTACTGCTTCTACGGCAGATCGATCCGTAATATCCAACGGCACATATCTTACGCGCTCATCGAGCTTCAGACCTCTGTAGTGTTCACTTCTCCCGCTGCCGCAAATGCTATGTCCCCGTTCAGCAAGAATATTTGCAACCTCATACCCAACCTGGCCATTAATTCCCGTTACAAAAACCTTCATCTCTACTCCTGCCCGCTCTCAGAATATAATACCGAAAACACATGAATGAATTCTATAAATTATACCATCTGTTGAGGGAAAACACAACATATAGTTTTAATACCCATCGCATTTCTGAAACATCTTATGCCGTCTTTATCTGCTATTTTGGCTTTTGCTTTCCATACGCTCTCGATCCGCTTAATACAGTCATTCTATTTTGCATTGTGTGTTTTCAGCCGTACCGGCATAGAAAAGCAGGAATACCTTTGTTAACCGGTATTCCCGCTCTACCATTATTTCAGTTCTACCACAGTGACACCGGCCTCGCCCTCGCCGTATCGGCCAAGGCGATAGCTTTTTACCAGTTTGTTGCGCTTGAGCATCTGCTGGATTGCTTCTCTGAGCGCGCCGGTTCCCTTTCCATGTATGATGGTCACCGTCTTCATCCTGGCCATCGCTGCGCTGTCGATATATCGTTCTGCGGCGAGAACCCCCTCCAGCGACTCCATTCCACGCAGATCTATTTCAGACGCGACATGCATCAGCCTTGCCCCTGTCCCGGCCACCGGTGCAGTCTTTTGTTTTCTTTTCTGCTCATTCTCCAGAAGCAGCAGCTCATCCTCCTTGGCCGTTACATTCATGATACCGGCCTTCAGATTCACAGTACCGTCCTTCGCAACAGAGAGCACTTCTGCTTTTACCCCCATCGCCTTGATCTGCACGCTGTCTCCCGGTCGCAGCTTTCTCGAGGACTTTTTATCCTCCTGTCGTGGCAGATCATCGTTCTCCCGCAGGACAGCCTCCTTCTCGTTCAGCCGCCTGCGCAGTTCAGATCTTGCCCGGTTGATCTCATCTGCCTGCTGTTCATCGTTGGCGTGGCGGCGCATCTCATCCAGCTCGGCAAAGACGCTGTCCGCAGTCTCTCTTGCCTCGTCCAGAATCCTCTGCGCATCTCGGCGAGCTTTGATTTCTGCTTTCTCCATCCGTACTGAAAGCTCGGCCCGCAGCTGAGATGCCTTTCTCTCGTCTTCCGCTGCTTTTCTTCGAAGTGCCGCCGCCTCTTCCTGCTCACGCTCCAGAGCATGTCGCGTTTGCTCCAGCTTCTCGATGGTAGCTTCGAAACTCTGAGTCTCCGTTCCAACCCGGTTACTTGCATCCTGAATAATGCTCTCCTCCAGGCCGAGCCGCTTGGAAATGGCAAAAGCATTGGATTTACCCGGAATTCCGACAAGCAGGCGATATGTCGGCCGCAGTGTTTCCACGTCAAACTCGCAGGATGCATTCTGCACACCTGGTTCATTTGTTGCATAAACCTTCAGTTCAGCATAGTGCGTCGTAGCCGCGATAATTGCGCCGCACTTTCTTGCATGTTCAATGATCGCAATCGCAAGGGCCGCGCCCTCCGTGGGATCTGTCCCGGCCCCCAGCTCGTCGAACAGCACAAGAGACCGGTCTTCGCACTATTCCAGGATCTCCACAATGTTCTTCATGTGAGCAGAGAAAGTGGAAAGGTTTTGCTCGATGCTCTGTTCGTCTCCGATATCTGCCAGAATATGGGAGAAGACTGGGAGTGTGCTTCCGTCAGTTGCGGGAATATGCAATCCACACTGGTTCATGGCAGAAAGCAGGCCGATGGTTTTCAGCGCCACAGTCTTGCCGCCGGTGTTCGGACCGGTGATCACCAGTGTATCAAACTCCTCGCCCAGGTTCAGGTCGATCGGTACCGCCTTCGCCGGATCAAGCAGCGGATGGCGCGCTCTGCGGAGATTGATTCCCCTGTTTGAGATTTCTGCAGGAGACGCCTCCATCTTGTATGACAGCCGTGCTTTGGCAAAAATCAGGTCCAGTCGTACAAGCAAAACACAGTCTTCTGAAAAGTCGTCTGCATGTTCGGCGCACTCTGCAGAGAGTTCCGCCAGAATACGTTCAATCTCCAGCTTTTCTTTGGCCGCTAGTTCACGCAGCTCGTTGTTGGCCTTCACTGCCGCCATCGGCTCTATGAAAAGCGTCATACCTGAGGAAGAGATATCATGGACCAATCCGGGAACCGCACTCTTATGATCCGCTCGTACCGGCAGAACATAGCGATCAGATCGCATCGTGATAATAGGCTCCTGAAGTGCCTTCGCATAGGAAGGAGAGGAAAGGATCTTGTTCAGAGCATCCCTTGCCCGCGCTGAAGCGGCCCTCATTTTACGTCGGATCTCTGCGAGATCTGATGACGCGCTGTCCGCGACCTCATCTTCGGCCGGTATGGCTGTAAAGATTCGCTCTTCCAGATATTTATTTGCTCTCAGGGCATGGAACAGACTGTCAATGCTCGTTTTCTCGTTTTTTTCTTCGGCGATATAGGCCTTGCAAAGTCTTGCACAGCGGGCCAGCCCGGCGATATTCAGCAGTTCTCTGGTGTTCAGTGCGCCGCCGAGTCTTGCTCTGTCCAGCGCGGGACGGATGTCCCGTGCGCCGGAAAAGGAGGGGCTTCCGCGCAGGGTCATGAGTCTGGCTGCATCACTTGTCTCCTGCAGACGACGCCGCACTTCTTCGGCATTCGTGGAAGGCTGCAGCTCTTTTGCCGCAGCCTTTCCCAGCTCTGACTCTGCCTGAGCCGCCAGCATCTCCAGCACGGCAGGAAGTTCGAGCGTCACATAAGACTTTTCCAGCATCATATCAGCACATTCTCCACTTTCAAGGACTCAGGTTCTTATAGTATATCAGCGTCTGGAACTGTCTATCCGAACAATGCAGCAGCCAGCTCTCCGCCACAGCCCCCAGCAGCCGAAGATCCTCTTCCTGCAGTTGGAATGACAGAAACTTCTTCGCCGGTGCATGGACAATATACCGCATTGCAGCCAGTGCATTTTCGGTCAACGGAAGCACCCTGGCAGCCTTTCGGCAGTTTCGGCACACGGTCTGCCCCTCTTCGACCTCGAAAACCGGCTCTTGGATATCCGGCCGGCCGCATACAGCGCAGCTTTCTTCTGCAGGAGCATATCCCTCTATCGTCATCAGCCGCAGCTCAAAAGCTGCCTTTACCTTCTCGCAGCTCGCCATTTTCTCACTGAGAGCATAGAGACTGTTAAGCCCAAGCTGCATCAGCTCCGGCTCTGACTGTTCCTCTCCGGCATACTGTTCCAGGCATTCAGAGAAATAGCTGCCCAGCGCAAGAGATGCCAGATCCTGCCGAAGCCCTGCAAACCCCTCTTTTGTCAGGGCCTCCCTCACTGTATAGCGCCCGTTCTTTTCAAACAGTGTCAGCTCTGAGTAGGTCAGCTGTTGTGTCGCTGCGGCAATCCTGCTTCTCTTGCTGAGCGCACCATGTGCTGCCAGCGTCAGTTTTCCCATATCCGCCGTCAGCGCAGTCAGGATACGATCTGATTCCTTGAATCGCACTTCCCGCAGAATAAGGGCGTTTACCGTCCGGAACATGTGTTCTACTCCGTATACCCGAAGTTTCTCAGCTGAGCAAGAGAGTCACGCCAGCTGTCCTTGACTTTCACCCAGGTCTGCAGATTGACCTTCGTTCCGAGAAAGCTCTCCATATCTTCGCGTGCAAGAGCTCCGATCTTTTTCAGCATGGCGCCCTTCTTTCCGATGATGATTCCTTTGTGGCTTTCTTTTTCACAGTAGATGGTCGCCTCGATATCCACGATGCCATTTTCCCGTTCGGAAAATCCTGTGATTTCCACTGCCGTACCGTGTGGAATCTCTTTCTCCAGACAGAGCAGAAGCTTCTCACGGATGAGCTCTGCACAGATCTGCCGCTCCGGCTGATCTGTAATCATATCGTCCGGAAAATAATGCGGACCTTCTTCGGCAAATTTCTCAAGCTCTGTCATCAATTCATCCAGACCTTCACCGGTCTTCGCCGAGATCGGCAGAATTGCCTCAAAGCTATGCCGTGCGGAATAGACTGCCATCACTTCCAGGAGCTTTTCCTTCTCGACGCTGTCGATCTTGTTTATCAGCAGAATCGAAGGCAGCTTCTGCTCCTCGATCCGTGCGATCAGAGCCTCCTCCTGCGGACCGATGGCCGGGATGGGCTCCACCACAAGCAGCACGCAGTCCACATCCGCCACACTCTCGCGAACGACATTTACCATATAGTCTCCCAGTTTTGTCCTCGGCTTGTGGAAGCCCGGTGTATCCATCAGCACGAACTGGGTATTCCCTCTGCTCACAATGGCAGTAATGCGATTGCGGGTTGTCTGCGGCTTGCTGGAGACAATCGCGATTTTTTCTCCTACCAGGGCATTGGTCAGTGTTGACTTCCCCACATTGGGTCTGCCGCAGATGGTGATCATGGCGCTTTTGGTGCTTTGTTCTGTATTCATGCTCTCAATTCACACTCCGTCTTCTCGTAAGCTCTCACATGATGCTGATCTTTTTCAGTCCGCATCACCCATAATGGCTTTCTCCCTGGCACGCATCTGTCTTTTCTGTTCTCCCTCGTCCACATGGTCATAGCCCAGCAGATGCAGGACCGAATGCACGGTCAGATACTGGATCTCCCGGTCAAAACCGTGGCCGAACTCCTCTCCCTGCTTTTCACATGCCGGGATCGAAATCATCATGTCTCCCAGCATCACGGCGCCGGTCTCCCAGTCCTGCTCACACAGTTCCGGGTCAAATGCGCCCGGTGTGAGCTCATTCAAGGGGAACGAGAGCACATCCGTCTCTCTGTCCACACCGCGAAATTCCCGGTTCACCCGTCGAATTCCCTCTGCGTCTGTCAGCATGACACTGATGAGACAGGGGACTCCAATACCCTCTGCTGCCAGAGCCTTCTCCGCCGCTTTGCGGATCAGGGCTGCGGCGTTGTGATGGCCCAGATTCTTTACTTCTCTGCTGACGGCAATCTCATGCATGTCCGCGTTTCCTCCCATTGACCGGCATCTTGGTCCCTCTCTCGCGCATATTGCCATTCCTGACTCTGCCGTTTCTGGGCGCGCTTTTCACTGGTACGGCATTGTCTGCCGGTTTTCCGGCTCTGCGGGACTCCCTGATATTCTCTGCAGGAAGCTGCTTTTCATAGTCCTCATACGCTTCAATGATCTTCTGTACCAGCCGATGGCGGACCACATCCGCGCCTGTCAACGTGCAGATTGCGATATCGTCGATGCCTTCCAGCACACGCATCGCGACCTTCAGTCCGCTGACCTTGTCATCCGGCAGGTCGATCTGCGTGATATCACCGGTGATCACGACCTTGGATCCGAATCCTATTCTGGTCAGAAACATCTTCATCTGTTCCCGGGAGGTATTCTGCGCCTCGTCGAGAATAATAAAACTGTCGTCCAGTGTCCGCCCCCTCATGTATGCCAGCGGAGCGACCTCAATATTTCCACGTTCCAGATATTTCTGATAGGTGTCCGCTCCAAGCATGTCAAAGAGCGCATCATAGAGCGGGCGCAGATACGGGTCCACCTTGCTCTGCAGATCTCCCGGCAGAAACCCCAAACGCTCCCCTGCTTCCACGGCAGGTCTGGTCAGGATGATCCGGTTGACCTTCTCCGCACGGAATGCCGCTACGGCGGCGGCTACAGCGAGATAGGTCTTTCCCGTTCCGGCAGGGCCGATGCCCAGTGTGACCGTATTCTTTGCAATGGCGTCACAGTATTCTTTCTGCCCCAGCGTCTTGGGTTTGATGGGCTTGCCCTTTGCTGTGATACAGACCACATCTCCCGCCAGGTTCTGAATCTCGCTCTCCTTGCCGCTTCGAACCAGCCCCAGGATATAGCGCACATTCTGCGCGTCGATATTCTCGCCCCGTGCAGCCAGGGCCAGCAGGCCGTTGATGGCCTTCTCGGCAAGCATGACGTTTTCTTCCTCACCGGTAATGTGGATCAGGTTGTCCCGATCCAGGATTTTTACATTGAGTTCCGTCTCGATGAGCCGGAGGTTCTGGTCAAAGGAGCCAAACACGCTGATTACGTGCTCCATTCTCTCAACTTCAATGCTTCTGTCTGTCATAGGGTTCTCTCAACTCCTCAGAAGGAAAACAGAATACCAACTGCCGCAGATGCGGCGATAAACACAATCGGATGCAGTTTTTTCAGCGGCTTGACGCCTCTTGTTGCTATCAGCAGCACAGTTGCCAGCGCAACCGCTTTCCAGTCGAAAAGGCTTTTCAGTGCAGCCAGCCCGTTTCCCAGCCCGAGGTCTGCTTCATTCAGGAATGTGATCCTGGCTACCAGAAGGCCGGCCGCGGAGATCAGCGCGACGGAACATGGCCGCAGGCCGTAGAAAGCGGCATCCACAGTCTGATTGGAACGGAACTGCTCCAGAACCTTCGCAATCAGCAGAATAACGATAATTGACGGGCACACAAGTCCCAGTGTCGCGACAATTCCTCCGGGGATTCCAGCAGTGGTAAAACCGACATAGGTCGCCATGTTGACCCCAATCGGTCCGGGCGTGGACTCCGATACCGCGATCATGTCCGCAAGCTGTGCCTGTGAAAACCAGCCTGTCCTCGTACTGATATCGTACAGAAATGGCAGTGTTGCAAGCCCGCCGCCGACTGCGAACAGACCGGTCTTGAAAAATTCCCAGAAAAGGCGCAGCAGAATCATTTCCCGCGCACCCCCATTCTGGTCAGCAGGATGCCTGCCGTGGCACAGAAGATTACAAACACGATCGGAGAAACATCAAAGAACAGAGAAATCCCCAGCACAATCAGGTAAAGCACCACTGCTGCCCTGTCTTTCACGGCACCCTTCCACAGCTTCAGCACAGAGTTAAAGATCAGTACGCAGACACAGACCCGTATTGCGGCGAACGCGCTCTTAACTGCCGGGATGTCGGCAAAGTTCGTCAGGATTCCCGCGATCAGCATAATAATCACCAGCGAGGGGAAAACAACCCCTAACGTTGCCACGATTCCTCCGGCAATACCTGCAACTTTATATCCGATGAACGTCGCTGTATTGACGGCAATTACGCCGGGGGTACACTGACCCACGGCGTAATAGTCCATCAATTCTTCACTGCTCGCCCATCCCTGCTTATCGATGATTTCTCGTTCCAGAATCGGGATCATCGCATAGCCCCCGCCAAAGGTCATCGCTCCGACCTTGGCAAAGCTCAGGAACAGCGACAGCAGTTTCATTTTCCCAGAGCCTCCGCGAATTTGCTCAGGCGGTCCAGCTTCTTCTGGCATTCATTCTCGCTCGCCCCACGCACTAGCAGATAGACCTTGATCTTCGGCTCTGTACCGGACGGACGGACAATAAATGTGCTGCCGTCTGCAAGCTCAAAGTACAGAACGTTGGAACCGAAATAAGGCGTCTTGTCGACCTTTCCGAGGCCCATCACATTGATGCTGCCGTCCAGATAGTCGCGCAGGCGGATCAGTTCTGTACCGATGAAGGAAGTGGGCGGGTTGCTGCGCAGACGCTTCATCAGCGCACGCATCTTCTCCAGGCCGTCAACGCCCGGCATCACCAGGTTCAGCGTTTTCTCCATGTACCAGCCATATTTTTCATACAGGGCATGCAGCGCATCCAGCAGGGTCATGCCCTTTGCATGATAGAACGCTGCCATTTCAGCGATCAGCATGGAGATGGTCACGGCATCCTTATCGCGGACGTAGTCGCCAACCATGTAGCCGTAGCTCTCTTCAAAGGCAAAGATATAGTTAAAGCTCTTCGCTGCTTCCCAGGTGGCGATTCTCTCCGCCATGAACTTGAAGCCGGTAAAGGTATCCTCAAAGTGGACTCCGTTCGCTTCAGCAATGGTCCTTGCCATCGGGGTTGAAACGATACTGCACAGGGCACCGGGAGACGGCGGCATCGTCCCCGTCGCCTTGCGGGCCTGGATGATGTAGTCCAGAAGCAGTACGCCCATCTGGTTACCGGTGATGGTGACATACTCTCCGTTTTCATTGCGGACCATGGTTCCGACGCGGTCGGAATCCGGGTCGGTACCGATAATGAGGTCACTGTCGACCTTTTTCGCCAGATCAACCGCCAGATAGAATCCTTCGGGATTCTCAGGATTCGGGCTCACAACCGTTGGGAAGTTCCCATCGATGACCATCTGCTCGGGCACCGGGAAGATGTGCTTCATGCCGAGCCGTTTGAGGGCTTCGGGAACCAGCTTGTGTCCACAGCCGTGGAACGGCGTATAAACAATACGGAATTCATCCGCCACCGCCTTGACGGCTTCCGGATTGATGGCCTGCTGCATCACTTTCGCGAGAAACGCTTCATCGGTCTCTTCGCCAATCACCGCGATCTGCCCGTTTTCGACGGCTTTTGCATAGTCACAGGTCTTGAAGCAGGTGAAGAGATCCGTCTCCGCCATTCGCTTGGCAATGGCATCCGCCTGCTGCGGGGGAAGCTGTGCACCGTCGGACCAGTAAACCTTGTACCCGTTGTATTCCTTGGGATTGTGGCTGGCCGTCACATTCAGGCCGGCAGTTGCTTCATAGTAGCGCACGGCGAAGCTGAGCTCCGGCGTGGGACGAAGCGCATCAAAAATCCGGACATAGATTCCGTTCGCCGCCATAACAGCAGCCGCTTCTTCTGCAAAGCGGCGTCCGTTCAGACGGCAGTCGTGAGCAATGACGATTCCCTTCTTCTTTGCCGCCTCACCCTCGGCCGAGATGACATCCGCAAATGCCTGCGTCGCATGACGAATGATGTGGATATTCATGTTATGCAGACCGGTCTTCATCGTCCCGCGCAGTCCCGCAGTACCAAACTCCAGCGGCGCATAGAAGCGTTCCCGGATCTCTTTCTCATCGTCCTTGATGGCGTTAAGCTCCGCCCACTCCTCTTCGCTGAGAGACGGGCTGTCCAGCCAGCGGCGATATTCATCCATGAATGTATGCATTACGTTCCTCCTTGCGATTTATGTTATTTCTGTTTATGTTCTATTTATGATATCTCGTGCCTTCTTTAATCTGAAACCCGCGGTAAATCTGCTCTGCGAGCATTACGCGGGCCAGATGGTGAGGAAAAGTCATCTTTGACATGCTCATTCGATAATCCGCTTTCGCTTTGAGTCCGGAAGCAAGGCCGAACGACCCGCCGATCACGAAGCTGATCCTTGGTTTTCCGGAGTTTTCCGCCCGGACCAGCAGACCTGCAAAGCTCTCGCTGTCCAACTGTTCCCCCTCCACACAGAGGCAGATCAGCTTTCCGTCTTTCAGGAGTTTTTTCTCAATCTGCTGTGCCTCTTTCTCAAGGGCTGCTTCGATCTCCGCCGCAGACGGTCTCTCTCCGAGCCGCTCTTCCGGCAGCTCAATCAGTTCCAACCGGCAGAATGTGTTGAGCCGTTTTTCATACTCGGCTACTGCCTCTGCGTAAAAGCGTTCTTTCAGCTTTCCGACGCAGATCAGCCTGATATTCAGCATCAGGATACGGAAAAAGCACCGGGAGAAACGAACTCCGACTCATCATAACGGACCTGGATATCTGCCCCCAGGGCGTTCAGCTTTTGTACGAAGCGTTCATAGCCACGCTCAATAAAGTGGATATCATCGATCTCCGTCACACCGGAAGCGACCATTCCCGCGATCACCATAGCCGCACCTGCACGGAGGTCGCAGGCGTGTACCGGTGCGCCGGTAAGTCTCCTGCCGCCGTCGATCACAGCAACGCGGCCATCCACCTGAATCTCCGCGCCCATCTTGCGAAGCTCATTGACATACTTGAAGCGATTGTCATAGATGCCTTCTGTGATGACGGAAGTTCCGTTTGCCAGGCACAGCAGCACGCCGAACTGCGGCTGCATATCCGTTGGGAAGCCCGGATACGGCATGGTTTTGAGGTTAATCCGCCGCAGGGTATCCGGTCCCCTGACCAGGAGCGCTTCCTCATATTCCTCAATGAAGGTGCCTGTCTCGCGCAGTTTCGCGCTGATCCCCTCCATATGCTTGGGAATAATATTTCTGATCAGGACCTCCCCTCCTGTCGCCGCTGCGGCAACCATGTAGGTGCCCGCTTCGATCTGGTCGGGGATAATTGTATACGTTCCGCCGTGGAGCTCTTCCACGCCGTTGATTTTGATTGTGTCTGTTCCTGCGCCTCTGACGTCCGCGCCCATGGAGTTGAGGAAGTTTGCCAGATCCACGATGTGCGGCTCACGGGCTGCATTCTCGATGATGGTCCGGCCCTCTGCAAGAACCGCTGCGATCATAATATTCATCGTCGCGCCGACAGAAACCTTGTCCAGGTAAATTCTGGCTCCGTGCAGACGGCCGTCCCGTGCGTCCGCATAGACAAAGCCGTTCTTCACATTCACATCTGCACCGAGAGCGCGCATGCCCTTTATATGCTGGTCAATCGGCCGCACGCCGAAGTTGCAGCCGCCCGGCATGGTGGTCTTTGCACTGCCGAAGCGCCCCAGCATGGAGCCGATCAGATAATACGAGGCGCGGATCTTGCGCATCAGGTCATAGGGCGCATCCTGATAGCGCGCATCCGTGCAGTCAATCTCAATGGTACTCTTGTTCAGATAGCTGACACGGGCACCCAGCTGCGTCAGAATCGTAAGCAGCGTATCCGTATCGCTGATCTGGGGAATATTTTCAATCCGGCAGACCCCCTGCACCAGAAGCGCCGCAGGGATAATAGCAACTGCAGCGTTCTTCGCGCCGCTGATTTCAACTTCGCCGCGCAGAGTGGAACCGCCGTGAATAATGTACTGATCCATGGAACACCTTCCTGTTTGCTTTGGTGTTAATGAGCAACACCAGCAAGACATACTACCACAGAATTGCCTGGTTGGCAAGCAAATTCAATACTTGCCGCGCAAGGGCACAAATTAAGTATATCACAGAAAGCCGGTAATTTCCACATGAATTCGTCTGAAAAATAGTAGAAATTCAAAAATATCACGAAAAATGTCACATTTTTCCCACAAACAAGTTGATATACCGGATCAAAGTCTGACATTTTGATTTCATTATGTAAACATGCTGCACTATCGCGTTCAGCCGCGCGGTGCCGCGCATCTTACCCTTTGACCGCCGTCAGGAACAGGAAATAGTCTTCCCCGTCTCCCGGATATCGATATGGCCCGATGTACTGCTCGTTGTTATAAGGGGTGAATTCTCCCCCGAGGCATTCCGCCGGTAAGTATTCCCAGTCAGACGGAATCTGCACCGTCTCTCTTCTGAGCTGCTGCCGCGTGCCGGAATAAGTCTCCCAGAGCACTTCAACATTTCGCAGTGGTTTATCCCAGCTGTCGAGGAAGGTATACTTCGTCGGCCTTGCGGTATAGTCGATGACCGTCACATTGACCACTTCCCCGCTGTCTGAGATGCTCTTGATCTCTCTCATCACCAGCGTGCCCCGGTCGAAGGCGATTTTCTCCCGATATCCGCCGGGATAGTACACATCTGCCCAAATCAGGTTTTCTTCGATCACATCCAGCTGCATGCTCTCTGGCGCTCCGAGATACCCCAGGAAAAAGCCGTTCAGATTCTCCATGGTTCCGGCATAATCTGCAAATCCGTTGATTTGCGGCCGAACGGTTCCGTCGGTGCTTTCCGCCAGTTCGAAAAAGCTCCCCCTGTACTGTCCATAGACGGAATCGTATGCATCCGTCAGCATGACCGGGTTTTCACCGTGAAGAAAGAGCCATGTATAGCTGTTCACGTCATAAGTCTTGCTGTATACTCTCACGCCGGAGTACCATCTGAGGATATTGTTCATGTCGTTCTGTTCCAGCAGAAGCTTCCAGTCGAACGTCAGTGCCGGATCCATCTGCGGTTCGAGCTCTGCCATCGATGTCATTACCGCGTCCGGTTCAACGACCTCCGTCGACGAGGGCGGCATCTCCGCCGCAGATACTTTTCCCCCGGCGGAGATGCTCAGCACAAGCAGAAGGCACAGGGTCTCAAGAATGATCCGTTTCATTTCCTACCTCCGTTTTCTCCCCACTCTTTTTTACTTCTTTGAAAACAATGTATCATGATACCCTTTAAATTGCAATGTCAATCTTTCTGCTCCTCAGAGATTCACCGCCGACTTGCCTTTTATCTGAAATCCGGCTACAATAGGGCGCAGCACTCCGTCCTGACCATCTTTCAAAGGAGCTCTCCCGCCATGCCAACCATCCAGGTTCATTATCAGATCAGACTTTCAGACTTTCGAAAAGCTTCCTACTACGGACTTTTTCTCCGTCAGCGGAAGCCTCTGCTTATCTTCTTCTGCGTGCTTCTGGTCTCGGTGCTGTATACCGCCGGCGCAGCAGCAGGATTTGGCAGGGTCAATCCTCTCGTTTTCTTAATTGCCGGAGCATACCTTGTGTGGGCGCTCTTTCTCTTCGCCGGTACCGAAAAGCGAATCCTGACCTACCTCCGGAGCGCAGATTGTCTGTTCGGTGAGGAACTGTGCATGACACTTGACGGCAGAGGCATCCAAATGGAGATTCGTTCCCGGAACGTGAAGTTTGCCCGTTCCTGGAATCAGCTCACCGCTGCGTTTGAGCTGAATGACCTCTTCCTCTTCTATCTCTCTGCCCAGGATGTCTACCTGCTGCCCAGGCGCTGCATCAGCGCAGAAGAACAGTCTGCCCTGCGACGTACCCTTCACATGCGCCTGAAAGATCGTTTCAGTTCCCGCTTTCTTCCCAGGTCGTCATGACAGGATTGTAACTGGCTTCTGACAAAACAACTGCTCTCCGCAATACAGACGCGCACGGAGAGCAGTTGTTATATTCTGTGACAGGTTTTGGAATTACCGGCATTACACGGTTTTATCATGCCGCCGTTGTGCTTTTCCGGTTTTTCTGAATGAACCAGGTCAGCACGAAGACTCCGGCAATAACGACCGCTCCGACAATATCGGTCAGCGTGCCCGGAATCACCATGCAGATGCCCCCGGCAAAGGAGAGCAGCCTCATCGGCAGCTTCAGCGGTCCGTTCAGGTAACCGATGAATCCGCCGCCGATCCCGACCAGTCCCAGAATTGCCGTGATAATCATGGGCAGTGCTTCCAGGAAGGTTCCTCCGATCATGATCATCTTCGGGTTCATCGCAAACATATATGGAATCAGGAATGCGGCAATGGCAAGCTTTGTGGCGTTGACCCCCGTCTTAAACGCATTGCCTTTTGCAATGGCGGAACCGGCATAGGCTGCCAGCGCGACCGGCGGGGTAATATCGGCCACGATGCCGAAATAGAAACAGAACATGTGGGCAGCAAGGAGCGGAATTCCCGCTTTTATCAGGATCGGCGCCGCGATGGTGGATGTGATCAGATAGTTGGATGTTGTTGAGACGCCCATACCGAGGATCAGCGAGGTAAACATCGCGCACACCAGTGCCAGGAATACATTGTTGCCCACCAGGCTGAAGATGCCGGTGCCGATACGCTGTCCGAGGCCGGTCAGCGTCACCATGCCGATAATGATGCCGGCAGTGGAGCACGCCGTTGCCACCGAGATCACACTCCGGGAAGCCTGCGGCAGTGCCGTAAAGATCTGCAGGAAGGGCACCCTGGTTCCCTTCCGGACATAGGGGACCACCACGCAGATCAGGCAGCCGATCAAAGCCGCGCGGGTAATGGTAAATCCGGTGAGCATCAGATAGATAATCGCCAGAAGCGGCAGCAGCAGATGTCCCTTATCCCGGATCAGCGGCCAGAGCTTCGGAAGCTGATCACGCGGGATGCCCTTCAGGCCCAGTCTTTTTGCCTCCAGGTGGACTGAAATCCAGATACCGGTGAAGTACAGTACCGCGGGGATCACCGCAATCACCATCAGCTGCCGATAGGGCACGCTGCAGGTTTCAGAGATCAGAAAGGCTGCCGATCCCATAACCGGCGGCATGATCTGGCCGCCCGTAGACGCAGCCGCTTCTACAGCGCCGGCAAATTCCGGTTCATACCCCAGCGACTTCATCATCGGGATGGTAAACGAGCCGGTGGAAACCGTGTTTGATACAGAAGAACCAGAGACCGTTCCCTGCAGCGCCGAGGACAGGACAGCCACCTTTGCAGGGCCGCCGGCTGCCCAGCCGGCAAGTGCATTGGCCAGATCAATAAAGAACTGCCCGATCCCTGTTTTCTCCAGGAATGCCCCGAAAAGGATAAACAGGTAAATATTGGTTGAGCATACTCCAAGCGGATTTCCGATCACCCCCTCGGTGGTAATGAAGAGATGGGTGATGATTCGCTTCAGGCTGAAGCCCCTGTGCTGCAGGAAGCCTCCCATATACTTGCCCACCAGTCCGTAGATGAAGAAGCAGGAGGCAATAATCACGATCGGCGGTCCAACCACGCGCCAGCAGGCCAGAAGCACCAGGGCAATGCCGAGTCCGGCCATGATGGTGTCCAGCTGAGTATAGCTTCCTGCGCGAAACTGCAGCGGCTTGTAGTTAATGATAAAATAGCTCACCACGCACACGAACAAAGCTGCCAGCACGCAGTCATACCAGGGAAGCTTGTGCCGGTCGGCATGCTTTGTCGCAGGATAAAGGATATAGGCCATGGAGATTGCAAGCCCGAGATGGGTATAGCGCAGAATCTGCAGCGGCACCTTGTTCGAGATTGAGGCGTACAGCTGGAAAACTGCCCAGGCTGTCAGAACCACCATGATGATCCTGTCACCTGTCGGGGAAAACAGTTTGTATTTCGATTCCCTGTCGATTTCATCCAGTTTAATCTCTTCGTCGGGAACCGTCTTACGTTTGAACAAGCCCATTGATTAGCTCCTTAAAAACAGGCAGAGCAGAGAAACTGCCCTGCCTGCTGCTTGAAATTCGGGATGTATTACTTCAGATAATCGGGAATGGTGAGTCCCTGCTCGACATAGTACTTGAGGGCACCGGGATGCAGGTCGCTTGGGATACCGGACAGCGCGCCTTCGATGCTCATGTAATTGGCCTTGGAGTTGATCTCCTGAATGTCGCCCAGATGCTCATAGATGGCCTTGGTCAGTGCATAGATCTCATCCTCGGAGAAGGTGTCGGCACAGACCAGCATGCATTTAACTGCAACGGAGGTGATTTCGTGGCCAAGGTTGTACTCATCGGTCTCCGTCGTAAAGGCAGAATAGTATGGATAATCCTTCACGAGAATGTCAAGGTGTTCCTGATCAATGGTCAGGACTTCAATCTTACCGGTAAGAGAGAGTTCCTGCACATTGCCGTTGGGATATCCGGAGCAGAGGAACATACCGTCGAAGGTACCATCCTGCACGCCGTTTTTGGCGGTCGCCTGGTCGGCAAAGGTCTCATTAATATCATCATAGGTCATGCCATAGGCGCCCAGGATCTGACGGGCAGCGACTTCGTAGCCGGAGCCAACAGCGCCGACACAGATATTCTTGCCGGCCATGTCTGCAACCGAGCTGATGCCGGCGTCCTTGCGGACGACAATCTGAACCATCTCAGGATAGCAGGCCGTAACCGCCTGGAAGTTGGTGATCGGGCTGCCGTCAAACAGCTCAACGCCCTGATGGGCATAGCTGTATACGTCGGACTGGATCATCGCGAATTCATTCTCGCCCGAGCCAAGCAGGCGGGCATTCTCGGTGGAACCGCCGGTGGCGTTCACGGTGAGGTTGGCGCCCGTGACGTTGTTCACGACGGTGCAGACGGCATTTCCGAATGCATAATAATTACCCGTTGCACTTCCGGTTCCCATCAGATAGGAGCCTGTGAAGCCCGGCGCTTCCTCAGCGTCGGCAGCGGTCTCTTCTGCCGCGGGTTCCGCTGCTTCTTCTGCCGCAGGTTCAGCCGCCTCTTCAGCGGGTTCTGCCGCAGGTTCAGCCGCCGCGTCGGCAGTGGCTTCCGGAGTCGGTGCCGGGGTGCTCGCTGGAGCGGAACCACCGCAGGCAGCCAGCGCCAGGCACATGGTCATAGCAAGGATCAGTGCAATGATTTTTTTCATTTCTCGTCCAAACCTTTCTTTTTGATTGTTTCCTGTTTTTGCATACCAAGTGAAAACAAGAATATAATACAGACAGGAATCCCTGTTTGTCAATATAAAAATACAAAAACTTACGCCCGAACTTCAGCCTCGAACTGGCTGATCAGATTCTGATAAGCCTGGATGAACACCGAGGCGTCCAGACTGTAGGCGATGCTGTCAAATCCTTTTCTGGCCCATCTGACGGCGTCCTTCATGCCGGCTGCAAAAATGACAGACTCTTTCCCGCTATCCTGGCAGGCCCGGAGGATGCGCTCTATCGCAGAGAGCAGGATTGGGTTATCAAACTGAAGCGGTATCCCCAGGTCGATGGACAGATCGCAGGGACCGACAAAGATCCCGTCTACCCCCGGCAATGCAGCAATCTCCTCAATCTGCTCCAGTGCCTCTTTCGTCTCGCACTGAGGAATCAGCCGGCAGCGTCGGTTGCACTCTTCCATATAAGAGAAAACATCCTTCGACCAGTCATCCGCTCCCCAGCCGGTGGTGCGGTTGGGGCAGTATCCCCTGTTTCCGATCGGCGGGAACTTGGCATGCGTGATTATTTCCTTCACCTGATCCACGCTGCGGATATTCGGGACGATCAGCCCTCTTGCCCCGATATCCAACATCCGCAGCACATATGGTCTCCTGGTATCGCCGATGCGCACATACGGGAGCAGTCCTCCCCTTTCCGCCGCAAGAATCAGATCTGCCGTACTCTCCTCCGAGAGGCAGCCATGCTCCGTGTCAATGATCACATAATCCAGTCCTGTGCGGCTCAGGCTCTCCATCGCCCCCCGTCCGCCAAGCTCAAAAAAAGTTCCGAACGTCGTCTTTCTCATATCATTTCTCCTCAGTGGAACAGCAGCGCGCTTGCGATTCCAAAATATACCAGCAGGGACAGCGCATCCACAATCGTCGTAATAAACGGGCTCGCCATGACTGCCGGATCAAAGCCGACCTTCTTGGCAGCCAGCGGCAAACTGCACCCAACCAGCTTCGCAATCAGCACCGTAATCACCATCGTAAAGCAAACGACCAGAGCCGTGATCGTAGTAATGTCCTCATTGCCCAGCAGCATCCGGTCCACCAGCATGATCTTCACGAAGCAGAGTGTCGCAAGCGCCACGCCGCAGAGGACAGCGGTATTGATTTCCTTCCAGATGACCTTCGGTGTATCTGCAAAATCCAGTTCGCCGAGGCTCAGAGCGCGGATGATTGTGACAGACGCCTGAGAACCGGAATTTCCCCCTGTATCCATAAGCATGGGGATGAACGCAGTCAGCACCACCTGTGCGGCCAGCGCGCTCTCAAATCCGGTAATGATCATTCCTGTAAATGTCGCTGACACCATGAGCAGCGCCAGCCAGGGAATGCGATGTTTGAAGAGGTCCCAGGATGTTGAGCGCAGATAGGTCTTCTCTGACGGCAGCATACCGGCCATCTTCTCGATATCTTCGGTGGTTTCTTCGACGAGAACATCGATGGCGTCGTCAAAGGTGATGATACCGACCATCAGCCCGTCGTTGTCCACAACCGGCAGCGCCAGGAAGTTATACTTGGACAGGGTCTGGGCAACTTCCTCCTGGTCGTTCATTGTTCTTACGGAGATCACATGCTCATCCATGATCCGGGATACCGGCAGACTGTCATCCGCCGTGAGCAGCAGGTCCTTGACGGAGACGGTACCAAGAAGCTTTCTTCCTTCTGTTACGTAGCAGGTATAGATTGTCTCCTTGTCCACACCCGTTTTACGAATACGCTCAATTGCCTGAATGACCGTCATCTGCGGACGCAGGGATACATACTCCGTGGTCATGATGGAACCGGCGGAATTCTCCGGATAGCGCAGCAGGTCGTTGATCTCCTTGCGCATCTCCGGATCCGCCTGTGCCAGGATCCTCTTGACCACATTGGCAGGCATTTCCTCGACCAGATCCACTGCATCGTCCACATAGAGTTCCTCAATCACATCGTGGAGTTCTGCATCGGAAAAGCCCCGGATCAGCATTTCCTGTTCCTCCGGCTGCATCTCGACAAACGTCTCTGCCGCCAGTTCCTTTGGCAGCAGACGGAACAGCCGCGGCAGCCGTTCATCTGCGATCTCCTCAAACAGTTCCGCCACATCCGAAGGATTCATCGTAACCAGAATATCCTTCAGGGTAGAATACTTTTTCTGTTCCAGCAGCACCTTCAGCGTGCTTTCCATGGTTACCTTGTGTTCTGTCATCGGTTTTCCTCCTTTTCCGTTCAATTTCGGCGGAAGAACCGACACACAGGTCAAAGCAGTTCGATATTAAATTGTACCGGCGGAAACGTCTTCTGACGTTTCATGCACATCCGCATCACTACTTCGACCCGAAGCTGTGCCGGTACTGTGTCCGTCGTCCATGACGTTCCCTCCTTCTTCCTTTTTCAACTCTTCCCCACATCTCTGCAGGCTTAAACCCCCACCTGTCTATGAGAAAGAATTGTGTTTTTATTATAACAAAGGGAGCGAAGAATGGCAAGCGCAATTCCATTCTTCGCTCCTTTGTTTTGGTCCGCTGCCGTCCGGCTGTGCTCCTTTTTACGGCTATGCGTTTCTTGTGTGTTCTTCTCGCTTACTTCCTGCGTTTGGAACTGCTCCTGTAGGAGTAGGCTTCTTTCTCCGCACCCCGCTTGGCCACCAGCAGAATCGTCCCAATGGCTACAGCACCGACAGCCACCGCAGCCGCCCCGAATAGCAGGAATATCTTTCCGCCTCGATTCAGTGCGGCAGCCGGTTCCCCGCTCACTTCCGGATTGGGGGATTCCTCCGGGCTGAGGGTGGTTTCCGGACTCGGTGCCGCTGCAGCCGTTGCTGCCGGGGTCGGCGTCGGCGTCGGCGTTGCAGTCGGAGTGGCAGATGGGCTCGGAGTCGGCGTCGGTGTTGCAGCCGGGGCACCGTTCACATGGACGACAGCATGATTTGTCCTTGTGCTGCCGTTGTTGTTGCGGTACTCACAGTATGCGTGCCAGCCGTTCATCTCTGCGGGGATACTGCTCAGATGCAGGTTGCTGTACATTCCGTTTTCAATCTTCAGGCCCGGAAACGCAGTTGCGACCGCCTGATCGTCATAACGATAATCCGTCTTCCCATCCGGGCTCACAAAATGCCAGGCCGCGTAAAGGGCGTTACTATAATTTGCAATAAACCAGCATTCTCCGCCAATATCCACGGTCTCGTCTGTCGGGTGTTTTGTCACCGTCGGCAGCGCCGGAGTGGGTGCCGGTGTCGCAGTCGGCTTTGGGGTCGGAGTCGGTGTTGCAGTCGGAGTCGGGGTCGGTGTTGCAGAAGCCTCAGGCGTCACTGCGTCACCCGGTTCAACCACAATGACCGTAGACCCGTCCGGCTCAGAAGCGCCCTGGTTAATCGGCGTATCCGGTGTAATCGTTCCGTCGGTGCTGCCGCTTCCGGTATCGCCAGTACCCTCCGTCCCGCCCGTTGTGTTGCCGGAATCACCGGAGCCGCCGGGTACTGACCCTGCGGGGGTCGTTCCTCCGGACTCTCCGCCAGTCTGGTCTCCGATTGGTGCGTCGGGCGTAATAGCGCTGACATCGGTGCTTCCGCTTCCGTCGCCCGTCTCCGAAGCCCAGGCCATGGTGCCGGGCAGTACACACAGCACTGCCGTAAGAAGCAGGACAGAAACCATTTTTTTCAAACGCTCATTCATCTTCATTCCTCCATATGGCATAAACCATGAATTGATCAAACTGTATTGAACTGCTCAGCAGCGCCTGATTCCGTTCCGGATCTCATACGCTGTCAGGCCGGAATGCTTATCATTATAGCCGTTATGTACTGTATTTTCAAGTCAGAACTTATTTCGCGCATAATAGCATTTTGCTTTTCTTGCGAGAATTTCGTAAAATAAACTTGACATTTTGTCCTTGCTGATGTACACTGTCTCTGCAGTCAGGGAAAGCCGGCCCCTGACGGAGCATTGGAAGTCCAAAATCAATATATCCATAAAGGAGTCTGAGATATGAACGGAAACATTTATAAGTCCGCCGGTGTGACGATCGGCATTGTCGTTGGTCTGGTTGTGGCCTTTGCGCTGATTCGGCTTGCGAACTACAACAGGAAAGCCAAAGCCGAGTATGACGAACGCCAGCTCCGCGTACGCGGTGACGCTTATCGCTATGCGTTTTACACGGTAATGTACTGCGAAGTCATTCTCTTCATCCTGGCATTTGGTGAGATCTCTCTCCCGGTGCCTGACTATGTTCTGCACTTTGCCGGCATCATCATCGGCATTCTCGTTCTCTCCGGATACTGCATCTGGAAGGATGCCTACTGGGGACTCAACAACAATCGCAGGCGCTACGGGATCATTCTGGTCGTCGCCGGTATACTGAACGCCATTCCGCTGTTCCGCATTCAGTCCCGCAGAGACGACTTCGACTTTCCCTATGTAAATCTGCTTGTCTGCATCATGCTGCTGATTGTCGGCATTGAGCTGCTGCTCAAGCATCTTCTGGACAAGCGTACGGAAAGTCCTGAGGACAGGCCATGAAGAACCTGAAGCTGAAGTCCGCACGTGCGGCAAAGGATCTCTCTCAGGATGACCTTGCGAAGCTCTGCGGAGTATCCAGGCAGACCATCAGTGCCATCGAAAAGGGTGACTATAACCCGACCATCAACCTGTGTATTGCAATCTGCAAAGCCCTGGACAGGACACTGGATGAGCTTTTCTGGGAAGCCTGATTCTCTTGGGATGTCATCCTCATCCCAATGATCACTTGCCAGACGCAGCAGTTAAGCCAATCGCCCGGATTTGGAACAGCTCCAAATCCGGGCGATCATTTTTAACCGTTGAAGTTTCCCTGTGCGGGCGAATGAGTGGTTTATTCCGGGAACCGATCTCAATCACGTGTCATCCGGTGCCCAGGATGCCTGCAACTCTTCAATCTGCAGAAATCCATCCACCTTCGCCGCGATCTGGTACTGATCTTCATACACGATCTCCCCCGGCGTGTTTGTATATACATTGCATCCTGTTCATCGTTCTGTCCTCGAAGCGAGTGCATTTCGTTTTCTCAGATGAGACGATTCGCCCTGTTGCCTAGGTTCGCTGCCAGAGCAGCATATTCTGATCGAATACTGCCGCTATTTTCCCCTGATCTTTGAGCCAGGACAGGTAGGATCTGACAGTGCTTCCAACAAGGACGTATTGCTCGAAATTCATACTGAGGGAATAGTCAGTAAAAAGCCTTTGAAGGATCGTCTCAAAGCTCAGTGGCACCCTGCAGATGTCCGTAATCCATGCCGCGATTGCGCAGACCTGATCGATGTTAAACCTGGCAAGTTCTGTGATGTCTTCCGTCGCCTCCGCATGTGCGGGAACAAACATCTTTGCTTCCATTGCACAGACCGTTTCAAGGGTCCTGATATAGGCTTCCACATCATAGATAAATCCAATTCGATATTTTTCCAGCGTTTCCCGGCTTGAGAGGCAATCCGCAAGGTATACGACATTGTCAGGTGTACGGAAGCCTACCATATCGAAGAAATGTCCCGGCAAAGGGATAATCTCAAAACCCTCCGGAACAGTATCCGGTGTGAGCTCTTTTGCGTCACTCTCCTGAGCCATGAGGAATTTATGCCGCAGATCCCTGCAGGGGAAGCCCCCATACAGGAACGATGGCTCCAGAATCGGTCGACGTGTGAAAGCGCATTCGATTCCCGGCGCATAGACGGCGCAGCCGGTCTGACCCTGCAGATAGCGATTGCCGCCGATATGATCCGCATTGGAGTGCGTGTTGTATATGGCAGTCAGATGCCATCTGTTTGCATCGAGAATCTGCCGAACTTTTCTGCCTGCATCCTTGTCATTTCCGCTGTCGATCAGGCAGACGTCATTCTCATTCAATCTGACCAGTCCGATTTTGGCAGGACTCTGAATATAATAGTTTCGATCTGTTACCTGTATCAGTTCATACATAACAGTTTCTCCGCCTTTCCGGATAACAGGCCCTGGTTTACTGTCTGCCTTGAATGATGATTCCGGCAGACTCCGCCACAGCCATCGTGTTTCGCTTCACAGATACCATTATAATTTCCCTGCTTACAAAGGTCCATATAAAAGTTTGTATTTGATGCTATTTCTGTGATCCCATTCACTTGTTCCAATATATTGCTAATCTGTCTTTTTGGAAAACGTCAGAACAAGATAGAGAGAATATCCGCCCAGTACGGCAATGATCAGCACAAGATTGAGCATCAGTTCTGCCTGCGGGTTCAGCTTCCCCTCTGCGGAAAACACTTTGAGCGCGTTGTTTGCCGAGTGGAACAGTATACACGGAATCAAAGATTTCCCATGGTAGAAGATCAGCACAAGTACAAATCCGACCAGAACAGCAAATACAACCTGAATAATAGAAGAGGCCAGATCCCTTCCGCTTCCGTTGAACAGGTTTACAATATGGCCAAGACCGAAGGTCAGCGAAGATACAAGAATGGCCACCCTGAGATTGTCCTTTTCCATTGCCCTGAAAAGCAGCCCGCGGAAAATGACTTCCTCCAGGAATCCGACACAGCACATGCTGATGATATACAGCAACGCCTCCGGAAAGCCAACCTGCGAGCTTATCCCGCCCCAGAAAGCGGTCGACGCGATGAGGATCAGCGGAATGTAATATAAAAACCGCTTCGCTGGGACGACCGATCTGCAAAAGCCGTACTTTTCACTCAGGTTATTATTTCGTATCCAGAAAAACAGGATCAGCGACATCACGATATGCAGTGCGGCAGTTACAGATTTCATGACGCCGATCGTCTCCGACAGCTGATCTGCCAGGCTGCTCAGGACGACGTAGGCAGCGATCCACAGGATCGCAAAAGTAATCTCGCTTTTCTCATAGAGTTTTGTCATTGTGTCTTCCTCTCTCCAATTCTTATGCAATTGCAAATGGTGACGGAGCTGCCTCGGGTGAGGCCACACAGCATATGAATCAGATTCTATCCTACGATCTTTCTTGCAAATTCCGCCGCAGCTTTCATATCGGCCTCAGCGCCGACCGCCTCGGCGACGGCTTTGGCAAGCCTCTTCGTGTTTCCTGTTTTGGTGTAGTATCTGACTGCGATTTTCATGTTAATCCCCTTGTTTCTTTTTTGCGGATTTCGTTATTTCTTCATGATAGAAGTAATTGCACACTACTGGCGGCTCACCGAAGGGCGCACGGTGCTGGTCATCATCACGGATATAAAGCATGCCTTGTACTTCAGATCAGCCAACCTGATCAATCAATTGTTCTT
The DNA here is from genome assembly GCA_902798545.1 of Oscillospiraceae bacterium. GTDB lineage: Bacteria > Bacillota > Clostridia > Oscillospirales > Oscillospiraceae > Limivicinus. The sequence goes on from CADBWQ010000001.1 coordinate 79,150, forward strand.
TGATTAACTCAATAATAGTGAGGTCTGCCGGGAGCCAAGCAACGCTTCCCAGGTTCTCAACGTCAAGCCACTTTGCAGCTTCATGCTCCTTTAGTACTGGTGTTCCATCTACGATCGTGCACCAGAAACACTGCATGCTTAGATGGAAAGCCGGGTAATCATACTCGATAGTAGTGAGATAATCTCCAACTGCAATCTCCGATTCGAGCTCTTCTTTTATCTCCCGAGCTAGAGCCTGCCGTGGAGTTTCGCCCGGCTCGATCTTACCACCCGGAAACTCCCATCCGTCTTTGTAATCGCCGTATCCTCGCTGTGTAGCAAAGACCTTATTGCCATCGCGAATGATTGCTGCTACCACGTTTATAGTTTTCATGCTCTCACCATCATTCAGGAAGTTTGAAATCAAAAAAGATGTCTTCTGGGGCTGTTGCTTCCATACGAACATTCTGTCCGGATCGTGAGGTCGCTTCATGAGCAAGGAACTTATCTGGAATTTCTTTTGCTTGAGATACAGTTGATACTGTTATCCTCATAAGTCATTTGCTACCTTGTTAAAATAGCAACACAACGTGGGGCGACATGGGGTGACATCTTGCAAAAAAGCTCTTTGCGTATGAGATATGAGCTATCCAAATGTCACCCTATGCAGCTTCCTCCCGAGGTCTTATTTCAATCTCTCGCACAAGGGCAGGAGTTCTTCCAGCTGGGCGACGATGCGCTTCTGCTCGGCAAGTGGCGGAATGGGAACCAGCATTCCTGTCACTTGCCCAAGTTTAATAAAACGCGTAGTTGTTCCCTGACTATTATGCTTCAACGATGGTAGCCACCACTTAATAACATAGAACAAATAGTCTAGCGTTTCTTTTGGCGGGTCAGTAATAACATATACTCTTTGATAAGCATTGAACTTTCCAGCATAACGATGCATCTTATAATCGCCCGAAGCGTTATTCCCTCCGAGCAATACTGCATCACAGTCAAATGCATAATCCTTGGTTTTATATACTTCTACTCCACAAGTAAAGAAAGCATATGCACCATTCGGATCTTGAGCATTAGCATCAAGGCGACCGGTTACAACCGAACAAATCTCACCGATCTGTACCCACTTCCAACTCTCCGGGATCTCGAAGGGAATCTCGGCCTCTGTGATCTCCGGCAGGGGCTTTTCTTTTTTGATCTTCCCGGCTTTGATGAGCGCCTGCTTTTCGGCCTGGATCTGACGGTAGAGTTCTTCGCCGGTGCCCTCCTCGGGGCGCTGCTCCACCAGCTTGCCCTGAATGGCCACCTGTAGGATGGACTTCTGCATATCTCCGGGAAAACGCTTGTTGAAGTCCTCCAGACGGGTCCACGCCTTTTCATAGCGCTCGATCAGCGGCAGCAGCTCTTCGATCTTCGCTACGATGCGCTTCTGCTCGGCCAGCGGCGGGAGAGGAACAACGAGTTCCATCATTTTCCCTCGGGAGAGATTGTAAAAAGCTTGCCCAGATTTGTTTACAATGCTTCTGCAGCAATCTCTGAAATACTTTGAACTAAAAGCACAGAGAAGATACTGAGAAAAGATATCCTCATCAATATGCGGAGAGAGCATGAGAACGAAACCGCCGACAACCATATCATCGTAATCAGCTTCAATTCTCCCCATTTTGCCGACATGATCCAGGCTGGTAACTGCAGGAGTAATAATCATGTTTCTCCGTAGGAACAATTCCGGCTTTACAAACTCAGCAGAAATCATAACATCATCTGGCTTGGTGGAGTAACCCATATCGGAGATATTACCTCCACGCAGCACCCGGATCATGTCGTTGGAATGAATATCCAGATTCCCTTTGTCATATGCGAGGCCAGCCCGATTTGATATACAATCAGAAACCCGTACCCATTTCCAGCTCTCTGGAATCTCGAAGGGAATCTCGTCCTCCGTAATCTCCGGCAGGGGCTTTTCTTTTTTGATCTTCCCGGCCTTTATCAGCGCCTGCTTCTCGGCCTGGATCTGCTTGTACAGCTCCTCCGCTGTGCCCTCTTCCGGGCGCTGTTCGACCAGCTTCCCCTGGATGGCCATCTGCAGGATGCTGTTTTTCAGTTCCTGGGGCGTCATAGCTCTGCCCCTCCCAGCTTTGCGGTGATCTCGGCCAGCACCCGATCGATCTCCGCGTTCAGGGAAGCGCGCTCCTCCTGATAGCGTTGGATCAGATCCATCGGGGCCAGGATCTCCTCTTCCTCATGGGGGAAGCCGCACTGATCCAAATTGTAGCCCAGGTCACCCGAGAGTTCCTCCACGGTATAGCACCGGGCCTTGTCAAAGCCGTCCACGTTCAGGGGCTGCCGGTCGTTCCACCAGGCTGCCACCGGGTCGAAGTGCTCCAGCTTCATGGGCTTGGTCTTGGAGAAGTGCTTGTAGCCCTCGGGCATATCCAACCGGTAGAACCAGGTCTCCTTCGTAGGGCCAGTACGATCGAAGAACAGGATGTTCGTGGTGATGGAAGTATAGGGGGAGAAGACGCTGCCGGGCATACGGACGATGGTATGGAGGTTAAACTCCGACAGCAGCTTTTTCTTGATGTTGATCTTGGCGTTGTCGGTGCCAAAGAGAAAGCCATCGGGCAGGATCACCGCCGCGCGGCCGTTCTCTTTCAGACGGTACATGATGACGGACATGAAGAGGTCAGCGGTCTCGGAGCTGGCCAGATCCGCCGGAAAGTGGTTCTTGACCTCGGCCTTCTCGCTGCCGCCGTAAGGGGGATTCATCAGGATCACGTCGAACTGGTCGTCCGCGGTATAGTCCAGCACGTCCCGCAGGAGGGAGTTGTCATGGAACACCCGGGGTACGTCCAGATCATGCAGAAGCATGTTCGTGATGCACAGCATGTACGGGAACTGCTTCTTCTCGATGCCGTAGATGGAATGGCTGTAGGCGTATTCGTTCTCCGTGGTCTGCACTTTTTTCTTCAGTTCCGAAAGCCAGGAGGTGAGGAAGCCGCCGGTGCCACAGGCAAAATCCGCCATCTGCTCCCCGATCTGGGGATCGATCATGCGGGCCATAAACTCGGTGACGGCACGTGGTGTATAGAATTCACCGGCGCTGCCTGCGCTCTGCAGCTCTTTCAGAATGGCCTCATAGATCTCTCCGAAGGCATGGCTCTCCTCATAATCGGAGAGATCCAGCTCGTCGATCACGTTGAGCACCTGGCGGAGCAGGACGCCGTCCTTCATGTAGTTGTTGGCGTCGGCAAAGGTGGTCTGCACGATGGCCTTCTTGATGGGTGTGGAGGCGTCTACGGGCAGCTTCTTCAGCGTGGGGAACAGGGTGTTGTTCACGAAGGTCAGCAGCCGCTCGCCGGTCATGGCGGTGCCGGACTTGTCATCGTGCGCCCAGTTTGCCCAGCGGCACTCCTCCGGGATAATGGAGACGTAGCTTTCATCATCCCACTCCCAGTCCTGCTCCTTCGCATCATACACTTTCAGAAAGAGCATCCACGCAATCTGCTCGATGCGCTGGGCGTCACCGTTGATACCGGCGTCGTTGCGCATAATGTCGCGCAGGCGTTTTACAAATCCAGACAAATTGGCCATCTGTTAAATTACCTCGTCCATATAAATTGCGTCTTCCAGTTCCTGCACGGCTTTCAGATAGCCGGCCTTGCCGCCGAAGAAGGAAGAAATCTTCGCCGGTTTTCCATATCGGAGGAACGGGTCGAGTTTCAGGATTTCTGCTTTGCCGATCTCGCGGATACCGAGATCCATGTATTTGTCCAGCAGCGCTTCCAGGATCTCCCGGGCTACGCCGCTGTACTTGCTGAGGAAGTCCCGCTTTTTTACGTTGTTGGCACGCTCTCTCCGGGTCAGCGGCTTTTTGTCATAGGCCACATGGCAGATGAAGTCAAAATCATCCACGTCGATCATGCCCTGCTCGGCTTTCATCTTCTCCAGGTCGATGCCACGTTCACGCAGCATGTCGCGGATCTTTTCCTTTTTTGGGTCCGCCCGCCATTCCCGGATAAAGGCGTCCAGCGTGGCATACGCGCCCCGCACATTTTCTTTGGTGTAGTCGGTGATGCTCTCCTGCCGGAGCAGCTTGCCGTTTGCATCATAGATCGAGACAGTTTTAAAGACGATTTCCACACGGCAGCCGTTACGGTCCACAACCGGTTTTTCTTTCAGAATTGCTGGAGGAGACGGCGGAACGGGCGGATAATCCACAGGACCCGGTCCGGATTTTGGCTTAGGCGGATAATCCGGATCAATCTCAATGGGCCCGTCCCAATCCGGATCCGCAAACAGCCGGGTCACGTTGCGGAAGTCCATGACCACAAAGTGGGTCTTTCCCTCTTTTTCCCGCAGCCGGGTGCCGCGGCCGATGATCTGTTTGAATTCCGTCATGGAGCCGATCATCTCGTCCAGCACAATCAGCTTGGTCATTTTGCAGTCTGCGCCGGTGGACAGCAGCTTGGAAGTCGTGGCGATGACCGGATACGGTGCGGAAACGGAGATAAAATAATCCAGTTTGCTCTTGCCGTATACGTCGCTGCCGGTGATCCGGACCACATAATCCGGATTCTTTTTGACCATGTCCGCATTCAGGTTGACCAGTGCAATGCGCATACGCTCGGCGGCGTCCTCCGTGGCGCAGAAGACGATGGTTTTCGCCATGCGGTCGGTGGCTTTCAGATATTTGGTGATCTCTGTGGCGACCTGCTGGATGCGGTCCTCGATGATGATGTTGTAATCGTAGTCACTGTTGGTATAGATTCGATCCTCGATCGGGTTGCCGTATTTATCAAGCTGTCCCTTCCTGGGCCGCCAGCCGTCGCCGATATCCGTGGTGATGTTGATCACCTTGAACGGGGCCAGGAACCCGTCCTCGATGCCCTCCTTCAGGCTGTAGGTATAGATCGGATCTCCGAAATAACTGATGTTGGAGATGTACTTCGTTTCCTTCGGTGTGGCCGTCATGCCAATCTGCGTGGCGGAACTGAAGTATTCCAGGATGCGACGCCAACGGCTCTCTTCTTTGGCGGAACCGCGGTGACACTCGTCCACGATGATAAGATCGAAGAAGTCCGGGGAGAACAGTTCCGAAAAATGCTCCTGATCGTCATCACCGACAAGCTGCTGATACAGCGAAAAATATACTTCATGGGATGTGATGGTGCTGCGGTCGTCCTTGGCGACATTAATCTTGTGAATGACCTTTTCCAACGGCGCAAAATCCTGCTGGATGGACTGATCCACGAGAATGTTCCGGTCGGCCAGATAGAGGATCTTCCGTTTCATCCCGCTCTGGAGGAGTCGATAGACGATCTGGAACGCAGTATAGGTCTTGCCGGTGCCAGTAGCCATAACGAGCAAAAGACGGTCCCGCCCCTGGGCAATAGCATCCAGCGTACGGTTAATGGCAATACGCTGATAATAGCGGGGAGGATAGGTGTTCTGACTGCTGTAATAGGGCTGATCCAACACCTTCTGCTGTGCCGGGGTAATACCGGTGCCGCCATTGCGCTCTGCTTTATATCTCGCAATCAGTTCCTCTTCCGTGGGGAATTCGTCCAGGTCAATCTCCCGCTCCAGGCCGGTAAGGAAATCGTGCTCCATAAAGCCGTCGCCATTTGAACTGTACGCAAACGGCAGATCAAGCATCTGGGCGTAGGTCATGGCCTGCTGCAGGCCGAAAGAGACACTGTGATTATTATCTTTCGCTTCAACGATGGCGATAGGATTGTTTGCCCTCAGATACAGCACATAGTCTGCGCGCTTCGGAGGCTCACGGAACACAAGGTTTCCCTTGATGTTGACTCTTCCGTCCGTGATCTGCGTTTCCATCGTGATCTTCTGGATGTTCCACTTGGAGGTAATGGCCGGGGTAATATACTGCAGCTTGATGTCTTCCTCAGTCATCTGTTTCTTATCCAGTATATCCATCGTCATGCCATCCTTTCCCCGGCCTGATCGGGGATGATCTCCATGATATCATCCATCGTGCAGTCCAACGTTTTGCAGATCTTGACGAGCACTTCGACCCGAACATCCTCGTTTTTGCCGAGATGCGCCATAGCATTGGTCGAAATCTTGGCAGCGCGAATCAATTCAGATTTGCTCATGTGCTTATCAATCAGCAGATGCCAGAGCCTATCATAACTAACTGCCATTTCGGCACCTCCCCAAATGGGATTTCATCTTAAATGAGTATATCATTGCGGCCCATATTGTTCAATATTATTTTGCGATTCTCAATCAAAGCAGAAATGAAAAAAGCACCATAAGCATGAAAACCATACTTATGGTGCTATCACTGTGTGTTAGAACACCAGTATTCATACAATTCAGCGTTTCTTCTCGCCAGACGGGGGTGGGTGCAAGGTGGGTGCAAAACCTTCTTCGCCTCATTTTCGAAAAACACCAACCGTATGTGGAATAAGAGCGTTCTTTTCTCTTTGCTACCGCACAGTCTTAAATACTGCTTTCAAAGTCGCCTTTCGGCTTCCCGCTACACCGTTTTATCTGTTGAGATCATCTTATTATTGTCAATATAAATTTGCAAAAAAGGAGTGCAATCCCATGAACGAATCCAACACCATCGCCATGTTTCACGTTGCGCTCGACGCGACTGGAAGACTCCGGCCTATCATCAACGCATCCATTCCGTTTGGTGATCTGGAGATCCTTCAGAAACTGCTGTCTACCAATCGCGTCGGCGGTAAGCCAGTTGACTACAATGAGAAGATCGGGTACTTCTTCATGTACGACAACAACTTGTCGCGCCCCTACCCGAACGTGATCATCTGGCGACATGAAAAATGTGACGGCAAGTCCGTGATAGTGGATGTGAATCAGGAAGACTTTCGAGCGGTCCAGTACGCTTACGAGAATTTCCTGACTCCAGCTAAATCATAATTATAGCCGGTGATAGGCGGAACGTTTATAATCTTCTCCTTATATCATAAACTGGAAAAGGTGCAGTTCTCTGCAGATTGTATCGATGGAATCCTTGCTGTAACCTTTTTCTTTCGCAACCGATAGATACTTCTTTGCGTTTTTCATGTCTCCCAGCTTGCCAAGGCAGTATGCATAATTCCCGTAAGTAATGGCGACATCTTCAGCGCATGCCGACATGGGATCCGAAACGATGATCGCGACAGCTTTTTCATATTGTTCTTTTGCTTGCGCATAATGTCCTGACTTGAAATAGGTCGAACCAATGTTGTTATAGACTGACGGGTCATTCGGATACAAGTCCTCCGCTTTCCGATAATACTCCATAGCCTTCTCAAATGAGCCAAGCCGCCAGTACGCTCTTCCGAGTCTCAACAGCACGGTGTTGTCTTCCGGGGCGAGATTCATTGCTTTGATAAGTGTCCGGAGCTCATTCTGATAGTCCTTTTTCTCTGCGAATGTAACCGCTTCTGACAGCAAAACAGCAACCTGTGCGGCTACTGCTTCCTGATCTTCACTGGTATTCTGCTCATCGGTGTAAAGAATCGTTCCGCAGTGTTCGCATCTGTATTTTCCCTTGTATACGTTTCTGAGATCACTGCTCCCGCAGGATGTGCATTTCATCGGGTGCAGATGAGATTTTTCCAGATTGCCTTCTCCTGTCACCTTTGATCCGCAGCCAGGGCAGAATGCTGCATTATCAGGAAGAACGGCTCCACAGAATATACAAAACATCTTTTTCCGTCTCCTATAATAATCCGATTTATCAAGATGGAGTATACCATAAATCTCGGGCTTTCGGAAGATACTTTAGTTGGAATGAAAATCACATAATAATGATACTATCAACGACATCAGATATTTATTCCCATGCGATCAAAGAAGCGGATGCACGAGCTGCAGAAGATTATGCGAGTGCGATCCGCAGAAAGCCCCAGCAGAAAAAAGCGAATTAAAAAAAGGCGGCTACAGCTCCAAGACAGGATCCGTAGCCGCCGTTTTTTGAGAATTGTGCGGTAAATGTGCGGTAAATCATGAAAAACGGAAAATGAATTTGCTGAAAAAATACAGAAAAACCGCCCGATTCGTAAGAATCAGGCGGTTTTTAGTGGCGGAGAGAAAGGGATTCGAACCCTTGCCCAGCTTGCACTGGCTACCGCATTTCGAGTGCGGACCCTTCGACCACTTGGGTATCTCTCCGTTTGCTCCGATATTATAACGAAAAGCACATCAAAAATCAAGTCCTGAAACAGGGCTCATTCGGCGGTCAGGTGCTCTCCGATCTTATATACATCTCCTGCACCAACCGTCAGGATGATGTCACCGGGCTGGGCGGTCTCGCGCAGAACCGCTTCCAGTTCTTCAAAAGACGGGAAGAAACTGGCGCCTTCAATCTGGTCTGCAAGAGCAGAGGAGGAAATACCGATGGTGTTCTTCTCTCTGGCGGCGAAGATCTCTGCAAGAAACACAACATCCGGCCTTCTAAGTTCACGGACAAAGTCCTGAAACAGCGCGGCAGTTCTCGAATAGGTATGTGGCTGGAACACGAGTACCGTGCGCTTGTAGTTCAGGGTCTCCACGGTATCCAGCAGGCACTTCAGCTCACCGGGATGATGGGCATAGTCATCATAGACATCTGCACCGTTGAACTTCCCTTTAAACTCGAAGCGGCGTCCCGCGCCGTTGAAGCCGGCGAGGCCGTACTTGACCGCATAGGGACGGATGCCGAGACAGATTGCGGCGGCAGTTGCCGCGAGGGCGTTCTTCACGTTGTGCTCACCCGGCACATGCAGTGTTACGTCGGTGAACCGCTTTCCCTTGTAGATGATGTCAAAATGAGAGTTTGCCCCGATATACTCAATATTCTCCGCGTGGACATCCGCCTTCCTGTTCAGGCCGAAGGTGATCATCTTTCTGTCCAGATCCATCAGCGTCTGCATGGTGTTGAGGTCGTCATAGTTTGCCACCACATAACCGTCCTGCGGGACGCGGGAGGCAAAGGCACGGAAGCTCTTCTCCACATCATAGAGATCCTTGAAGAAGTCCAGATGATCCGCTTCAATGTTCAGAACCACTGCGATCGTCGGATGGAAAGAGAGGAAGGAGTTGTAATATTCGCAGGCTTCCATGACGATCACATTCCCGTGGCCGACACGGTGCCCTGCGTTCAGCAGCGGCAGCGTTCCGCCGATCATGACGGTGGGATCCTTGTCCGCTGCCATCAGAATATGGGTGCACATGGAGGTGGTGGTGGTTTTCCCGTGTGTGCCGGAAATGCAGATTGCATTTCCGTAGTCTCTGGAGATCGTCCCCCAGGCTTCTGTGCGTTCGAACACCGGAATGTTCATCGCTCTTGCCTGCATGATCTCAGGGTTTTCATCCCTCACGGCTGCCGTGCGCACCACGAAATCTGTATCCGCAGGAATATTTTCTGCCCTGTGTCCGATCTCGACATGAATGCCCTTCTTCTCCAGGGAAATCACGTTCTGGCTGCGGTTGGAGTCCGAACCGCATACATTGATGCCCATGCCGAGCAGGACCTCTGCCAGCGAGGACATGGATACACCGCCGATTCCGATCAGATATCCCTTGCGGCCGGGGGACATGTAATTTGAAAAATCTGCCATGCAATTACTCCGTTATAAAAATGCTGTTGAGTTTCTTCCCTGCTGATGGTAAAATGACTGTCATATTCATAAGCTTTGGTATTATAAACCAGCGCAGATATGATTGCAAGCTTTTTTATCTTGGAGGTCTTTTCCCATGGACAGCTGGGATGCTCTGAAAACCGAATGTTCCTCCTGCCGCGCCTGTCCGCTCTGCGAAGGCCGCCACAACCTTGTTTTCGGCGTTGGGAACGAGCAGGCAGACCTGATGTTTATTGGTGAAGGTCCCGGTGAGCAGGAAGATCTGCAGGGCGTTCCCTTTGTAGGCCCGGCCGGAAAGCTTCTCGACTCCATGCTGGAGATGATCGATCTTGACCGGAGCATGATCTACATCGCAAATATGGTCAAGTGCCGTCCTCCCAACAACCGCGATCCCCAGGGAGCTGAAATAGCCGCGTGCCGTTCCTGGCTGGACCGGCAGATCTCGCTTGTGGATCCAAAGCTTATCGTTTGCCTGGGCCGAATTTCCGCCACTGCACTGATTCGGGAGGATTTCCGAATTACGCGGGAGCACGGGCGCTGGTTTGATCTGGGCAGCAGACGCATTCTCGCTACATTCCATCCCTCCGCATTACTGCGGGATCCCTCCCGCCGGCCGGAGGCATTCATGGATCTGCGAGAGATTCGAAAGGAGTACAGGGCGCTGAAAAGCAGCCACAACTTATGACACCAATTCATTTTAAAACCGTCACACTCTGTGACAAAACATGGGTTGACCCCATCGTCATGGCCGAGAACAGCCCAAGCGCTGACTACAATTTCGGCAATATCTATATCTGGGATAAGTATTACAAGCAGTTGATTTGTCATTTTGAAGACCGGATGATTACAAAGCTCCGCTATGAGGGCGAGCGTGCTTTCGTCTTCCCGATCGGTTCCGGTCCATTGCGCCCCGCCATCGAAGCGCTGAAAGCTTTCTGTGACGGGAAGGGCTATCCCCTGCTGCTGCGCGGCGTGACAGAACAGCACTGTCAGGAACTGGAAGACGCATTTCCCGGGCATTTCAGCTTCACGTTGGAAGAGCATCTCTCAGATTATATCTATCCTGCTGAGAAGCTTGCGACTTATTCCGGGAAAGCGCTTCACGGAAAGAAGAACCACTGCAATCGCTTTGAAGCGGAACACGATTGGGATTTTGTTCCGCTTACCCGTCAGCTGATCCCAGGTTGTCTCGACATGCTGGATGAGTGGACGGAGGAGAATTCCGAGCGTCTGGAGAGCAGCATCAGCTATGAGCACGATGCCATTATCCGTGCCTTCGCCGCATTTGAAATGCTGGGGCTGGAGGGTGGCGTCCTCCGCAGTTCGGGAAAGATTGTCGGGTTCACGCTCGGAGAGATGGCAAGCCCCGATACCTTTGACGTTCACTTTGAAAAGGCTGAGATCAGCATCAATGGGGCCTATCCCATGGTCTGCCGGGAGATGACCAAGCGTGCGATGGCCGCGCACCCCGGCCTTCGGTATATCAACCGGGAGGACGATATGGGAATTGAGGCTCTGCGCAAGTCGAAACTTTCCTATAAGCCGGAGTTTCTTTTGAAGAAGTATCTGGCCAGATGGAGTGACTGATGACAGACCGCATGTCTAAGGGTATCATAATTCGTGAATCTGCTCCCTGTGATAACGCTCAGCTGGTCACGCTGTGGCATGATGTATTTGGCGATCCTCATGCGCTCATCGAGGGATTTCTTTCCCTCCTCCCGTCAATGGGCATCGGCTGTGTGGCCGACCAATCTGGGAAGATTCTGGGTGCCGCGTATCTGATACACGGTTTTACGCTCTCCTGCCCCGGATCTGAATCACAGCGCTGTGGTTATCTCTATGCCGTCGCAGTTTCCGAGGAAGCCCGGGGTTATGGTCTCGGTACGGCGGTCAGCCGCGGTGCAGCGAAATCAGGTCGTCGGCATGGCGCTGAGCTGCTCTGTACATTGCCTGCGGAGGAGTCTCTCTACCGCTGGTACGGAGACATTCTCTCCCTGCGTTTCAGAAGCGTGCGGACCGCATATACGTGCAAAGAACTGCCTTCCGTTGCCCCACTCTCCCCGGAAGAGTATCTGCGTATCCGGGAGACGCTGCTGCAGGGTCTCCCCCATGTGATTCCGAACCCCGCGGTAATGGCTTTTCAGGAGCAGCTCTGCGAAGCCTATGGCGGTGGACTCTACTGCTTTGACGGTGGGATCCTGTGTGCCTGTCAGGAGGGGGACCACTACGCTGTTTCGGAACTTCTTCTTTCCAATCCGGCGCAGGCGATTCCGGAGATTTTTGTTCCGAGGACGTCCTCCTATCTCTGTTCTGATCTGCCCTTTCCGGACGGGCTGATCTGGAATCTGACCCTTGATTAATTCATTCCTGTTTCGAGGTGACTGTATCTTATGGTTCCGGTTCTGTGTTTTGCCGCAGTTTCTCTGCTCGGCGTCTTTCCGATTTGTCTCTCCGTGTTTCATCTGGGCGCGGGGCTCGCGCTGCTGATTGCGTTTGGTGTGTTTCTTCTGCTGCATGCGCTCTTCTTTCTGTTTTTTGCTCTGATCGCCCAGACGGTGCCCGGCGACCGCCCGCTTGAAAAGCAGAATCAGCTGCTTCGCTGGGGCGCCGTGCAGGTTCTCTCGATTGCAAACTTCTACGCGGGTGTCCGGCCTGTTATCACTGGTCTCGAGAAGCTCCCCGAAGAAGGGCGTTTTCTCTTTGTAAGCAACCATCGCTCCGCGTTTGACCCTCTTGTTGCCATGACAGGCCTCCGGGACTACAACGTCTTCTTCATCTCCAAGCCGTCCAACATGCGCTTCCGGCTCTCCGGGCGTTTTGCCTATGCGGTTGGGTGTCTTCCCATTGACCGTGACAACGACCGCAACGCCCTTAAAACCATTCTCACCGCGGCGGACTATATGAAACGCGGCATCTGCAGTATCGGTGTTTATCCGGAAGGAACACGCAGTAGGACAGAGGAAATGCTTCCCTTTCACTCGGGCTGCCTCAAAGCTGCGCAGCGGGCAAAGGTGCCCATTGCCGTCGGCGCGGTTCATGGCACCGAGAAAGCAAAACGATTCAAGCTTTTCTCAACAACAAAAGTGTTTCTGGACATCCTGGAAGTTATCCCCGCAGAGACAGTCTGTTCCATGCGCACCGATGCACTGTCGGAGCATATCCGCAGCATGATCCAGACAGATCTGGACCGGCGAAGAGAACAGGGGGCCTGATCGGATGGAAAAAGTTGCCCTTGTCACCGGTTCCTCTCGCGGAATCGGGGCCGCAATTGCGACACTTCTTGCCCACGAAGGCTGGGCCGTCTGTATCAACTATCTTGAACAGCGTAAAAAAGCGGAAGCACTTGTGGCAAAGCTCCGCACAGAGGGCTGCGTTGCCATGTGTGTACAGGCGGATGTTGCAGACCGCAGTTCCGTTGACGCCATGGTCCGTCAGATCGAAGACGCCCTTGGACACGTCACACTGCTGGTCAACAATGCGGGCATTGCCCGCCAGCAGCAGTTTCAGGATGTGGACCAGGAGACCTGGCATCGGATTCTCTCCGTGAATCTCGGTGGCTGTTTCAACTGCAGCCAGGCCGTGATTCGGCCGATGCTCAGAGAGCACAGCGGGTGTATCATCAACATCAGCTCCATCTGGGGCAGTCACGGTGCCTCCTGTGAGAGCGTCTATTCCTCTTCCAAGCATGCCATCATCGGCCTGACCCGGTCTCTTGCGGCTGAGTTCGCTCCCAGCGGCATTCGGGTCAACTGTGTGGCCCCCGGTGTGATTGAGACGGATATGATTCAGGCGCTCGGTGAGGAGACCCTCGCTGTTCTTCGGAAGGAAATGCCCTTCCGTCGATTCGGAACGCCGGAGGAGGTCGCGAAGTCCGTACTGCATCTTGCCACCGCAGAATATATAACCGGCCAGGTTCTGACCGTGGACGGCGGATTTTTATTTTAGGAGGTAATCCCCATGCGCATGACAGATCTGATTGCGAAAAAACGCGACGGTGAAGCCCTGACGACGGAAGAGATCCGGTACATGATCTCGGAGTATACCGCCGGCATCATCCCGGACTATCAGATGTCCGCGATGTGCATGGCGATTCTGCTCCGCGGGATGGACGACCGTGAAGTGCTCGACCTGACCCTTGCGATGCAGCACTCCGGGGATATCCTCGACCTCAGTCCAATTCAGGGCATCAAGGCGGATAAGCATTCCACCGGCGGGGTAGGTGACAAGACGAGTCTCGTCCTCTGCCCGATGGTTGCAGCCTGCGGGCTGAAGATTGCCAAGATGTCCGGCCGCGGGCTTGGTCATACCGGTGGAACCATCGACAAGCTTGAAAGCTTCCCGGGTTTCTCCACCGCACTTACTGAGGAACAGTTTTTCGAGAATGTCAACCGGCATGGCATTGCCATCATGGGCCAGACGGCCAACCTGGTTCCCGCCGACAAAAAGCTCTACGCCCTGCGCGACGTGACCGGCACGGTTCCCTCTATTCCCCTGATCGTAAGCTCTATCATGTCGAAAAAACTGGCCTCCGGCGCCGACGTGATCGTTCTGGACGTCAAGTGCGGGGACGGCTCCTTCATGAAGACGCCGGAAGATGCGGAAGAACTGGCCAGAAATCTGACCCGGATCGGCCGCCTGGCCGGAAAGCGCTGTGCCGCTATCATCACGGACATGGATCAGCCTCTGGGCTTTGCTGTCGGTAATGCGCTTGAGGTCAGGGAAGCCATTTCTGTCCTCAAGGGGGAACAGGAGGGCGATCTGCTCCGGCTGTGTCTTGCGCTCGGGAGCTGCATGCTGACCGAAGCGGAGTTTGTTTCCACGCGCGAAGAAGCGGAGAAGATGCTGCTCGACGCCGTCCACAGCGGTCGTGCATTGGACAAGCTGGCAGAGATGGTCTCTGCCCAGGGCGGGGATTCATCTGCTGTCTATCATCCGGAGCTGCTTCCTCAGGCACCTGTCGTCATGGAGGTTCCTGCCGAGCGCTCAGGGGTTGTCAGTCGGATTCACGCGGAGGCTGTCGGTCTGGTCAGCATGAAGCTGGGCGGCGGCAGGGCAACAAAGGAGGATGTGATTGATCCCCGTGTCGGTGTCGTCCTGCACAGAAAGCTTGGAGACTCCGTCGCCAGGGGCGAATCGATCGCCGCCATTCACGCCGCCGATGAGGAAAGTGCCAGGGCTGCTGTGGAGATGCTGCGCTCCTGCTATGAGTTCAGCGATTCGTCCGTTATCCGCCCCCCCTTCATCCGCAAGATTTTGTAAATCTGAATATCATTCCGGCATTGATCAGCGAGACACCCGGAGGCGAAAAAGCCTCCGGGTGTCTCGTTATACGTCTGGGTTATAGGGTTATGAAACAGTCACTGTACTGCGTGATAGCGCAGATACTGCAGGATCATATTCAATCCTGTGGAATTGAGCGTCCGTCCGTCTGCGGAGGCATACTCCTGCAGCAGCATTCCGCTCACATCCTGAACCGCTGAGACCGCGTCGCAGTAGTATACGCCGGTCTCGGAGCACACTCTCTGGATCCATTCGTTCGCCTCGCTGCACTTTGCCGGGGAGAGGCCGTCACTGGTGTCATAGTCTATGGTGACGGATGTCAGCGGCAGACAGACGATCCACGTTTCCGGACTGGCTTTGCGGATGTTCCCGATCAGGGCTTTGTATCGATCCATAAAATCGAACTGGTCGATATTTGCGATTCCGTCGTTGCCGAGCCCCATGATCAGGATCCGGGGCTGCAGAATCATCGCGGCATTCGCGGCCGTGACGATCGATCCGTCATTCGGGAAAACAATACGGCTGTCCGCCAGATCCGCCACTGCCAGCACACCCGAAGGCGTTGTCCAGACCTGATTGGTTTCTTCGCCGCCGCTCAGCATGCCATACCTCTTCAGGCCGATATACGGGCTGTCACAGAGGAAGGTGAGCGAATCAATATAAGCCTGTCCCGCATCTTCGGTTTCGGGGAGTGTATTCAGTGTTCCGTCGCCCATTTGCGCGGGCCTTGTCTCCGTGCTCTCCACGCGTTCTGTCTTCACCGGCCTGGTGCCCAGCTTCACACCGCCGCGAAACTGTTCCTCGCTGCTGCGTGTAAAGGCCGAAAACAGCAAGCCGATGAAAACCGCGAGAAGGCACAGGACAATTGCCAGCGCCCAGGCGATATTTTTAATTGCAGTCAGTCTGCCTCTCATTCCTGTTCAGCCAGAGCTTTGGCCTCTTCGATGACCTTCTGCTGGACATTGCCGGGGGCCTCCTCATAACGGATAAACTTGCAGGAGAAGGAACCGCGGCCCTGTGTCATGGAGCGCAGGTCAATCGTGTAGGAGCTCATTTCCGCCATCGGGACTTCGGCTTCAACCGTCTGCATGCCATCTTCGGCATTCATACCGAGCACGGTGCCGCGGCGCTTGGAGCTGATGTCGCTCATGATATCACCGAGGTTGGCATCCGGAATCGTGACCTGCAGCAGTCCGATGGGTTCGAGGATGGTGGGCTTGGCCTTGGGGATGCCGTCCTGGTAGGCGAGACGGGCAGCCGTCTGGAACGCCATATCGTTGGAGTCGACAGGGTGATAGGATCCGTCGTAGAGGGTGGCTTTCAGGCCGACCAGCGGATACCCGGCGAGGACGCCCTTCTGAACTGCATTGCGCAAGCCCTTTTCAACAGAGGGGAAGAAGTTTTTCGGAACAGAACCGCCGAACACTTCTTCGGCAAAGATCATGTCGTCCTGCTCGTCCTGCGGCTCAAAGCGGATCCACACATCACCGAACTGGCCGGAACCGCCGGACTGCTTCTTATGACGGCCGTGTGCTTCGACCTTGCCCTTGATCTTCTCACGATAAGCCACGCGGGCCGGAGCAAGCTCCGTCTCAACACCGAAGCGGCTCTTGAGCTTGGCGCAGAGGACGTCGACCTGGATATCGCCCTGCCCGGAAATGACCATCTGATGGGTTTCGGCGTTGTTCACAAGCGTGAAGGAGATATCCTCTTCGTTCAGTCTGGCAAGGCCGCCGGCGACCTTATCGTCCTGGCCCTTGGTCTTCGGGGAGATTGCCATGGAGTAGCAGGGTTCGGGCATCTCGATGGCCGGGAGCTCGACTTCATTCTTCGGATCGCAGACCGTATCGCCGGTCTTCCAGTCCATCTTGCCGATGGCGACAATATCGCCGCAGCAGGCATCCTTGACTTCCGTGGTCTTCTTGCCGCAGACGGTGTAGAGACGGCCGAGCTTATCGGTGGAGGAAGCGCGCACATTGCGCAGAGACATATCAGAGTTGATGCTGCCCTTCATGACCTTGACAAAGCTGTACTTGCCGAACTGGTCGGAGACTGTCTTGAACACGAAGCCCAGGGTCGGAGCAGAGGCATCAATGCCTTCGACGTCGGTGGGAGCCGGGACATAATCCATGATTCCCTGCAGGAAAGCTTCTGTGCCGATGTTCTGCATGGCAGAACTGGCGAACACGGGGATGACACTGCGGTCCTTCATACCGGCACGGATTCCGGCGACCATATCGGCTTCTTCCAGTTCCATCGTCTCAAAGAACTTCTCCATCAGTTCTTCGGTGGCTCCTGCAGCCGTCTCCATGAGTTCCATTCTCAGGTCTTCGGCATGGCCGGCATCGCCCGCGGGGACCGCACCCTTGGTGCTCTTGGCTCCGTTGGTGGTGTAGCAGACGTTGTGGACCAGGTCGATTACGCCCTTGCCATCGCTGGTCGGGATTGTCACCGGGGCGACGATGCTGCCGTATTTGGCACGCAGGGCATCGACCACCGCAAAGTAGTCGCCGTGCTCTTCATCGCACTTTGAGATCACAAACGCTGTCGGAAGATTGGCAGCCTTCAGGTACTTCCAGCTTCGCTCGGCACCGACGGAGATGCCGTCTTTGGCAGAGCACAGAATCACACCCGCTTCCACCGCGCGGAGCGCACAGAGCACTTCACCGACAAAGTCAAAATATCCCGGGCAGTCGAGAACGTTCACCTTTCCACCGCCGAAAGAAATCGGGGCCACGGACGAGGCGATCGTAATCTGACGCTTGATCTCTTCTGCGTCATAATCGCACACGGTATTTCCGTCACTCACTTTTCCGAGACGGTCTATCGCGCCGGTGACAAACAGCATGCTCTCTGCAAGGCTGGTCTTTCCGCTGTTTCCGTGCCCGAGAAGGGCGATGTTGCGAATGTTTTTACTTTCCATAGTACTTTGCTTCCTCTCGAATATAAATATATTGTATTGAACAAAAGAACAGACAATCTGTCCGAAACGTGATTCGTTCTATTTTACACGATACAGGTACTGTTTGGCAACAGAAATTTTCTCATTCCGTTAAAATCTCATAAACAGGCTGATCAGTGTTACGATGATTGCATCCAGCAGCATCAGCACAAAAGGCAGCCACGCGCTGACCTCGCCTGCCCCGATCAGCTTGAAGAATACCAGCAGCATACCGATCACAGCGACCGCTGCTGTCACGATGAGATTCAGACGGATCGCCACATACATGCTTCTCCCGGTGTCCGCCAGGTGGGTCAGCGGTCCAAGGCCCTCACGGCATATCACTGCGGAAACTTTGCTGGTTTCCGAAGGCTTTGCTTCAGAAATGCGGAACCGGTCGCCGTAAGGCGGGAAATCATAGCCGTCTGTTGCCACGTCGAAAACTTCATGCAGCATGTCCGGAGTAATATTGAAGTCGCGTATGGCAAAGATCGGGTGCCGGTTGGAGGCAATCAGTTCCTGCAGGGCGGTCCTGATCTCCGGCAGCCCGGTATAGCTGATCTTGAAGATTCCGTACAGCACACCGTCAATGGCAAGCAGGACCGTCGTTCTGTCGACCAGACGGTACGGGACCTTCACGTTCATCAGCTGCATCAGATCAGAACTTCCGCAGAGGACGGTGCTTCCCTCAATCCGCCCCTGAAGTCCGCCGCCTGACAGCCACTGGAAATCTTCCACCATCCGCATCCTGCAGTTGTTTTTCTCCATCAGCTCCGCAAAGCACGGAGCAAGTCCGGAACCGGACGCTGCGATCATGGAACCGGCAAAGCCAATGACCCGTTCTGCGCTGTCATCTGCAAAGATACGGACTGTTTCGATCGCGATCGTATCCTCCGGAAACAGGTCGCGGTCCGTCACGATGAGGTTCCGGCTGCAGCCGATATCGTGGATGCCGGACCAGCCCGCAACCGCAGCTCCGCTGGAGAAAATCCGCTCAGAGCCGATAAAGAACGGCAGGGCAAAAGCCAGGAGTGCCGTTACAGGAACCGCACAGGAGAGGATCGCTGAAAGAATGTACAGGAGATCCCCCACGCTGTGCTTGACCAGTGCCGTGAGCAGCGACAGCAGGATCGCCACCAGGAGCTGGAGAAATGCGCTTCTTGCAAACAGTGCCTCATCAGGAGGCGATTCCTCCGCTCTGCGGACAAAGCCGGCAGAGGGCCGGACTGACTTGAGAAGGGTCAGGTCGCCGCTGGAGCGGACACCTTCCTCCGCCGTCACACAGTACACACGCTTTCCGATAGCCGGGACTCTGGTGGACTTGCGCAGTGCCCGCGCCGAAAGCAGCGAGGACAGCAGGCATCCCATCAATGCCAGGCTAGAGAACAGGCACAGCGGGATGTGCGGATTACCAAAGCCTCCGACAGCAACGTTCAGCGCATCAAGCGAACTGATGATGCAGGCGAGAACTGCCAGAGCATCAGCCCCGAACTTTCTTCTGGTAAGATTCACTGCGGCATTGGTCACGATGTCCAGGCAGAGCAGCATTATTGTCAGCTGCAGGCCGAGGCACATGGCGGAGGCAACCTTTGCGGTTTTGAGCATGCCGCTCACCGGGAAGCCAAGCGTGATATATGCCAGAATCACGATCAGTACAATCCCGATCTGAAAACGCATTCTCAGCATGGTCACCTGAGAGCCGTAGTAGCGGGAGGCGTTTGCAACGTTGACCTCTTTGCCCAGATCCTCGCTGTCGTCCTCCATTGTCGCCGTGCTTTGACGGTCACCGATGCCGTTGATGCGGATCCAGAGCGTCATCAGCTCGTTCAGGATCCACTGTCCAAAGGTCGGAAAGTCTCCGGCATAAAGGATCTCATCATCAGCCGCCGGATCGTATTCTTCTGATTGGGCCTTCGTTTCGGCTTCTGTCTCTTCGGCCGCCCCGGTCTGCTCTTTTGTATCTCCGGGCGTGTCCGCCGTATCTTCCGACCCGGTCTTCTCCGGCACATAGTCCTCATACCGGGCATATGCCTTAGGCTCATTCAGCGCTCTTTTTCTGTTCCTGTCTGCGCGAGCGCCGAAGCCCCGGAGGATCTTTTGCAGACGTCCGTCCGGCTTATCGTCTTCATACTCCGCCTCGGAAGGCTTTTCCGCCGTTTCTCCGCTCTCCTCGTCTGCAGAGCTCTGCTCCGTCTCTGTCGGGTGCGGGAGTTCGAGCGTTCCCCAGTCTGATTCCCCGCCTCCTGCCTGCTCATCCGCCTCCGCGGGTTCGGACGGGAACTCTTCCTTCACAGTGTATTCTCTTTTTGGCTTCGACACCGGCGCTGCTTCAGCCGCGGTCTGCTTTTCTGTCTTCTCCGCGGCCGTTCTGGGCTTCAGCAGAGACCTGAGTTCCAGTTTCCGTTTCGGCCTGGCAGCCTGAGCCGCTTCCGTTCCGACTTCGGCATTCTGTGCGGCGGTCTCTGCCGACAGGGCCTGTACTGCTTCCGTCTCCGGTATCTGATCAGCAGTCGCTCCCTGCGTCTCCTTTCCGGCAGGCTTCCCGCTTGTCGGCGCCGCCTTGTTCTGGATCATACTCTCCAGAACTGCATCGAGATCCTCCAGGTCATCTTCCGGTGTCACATGCTGCCCGGCCTTTATTCCGATTCCGGGCATGTCCGCATAGATCGGGTGCTGGTCCCCAAGCATAAAATCTCTCAGGATATCCCGAAAATCCAGCGGGTTCTCTGCGAGGAGCGGTTCTGCCTTTGCCGCTGCCGGTTTCTGTGCTGCATGTCCGGAATCTGTGGAGTCTTCCGGCTCTCTGTCCGATCCGGAAGGGGCGCTGTCTGTCTGGTGTGACTGGCTCTCTGCGCCATTCCGGTCGCTCTCCTTCGGATCTGCAAACATATGAAAGAGCGAGGAATAGTCAAAATCATCCGTGACCGGGATATATTCTTTTTCTGTCTGTTCCGGGAACTCTTCGACAACCTTCTGGCTCTTTCCTCTCCGGAGCCATCCGGGCTTTGATTTCTTCGCAGGCGCTTCTGTCTCTGCCGGCTTCTCCGGCATCACTGTCTCATCCGTCTCTGCTTCCGTTTCGGTTTCCGCCGGTGCTTCCGGTTCTTCAGCCGATTCCGAAGCATTCGTTTCTCCAACAGGTTCCTCTTCTTCCTCAAAACGGTCAAATTCCGGGCCGGATTCGTCCAGATCGGTGTCCTGCATTCCGTCTTCAGAGGTGTCCGCAGGGACTGCAGTCTCGTATTCAGTTTCCGCGGGGAGCTTCTCCCCGCTCATCTCTTCTGGTTCCACAGCAAAACGATCCCTTTTCTCTGAGAATTCTGACAAAATGTCCTCCAGAGAGTATTTTCCCGCATACTCTCCGGAATCCAGGTCCGGCAGATCATCCCACAGATCTGTATCCAGGCTCCAATTCTCCCGCTTCATAAAAACCCCATTCCGCCGTTTTCACAGCGATCTGATTTTCTTCTGCTCTGTCTGTCTTACCGGCTGCGCTGGCGCATGATCTCATACATCACGATCGCGCCCGCCACAGATGCGTTTAAAGAAGAAATCTTTCCCTTCATCGGGAGCGACAGGATGAAGTCGCAGCTCTCACGTACAAGTCGTCCCATACCGCTGCCCTCAGACCCGATCACCAGTGCAACGGGCCCGGTCAGTTCTGTTTTCCAGAGCTGGCACGCCCCGTCTGCAGCTGTTCCGTAGATCCAGATGCCGTGCTCCTTCAGTTCGGAAATCGCAGCCCGCAGATTTGACACCCGCGCCACCGGCAGATACTCTGCCGCACCGGCCGACGCCTTGTTGACAATCGCCGTCAGTCCCGCGCTTCTGCGTTTCGGAATGATAACACCGTGGGCACCCGCGCACTCCGCAGAGCGGATGATTGCACCGAGATTATGGCTGTCGGTGATCTCATCACAGACAATTACAAACGGGTCTTCTCCAAGCGCTGCCGCCCGGTCCAGAATATCCTGAACCGTTACATACTCCCGTACGGCGCAGACCGCAATTACGCCCTGATGGGCGTGCGTCTGGCTCATGCTGTCAAGCTTGCGGCGGTCGCATTCCACCACCGTGATGCCCCTGTCCCGGGCGACTGTGGAGATGAACCCCAGTGTACGGTCTCCGTCTCCCCCGGCAATATAAATCTTATCGATCGGCCTCTCCGCCCGGAGCGCTTCCGTTATCGCGTTTCTTCCTTCAATCAGTTCATTTTCGATCCCGCTGGTGTGCTCCATTCTCTTCTCCATCCGCCGGTTTCTGACTCAGTTCCGGCGTTCTGTATAACACAAAATATTCGAATACAAATTACAATATAACACAAGATACAGAAAATGGAAAGACTTCTTTTTCAACTTCTTTGGAAACTTTACAATTTTTTGTAGACTTTCCTCTTAAAAGATACTATAGTACATCCAGTCCTTTTATTCTGGAGGAGTGTTTCCGTGAAAGATCCCATGCGTCTGATTGACCGTTTCTGCTATCGGCATCCCAATTTTGGCATTCCGAATCTCATGCGATATCTGACGATTGCCAATGTCGTTTTCTGGATCCTCGGATCTGTAAATACCGTACTGATGAGCTATCTGAGCTTTGACGCCGCGTTGATTCTTCGCGGGCAGGTGTGGCGTCTGTTCACCTTCATGCTCTATCCGCCCAGCGCGGGTCTGCTTGCGTTTCTGGTGTTTTATTTTTATTACTGGATGGGCAGCACGCTGGAGCAGTACTGGGGCACTCCGCAGTTTAACATCTACCTGCTCATCGGATGGTTTCTGACGGTCGTTTACGGTTTCCTGGTGTACTTCATCGGCGGCGTGAGGATTCGCATCGATGCGCAGTATCTCTACCTCTCGATGTTTTTCTCCTATGCCGCGCTTTTCCCCGATCAGCAGGTTCTCCTGTTTTTCATCATTCCGATCCGGATGAAGATTCTGGCGCTCATCGACGCCGCCTACTTTGTCCTCGCCGTGATCTCCAATCCCTTCCCCGTCAACCTGCTGCCGATCGTTGCCGTTCTGAACTTTGTGATCTTCTTCTCCGGCACCCTTCTGCGGAATCTCCCGAAGAAGCCCAGTGCTTCCACCATCAACTTCCGCAGGGCTTCTCAGAAAATCCGGCAGGAACAGCGCAGTCAGCTCTACCACCACAAGTGTTCTGTCTGCGGGCGTACGGATACGGACTATCCCGGACTTGAATTCCGCTACTGCTCGCGCTGTGTGGGCTATCACTGCTTCTGCATCGACCACATCAACAACCACATCCACTTTACGGAGTGATTTTCAGTCCCTATCAGGAGGTTTTCATGTACAGTATTGTCATCGACGAAAACAGGCTGGCCGACATCGACCGCTTCATTCAGGCTCATCAGTCCGATCTTGTACGCGATATTTCCAGGCTCGTCAGCATTCCAAGCGTTGAAGGGCCGGCTGCCCCGGGCGCGCCTTTCGGCGTGGAATCCCGCCGGGCGCTGGACTGTGCTCTGGATATCGCTGCAGAGCTCGGCCTCGCAGTCTGCAACTGTGAGAATAAAATTGGCTATGCGTCTGTGGGCGAAGACCGGGGAGCCGGTTATCTGGCCACCATTACGCATGTCGACGTTGTCCCCGCCGGAGAGGGCTGGACCGCTGATCCTTTCACGCTGCGGGAACGGGACGGCTACCTGATCGGTCGCGGCGTTATGGATGACAAGGGACCGAGCGTCCTTTGCCTCTACGCTCTGAAGTATCTGCTGGACTCCGGTCTGACGCTGCGCTATCCTGTCCGTGCGCTGCTTGGTGCCAATGAAGAGACCGGCATGCTCGATATCGAGCACTATCTCAAAAACTATCCCGCGCCCCTGTTCTGCTTCAGTCCGGATGCCGATTTCCCTCTGATCCACGGTGAAAAGGGCATCTATCACGGCCGTCTCATTTCCCGTCACACACCGGTGAACGTCCTTGAAATCTCCGGCGGTGTCGCAGCCAACGCCGTCCCTGCAAAGGCCGTTGCAAAGGTGCGGGCAGAAAAGCTCCGCAGCACCGGCTCCGTCCATGCCGTGGAACTGGAACCGGGATTCTGGCAGCTCACTGCCGCCGGCATCAGCGGCCATGCCTCCATGCCGCAGGGGACCGTCAATGCCATCGCTCTGATCGTCGACTATCTTCTTGAGAACGAAATCCCCTCCGATGAGGAGCTTCCCTATTTCCGATTCATCTCTCTTCTCCATGCCTCTGCCGACGGCAGCGGGATTGGGCTCCGGAGCTCAGATGACTGTTTTACGCCGCTCACTGCGGTCGGCGGAAAAATCTCTGTCGAAAACGGTCGGATCATCCAGACCATAGACTGCCGCTACGGCATCTCCATCAGCGGTGAGGCCATCACAAAGATTCTGAAGGAAAAAGCCGGGGACGCCGCCGACGTTCTCGTTGACGCGGATAACGCTCCCTTCTATGTCGGATTGGATAATCCCGCGGTTCAGGCCTGTATCGAAAGCTACAACCTTGTCACCGGCGAACACGCAGTGCCCATGACAATCGGCGGCGGGACCTATGCCCGTCACTTCTCCAATGCCGTTGCCTTCGGTCCGGAGCACCCGGAACGTCCCTGCCCGGAATTCTGCGGTCCGATCCACGGGGTGGACGAAGCCGCCCGTCTCTCTGATTTCCTGGAAGCGCTGAAGATCTACATTGTCTCGCTTCTCCGTCTTGAGACGCTTGATTTCTGATCTCCCATGGGCAGACGCTGTGTTATCGTTTCCGGCGGTACGTTCAGTCCGGTCGAAGGTCTTCGCAGCGATGACTTTGTCATCGCGTGTGACCGCGGGTATACCTACTGCGACGCGCTGAATCTCAGGCCGGATCTCGTCATCTCGGACTTTGATTCCTATTGCGGGCCTGTGGATTCCGATATCCCATTGAACACCTATGCCTCTGAAAAGGACGATACCGATACCATGCTTGCAGCGCGCTACGCGGTGGAACACGGTTTTCAGTCGGTTCTCCTCTGCTGTGCGCTGGGCGGCCGTCTGGATCATCTGATCGCAAATCTTCAGACGCTGGTATTCATCGGGAAACACGGTCTCCCGGCAGCCCTGTCCGGCGAAGATACGGAGATCATCACCCTCTCTTCCGGCTCCGTATCTCTTCCGAGGCGGAAGGGCTGGTCCCTCTCCGTGTTTGCCGCCGATGGCCCCTGCCGCGGCGTCACGCTCTCCGGGGTCAGGTATCCCCTTCTTGACGCTGAAATACTTCCCTCTTTTCCCATCGGTGTCAGCAATCAGTGGACGGAGGCGGAAGCGGTGATCTCCGTCAGGGAAGGGATTCTTCTCATCGTACAGTCGAAAATTCCTGCCTGATTTCTGAAAACAGTTGACGCTTTCCAAAAAAGAAAGTATATTTAATTATTGCGCTTTATTGCGCTGATTTCATCGTCCGTGAACAGAAGGAGGCCTGCACCGTTGGAAGCCCCGCTTTTTTCATCCCCTGCCGATATCGGGCATGCATATATCCTGTCCTCGCTTTCACGGGATGATGCGCTCCGCAGAGCGAGGGAGATCGCCGCTGCGGCGGTCTGTCTGAACGAACACGGGGTTCCCTGCGGCATGTGCCGGGGCTGTCGCAAAGCGGCTGCCGGGGTTCATCCGGATATCGTCACCGTCACCCGACAGACGGACAAGAGCGGAAATCTCCGGAGGGAGCTTACCATCTCCCAGATCCGGGATATCCTTGTCGATGCCCAGGTTCTGCCTAATGAAGCCAGCCGCAAGGCGTACATTATTGAAGAGGCGGAACTCATGAATCTCAATGCGCAGAATGCCGCCCTGAAGCTTCTTGAGGAACCTCCGGCCAGTGTCGTTTTTCTGCTCTGTGTCACAAACCCGGACCTGCTGCTCGAAACGGTGCGTTCCCGCTGTGCACTCATCGGAATCTCCGGTGATGCGGACCGGCAGGATGCGGAGGCAGTCAGGCTGGCCGACGGCTTTCTCACCGCCGTACGCAGCGGAGAGCCCCAAAGGCTCTACCGCTGGATCGCGAAAAATGAACTCAGCAAGCTGGATGCCACATCCGCATTCATCGACGCCGCGCTGCAGCGGACGGCAGACATGCTCTGCGGCAGGCTCTCATCCGGAGCGCTTTCTCCGGACCAGCAGATGCACCTTTATCGCCTTCTCCGGCGTTGTTCGGAGCATCTGAAGGTGAATGTCAACGCCAGACATATTTTCAGTCTGCTGGCAGCAGACGCCCTGTCGGATTCCGCTTCGGGCGCCGCGGCAGGAAGCAGGCAACATATTATTGGAGAAAAACCATGACAGAAGTAGTTAGTATCAGATTCAAAAATCGTGGAAAAGCATATTATTTTGATCCCGCAGGCCTTCAGATCCAGGTGGGTGACAATGTGATCGTCGACACTGCAAACGGCATGGAAATTGCCGTCTGCTCCAGAGAGAATCATCCTGTGGAAGACACCGCTGTCGTTCAGCCCCTGCGCAGAGTGCTCCGTGTTGCAACGCAGATGGATCTGCGCACGGAAGAGCTGAACCGCCAGCGTGAGGAAAGCGCATTCAATATCTGCCGTGAGAAGATTCAGGAACACAATCTGGATATGAAACTGGTCGATGTCGAATGCAACTTTGAGGGCAGCAAGACCACTTTCTTCTTCACCTCGGACGGACGCGTTGACTTCCGCTCTCTGGTCAAGGACCTGGCCGGTATTCTGCATAACCGGATCGAGCTGAGGCAGATCGGTGTTCGTGATGAAGCCAAGATGCTCGGCGGTCTCGGGATCTGCGGCCGGCCATACTGCTGCAGCCAGTTTCTGGATGATTTTCATCCGGTTTCCACAAAGATGGCCAAGGTCCAGTCTCTGTCACTGAATCCGGCCAAGATTTCCGGCAGCTGCGGCCGGCTGATGTGCTGCCTGCGTTATGAACAGGAGGCCTATGAGGACCTCGTCAAAAAGGTCCCGAAACAGGGCGCCTTTGTCGAAACCAAAGATGGATACGGAACCGCCATTCAGGTGAATATTCTCCGTTCCACCGTAAAAGTCAGACTGGACGAAGACCGCGAGGATGTTCTTCACGAATACAGGTCTTATGAGCTGGCTGCTGTTCCCGGCGGCCGCCCGAAGGACGGTGCGGAGCCTCCGCATGTGCTGGAGTATGTGGAGCCGGAGTCCGAAGAAGTCCCGGCAGAGCCCGCGGATGAATGGAGTCTCCCGACCATGGTCGTCACGCCCGTCCCGGAGACCGCTGCCGCTGCGGATGGTGGCGCAGACGAGAACACTTCGGAGGCAGGCCGGCGGAACCGCCGGAGCCGCAGTCGCCATAAAGGTGCAAAGTCTGCCGCTTCCGAAGCTCCCACCATTGTCGTTCCCGTCAAGGAAGAATCCATCAAGAGCAAGCCCGCTTCCGAGAGAGGCCGTCATTCCCGCGGCAGGAAGAAACCCTCCCACGGTGACGCACAAAACAGCGCCTCCGGAAACGCGGAATCCACAGGTACTTCTGCAGCCAGGACGGAAAAAGGGTCGAACCCGCAGGCCGGATCTTCCGAAGGGCTTCCAAAGCAGGAAAAGAAGAACAAACCCCGTCGCAGATTCTACCACGGGAAGAAGCCTTCGAACAAACCCGCCTCCGGAACCTGAGGCGCTTTCCTCTCCATGAATCGCAACATAGACTTCAGCCGCTCAAAGCTCAGTATTTTTGCCTCCTATATCTATCCGCACCGCGCGGCATTCGCTCTGGATATGGGTCTCTCGCTCGCCGTTGCACTGGTTGATCTTGCTTTTCCGTATGTAACACGCCGGACCATGAATTCTGCCCTGCCGCAGCAGCACTTTCGCACCTTCTTTCTCATTATGGCGGCGCTTCTCATCGCCTATCTTCTGCGCGCCTTTTTTCAGTATCTGATCACGATCATCGGGCATCGCATGGGTACCCTCGTTGAGGCGGACATGCGCCGCGATGTCTTCACCCACATGCAGACGCTGTCCTTCTCTTTCTTTGATCGGAACAGAACCGGTGTGCTGATGGCACGTGTCACCAGTGATCTGTTCGAAATCGTCGAGCTGGCACACCACGGGCCTGAGAACATTCTGACCTGCAGCGCGACGCTGCTTGGCGCTCTCATCATTCTGCTCATGATCAATGCCCGGCTTGCGCTCGTCCTGATCGTTCTTCTCCCGCTCTGCATTGTCTTTTCCATCTACCAGCGCATGCGTATGCAGGACGCGAACCGGGATGTCAAGGTCAGGACCGGTGAAATCAATGCCGCCATTGAGAGCAGCATCTCCGGCATTCGCACCTCAAAAGCCTTTGCGGCCGAGCGCGCGGAGGATGCCAAATTCGATGCTGCCAATGAGGCCTTCAAGAAGAGCAAGGTCCGCTATTACCGGGCGATGGGTCTTTTCAATGCCGGCATCGAAGCCACGGTCGGCATCATGCAGGTGGCAGTCGTTACTGTCGGCGGTTACCTGATCATGCAGGGTGAAATGGACCTTGTAGATCTGCTCACCTTCACGCTCTATGTGGCGACCTTCCTCTCTCCGGTGCGGAAACTCGTCCAGTTCATGGAGGTTTATGCACAGGGCAGCGCAGGGTTCGCCCGCTTTGTCGAACTGATGCGCACCCAGCCTGAGATTCAGGATGCGCCGGACGCTGTGACGCTCAGTGACGTCCGCGGTGAAATTCGCTTTGACCATGTAAGCTTTGCATACATGGCTGACGTCCCTGTTCTCAAGGACATCAATCTGACCGTTTCTCCGGGGGAGACCTTTGCTCTGGTCGGTTCCTCCGGCGGGGGAAAGACCACCATCTGTCACCTGATTCCGCGCTTCTACGATGTAAGCGCCGGAGCTGTCCTGGTGGACGGCAGGGATATCCGGACCGTCACGCAGGAGAGTCTGCGTCAGAATATCGGAATCATCCAGCAGGACGTTTTCCTGTTCGCCGGCACGATTATGGATAACATCCGTTACGGCCGGCCGGGTGCAAGCGACCGGGAAGTTGTGGAAGCCGCGATTCGCGCGGAAATCCACGAGGATATCATGCACATGCCGGATGCTTATGAAAGCTTTGTCGGTGAGCGCGGCGTGGTGCTCTCCGGCGGGCAGAAACAGCGTATTTCCATCGCCCGGGTCTTTCTGAAGAATCCGCCCATTCTCATCCTGGATGAGGCGACCTCCGCCCTCGACAGCGTAACGGAGCAGAAAATCCAGCGCAGCCTCGATCTCCTGAGCCAGGGGAAAACCTGTATTGTCATCGCGCACCGGCTTTCTACGATACGCAATGCCGACCGCATTGCCGTGGTCGACGAACAGCATATCATCGAACAGGGTTCCCGTGAGGAGCTCCTGAAAAAAAACGGTGCCTACGCCGCACTGGAACGCGCACAGATGAAAACATGAAAATGGCCTCTCCGCAGTCGCGGAGAGGCCATTTTCATTCGATATTAAAGCCTGCTCAGGCAGCCGGCAATCTGCGATGCCACCCTGGCATTGTTGAACACCAGGCGGATGTTGGACTCGAGGCTGTCGCCGCCGGTGAGTTCCTTGACCTTCGCCAGCAGGAAGGGCGTCGCCTCTTTGCCGTGAATGCCTTTCGCATTCATTTCGTCGATCGCGTCGTCGATTGCTTTGTTAATGACCGTATCATCCATGGAGTATTCCTCGGGAATCGGATTTGTGATCAGCATGCCGCCCTTCATGCCGAGGGACTGCTGAACATGGAAGGCTTCTGCGCATTCTTCCGGTGTATCCATGCGATAGTCCACCTTCAGGCCGGAATGCCGGCTGTAGAATGCGGGAAGCTCCTCCGTGCCGTAACCGATGACCGGCACGCCGTGGGTTTCCAGATATTCGAGGGTCAGCTTGAGATCCAGAATGGCTTTCGCACCTGCGCAGACAACCACAACCGGGGTATTGGCAAGCTCTTCCAGATCTGCGGAGATATCCATTGTCGTCTCGGCTCCGCGATGCACACCGCCGATGCCTCCGGTGGCGAAGACCCTGATCCCTGCCATGGCTGCGATCATCATGGTCGTGGTAACCGTCGTGGCACCGTCCATGCCCTTCGAGACCAGCACTGCGAGGTCGCGGCGGCTCGCCTTGGTGACTGCGGTTCCGGTCTTGCCGAGATAGTCGATCTCTTCGGCTGTCAGGCCGACCTTCAGCCTCCCGCCGATGATGGCGATCGTCGCGGGTGTGGCCCCGTTTTCACGGATGATTTT
Organism: Oscillospiraceae bacterium; assembly: GCA_902798545.1. Lineage (GTDB taxonomy): Bacteria > Bacillota > Clostridia > Oscillospirales > Oscillospiraceae > Limivicinus. Next base: position 109,152 of record CADBWQ010000001.1, read on the forward strand.
TTCTACGTTCAGTGCCGTTTCCACATTCTGCGGATAGGGCATCCCGTGAGAGATGATTGTGGACTCCAGCGCCACGACCGGCTTTCCGGCGGCAAGGGCCGCAGCTACTTCAGGGTTGATATCCAGATACTGATTCATGATGCTTTTCTCCTCCGATTATTGTTGAATTCTATCCCTCAGTGCATTTTCTGACATCACCGGGTTGATGGTCTCTTCGCTCTCCGTCGCGATCGCCGCCGCCGCAGAGGCAGCCCGCACGGTATCTTTCAGATCCATGCCCTCAAGATAAGCCCAGACCAGCGCCGCCATAAAGGCATCTCCCGCTCCCGTCGTATTGCGCACCCGTGCAGGCAGGACCGGGAAGAGCATCTGCTCCTGTGCATTTGCCGCATACACCCCTTCCGCTCCGAGGGACAGGAACACTCTGTGCAGCCCGCACTCCAGAAGCCGGTCTGCCGCACGGTGCATGGAAGAAAGATCCGTTATGGAAACGCCGCTCAGCAGTTCCGCTTCCATCCGGTTCGGCTTCAATGTGTTCAGCCTTCCGAGGATCGGCCGCAGCTTTTCCGCCTTTGTCACCGAAACCGGGTCGGCGAAGATCGGCGCCGTACAGTGCTCGGCGAGATAGCAGAGCGTCTCCGCCGGCAGGTTTCCGTCCACCACAACCACCTGTGCGTTGTTCAGCAGACTCAGATTCCCCGCCAGATAGTCCGGTGTGATCTTTTCACAGATCTCCATATCGGACACCGCAAGCACCATATCCCCCTGATCATCCGTGAGGAACAGATACGTCGATGTGGCTGCATCCGGGATCTTCCGTGCATGGCTGATGTCGATCCCCAGGTCGGCGCAGCTGGCTTCAATGCGATGCGCATGCAGATCATTGCCGAACGCCGTGAGGAAGCGCACATTCAGGCCCAGCAGGCTCATATTATGCGCAATGTTTCTCCCCACGCCGCCGAGGCTGATCAAAACCTTTCCGGGGTTGGAATCCCGTTCGATCAGCGGCTGCAGCGGTCTGCCGCCGATATCGATGTTGACACCGCCCACGACAGCCACATAGGCTGCCCCGCTCAGGACGTAGCCTCTTCCGGTGATATGCCCCTTCTTCATCAGGTTGGAGATGTGCACTGCCACGGAAGATCTCGTAATCCCCGCTTTCCGGGCGAGCTCTTCCTGTGAAATCATCGGGTTTTCTTCAATCCAGTTCAGGATCTGACGCTCCCGCAGGGTCACGGCGCATGCTCCTTTATAAATATTTGCTTATTTTAAGCAACTGTTTATTGAATATACCTCTGTTTTTCCTTTCTGTCAAGACTTGCGAAACCTCTTTTGATTGTTTATAATGATTGGCAGACAGAAAGATTTCGAAGCAGGTGTCTGACCGATGTTTGAAGGTTTCAGCCGGGAGACCAGCGATTTTCTCTGGGACCTCTCCTTTCACAATGAACGCCCCTGGTTTCAGGAGCACAGGGAACAGTATATGCGTGTCCTCCACGAGCCTTTTCACGCGCTCGCTGAGGATGCGGTCGCCGTGATGCGCGATGCCTTTCCTCTGTCGAATTTCTCCCTGCATGTCTCCCGCATCTACCGGGACGCGAGGAGGCTGTTCGGCCGCGGACCGTATAAAGATCATCTCTGGTTTACCATTTTAAACGGCGACAACCGTCATACCGAAGGTCCGTCCTTCTGGTTTGAGCTCTCTGCCGCCGCCTTCAGCTATGGGCTGGGCTATTTTGATGTCACCACAGCGTCAATGGAGGCGTTTCGCGCGAGCATTGATGCGAATCCGGCCCGCTTTGAGCGGATTGCTTCCGATGTTATGAAAATGCGCGGCTTTCATATCATCGGTCCGGAGTATAAAAGGCCGAAAAAAGACCTCGGCCCGGTGATCAGTCCCTGGTATAACCGCAAGTATGTCGGTCTGGAACGCCGGCGGGACTTTGACCCGGACCTGCTTGGTCCCGATCTGGTCGGTACCGTCACCCGGGCTTATCTGCGTATGATGCCGATGTATGACTATCTCTATGAATGTTACTGTTCCGGTCCGGAGCAGAATCATGATGAGCTGAGGAGGATCGACAATGGATGAGAACACAAGCATGAAAGTCTCTGTGATCATGCCTGCCTATAACTCCGAAAAATACATTGAACGCTCCGTCAAGAGCGTCTTGAGCCAGACCCATGCGAATCTGGAACTGATTGTGATCGACGACGGCTCCACCGATCGCACCGCGTCCATCCTGCGCCGTCTGGCCACCGGGGATTCGCGTCTTCGTTATGTGAGGACGGAGAACCACGGTCCCGCGGAAGCGCGCAACGCCGCATTGAAACTGATCTGCGAGGACGCTGCTTTCGTCACCTTCATCGATGCCGACGATGAGCTGCTGCCCGATGCGCTCTCCTATGCGCTGGCTGCCGCCGATACCGGGGCGGACATGATTCTCATGGGCTTCTGTATCGTCGAGGCGGACGGGCGTGAACGCGAATACAGCGAATTCGACTGTCTGATCCGTCCCCAGGACATGAAGACGGCCTTTTCCCGTCTTTATAAGGCAAATCTGCTGAACCAAGTCTGGGCAAAGCTCTATTCCGTGCCTCTTCTGCGCGAGCATGCCTTCCGTTTCCGGGACTACCTCTGGGGGGAAGACCGGCTTTTTGTGTTTGACTATCTGGAGCACTGCTCCCTGATTGCCGTACGCAGTGAATGCAAATATCGCTACATCATGCACAACGGCGAGAGCCTGATCTCCAAATTCTATCCGAAGAAATTCTCCGTCTGTATTGAGGCTGATATTCGCGCGCAGGAGCTCTGCGAGAAGTTCGGTGTCTCCGATGATGCAGACTTCCGCTATATGTTTGCCAAGTCTGTCTTCTCCTGTATCACGACGCTGTTTACTCCCTCCTGCATGCTCTCCGATGAAGGCCGCCTGATCTACATCCGGGAAATCAGCTCCAACCCGCGTGTGCAGCAGCGCTGCCGTGACACCTCCGGCGGCGCACCGACCAATACGCTCTGCCGTGTGCTTCGGAAAGGCAGTCCGAGACAGATCATGAGCATTTTCCGCATGGTCGCCCTCGTCGGCGAACAGGCTCCCGATCTCTTCATGAAGCTCAAGCATCGGAAATAAGCTTCTTTCATGGAAAAACCCGCCATCGGCGGGTTTTTCCGTTATCCGAGCTTTCCGCTCAGCGCTGTAATCAGATTTCTGGTCGGTACGATCTTCCAGCCGTCCCGGGTCAGCGTGAGCTCCACCCTGCAGCTGACCGTGTTATAGTACGCCTGCGGCTGTTCCAGAAGATGCACCATTGCCCTGTCGTAAGCCTGTCCGGCGACCGCGGATCTGTAGTTTCCCGCTTCATCAAAGATCTCCTCCCGTTTCATGCTCCGTGACAGGTTCAGCAGCTGCGCTCTTGTCTCTGTCTGCAGATCCTTTTCCATCTTCGAGAAATCCAGGACCCGGAGCTGAACCTCCTGCCAGGCACTCGCTTTCTCCACCGTGCAGGCGCCCATCAGCTTGTGTTCCCAGCTGGCTCTGAGGGCCTGAAGCGCCGCCGCGTGCATGGCATCCGTCTCCGGAGTCAGGAGTCCGGATTCCGCGCCGTAGGCCAGCCACGAATCCGCCGCGTCGGCATCCCCGCGCTCCAGCGCCTGGAAGAAGCCCTCCACCGCCTCGGGCGCTCCCTCTTCGTGTACCGCGATGAAACTGACTCCGCTCATGGCCGGGAAGCACGCCAGCAGCGCAGCGGTTGCCAGAATGATCGCGCCCAGTCCGTACCACAGGTTGATTCCGGTGTTTCTGTGCCGGATGCAGAACCAGATAAACGCGGCAAGATTCCCTGCCGCAATGAGTCCCAGTGCAATCACCGGACGGAGTGTCAGTTCATGGAGCCAGCTCTCCTGCGGATTCGGCGTTTGAACGGCCATCGGCGCCTTGCTGGTTTCCGTCTGAGAGGCAGTCGCGTCGGATGGCGTCGCCGCTGCGGCGCTTTCCGCCGCCAGGCGGTCCCGCTCTTCCGCCAGTGCCGCCGCTTCCGCTTCCTGCCGCTCCAGCTCAACACGCTCTGCATGTTTTTCCTGTGCATAATCGCACATCAGCGTGCAGAAATCTGTCAGTACGCCATAGGCATTTTCCGTTCCGGTGGTAAACAGCACGATGGCGATAGGGTCATCGGTGAAACACAGCGCACAGTCGTTCAGATAGAGGATCGGATCCTCCGCATACCAGCCGTACTTGTGGGCGATGTTGAAGCGCCTCTCTCTGAGCTTGAAGTACTTCTCCGGCTCGGCGCGCTGCATGGTCGCGATCAGCCTGTCGTACTTCTCCCCGCCGTCGTAGAGCCGGCGCAGACAGGTAATCACCTGTCTCGGCGTGAAGAAATTGTTCTCATAGTACTTGTCATCCACATTGTCCGGATCTTCCCCCATGAGCGGGGCGATGAGGATACGGTAGCGATGGTACAGCGTGGATGCCGGATTGGTCTCGATGGTGGCGCCGGCATAATCCCACAGCAGCTTTGCATACTCGTTATTGGAATCAATAATCGTGCCTTCCAGCAGCTGGACATAGCGGTACCCGCCGATCGGTTCATCCAGTGTCATCTTCCCCTCGGCGATCCAGTCCATAAACAGCATATTCAGCGGGACCTTATACATGCTGCCGCTGACGCGGTACTGGTCACCGTTATAATAGTGCTCTTCTCCGGTCGCAAGGTTATAGTAGCCCGCCCCGATGGTATCCGGATTGGCGTCATGCTCCTGAAGCATCAGCAGAAGTCGCGTTTCCCAGTCGCTCTGCTGTTCTCCGCTCTCCTCCCGGCCGATTTCCGTCTCCGCTGCAGCTTCCCCTGCCTCCGCAAAAGCGCAGGGGATCACCGCCAGTACCAGGAGCAGGCATGCGATCAGTGCCGTAATTCTCTTTTTCACTGTATATTCACTCATAGATAAACTCCGATGAGAGGATCCTCTTTTATATTTCAATTATTCTATCATTCCCTGTCGGAAATGCAAGAAAAATCTTTATCTCTGTCTCTCTCTACTCAGAGGAGAGCCCGATTCTCCCGTATTTCTACGGAAAGTAGACGCCCTGTCTGCGGCTTCACGGAAGGTGGCTTGCTTTCTGTTCGATTTTGTATTATCTTTTGTATATACCCGCATGAAGGAGTGTTGCTCATGTCTTTTGTTGTAATGACCGATACTTCCGGCAATCTGCCGAATCAGGTTATTCTGGACCATTCCCTCAAGGTCATTCCGTTTTCCTATCATATTGACGGGAAAGAGTATAATACGATCAAAAATCCTGATTTTGACGCCGAAGACTATTATGCCAGGATCAAAAGAGGGATGAAGGTCACCACTTCCCAGATTCCTCCCCAGCTGTATGCGGATTTCTTTGAGCCCGCACTCCGGGAGGGCCATGATGTCATTTATGTCGCGATGTCCTCCGGCATCAGCGGTTCCTGTAATTCCGCCCGCATCGCGGCTCAGATGATGATGGAGGCCTATCCCGGGCGTATTGTTGAAGTCATCGATACGCGGGGCGCTTCCCTCGGCGAGGGGATCATCGCCGTCTATGCCGCCAGGCTTCGCAGGCGCGGCTTCAGTACTGCTGACGCCATCCGGGAGCTGTACGATCATGTGGAGCGCATGTTCAACGTCTTCACGGTGGACGACCTCATGCATCTGCGGCGCGGCGGCCGTCTCTCCAATCTCTCTGCCGTTGTCGGCACCGTTCTGCACATCAAGCCGCTCCTGAAAGGGAATGAGGAGGGCAAGATTGTCGCCTTTCACAAAGTCCGCGGAAGAAAGCGCGCAATCGAAACACTGGCCGAGTACTATGACCAGCTGGTGGTTCGGCCGGAGACGCAGATCGTCGGCATTGCCCAGGCTGCCTGTCGTGAGGATGCCGCCCTGCTGGCGGAGCTGCTTCGCAGGAACAGACCTCCCCAGGAGATTCTGACCGTGGAATACGAACCTGTGACCGGTTCTCACGTCGGTCCCGGGGCTCTTGCGCTCTTCTTTGAAAGCCGGGAAGGCGTCCGCTCCTTCGGTACGTAAAGCGCCGCGCCGCGCTCCGCCGTCTCTTCTGCTGCCTGATGCGGCGCCGCTTCATTCAGAACATACCGAGGTTTTTAAACACAAGGATCCAGAGAAAAAAGCTGAAAATGCTCACCGCCGAAGTCAGCACGACGATATCCCCCGCCAGTTCCGTATCGCCGCATTTCATCTGCTGCACCATGGTGAAGGAGTTGACCGCTGTCGGGGACGCGAAAATGCCGATCAGCCCGACAAAGTCTCCACCCCGTATGCCCAGCAGCGCCGCCGCGCCAAGAAGGACGGCCGGCGTTACAAAGAGCTTGATTGCCGTAACCGCCGCCAGCGGCTTTAAATACTCTTCCAGGCTGTTGAACTGGAAAAATGCCCCAAGCAGATAGAGCTGCAGCGGGCTTGCAATCCCCCCCAGGCTGGATACCGTCCCCTCCAGCAGCGCCGGAAGCCGGATCTTCAGCAGCTGGAAAGCAATGCCGATCAGAGAACTGACGATCAGCGGGTTCTTCAGGACCTCCAGCAGAACCGCTCCGATCCTTACCCTGCCGCCCCGGAAGCGCTCCAGCGTATACACGGACAGAAAGTTAAACATTGGTACAACAACCGCGATCAGAATCGTAACCGATCCAAGCTGATCCGCTCCCACAAGGGCCTGCGCGATCGGGATTCCCATGATCACAAAGTTGCTGCGGAAAATTCCCTGTGCGATGACGCCCTTCCAGTCCTCTCTCCCAACAGAATGTGTGACGATCAGCATGGAGGCCCCGAACACCAGCAGCACCCCGCAGACGGCAAACACAATCAGTCCCGGTTTTACCGCCGCTCTCAGATCGGAACAGTAGATATTGTAGAACAGAAGGCACGGGAGGAAAAGCCGGAACGCCACGCGGTTGAAGCGCGGCACATCCTCTCTTGACAGGATTCCCGCTCTCCGGGAGAGAAATCCCGCCGCCAGCAGCAGGAACATCGGTGCTACCGCGTTTACTGAGAGCATAAAATTTTCCACTCGACACCACTCCAGCCATGAATGAATGTGTTAGTATAGCATATTCTCTGTCGTTTGATCAATATAAAACAAAAAAGGAAAACAGCTGGCGTCCTTCCCTCCCGGAAGTCTGACCGCCGGCTGTTTTATTTCCCTCGCGTGTTTACATAATATCCGATCGATATTCCTGCTCTCGCTGCCGTTTACAGGTTCTTCACCCGAAGGGCCCGGATCGCGTTCAGCACCGCAATTACCATGACACCCACATCGGCGAAAATCGCGGCCCACATATTGGCGATGCCCAGTGCGCCCATGATCAGGCAGCCGAACTTGACCGCCAGCGCAAAAACGATGTTTTCGTAGACAATACGGATGCACTTTCTGGAAATCCTGACCCCCTTTGCGATCTTCATCGGGTCGTCATCCATCAGCACGATATCCGCCGCCTCAATCGCGGCGTCCGATCCCATCGCGCCCATGGCGATGCCGATGTCCGCTCTGGAGAGGACCGGTGCGTCATTGATCCCGTCCCCAACAAATGCCAGTTTATCCCGCTCCGAAGACCGCTCAGCCAGCAGCTTCTCGACCAGTGAGACTTTGTCCCCGGGGAGCAGTTCTGCGTGATACTCGTCGATCCCCAGATCTTCAGCCACACGGGACGCAACCTTTTCAGCGTCTCCGGTTAACATAACAAGTCTGTTGACTCCGGCATTCCGAAGCGCCGCCAGGGCCTCCTTCACGCCGGGCTTCTCCAGATCCGAGATGACAATGTGCCCCGCGTAGGCGCCGTCGATCGCCACATGAATGATGGTCCCGGTGCTGCGGCAGTCGATGGGCGTGATTCCCAGCCGCTTCATCAGTTTTTCGTTGCCTGCTGCGACCCGGTGCCCGTCCACAACCGCGCGGACTCCCTCGCCGCCGGTCTCCTCGATCTCCGAGACTCTGTTCCGCTCAATCTCTTTCCCGTATGCGCGCTGCAGGCTCCTGCTGATCGGATGCGACGAGGCACATTCTGCCAGCGCTGCATATTCAAGCAGCTCTGCATCCTCCATCGGGCTGTGATGAATGCCGCTGACCTCGAACACCCCTTTTGTCAGGGTCCCCGTCTTGTCGAAGACCACGGTCCTCACTTTTGAGAGCGTTTCCAGGTAGTTGGAGCCCTTGATCAGGATCCCCTCATGGCTGGCCCCGCCGATTCCCGCAAAAAAGCTCAGCGGAATGCTGATCACCAGCGCGCAGGGGCAGCTGATGACCAGGAAGGTCAGTGCGCGGTAGATCCAGTCATTCCAGCCTGCCGGAAGCCCCGTCAGCATCCGCGCCAGGGGCGGCAAAACGGCAAGCGCCACCGCGCTGTATACAACCGCCGGGGTATAGACCCGTGCGAAGCGCGAGATGAATTCCTCCGAGCGGGACTTGAGCGAACTGGCGTTTTCCACCAGCTCCAGAATCTTCGATACCGTTGACTCTCCAAACTCTTTTGTCGTCCGGATCTTCAGCACGCCCGTCAGATTGATGCAGCCGCTGATGATCTCATCCCCGACACCGCATGCCCGGGGTACGCTCTCCCCGGTCAGGGCACTGGTATTCAGCGTCGAGCTCCCCTCCGTGACGATGCCGTCGATGGGGACCTTCTCTCCCGGCTGGACCACGATGACAGACCCGATTTCCACTTCATCAGGATCGATCTGTTCCAGGGTTCCGTCGGTCTCGATGTTCGCATAGTCCGGTCGGATATCCATCAGCTCCGTGATATTGCGGCGGCTTTTTCCCACCGCATAGCTCTGGAAGAACTCTCCGATCTGATAGAAAAGCATGACGGCGACGGCTTCGTTGTAATCGCCGCTCTTTTCGTAGATTGCCAGGGCGATGGCTCCCAGCGTCGCCACCGCCATCAGAAAGCATTCGTCGAACGGCCGGCGGTTCAGGATTCCCTTCCAGGCTTTCCGCAGAATGTCGTACCCGATGACCAGATAGGCGATGAAATAGCCCGCCGCCGAGGCAGCCTCCGGCAGCTTTAGAAGATTCAGAAGGATCAGCAGCACAGACGCGGCGATGATCCGGATCAGCATTTTTTTCTGTTTCTTGCTCATTTTCCCAGTCCGTTTCCCGCACTCCTTTTTTCATGAGGCGCGGCGTTGTATCACAGTTCGATCTCGCAGTCGGGCTCGACCTTCTTGCAGGCCTTCAGGACTTCTTTCATCACGGTCTTCGGATCCTGTCCCTCTTCGAATGTCACGATCATCTTCTGTGTCATGAAGTTTACCGTCACGCTCGCCACTCCGGCGACTTTTCCGGCGGTGTCTTCCATGAGATTGGCGCAGTTGGCACAGTCCACTTCGATCTTATAGGTCTTCTTCATCTCTGTTTCCCCCTGTTTCTTTTCTTCCGGGCGGGTAAAAAACCTGTCCGGACAATTAAGCGCTTGTTTATTCGTTCTGACCGGAGTATACTGTATCCACCCGAAGAAATCAACCGTTCTGACGCAGACTCTTCCGATTGGGAGAAAAACACGACCGAACGGAACAAGGAGGCAGCTCATGTCGGATTCCCCTCTTCCCCATCACCATACAGATCATAAAAACAGTCTCTTTCTCCGCCCCGCGCTGTCCAGCGTGAAGGAATTCGGCGTCGTGGCGGAGCTGTTCAGTCAGCTGAGCGACCCCACAAGGCTTCGCATCTTCTGGATGCTGTGCCACTGTGAGGAATGTGTCATCAACATTGCCGCCCTTCTCGACATGTCCAGTCCCGCCGTATCCCATCACCTTCGCTCCCTGCGCCAGACCGGTCTGATTGTCGGCCGCCGGGAGGGCAGAGAGGTGTTCTACCGGGCTTCCGACAGCGAGGTCTCCCATCTTCTGCACCATATGATCGAGCAGACCATGAGCATCACCTGCCCCGAAGAGGCCGAGCTTCTGACGGACTGCCGCGCCGATCAGGCTGCGCTGATCCATGAGGTTCACGAATATCTCGTCACACATCTGGATGAGAAGATCACCATCGACGAACTCTCCAGACGCTTCCACATGAACGCCACAACGCTGAAGTCTGTCTTCAAGTCCGTCTATGGCGATTCTCTCGCCTCCCATGTCAAGGAGCACCGCATGGAGCTGGCATCCGAGCTGCTCTCCGGCACCGGGCTGAGCATCGCCGAAGTGGCCGCGCGTGTCGGTTATGACAGTCAGAGCAAGTTCTCTGCCGCCTTCAAGAGTCAGTACGGCGTTCTCCCGAAAGAATACAGAAGATTACACAGCAATTATGACCAGAAACCGGGGGTATCTCAGTCGGATTTTAAACAAAATTTCGGCGTTCTGACCACAAGATCTTGACCTTGGTTTCATTGACTGAGCGCCCGGGTTGTGGTATATTATTACCAAATCTTTTTAGGAGGTTGTATCATATTATGGCAAATATTGACCTGAGCAAATACGGCATTACCGGCACCACCGAGATTATCTACAATCCCAGCTATGAACAGCTTTTCAAGGATGAGATGGATCCTTCTCTCGAGGGTTTTGACAAGGGCGTTCTGACCGAGCTCGGCGCCGTCAACGTCATGACCGGCATTTACACCGGCCGCTCCCCCAAGGACAAGTATATTGTTGTTGACGAGAACTCCAAGGACACCGTCTGGTGGACCACCGAGGGCTACAAGAATGACAACCACCCCATGACCGAAGAGACCTGGGCTGTCGTCAGAGACCTTGCGAGGAATCAGCTCTGCAACAAGAAGCTCTATGTTGTCGATGCCTTCTGCGGTGCGAACAAGGATACCCGCATGGCCATCCGCTTCATCATGGAAGTTGCATGGCAGGCCCACTTTGTCCGCAACATGTTCATAAAGCCCACGGAAGAAGAGCTTGCAGACTTTGAGCCTGACTTTGTCGTGTACACCGCCTCCAAGGCTAGGTGCGAGAACTATAAGGAACTCGGCCTCAACTCCGAGACGGTCGTTGCCTTCAACGTCACCAGCCGTGAGCAGGTCATCATCAACACCTGGTACGGCGGCGAGATGAAGAAGGGCATGTTCTCCATGATGAACTACTATCTCCCGCTCAAGGGCATTGCCGCGATGCACTGCTCCGCCAACACCGATATGAACGGTGAGAACACCGCCATCTTCTTCGGCCTCTCCGGCACCGGCAAGACCACCCTTTCCACCGACCCGAAGCGTCTGCTCATCGGCGATGACGAGCACGGCTGGGACGACAACGGCGTCTTCAACTTCGAGGGCGGCTGCTATGCCAAGGTCATCAACCTGGACAAGGAATCCGAGCCCGACATCTATAACGCCATCCGCCGCAACGCCCTTCTGGAGAACGTGACGGTCGACGCGGAGGGCAAGATCGACTTTGCCGACAAGAGCGTCACCGAGAACACCCGTGTCTCCTACCCCATTGAGCATATTGAGAAGATCGTCAAGAACGTCCGCCCGATCTCTTCCGGCCCCGACGCCAAGAACGTGATCTTCCTCTCCGCCGACGCTTTCGGCGTTCTGCCTCCGGTCTCTGTCCTGACGCCTGAGCAGACGAAGTACTACTTCCTCTCCGGCTTCACCGCAAAGCTCGCCGGCACCGAGCGCGGCATTACCGAGCCGACCCCGACCTTCTCCGCCTGCTTCGGCCAGGCTTTCCTCGAGCTGCACCCGACCAAGTACGCTGAAGAGCTCGTCAGAAAGATGGAGAAGTCCGGTGCGAAGGCTTACCTCGTCAACACCGGCTGGAACGGCACCGGCAAGCGCATCTCCATCAAGGACACCCGCGGCATCATCGACGCAATCCTTGACGGCGACATTCTGGGCGCCCCCACCAAGAAGATCCCGTACTTCAATTTCGAAGTTCCCACCGAGCTGAAGGGTGTCGACAGCGGCATCCTCGACCCGCGCGACACCTATGCCGATCCCGCTGAGTGGGATGCCAAGGCCAAGGATCTCGCCGGCCGCTTCATCAAGAACTTTGCCAAGTACGAAAGCAACGAAGCCGGCAAGGCCCTGGTCGCCGCCGGTCCGCAGCTCTGATTAACCTGTAATGTCAAGCGGGGGCACATACACCCCCGCTTCATGTAAATAATTCACACTTACAGCAGGAGGAATACGGATGAAGAAAGTTCAATTTACCGAAACCGTGCTGCGTGACGCCGGCCAGTCTCTGATCGCGACACGTCTGGCCTACGATCAGTTCGAGGATATCCTCCCGACGATCGACGAAGCGGGTTTCTATTCTGTGGAGTGCTGGGGCGGCGCCACCTTCGATGTCTGCCTGCGCTTCCTGAATGAGGACCCGTGGGAACGGCTTCGGAAGATCCGGGCCAAGATGCCCAACACCAAGCTCCAGATGCTCCTTCGCGGGCAGAACATTCTGGGTTACAAGCACTACAGCGATGATATTGTCCGCCGCTTTGTTCGCGCCGCGGTCCGCAACGGCATCGACATTATCCGCATCTTCGACGCCCTGAACGACGTCGACAACCTCAAGGTCGCCATTGACGAGACCGTGAAGCAGGGTGCCATCGCCTCCGGCGCCATCTCCTACACCACCAGTCCCGTCCACACGCTCGAGAAGTACGTCGAGATGGTCAAGGAACTCAAGCAGATGGGCGTTTCCACGATCTGCATCAAGGACATGGCCGGCATCTGCACCCCGAAGGCCGCCTATGACCTGGTCTCCGCCATCAAGGACGCCGTGGATCTCCCGGTCGTTCTGCACACCCACTGCACCGCCGGCCTCGCGTTCATGACCTGCCTGAAGGCGGTCGAAGCCGGCTGTGATGTCATCGACACCGCCATCTCCCCGTTCTCCGGCGGCACCAGCCAGCCCGCGACCGAGACCCTCGCCTACGCACTGAGAGAGTTCGGCTACGAAGTGGACCTGGACGATGACAAGCTCCTCAAGATGGCCAACTACTTCAAGCCCATCCGCGCCGAGTTCCTGGAGAAGGGCACGCTGAACCCGATCTCCATGGCGACGGATACCCAGTGTCTGACCTACCAGATCCCCGGCGGCATGCTCTCCAACCTTCTCAGCCAGCTGAAGACCCTGAACGCCCTGGACAAGTTCGACGAAGCCCTTCTGGAGACCCCGCGGGTCCGCAAGGACATGGGTTATCCCCCGCTGGTCACCCCGACGAGCCAGCTGGTCGGCACCCAGGCTGTTCAGAACGTCCTGGCCGGCGAGCGCTACAAGAACGTCGGCGCCGAGATCAAGGCCTACTGCCGCGGCGAGTACGGCCGTACGCCGGCTCCCATTGATCCGGAAATCCGCGCCAAGATCCTCAACGGCGAAGAACCCCTCAAGGGCCGCTATGCCGATACCCTTCCCACCGATGTCTATGAAAAGGCCGCTGAAAAGCTCGGCGAGACCGCCCGCTGCGAAGAGGATGTCCTGAGCTACATCGCCTTCCCGCAGGTTGCCGAGAAGTTCTTCCAGCAGCGCAAGGAGCGCGAGGAGAATACTGTCAAGTACAGCATTCAGGCTGTGGAGGGCTAAGCCATGACGTTTGTAGATGCCTGCCTGTACTCCGTGACGGGCCTGCTCGTGGTGTTCTTCGCGCTGATTCTGCTGATGGTCATCATCAAGATCATGACCGGCATCGGCGACAGCGTGGAAAAGAAGGCCGCCCTGGCCGCCGCCTCGGCGGCGCCCGCGGCAGCGGCCCCGGCGCCTGCGGCAGAGCCGGCAAAGGCTGAGAAGCCTGGCCCGAAGTACACCCGTGAGCTGAAGCTCTGGGACACCGATCCGCGGGACGCCGCGATGATCATGGCCATCGTCGCCGAGACGACACAGATTCCGCTGAACCAGCTGCAATTTCTCTCTATTAAAGAAATCAAGGGGGACAACCAGGAATGAAGTATAAAATCACACTGAAGGGCAAGACCTATGAAGTCGTCGTCGAGCAGGGCGAGGCCATCATCGAGGACGAATACGATTACGTTCCCCCTGTGGCGCCTGCCGCCGCAGCCCCGGTCGCGGCACCCGCAGCCGCCCCGGCGCCTGCCGCTCCCGCAGCCCCTGCGGGCGGAGCCGTCGCCGCCGGTACCCGCGTGGATTCCCCGCTGCCCGGCAACGTGCTGGATGTGAAGGTCGCCGTCGGCCAGGCTGTCAAGGCCGGCCAGGTCCTTGTCATCATCGAGGCCATGAAGATGGAGAACGAGGTCGCCGCCCCCTGTGACGGCGTCGTGAAGCAGATTGTCGCCTCCAAGGGCGCTGTTGTTGCCACCGGCGATGCGCTGCTCGTGATCTGAGGAGCTGCCG
>CADBWQ010000002.1 GCA_902798545.1 Oscillospiraceae bacterium
GAAAAAGATTGCCCGTGCGGAGCACAAATACGCACGCATTTCTCCCCGTAAGGTCGAGATCGTCTGCAACATGATTCGCGGCAAGGACGCGAAGGTTGCAATGGCCATGATGCAGAACACCCCGAAAGCCGGCTGCGAGCTGATGATCAAGGTCCTCAAGAGTGCGATGGCAAATGCCGAGAACAACTTCGAGATGGATCCTGAAAAGCTCTACGTTGCCGAGACCTATGTCGGCGCCGGCCCGATCCTGAAGCGCGGCATGCCCCGTGCACAGGGACGTATGTATCGCATCAACAAACGCACCAGCCACATTATGATCGCCGTGGCTGAGAGAGACTGAGGGAAGGAGGCAGAATTATGGGACAGAAAGTAAATCCGCACGGCCTGCGCGTCGGTGTTATTAAAGACTGGGATTCCAGATGGTACGCCAGAGAAGATAAGGTCGGCGATCTGATTGTTGAAGACCACAAGATTCGTGAGTATCTCAAGAAGGCCCTCAGTTCCGCCGGTGTTCCCACCATTGAGATTGAGCGCGATTCCTCCAAGGTCCGCATTTATATCCACTGCGCCAGACCTGGCGTGGTAATCGGCAAGGGCGGCGAAGCGATTGAGAAATATCGCCAGGAAGTAGAAAAGCTCATCGGCAAGCCGGTGGCTCTCTCCATCGTCGAAGTCCGTACACCGGACACCAACGCTCAGCTTGTTGCTGAGAATATTGCACAGCAGCTCGAGAAGCGCATCGGCTTCCGTCGTGCGATGAAGAACGCAATGGGACGTGCCATGCGAATGGGCGCCCGCGGCATAAAGGTCAAGTGCGGCGGCCGTCTCGGCGGTGCTGAGATTGCAAGAAGTGAGTGCTACCACGAGGGCACCATTCCTCTGCAGACGATCCGTGCTGACATCGATTACGGCTTTGCCGAGGCGAATACGACCTACGGACGTATTGGCGTCAAGGTCTGGATCTACAAAGGTGAGGTCCTTTCCCAGACTCTGCGCACAACTCCCCGCACCATGGATCTGTCAAAGCCTCAGGGCGAGCGTCGCCGTCGTGACGATCGCCGCGGTGACCGTCGTCAGGGCGGTTACAACCGCGAGAACCGCGGTCAGGGCCAGGGCGGCGAGCGCCGTCAAGGCTATGGCAGCAGGCCAGCAGGGCAAGGCGGCTTTAACCGCGGTCCTCGTCCGGCTGCCCCGGCTAAGGAAGGAGGCAACAACTAATGTTAATGCCTAAGAGAGTAAAGTACCGCAGAGTGCAGCGTGGCCGTATGAAGGGCAAAGCCCTGCGCGGCAACAAGGTCACTTACGGTGAGTTCGGCCTCTCCGCGCAGGAACCTGGCTGGATTACCTCCAACCAGATCGAAGCAGCCCGTATTGCCATGACGCGTTATACGAAGCGTGGCGGTCAGGTCTGGATCAAGATCTTCCCGGATAAGCCGGTCACTGCGAAACCTGCTGAGACCCGTATGGGTTCCGGTAAAGGTGCACCCGAGTACTGGGTTGCCGTTGTGAAGCCCGGCAGAGTGATGTTTGAGATCGCCGGCGTTCCCGAAGAGATCGCCCGCGAGGCGCTTCGCCTGGCCAGCCATAAGCTGCCCATCAAGACGAAGATTGTCGCCAAAGAGGTTGAGACTGAGAATGGTGGTGAAGATGATGAAGGTTAATGAAATCCGTTCCAAGTCCGTAGAAGAGCTCGAGAAGACGCTCGTCGACCTGAAGAAGGATCTGTTCATGCTCCGTATGCAGCACGCCACCAATCATCTTGACAATCCCACACGGATTTCCGCGACCC
The DNA here is from genome assembly GCA_902798545.1 of Oscillospiraceae bacterium. GTDB lineage: Bacteria > Bacillota > Clostridia > Oscillospirales > Oscillospiraceae > Limivicinus. The sequence goes on from CADBWQ010000002.1 coordinate 1,790, forward strand.
GCCGCGACATCGCGCGCGTGAAGACCGTGCTGCGCGAGAAGCAGAACTGAGGAGGTAAGGAAGAATGAATACTGAAAGAACTACTTCCCGTAAGACCCGCGTCGGTAAGGTCGTATCTGACAAGATGGACAAGACGGTTGTTGTGATCGTGGAAGACCGCGTTGCTCACAAGACCTACAAGAAGATTATCGGACGGACCTACCGCCTGAAGGCCCACGACGAGAATAACGAGTGCGGTGTCGGCGATATTGTCCGTGTGATGGAGACCCGCCCCCTGTCCAAGGACAAGAGATGGCGTGTGGTCGAGATCGTTGAGAAGGCTAAGTAAGGAGGCGCCAGAATGATACAGCAGGAAACTTATCTGAAGGTCGCCGACAATACCGGCGCCAAAGAACTCAAATGCATCCGTGTTCTGGGCGGCTCCAAGCGCAAGTATGCGAGCATCGGTGATGTTATCGTATGCTCCGTGCGCAAGGCTGCACCGGGCGGATCTGTGAAGAAGGGCGATGTCGTGAAGGCGGTTGTCGTTCGCACCGTGAAGCCGGTTCGCCGCGCTGATGGTACCTATGTCCGCTTTGATGAAAACGCTGCCGTTCTCATCAATACTGGTGATAAGAACCCGCGCGGAACCCGTATCTTCGGACCTGTTGCCCGTGAGCTCCGTGACAAGGAATATATGAAAATCCTGTCCCTGGCTCCCGAAGTGATCTGATGGAGGGCATAGAGAATGAAGATTAAGAAAGACGATAAAGTAGTCGTTCTGTCCGGCAAGGATAAGGGCAAGCAGGGGAAGGTCCTCATTGCTGATCCGAAGGGCGCCAAGGTTGTTGTTGAAGGTGTGAATGTTGCCACCAAGCATCAGAAGCCCCGCAAGCAGGGTGAAGAGGGCGGCATCATCAAGCTTGAGACCCCGATCTATGTGTCCAAGGTACAGCTCGTCTGCCCCAAGTGCGGCAAGGCCACACGTGTCGGCTACAAAGTTGAGAATGGCAAGAAGACCCGCGTCTGCAAGAAATGCGGCGCAGAAATCTGAGAGAAAGGAGAAACTGAATTATGACCAGAATGAAAGAAAAGTATCTTAATGAAGTTGCTCCTGCTCTGATGGAGAAATTTCACAATGCGAAGGCTCTCGATGCGGTCATCAAGGATATTTCCGCGATCACCGGTCAGCATGCGGTTGCCACCACAGCTAGAAAGTCTGTTGCAAACTTCAAGCTGCGTGAGGGCATGAAGGTCGGCGTTAAGGTTACCCTGCGACAGGACCGCATGTGGGAGTTCCTGGATCGTCTGCTCAACGTGGCTCTGCCCCGTGTGCGTGACTTCCGTGGCATCTCAGCCGACGCTTTTGACGGGCGCGGCAACTATAGCCTCGGTCTGAAGGAACAGATTATCTTCCCTGAGATCGAGTACGACAAGATCGAGAAGCTGCGCGGTATGAACATCGCAATCACCACCACCGCTCAGACCGACGAAGAGGCACGTGAGCTTCTGCGGCTCATGGGCGCCCCGTTTGTGAGCTAAGGAGGAAGCGACAATGGCAAAGAAATCTTGCCGTATCTGCTTCCGCGAACTGGCTTATAAGGGCCAGATCCCCGGAGTGCGCAAGGCCAGCTTCTAATTTATTCCGTTTTATCCGGTGGGAGCTAATCCCTCCCACCGAATAAATAAAAAGGATGTTGAAAGGCCGTGACCAATCAAGCATTGGCACGGAACCTCAACGCCAAAACCGATCGGTATAACCGACGGTAACTCTAAACAGGAGGATAAACCATGCAAATCACAGATCCCATTGCAGACATGCTGACCCGTATCCGTAACGCCGGTACTGCGAAGCATGAAACCGTCGACGTCCCGGCTTCGAAGATGAAGAAGTCCATTGCTGAGATTCTTCTGAACGAAGGCTACATCAAGAGCTATCAGGTTCTCGATGACGGCACCCAGGGCGTCATTCGCATTACTCTCAAGTATCTTCCCGGCAAGGAAAAGGCCATCCAGGGTCTCCGCCGCGTCTCCAAGCCCGGTCTGCGTGTGTATGCCGGTGCAGACGATCTGCCCAGAGTCCTCAAGGGCCTCGGAATTGCCATCATTTCAACATCCAAGGGCGTCATGACCGACAAGGAAGCACGCAAGCAGCATGTCGGCGGCGAAGTCCTTGCGTTCGTATGGTAAGGAGGTAGCAGAATGTCCAGAATTGGTAGAGCACCCATTACCGTACCGGCTGGTGTTGAAGTCAAGGTCGATGAGCACAACCATATCATAGTAAAGGGGCCAAAGGGCACGCTGGAGCGTGATCTTGTTCCTCAGATGAAGGTTGAGATCGACGGAGGCGTCCTCCATGTGAAGCGCCCGGATGACACGAAGGAAAACCGTTCTCTCCACGGCCTGACCAGAACCCTGATCGACAACATGGTTGTCGGCGTGACTCATGGCTTCGAGAAGAAGCTCGAGATCAACGGTGTCGGTTACCGTGCAGCGAAAGAAGGCAAGAACCTGGTCATGAATCTGGGTTATTCCCATCAGATCATTGTCCCTGAGACGGAAGACATTCAGATTGATGTCCCCGATGCCAACCACATTGTCATCAAGGGAATCGACAAGCAGAAGGTCGGCCAGTTTGCAGCAGAAGTTCGTGGTAAGAGACCTCCCGAGCCTTACAAGGGCAAGGGCATCAAGTATGACTACGAAGTTGTCCGCCGCAAAGAAGGCAAGACCGGTGCAAAGTAAACGGAGGTGTGCCTGAATGATTAAAAGACCCAATACGCGCGCACAGCGCATGAAGCGTCACGCGAGAGTCCGCGGCAAGATCTCCGGCACCGCCGAGAGACCCCGTCTCAGCGTATTCCGCAGTGAGAACCACATCTACGCCCAGATCATCGACGATGTCGCCGGCAATACCCTGGTCTCCGCCTCTACAGTGGAGAAGGGCTTTGAAGGCCTCGGCAGCAACATCGAAGCAGCAAAAAAGGTCGGTGCTCAGGTCGCAGAGAAAGCCCTTCAGAAGGGCATTGAAGAGGTCGTTTTTGACCGCGGCGGCTATATCTATCACGGACGTGTCCAGGCGTTGGCCGAGGCTGCCCGTGAAGCCGGTCTGAAGTTCTGAGGAAGGGGGAAAGAAAATGGCTTATAACAATGACAGAAGAGAGCGCCGCAACAGAGAAGAGGCTCCCTCCGAATTTATTGAAAAGGTAGTTTCCCTCAACCGCGTCAGTAAGACCGTCAAGGGCGGTCGTGTGGCAAAGTTCTCCGCACTCTGCGTTGTCGGCGACGGCAAGGGCCGTGTCGGTTTCGGCATGGGCAAGGCGAGTGAAGTCTCCGAGGCGATCCGCAAGGGCCTCGAAGATGCCAAGAAGAACATCGTCACCATCACTCTCAGCGGAACCACCATCCCTCACGAAGTGCTCGGTTGCTTCGGCGCAGGCCGTGTTCTGCTCAAGCCCGCACCCGAAGGCACCGGCGTTATCGCCGGCGGTGCTGTCCGTGCCGTGGTTGAGGCAGCCGGTATTAAGAACATCCGTACCAAGTGCCTGTGCACCAACAACCCCGCGAACGTTGTTGCAGCCACCATGGAGGGCCTGAAGTCCCTGCGTGATGCGACCCAGGTCGCAACCGTCAGAGGCAAGAGCCCGGAAGAAGTTCAGGGTTAAGGGGGACGAGACAATGGCGAATCTGAGAATTAAGCTCGTCAAGAGCCTTAACGGCCGCCTTGACAGCCATATTGCAACGGCACAGTCCCTCGGTCTGCATAAGATCGGCAACGAGACCGTACAGCCCGACAATCCCCAGACCCGCGGCAAGATTGCCAAGATCGGCTATCTGCTGAAGGTTACCGAAGAATAAGGAGGGCGTAAGCATGCAAATTCATGAACTTTCCCCGATGCCCGGCTCCACTCATGTGGACAAGCGCAAGGGCAGAGGCCACGCCACCGGTAACGGTAAGACCGCAGGCCGCGGCCACAAAGGACAGAAGGCCCGCAGCGGCGGCGGAGTCCGTGTCGGATTTGAAGGCGGTCAGATGCCTTTGGCACGCCGCATTCCGAAGCGCGGTTTCAACAATATTTTTGCAAAGCCCCTGGAGGCAGTCAATGTCTCCGTTCTGGAGCAGTTTGCAGACGGCGATGTTGTAGATGCACAGGCACTCCTGGCCAAGGGGATCCTCTCCAAGTGCAGATACGGTGTCAAGTTCCTCGGCGAGGGTGACCTCACCAGGAAGCTCACGGTAAAGGCTGCTGCTTTCTCCGCAACCGCGAAAGAAAAGATCGAAGCGGCAGGCGGAAAGGCAGAGGTGATCTAAGTGCTTCAGACGCTGAAAAATGCGTGGAAGATCGAGGAACTTCGTAAAAAGATTCTTTTTACCCTCCTCATCGTCCTTCTGTACAGACTCGGTAACGCGGTTCCCGTGCCCTACGTCAATGTTACAGCACTTCAGTATTACTTCCAGCAGCTGCAGAACACGGTCCTGGGCCTGTATAACGTCATGTCCGGTGGCGCGTTCTCCACTGCTACGATCTTCGCACTGAGCATTCAGCCCTACATCAACGCCAGCATCATTATTCAGCTGCTTTGCATTGCAATACCCGCACTCGAGCGTATGAGTAAGGAAGAGGGCGAAGAGGGCCGCAAGAAGATCGCCTCCATCACCCGTTACGCGACCGTAGGTATCGGCCTTCTCATGGGCTTTGCCTACTACATGCTGATGCGCAACAACGGCCTTCTGGCCGCGGGCACCGAGAAGAATGTCTGGGTCGCCATCGTAGTTATCCTGACCTTCACCTCCGGTTCTGCGCTGATCATGTGGCTGGGTGAGCAGATCACCGAATTCGGTGTCGGCAACGGCATTTCCATCATCCTGTTTGCCAGCATCGTCTCCCGTCTTCCCCGCAGCATCGTGACGTCCATTCAGAATGTCATGAACGGCTCTCTGAAGTGGTGGGCCGCAGTTCTGGTCTTCCTCGGCGCACTTGCGCTGATCGTCCTGATCGTCTATGTCAACGACGCCGAGCGCCGTCTGCCTGTACAGTATGCCAAGCGCGTTGTCGGACGCAAGATGTATGGCGGCCAGAGCACCTATCTGCCCATGAAGGTCAACATGTCCGGCGTCATGCCCATCATCTTCGCACAGAGCATCGCGATGCTTCCTGCGACGGTCGCTGCCATGACCGGGGCAAAGTCCGATGGCTGGTTTATGAAGCTGTTTGACTCCACGTCGATCACTTATGCGGTCATCTACTTCCTGCTGATCCTCTTCTTCGCGTATTTCTATTCCACCATTCAGTTCAACCCCATTGAAGTTGCCAACAACCTCAAGAAAAACGGCGGCTACATCCCGGGTTTCCGTCCCGGCAAGCCTACCAGTGAGTTCATCCAGAAGGTCCTTAACAAGATTACCCTTTTCGGTGCGATCTATCTCGGTATCATAGCCTGTGTGCCGATTCTGGTCTCACATTTCTCGAATGCGGAAGCACTCACCGGTCTGAGCCTTGGCGGAACCTCCATTATCATCGCAGTCGGCGTTGCGCTGGAGACAGTGCGTGCGCTGGAAGCCCAGATGATGATGCGCAACTACAAGGGCTTTCTGTCCTGATCCCCGGAGGGTGAAGAGATGAAACTGATTCTCCTCGGAGCCCCCGGTGCCGGAAAAGGCACGCAGGCGGAAATCCTTTCCAAGCTTCTGAATGTGCCCACTATTTCCACTGGGAACATCCTGCGGGCTGCCATCAAGAATGGCACGCCCGTGGGCCTGGAGGCAAAGTCCTACATCGAAGCCGGCCAGCTTGTCCCGGATGCTGTCATCATTGGGATCATCCGCGAAAGGCTCGCAGAGTCTGATTGCGCGAATGGCTACATCCTTGATGGTGTGCCCCGGACGATTCCGCAGGCAGAGGCAATGGAAGAACTCGGCATTGACATCGACACGGCACTCTCCATTGAAGTCGAGGACGATGTGATTGTCAGGCGCATGTCCGGACGTCGTACATGCCCGTCCTGTGGCAGCACCTTCCATGTGGTCAACAATCCGCCGAAGGTTGAAGGTGTCTGTGACAACTGCGGCGCAGCTCTGACTATCCGCAAAGACGATGCTCCCGAGACGGTCAAGGCCCGTCTTGTAACCTATCATCATGAGACAGAACCGCTGAAGGCGTTCTATGAGAGCCGCGGCAAGCTCGTCACGGTGGACAACCGTCCGACGATCGAAGCGACCACGGAAGCCATCCGCGCTGCTCTGGAAATTTGAAATGTCCGAAAGCATCTATATCAAGTCACCCCACGAAATCGAGATCATGCGTCAGGCCGCTAAAATCGCGGCCGGCGCACGGTCTGCCGGCCGCCAGGCAGTGAAGGACGGACTCACGACAAAACAGATCAACAAGGCTGTACACGAGTATATCGTGAAGAACGGGGCCAAACCCAGCTGCCTGGGTTACGAGGGCTTTCCAGCCGCGGCATGTGTCTCGGTCAATGAGGAAGTCATCCACGGAATTCCGGGGCGGCGTGTGGTACGAAATGGGGATATCGTATCGATCGACCTCTGTGCGACCTATCGCGGCTTTGTCGGCGACTGCGCCGGGACTTACCCGGTTGGAGAAGTCAGTGAGGAAGCGAAGAAGCTCATTGAAGTGACCCGCCAGGCCTTCTTTGAAGGCATTCGGTTTGCCAAAGTCGGTTATCGGATTTACGATATCGGCGAAGCGGTCCAGGCTTATGTGGAAAGTCACGGGTTTTCGGTGGTGAGGGATTTCGTCGGCCATGGCATCGGCCGTGGCATGCACGAGGCGCCTGAAGTGCCGAATTATCGACCCGAAAGAGGACGCCCGAATCCGCGCCTGGTGAAGGGCATGACGATCTGTGTTGAACCGATGGTCTGCGCAGGCGACTGGCATGTCGAAATCCTGAAGGACGGATGGACTGTGGTCTCAGTGGACCGTTCGCTTACGGCACATTATGAAAATACCATTCTCATCACCGACGGCGAGCCCGAGATCCTGACTATGGCTGACGACATCTGATAAACCGGTTTTGGAGGTTAATCACTTTGGCTAAAGACGATGTAATCGAACTCGAAGGTACAGTTGTGGAGTCTCTCCCCAACACGATGTTCCAGGTAGATATCGGAAACGGACATATCATTCTCGCTCACATTTCCGGTAAGCTCCGGATGAATTTTATCCGCATTCTGCCCGGTGATAAGGTTACGGTCCAGATGTCGCCCTACGACCTGACTCGCGGCCGCATCACGTGGCGAAGCAAATAAGAGAAGCTTTTCAAGGAGGCAAAAATGAAAGTAAGACCTTCCGTTAAGCCCATGTGCGAAAAGTGCAAGATCATCAAGCGCAAGGGCAAAGTTATGGTTATCTGCGAGAACCCCAAGCACAAACAGCGTCAGGGTTAATAAAAATGTGCCGCAAAGCGGCGCGGCTCCCCTCCGGCGGGAATAAGCTAAAAAACAAATACTGAAAGGAAGAAACACCTATGGCACGTATAGCCGGCGTTGACCTGCCGAAAGACAAGAGAATCGAAATCGGTCTCACCTATGTCTACGGTATCGGCAGCAAAGACCTCACCGATGAAGAAGAATCCAAGCTGCGTGAGTGCATCGACCACGGTTACATCGTGGAAGGCGACCTCCGCCGCCAGACCGCGCTCGACATCAAGCGCCTTACGGAAATCGGCTGCTACCGCGGTCTCCGTCATCGTCGCGGCCTGCCTGTCCGCGGCCAGAGAAGCAAGACGAACGCCCGTACCCGCAAGGGCCCGAAACGTACGATTGCGAACAAGAAAAAGTAAAGGAGGGATATGAAACATGGCAGCTGCTAACAACAAGAAGAAAGTTCGTACACGCCGCAGAGAGCGTAAGAATATTGAAAAGGGCCAGGTTCATATCAGCTCTTCTTTCAATAACACCATGGTCACCTGCACCGACACGGCCGGAAACGCCATCTCCTGGGCTTCCGCTGGCGGTCTCGGGTTCCGTGGCAGCAAGAAATCCACTCCTTTCGCCGCACAGACTGCGGCGGAGACTGCCGCCAAGGCGGCGATGGAGCACGGTCTGAAGACGGTTGAAGTCTTCGTCAAAGGCCCTGGCTCCGGTCGCGAGGCAGCCATCCGCGCCCTGCAGACGGCAGGACTTGAAGTGACGATGATTAAGGACGTTACGCCCATCCCCCACAACGGATGCCGTCCTCCGAAACGTCGCCGCGTATAAGAGAAGGAGGGAAATCTTATGGCAAAGAATACCCAGCCGATTGCCCGGAATCAGCCCCGCAGTCATGGGCTATAATAAAAAGGTTACTACCCGCAATTCACAGCAGCAGAACAGACGGAAAAAGTCCGAATATGCGACCCAGCTGCAGGAAAAGCAGAAGGTCAAGTTCATCTACGGTGTCCTTGAGAAACAGTTCCTCGGCTACTATGAGAAGGCCGTACGTATGCCCGGCAAGGCCGGCGACAACCTGCTCATCCAGCTTGAGAGCCGTCTGGACAACGTCGTCTTCCGGCTCGGTTACGCTGCTACCCGCCGCGAGGCCCGTCAGCTGGTCAACCACGGCCACTTCACCGTCAACGGCAAGAAGGTCAACATTCCCAGCTATCAGGTCAAGCCCGGTATGGTGATTGAACTGAGAGAGTCCAGCCGCAAGATTGAGCGCTTCAAAGAGAACGTCGAGACCAACAGCTCCATCGTCCTCCCGAAGTGGCTTGAATTTGACGCGGCCAACCTGGTCGGCAAGGTTGTTGCTGCTCCGACCAGAGAGGATATTGAATTCCCGGTTGAAGAGCACCTCATCATCGAGTTGTATTCCAAGTAATTCATAGGCCCTCGTTAACGCATAATCAGCCAAAGCGACCGCCCGCTTCAACGGGCGCAATGATAATAAGGAGGGTAACGGTACCATATGATAGAAATAAAGAAGCCGCGTATCGAATGCATAGAGACCCCGACCGATCCTGCATACGGCAAGTATATCGTGGAGCCTCTGGAGCGCGGCTACGGCACGACGCTTGGAAACTCTCTCCGCAGAGTTCTGCTCTCATCCCTCCCCGGCATCGCGGTCACCAGCATCAAGATTGCAGGTGTGCAGCATGAGTTTTCGACGATTCCCGGCGTCAAGGAAGACGTGACGGAGATTGTCCTGAATGTCAAAAGCATCATCGCAAAGCTCCATTCCAACGGGCCCAAGACGATCTATCTGGACGCCTCGGGTGAAGGTGTGGTAACGGCAGGTGACATTAAGCCTGATGCAGAGGTTGAGATCCTGAATCCCGACCAGGTCATCGCAACGCTCGGACCGGAAGGTGCATTGAACATGGAACTTGTTGTGGATCATGGACGCGGCTATGTACCCGCCGACCGCAATAAGAATCCCGCAATGCCCATTGGTACGATTCCAGTTGACTCGATCTTCACCCCGGTGGTGAAAGTCAACTACAGTGTGGAAAACACCCGTGTCGGTAACCAGACAGACTTCGATAAGCTGACGCTGGAAGTCTGGACGGACAAGACGATGTCTTCCCGCGACGCTGTATCCCTGGCCGCCAAGATCCTGGTTGACCATTTCACACTGTTCACTGATCTGTCTGAGAATCTGACGGATGAGTCAGTCGTTGTGGAAAAGGAAGAGCAGGAAACCAACGACCTCATGAGCATCACGATCGAAGAGCTGGATCTCTCTGTACGCAGCTTCAACTGCCTGAAGCGTGCGAATATCAACACGGTAGAGGATCTGGTCAGCAAGACCCAGGAAGAGATGATCAAGGTTCGCAACCTTGGCCGCAAGTCTCTCGAAGAGGTCGAGCACAAGCTCAACCAGATGGGACTCCATCTGGCCGATGACAGCGAAAGCAACAACTGACAACCCACCACAGGAATTTATGCCTGAACCGTAAGGAGGAAATAATACAATGCCTGGAACCAGAAAGCTCGGCAAGACGACTGCCCAGCGCATGGCGATGCTCCGTCAGCAGGTAACTGATCTGCTCGATAAGGGCAAAATGGAGACCACCGTCACCCGCGCCAAGGAAATTGCTCCCATGGCCGAGAAAATGATCACTCTTGGCAAGGCAAAGGATCTGGCGTCCTATCGTCAGGCCCTGAGCTTCATCACCAGAGAAGATGTTGCCAAGAAGGTTTTCGACGAAGTCGCGCCCAAGTATGCCGACCGTAACGGCGGCTACACCCGCATCACCCGCATCGGCGCACGCCGCGGCGATGCTGCTGAGATGGCAGTGATCGAACTCGTCTGATCTGCAATAAACGTAAAGCCCCCGGCCGGAATCGGCCGGGGACTTCTTAATAATGGGAGGAATTACAATGGAGCAAACGATCACAACCGTACTCTTCGATTTCGACGGGACAGTGTTTGATACTGTGGAGGGAATCACAAAAAGCATACAATATGCGCTCCACAAGCACGGGAGAGACGCGGAGCTTGAGGAACTCCGCTGCTTTGCCGGGCCGCCGCTGGTGGACAAGTTTATGGAGGTCTACGGTGTCTTGAGAGAAGAGGCTGAAGAGCTGGTAACAGACTTCCGCGAGCGCTATGTACCGATCGGAGTGTATGAGTCGAGCCCTTTTCCGGGAATTCAGGAACTCCTGGAGACACTCCGCGCAGCGGGAAAGAAGACGGCCATTGCGACTTCTAAGCCGCAGGCGCTTGCTGAGCTGCTGCTGGAGCGAGCGAAACTCCGGGACATCTTTGATGTGGTGGTCGGGAGCGGAGGCGGTGTCAACAATGACGCCAAGTGGCAGATTGTTACCCGGGCGATGAAGCTCTGTGGGTCAAAGCCGGAAAACTGCGTCCTTGTCGGAGACACCAAATATGACGTAGAGGGCGCAAAGAAATGCGGCATCCCTTGTATTGGAGTACGCTGGGGCTATGCGGCCGAAGGCGAACTGGAGGCAACCGGTGCTGCGGCCATGGTGGAAACACCGAAGGAACTGGCCGTGCTGCTCTGCGGAATGAGAGAAGAATAACAGACGAGGACATGCTGTACGCATGAAGACGGGGCGAAAATCCGAAGTCCGGATCCTCGCCCCGTTTGCCTCTCTTGATGAAAATCAGGTAGTTGACATCATGAGTTTTATGACTTCCTTGTCGGTGCCGCGCATGCCGTCGCGTGCGATGCTGCTGACCGCCCGGATGGTGTTCTCGACGCCCTTGACCACGATGCCGTCGCCGCCGTAGAACTGGCTGTCATGCATGTACATGCGCATGCCGAGAAGACCGGATTCCACCGCGGAGGCAATCTTGGCAGCGCAGCTGGCTTTGGCTCCGTCGCAGATCATGCCGGAGTTGATGGCCAGTACGTTCACGATGGTGTGAGAGATTTCGTCATAACCGCCACCGTAGAGGTAGCAGATTCCCGCGCCGGCGCCGGCCCCGGCGGAGGTCGCGCCGCAATAGGCGGAGAGGCTGCCGATCCCGGTCTTGAGATGGATGGTGACGAGGTTGGAGATCACGAGGGCGCGCAAAAGCATCTCGTGTGAAACGCCTAACTCCAGCGCATAGACGATCACCGGAACGGAAGTAGTGATGCCCTGGTTCCCGCTGCCGGAATTGATGACCACGGGCAGCTCACATCCGTCCATGCGTGCGTCTGACCCCGCAGCTGCCCAGGCCTTGGCACGGTTGTGGACCGTGTTGCCATAGCTGAGCAGCAGGATCTTCCCGATCCCGGCACCGTAGGTCCCTTTCAGACCCTCCTTGACGATGGCAATGTTATAGTCGATCTGCCTCTGAAGGGTGGGCTTTACGTCTTCGATGTCCACGCAGCCGGCAAACTCCACGATACGTTCCACCGTCAGGAGGGAGCGGTTCTCCGGCGCCTGAATTGTCTCATTGCTGAAGGGCTTCTCCAGGAGAACCTTATCATTCTTACGGATACAGACCACATTTGTGTGGTGGCTGACAATATGCACATAGGCGGTATCGAAACCGGCGGACAGGGAAACGGCAAGGTCGAAAGGCTGGTCGGAGTCCGCCTCCATCAGGGTGATGTCCGCAGTCTCTAGATACGCATCAAGGGCTTTGAGATCGGCTTCTGCTGCCTCGGAAATGACTTCAAGCTCCTTCTCCGATTTTCCAAAGCAGAGACCTGCCGCAACTGCGGTGCGGAGCCCCTTGCGCCCGCCGGTATTCGGCACCACGACACTCTTGACGTTCTTGATGATGTTGCCGCTGACGATCAGAACTGTCTTTTCCGGCATGCGGCCGAGCGTGTCGCGCGCAAGCGCTGCGGCATAAGCTACAGCAATCGGTTCCGTACACCCCATGGCAGGGACGAGTTCTTCTCTTAGAATGTCCAAATAACTGTCATATATTGTTTTTTCCATTTTGGGCACCTCATTCCCAGAAACAAAAGAAGCGTGTGTAAACAGGCCTGACAGACAAGAGGATTGTACACTCTTTCCATATACATAATTTACTATGAATCCACAGAAAGGTCAACGGCTGTTTTTGCATGGAAATATGAAAATATATAATTCTGATATCACAAAAAACTCAGATTGCTGAAATCAGGCTGGCAGAGGATTGCCCTGTGCCGTTCATCTGAAAACACTGGTAAGAAGCGCCTGAACCAGACTGAAAACCGGCAAAGTGCTCAAAAATCCACGTTATTTTTCGGTACATTTTCTGGATTCGACAAAAAAACAGAAAAACACACTTTCATGATTGACAGTGTGAAAGTGTAATGCTAATATATATCCAAATTGAATCGCTTTAGATAGAGGCGCGGTGTTCATCAGTACCATACCGGCAAGGCCAGGCAGCTGTCGGACGGGAAAGGGACCATCGCCGAAGATTCAGAAGGGTGCCTGCCCGACTGTTTCTGGGCTGCGCGAGAAGATCGTACAGACTGTCACAATACTTTGTGGAGCGCTATCGATGATGACCGGATTGTTTCTGTTCTTTCCGATTTTCCATGGACCGCTTACAAAGCGGTTCATTTTTATGATCCCCACCGGCGGGGAGGAACAGCCGGAGCGCAGATGCGCAGAAAGGAAGAACAATGAGAAGAACGATCGCGTTGCTGCTGGCGGTTATGATGATTTTTGCCCTGGCAGCCACCCAGGCCTTTGCCGATGATGCGGCTGTCCCCAGTGGAGTGGAAGACGGTGTCCTCACCATCGCCATGGAATGTGCCTATGCCCCCTACAACTGGACCCAGAGCGACGACTCCAACGGTGCTGTCCCTATCGCCAATGTCCCCGGCTCTTATGCCAACGGCTATGATGTCATGATTGCAAAGCGGATCTGTGAAGCCAACGGCTGGGAACTTGAAGTGATCCAGTCCGACTGGGATTCTCTGGTCCCCGGTGTGCAGACCGGTACATTTGACGCGGTCATCGCCGGCCAGTCCATGACTGCCGAGCGTGCCGAGCAGGTCGACTTTGCAGGACCCTATTTCTATGCGACGATCGTCTGCCTGACAAAGGCCGACAGCCCTCTGGCGTCCGCCACCGGCATTGCCGACCTCTCCGGCCACAGCTGCACGGCACAGATCGCGACAATCTGGTATGATACCTGCCTGCCGCAGATCGAAGGCGCCAAGATCCAGACCGCTGCCGAGACTGCTCCTGCCATGCTGATGGCACTGGAGACTGATATGGTCGAGTTCGTCTGCACCGACATGCCCACCGCACAGGGCGCCGTTGCCGCCTATCCTGATATGACGATTCTGGACTTCACCGGTACAGATGGTGACTTCCAGTTTACCGAGCAGGAGCGTGCCGAGAATGTCAACATTGGTGTTTCCATGATGAAGGGCAACACGGTCCTGCGTGAAGCCGTCGACGAAGTGCTGTCCACCATGACGGCGGACGATTTCAACGACCTGATGGCCGAGGCCATCTCCGTTCAGCCGTTGAGCGAAGACTGAACCTTTTTCAGAAAGAGACCGGGCGGGAGCTGAACTCCCGCCCTTTTGATGACAGTACAGTGATTAACAAGGAGCGGACGCATGAACAAGTTTGCACAGCTTGCAGCGGACATCACCAAGCTTTGGACCAAATACGGTACCGCCTATCTCAGCGGCATTGAGAACACGCTGATTCTCGCATTGGTGGGTACGGTGATTGGATGCCTGATCGGTTTTGTCTGCGGAATTCTCAATACTATCCCGCGACGGCCAAACGACCACCCGCTGAAGAAGTTTATTCTGTCGTTGATCCGGGTGATCATCCGGATCTATGTGGAGGTCTTCCGCGGTACGCCGATGGTGCTGCAGGCGGTGTTCCTGTTCTACGGACTGCCGTACTTTACAGACAATGCCGTGAAGTTCACTTCCGTCTGGGCGGCCGCCATCGTAGTCGTATCCATCAATACAGGAGCCTACATGGCTGAGTCGGTCCGCGGCGGTATCATTTCCGTTGATCCCGGCCAGACCGAGGGCGCTATGGCTATCGGCATGACACACGTGCAGACCATGACGAGCGTGATTCTCCCGCAGGCGTTGCGCAACATCATGCCTCAGATCGGCAACAACTTCATCATCAACGTCAAGGACACCTCCGTGATGTTCATCATCGGATTTCCCGATTTCTTCGCCGCTCACCGGGCAACCGTGGGCGCGAGCTATCTTTACTTCCCCTCAGCCACGGTGGAGATGGTGGGCTATCTCACCATGACACTGATTGCGTCTTTCCTGCTTCGCTGGGTGGAGAAAAAGATGGACGGATCCGGAAACTATGAACTGGTACAGGAGGATCAGCTCACCATGACCGCCGGAACCTATCGCCATCCCGACCGGGGGACGCCCTTCGATGAGCGCAGCAAAGAGTATGAGAACAGTGAAAAGGAGGCGGAATAAGATGGCGGATCAGATTCTGCAGATCAATCATCTGTCCAAGTCCTTCGGTTCGCATGAGGTCTTGAAGGACATTGATTTTACCGTCAGCCAGGGGGACGTTATCAGCATCATTGGTGCCTCCGGCTCCGGAAAATCCACACTCCTGCGCTGCATCAACCTCCTGGAGACTCCGACCTCAGGAGAAATCCTCTATCACGGGAAAAACGTCCTGCAGCGCGGGACGAACCCGGCGGAATACCGGGCACATGTGGGAATGGTGTTCCAGTCCTTTAACCTTTTCAACAACATGTCCGTCCTCGAAAACTGCTTGGTAGGTCAGATCAAGGTCCTGAAAAGGGATAAGACCGAGGCGAGGGATCATGCCATGCACTACCTGGACAAGGTAGGCATGACCCCGTATATCAATGCCCGTCCGCGCCAGATTTCCGGTGGCCAGAAACAGCGCGTTGCAATTGCCCGCGCTATGGCGATGGATCCGGAGGTGTTGCTGTTTGACGAGCCGACCTCAGCCCTGGATCCGGAGATGGTAGGGGAGGTTCTGACCGTTATGAAAAATCTGGCGGAGAGTGGTATGACGATGCTGGTCGTTACCCACGAGATGGCATTTGCACGGGATGTGAGCAAACGAGTCGTCTATATGAACGGCGGTGTGATCTGTGAGCAGGGAAGTCCGGAGGAGCTCTTCAAGAATCCCCGGAAACAGGAGACCATTGACTTCCTGTCACGATTCAGAGGCTGAACAGCGCCAGAGACAAAGGCTTTCGGAGCCGGCGGATATTGATTCCGCCGGCTCTGCATGTTATAATCAAATTCATCAATCTGAACGGAGGCATGTGGATGCTCCCAATTCTGAGTCTGATTCTGTCGGCGCTCGTGTTCTTCGCCATGATCCTCTGCCTGGTGCTCAAGCCGGCTGCTGCTCGCCGGCTGAGCGCGGTATTTATGACGATTGCCGTGGTCGGCGGCCTGATCATATACGGCATCGGGTACGCCGAGGCGCTGGAGGGCAATCTGGCCCTGACCGTGATCCGTACGCCGATGACCGTCATTCGAATGTTTATTGGTGTCAACGACCTGGATACCATCAAAAACACAACGCCGGTATCGACCCAGGCCGGGCTTGTTGTTTTCTGGGCGGTACACCTGATGGCCTTCTATTCCATGGCCAGCGCCGCCATGTACACCATTGGCGCGGGACTGCTGCGCTATTTGCGCTTTGTGCTGGCCCGCCACGGGGACCTTACGCTGATTTACGGCATCAATGAAAAAAGCGTCACGCTGGGGCGTGAATGTGTTTCTGCCGGAAAGACTTCGGTGGTCTTCATCGCGGAGAGCGCAGACGAGACTGTCGTGAACGACCTGAATACGGCCGGCATGTCCGTCCTGACCGGGAGCGCGGCGGTGCGGTCCGAAAAGTCCGTGATCCGCAAACTGCGGATCCGGAAACGAAAGCTCACGGTCTATGCGCTCGACCGGGCTGAAGACGAGAATCTTTTCTACGCGCTGCGCATGAAAGACGCACTGGAGAAGGCCGGTGTTCCAGAAAAAAACACCCAGATCACCCTGCCCGGGGCGGAGGATATTCTGGCACCCATGCTTCAGGCTTCGGAAAAAACTTACGGCTTCGGGTTCGTCAATGTGTTTGATTCAGCGGATCTGTCGGCACGGGCGCTGATTCGTACCTGCCCGCCCTGGAGTTTCATGCATTTTGACGCGGAAGGACGTGCGACGGAGGACTTCGACTGTGTGCTGGCAGGCTTTGGCCGACACGGGCAGGCAGCGCTGAAGGCGCTGGTTATGAACGGGCAGTTTGCAGGGAGCGTGTTTCACGCAGCGGTGTTTTCACCGAATGTGGAGAACGAATCGGGCTTCCTGGAGGCGGACAGCCCGGAACTGCTCCGGCAGTATGACGTCCGGCTGATTGCGGCGGATGCCCGGAGCGGCGTATTTTATGACCATATCCGCTCTCATCTGGGGAGCCTGAAGATGATCGTGATCTGTACCGGAGACGAGGCGACGAACCGGGAAATTTCAGACAATCTGATGCTGTATCTCCGACGGAATCACGCGGAGCGGATCTGTGTCGTACAATGCGACGACAGCGGTGTCCGCTATCAGGAGACGGTGGGCAAACCGATCATCCGAACGGAGGTATGTTCGCTTAATTACCTGTCGGCGAAGGAGGCGGACCGCCTTGCGATCCTGCTCAACAGCACCTATGACAGCTCGAACCGGAGCGACTGGGAAAAATGGATGGCCTGCGACAGCTTTGGGAAAATGTCCTCCCGGGCCTCGGCGGACTTTCACCCGGCCTTCATCCGTATTTCCGGCAGCAGCCGGGAAGAGATTCTGACCGGAAACTGGAAACCGGAGCGATCTCTGCAGGAGGTGCTGGGAGAGACCGAACACCTCCGTTGGTGTGCGTTCCACTATGCCATGGGATATGTCCCGATGAGCCGGATGGAATTCGAAGCCAATGCCGAGGCCTTCTCACGGCTGCAGGCAGAGGGAAAGCAGCCTGGATTCCGAATCTCGAAGAATTCGCAGGAGAGAAAACATGCCTGTCTCATTCCCTGGGAGGACCTGGATAGACTCTCGGAGGAAGAAAACCGCATAACCGGGCGGAATGTGGATTACAAACAGATCGATATCAATAATGTTCTGGCCCTGCCGAAGCTCCTCATCGCGGAACAAAACGCCGTAAAAAAGTGAAGAGGCAGGGGTCGCATACAGAAAACACCGACATGTTCGGTGTTTTCAATTTATACGACATGAATTCACAGACTCTTTATTGCAACCACAGAAAAAAGAGCGTATAATAAAGCGGTTACAGAATACGCAGATAAGGAACCGAATCCCTATGCAGGAAAACATCGTTATCAAAGGCGCACGCGAAAACAACCTCAAGAACATCGACGTGGTGATTCCACGGGACAAACTCACAGTGGTGACCGGGCTTTCCGGGAGCGGAAAGTCCAGTCTGGCCTTTGATACCATTTATGCCGAAGGACAGCGACGTTATGTCGAGAGCCTCAGCTCTTATGCCAGGATGTTTCTCGGACAGATGGATAAGCCGGACGTGGACTCCATCGACGGCCTATCACCTGCCATCTCCATTGATCAGAAAACAACCTCTAAGAATCCACGTTCCACGGTGGGTACCGTGACGGAAATCTATGACTATCTGAGACTGCTGTATGCCCGGATCGGCATCCCGCATTGTCCGAACTGCGGCCGCGAGATCCGGCAGCAGACCGTGGATCAGATGGTGGACCGTCTGATGCAGCTGCCGGAGGGTACGCGGCTGTCCCTTCTGGCGCCCGTGATCCGGGGAAAAAAGGGCGAACATCGCAAGATCCTTGAGGATGCGAAGCGCTCTGGATATGTCCGCACCCGTGTGGATGGACTGGTCTATGATCTTGCGGACGATATCCCAATGGAGAAGAATAAAAAACACACCATTGAGATCATCGTGGACCGTATCGCAATAAAAGAGAGCATCCGCCGTCGTCTGACCGACTCTGCGGAGACCGCACTGAGCCTCTCCGGCGGCCTTTTGACTGCGGAACTGGCAGATTCGGGGGAGGAGATCAGCTTTTCCCAGAATTACGCCTGTCCGGACTGCGGCATCTCCCTGGAAGAGATTACGCCGCGGCTGTTCTCCTTCAACAACCCGCAAGGAGCCTGCCCCACCTGTGCCGGACTCGGCGTTCAGATGCTCATCGATCCGGATCTCATCATGCCGAATCGGAAACTCAGCATTGAAAACGGAGGGATAACTGCCTCGGGCTGGGGCAACGTGAAAAACGACGGCATCTCCAAAATGTACTTCGACGCAATGGCGAAAAAGTACCACTTCAAGCTCTCCGACCCCATTGAGACCCTCTCACCGGAGGCCATCGACGCGATCCTGTATGGGACAAAGGGCGAGCCGCTGCAGTTGCGCTATGAAAAGGCAGACGGCCACGGCGTTATAAAGAGAGAGTTCGAGGGCATCGTCCCGAACCTGGAACGGCGCTATCGCGAGACCCAGAGTCCCGGAATGCGTGCGGAGATTGAATCCTGCATGTCGGAGACACCCTGCCCCGCCTGCAGAGGCCAGCGCCTGAAGCAGACGGCTTTGGCCGTGACGGTGGGAGGCAAAAACATCGCGGAACTCACAAGGCTCTCGGTGATGAACGCAGCAGGATTCCTGAACAGTCTGACCCTCACGCCGAGAGAGCAGCTGATTGCGGCACAGATCATCAAGGAGATCCGCAGCCGGCTGGACTTCCTGAGCAGTGTGGGCCTCGGCTATCTGACACTCTCCCGCGCTTCCGGGACCCTCTCGGGCGGCGAGAGCCAGCGCATCCGCCTGGCGACCCAGATCGGGTCGAGCCTGATGGGCGTGCTGTATATTCTGGACGAACCCAGCATCGGTCTGCACCAGCGGGACAATGCCAAGCTCCTGAAGACGCTGTACCGGCTTCGCGACCTGGGAAATACCCTGGTTGTGGTGGAACACGACGAGGAGACCATGCGCGCAGCAGACCATGTCATCGACATCGGTCCCGGGGCAGGCATCAACGGCGGAAAGGTCGTCTGCGCGGGGACGGTGGACGATCTCTGCGCCTGTTCCGAGTCGGTCACCGGCCAGTATCTCAGCGGACAAAAAAAGATTCCTGTTCCCGGGGTGCGCCGGAAAGGCAACGGGCATGAGCTTGTCATCCGCGGTGCGGCGGAACATAACCTGAAGGGGATCGATGTACATTTCCCCCTGGGAGAGCTGATCTGCGTCACCGGTGTGTCCGGGAGCGGAAAGTCTTCCCTGATTCAGGAGATTCTCTACAAGATTCTGGCGTCGGAAAAGAATCGGGCGAAGGTACATCCGGGCCGGTACGACAGCATTGAAGGCCTGAACTTTGTGGACAAAGTCATCTCACTGGATCAGAGCCCCATCGGGCGGACACCCCGCTCCAACCCCGCAACCTATACGGGTCTGTTTGACGACATCCGGAACCTCTTCGCCTCTACTCAGGATGCGCGGTTGCGCGGCTACAATCAGGGGCGCTTCTCCTTCAACACGAAGGGAGGCCGCTGCGAAGCCTGCTCCGGCGATGGACTGGTTAAGATCGAGATGCACTTCCTGCCGGATGTGTATGTCCCATGCGAAGTGTGCGGTGGGCGGCGCTATAACCGGGAGACGCTGGAAGTGCGCTATAAAGGAAAGAACATCTCTGAAGTCCTGGACATGACCGTGGAGGAGGCACTCGCCTTCTTCACCAATCAGGAAAAGATCCGTGACCGACTCCAGACGCTCTATGACGTGGGCCTTGGCTATATCAGACTGGGCCAGTCCAGTACGACACTCTCCGGCGGCGAAGCACAGCGCGTGAAGCTCGCGACGGAGCTTTCCAAGCGGGCCACGGGGCGTACGGTCTATATTCTGGACGAGCCGACCACCGGCCTTCATATAGCAGATGTACATCGCCTGACTGACATTCTGTCGAGACTCACCGATGCCGGAAACACTGTCATTGTCATTGAACACAACCTGGATGTCATCAAGGTTGCCGATACCATCATAGACCTGGGCCCGGAGGGCGGCGATGAAGGGGGGAGACTGGTGTTTTCCGGTTCTCCCGAGGACTGCGCCCGCTGCGAGAACAGCTATACAGGGCAGTATCTGAAACAAGTACTTGAATTGGAGAGGCAGTAATCTGCTGTGGAACATGTAGTACAGGAAGTAAATCAGGAAGAAGAGATTGAAGTCCTCAGCTGTACGGTCCAGAATGTCATATTCTGCAATGAGGAAAACGGCTATGCTGTCCTCAGTGTGACGGATACGGACGGCACCGAACAGAAAATGACAGGGACCTTCCCCTATGCATGGCCCGGTGAGAGCATCACAGCCTACGGCCATTGGGTGATACACGGGAGCTACGGACGCCAGTTCGAGGCAGAATCGTCGGAGCGAAGTACCCCCGAGGATGAGAGGTCGATTTTCTCCTACCTCGCTTCCGGCGCGGTCAAGGGAATTGGACCTGTGCTGGCCGGTCAGATTGTCGAGCGTTTCGGGAGCCGTGCTCTTCGCGTGCTGGAAGAAGAGCCCTGCCGCCTGGCAGAAATTCGCGGCATCAGCTTGTCCAAGGCGGAGAAAATCACGGAGGAATACAGACGTCAGGTCAGCCTGAAGAAGCTGGTGCTTCTACTGAGTGCCTCCGGCATCGCTCCGGAATATGCAGTCCGCCTGTATCGCTTCTTTGGCGAGAATGCACTGGAGCTGTTAAAGGACAATCCATATCTCCTGACTGCCAGCGGAATTGGGGCTCCCTTCGGGGCGGCAGACCGCCTGGCCGAGGATTTGGGGATTGAGGATACGAATCCAAACCGGATCCGTGCGGGTGTGAGGTTTGTGCTCCGACACAACGAGAACAACGGACACTGCTTCATCCCTTATGAAAAGCTGTGCGCCGCGGCGGCGGAACAGCTGCGTCTGGACCGGGAGGATATCACTTCCGTGATGGATGATATGACGGAGCAGGGTGATCTGATCCATGACTTTTTCAGCGGCGTGGATGCCTGTTATCTCCCGGATATGTTCCGTGCTGAGAAGGAAACGGCAGAGCGGATCGCGGCGATGGTACAGAAGCTGCCTTCGCAGACCGTGGATCTGGAAGGCCTCATTACGGAATGTGAAAAAGAGCAGGGAATGCACTTTGCCGAACAGCAGAAGCAAATTCTGCGTTTTGCCCTTCAGAATCGAATCGTTGCTGTGACCGGGGGTCCCGGCACAGGAAAGACGACTTCCCTCCGGGCAGTTTTGAAGCTTTACGAGCGGCTGGGACTCCGGACACTTCTGGCAGCGCCGACGGGGAGGGCAGCGAAGCGTATGACAGAACTCACCGGAATGGAAGCTGCCACCATTCACCGCTTGCTGGGTGCGAAACTTTCCGAAACCAGTCTGGACCTGGCATTTACGAAGAATTCTGATGATCCCCTTCAGTGCGACGCGCTGATCGTCGACGAGTGCTCGATGGTGGATATTCGCCTGATGCATGCCCTGCTGCAAGCGCTGCCCCTCTCGGCACGCCTGATGCTGGTCGGCGATGCGGCACAGCTGCCGGCGGTGGGCCCCGGAGATGTGTTCTCTGCGATTCTGCGCAGTGAAGTGGTTCCCTCGGTTCAGCTGACCGAGATCTTCCGCCAGCAGGAGACAAGCCGCATCGTGCGAAACGCTCATATGATCAACCGGGGTGAGCACCCAAATCTCTCGGAAAATACCGGTGATTTTTTTCGGCTCCAGAGGTTGCAGGCCGGCTCAGTGGCCGAAACCGTGGTGGAACTCTGCAGCACAAGGCTGCCGCAAAAAATGCACATCCCCGCTTCTGAGATCCAGGTTCTCTCTCCCACCAGAAAGGGAGAATGCGGCACCGGAGAGCTGAACAGGCTCCTCCAGGCGGCGTTGAACCCACCTGCACCGGAAAAGAAAGAACGGCAGGTCGGTGAGGAGATCTTCCGAGTCGGAGACCGCCTGATCCAGACCAGAAATGACTATAACGTCCTCTGGGAGTGCGCCGACGGCAGCAACGGACTCGGCGTTTTTAACGGCGATATCGGAATCCTGAAGGAGATCAACCCCGAAGACCAGACTGTGACGGTGGATTTCGACGGGCGTGAAGCAAAGTATGATTTTGAATCCCTGAACGATCTGGAGCACGCCTGGGCTCTCACCGTTCATAAATCCCAGGGCTGCGAATACAGGGCGGTGATCCTGGCACTCTCAGATTCGTCCCGGCGGCTTCTGACCCGGACGGTTTTGTACACAGCGGTAACCCGGGCAAGGGAACTCCTGATCATGGTCGGGAATGAGAATATCGCATTTCGCATGATAGACAACATTACACCCAGTCGGAGGTATAACGCCCTGCGGATTCGGATCCGGGAGGCCTGCGGAAAATGAGTGACCTCGGAGACCGGCTCCTGGATCTCCTCTATCCGCCAAAGTGCGCTTTCTGCGGAAAACTGGTCCGGGGCAGGCGGATGATCTGCCCGGACTGCGAAGCGGGATTGCCGACTCTGGCTCCGGAACTCCAGAGACAGGATATTTCCCATCTTGCGGTTTGTGTTTCTCCGCTGTATTATACAGGAGTGGTACGCCACTCACTGCATCGGTACAAGTTTGGCGGCGCGGCGGCGTATTACCGCGTCTATGCCGAACTGATGGCAGGCTGTCTGCACACTCAGGCGCTGCAGGTGGATCTTGTGACCTGGGTCCCACTCAGCAGGAAGCGCCTTCGAAAACGGGGATATGACCAGGCAAGGCTACTTGCAGAGGAGGTTGCGCGCCTGACCGGCCTTCCCTGCGAGCCGACCCTGGAGAAAACAAGAAACAACCCGGCCCAGTCCGGCACCTCCAGTGCGGAGGAACGACAGAAAAATGTACAGGGTGTATACCGCACGGTGACATCCTTTGCGGGAGAGCATATCCTGCTGGTTGATGATATTGTGACAACGGGTGCCACGCTGAGTGAGGCGGCAGGAATGCTGCTTGATGCGGGCGCAGATGAGGTCTTCGGACTGACCCTGGCCAGAACCGTCCGGAACCCCGGCAACATCCGAACAGATTCGAACGGAGAGAGCAAGTATGCAGATTTTTGAAAAAGATATCGCCATCGATATGGGTACTTCTACCACCCTCCTCTTTGAACAGGGGAAGGGAATTGTCGCCCGAGAACCGACGGTGGTTGCGGTCGACCGGTTCACCGGGAAGATCCAGAAGGTTGGGCAGGACGCGCAGAGAATGTTGGGGCGTACCCCTGCGAATATTGTGGCAATCCACCCCATCAGTGCCGGCGTGATCTCGGATTATGAGATGGCAGCACAGATGCAGAAGGAACTGGTCAGCCGCATTACCTCCTTCAGCCTCTTCAAGCCCTGTGTTCTCTGCTGCGTTCCCAGCAGTATCAGCGGCGTGGAAGAACGCGCGGTGATTGATGCGGCGATTGAAGCCGGAGCCAGAAAGGTTTTTCTGCTGGAACAGGGGGTCGCCACGGCACTGGGTGCCGGGGTTGATATCAGCAAGCCGGACGGCCATATGGTAATCGACATCGGCGGCGGCACAACCGAGGTCGCAATGATCTCGGCCGGCGGTGTGGTGGAGTGTGAGTCCATTAAGACCGCCGGAGGCAGCTTCGACGAGGCAATTGTGAAGTATGTCCGGAAAAAGTATAACATGCTCATTGGTTTGACGGCGGCTGAAGAGGTCAAGAAAAATATCGGCTGTGTCATGCAGAGACCGGATATGGGGGTAGAAGAAATTAAAGGCCGCAATCTCGCAAACGGCCTGCCCAAGACCATTCGGGTCAGCTCCAATGAATTGATAGAGGCCTTTGTTGAACCGATGAATGATATTCTCGAGGCCATTCATACGGTCCTGGAAAGGACTCCGCCCCAGCTGGTGGGTGATCTGGACCAGAACGGCATCATCGTTTCCGGAGGCGGCAGCCTGGTCTATGGTATGGACCGTTTGATCGAACGCAGCACCGGGATACGGACACTCCTGGTGGACGATCCGGTCTCCTGTGCCACCTATGGCGCTGGGAAAATGCTGAAGCATCTGGATGAGATGAAGGACGGTATGATGAACTTCTACCGGATGCGTCAGCTGAGATGAAGCCGAAAAACAACAGGATGGAGAGACAGTCATGGGTCTGATCGAAACCTATAAGCGGCTCAAAAAAGAAGAGAAGCCCCTGACCTGTGGGGCTGTGGTGCTCGGCGCCGGCAGTGCCCAGCGGATGGGCTTTGATAAAATGACCGTGATGCTGGATCGCCAACCTGTACTGGTCCGCGCGGTGAACGCATTTCAGCTGTCCCCACTGATCGAGGAGATTGTTGTCGTCACGAAGACCGACCGGATCGAAGAGATTGCTGACCTCTGCCGCCAATATAATCTCACGAAGGTTTCTGCCGTCGTCTGCGGCGGGAAGACCAGAACGGAATCTGCCCTTGCAGGCGTGATGGCGCTGAAGAAGGACTGCCGCCTGACGGCTATCCACGACGGTGCGCGGCCGCTGGTCTCACAGGCACTGATTGAGGCATGCATCCGGAAGGCCAGTATTCAGTACGCCGCCATTCCGGTAGTTCGGAGCACAGATACACTGCGAGGCATTGATGAAAAGGGTGCATTGACGGGCATTTACGACCGGGATAAGATTGTCCGGGTTCAGACACCGCAGGTATTCCAGACAGAACTGGTCAAGGGAGCGCTCTCAGACGCGGTACAGAAGGGGCTGACTTTTACCGATGACGCCACTGCGGTGGAGCGCCTTGGAATGAAAATTCAGGCTGTAGAAGGGGAAGAGGATAACCTTAAGCTCACGACACCTCAGGATCTTGTGATTGCTCAGGGAATCCTGGAGCGCAGAAAGGGAGCTGTCGAATGAGAATCGGACACGGCTATGATGTGCATAAGCTGGTAGAAGGCCGGAAGCTGATTCTCGGCGGGGTGGAAGTCCCCTACGAGAAGGGACTCCTGGGTCATTCCGATGCGGACGTGTTGACCCATGCGCTGATGGATGCGCTCCTCGGTGCAGCGGGACTGGGTGACATCGGGCAGCATTTCCCTGACGGCGATGACCGTTATCTCGGCGCGGACAGCATCGAACTCCTGAAAGAAGTCTGCCACATGCTGGCAGAGAAGGGGTGGTGCGTCGGGAATGTGGATGTCACCGTGATTGCTCAGCGGCCGAAGCTTGCCTCGTTCATCCCCGGAATGCGCAGCCGCCTCGCTGCGGCTATGCATGTGGACGAGGACGTGGTCAATGTCAAAGCAACAACCGAGGAAAAGCTTGGCTTCACCGGCGAGGGTCTGGGGATTGCTGCACACGCTGTGGCCCTGATCGAGAAGGCCTGAGCAGGGAGACATTTGATATTTGAGGAATCAGTGGAAGAGAGGAGAACAACGTGGACGTACAGGGGATCAAGACACTGAACGACTGGGTTCAGGCAAGTGATAACATCGTCTTTTTCGGCGGTGCCGGGGTCAGCACCGAGAGCGGAATCCCGGATTTTCGCAGTGTGGATGGGCTTTATCACCAGAAGTGGAGTTATCCGCCCGAGGAGATCCTGAGCCACAGCTTCTTCGAGCGGGATCCAGGAGAGTATTACCGCTTTCACCGCGAAAAGCTGGTCATTGACGGTGTCCGACCGAACCGTGCCCACTGTAAACTCGCCGAGCTCGAACAGGCCGGCAAGCTCCGTGCAGTGATAACCCAGAACATCGATGGCCTGCACCAGGCCGCGGGAAGCCGGGAAGTACTGGAGCTGCATGGCAGTATCCTGCGGGCTTACTGCTCCCGCTGCCGGAAGCCGTGGCCACAGGAAGTCATCAACCACGGCACCGGAATACCCCGCTGCGACTGCGGCGGTGTGATTCGTCCGGATATTGTGCTCTATGAAGAACCGCTGGACCAGGACATTATGGAGAAAGCGGTGCGTTATATCCGTAACGCCGAGATCCTGATCATCGGCGGCACCAGCCTGAACGTATACCCGGCGGCGGGTCTGATCCGCTATTATCGCGGGAACAAGCTGGTACTGGTGAATTTGAGCGAAACACCATATGATTCCTATGCAAATCTGGTAATCCACGAGAAGATCGGAGAGGTGTTTTCCCGGATTTCCGTGTAATGCTCCGATGAAAACCGCGTTTCGGAAAGGGGAGATGGAGATATGTCGAAGGAAAGCGACGCCATCGACCAGGTATTTAAAATCCATGAGGAAGCCAGAAAAGAACGCACTCAGTCCCAGAAACTGGACCAGATCCGTGTCGGAACCAGTCGCCTGACCAGGGAAGAGAAAACCTGGGCAGATGAAGAGGAAGCAGAAATTCAGGACAGCCCCCAGGAGTTGTATCATCCGATCCAGCGCCGTGACGAAACCCGGACCGGCTGCCTGGGAGGAGTGCTGTACGCGGTGTTCGTCTTTTGCGTCAGCATCATCCTGGCCTGCCTTGGATGGATGGCGGCAAGTGATATGCTTGCCCTGAACAAAGAAGGCTTTACCGCGACGGTGGTTCTGCCGGAGAGCATTTTTGAGACCGAGGTGGTCGATGTTCTGGATGAGGACGGAAACGTCACAGACCACACGACAGTCAAACGTGCGGACCTTGATTATCTCAGCAATACTCTGAAACAGGCCGGGCTGATCGAGTACAAATGGCTCTTCGAGTCCTACTGCCGGATTGCCAAAGCGGATCAGAAGGTGCGCCCCGGCGAGTATCAGCTCCAGTCCACCTATGACTACCGTGCGCTGATTCAGAACATGCGACCGAATGCCGGCTCCGCAGTCACGGTCAACGTGACCCTTATCGAGGGCATGACCATGCACGAGATGTTTGTTCTTCTGGAGCGCAGTGGTGTCGCCAGCTTCGAGGACCTGGAAGAAGCAGCCGGAACCTCCCGCTTCAACTACAGCTTCATTGAGAATCCCGAGGACGACGGGGAAGCCGATCCGCTCCGCCTGGAGGGTTATCTTTTCCCGGAGACGTATAACTTCTATGCCAACATGCAGGCTTCCAGTGCAATTAACCGCCTTCTCGAGCAGTTTAACAGCAACCTCACTGACGAAGTCCTCTCTGACATCCAGAACAGCGGGCGCAGCCTGAGAGATCTGGTAACAGTTGCTTCCATGATCGAAAAAGAGGCTGCGGATGATGACGAGCGTGCGGATATTGCCTCGGTCATCTATAACCGTTTGAACAGCGACATGTTCCTCGGCATCGACGCGACGA
Organism: Oscillospiraceae bacterium; assembly: GCA_902798545.1. GTDB lineage: Bacteria > Bacillota > Clostridia > Oscillospirales > Oscillospiraceae > Limivicinus. The sequence goes on from CADBWQ010000002.1 coordinate 29,367, forward strand.
TCCTCTATGTCCATCCGGAACACGAGGGCGCTCCCACGGCTGAGATGCTGAAAGAAAAGAGCCCCTATAACACCAGAACCGTGAAGGGCCTCCCGCCCACGCCGATCTGCAACCCCGGCCTGGCCAGCCTGATGGCGGCGCTGAGTCCAAACCAGACCGATTACTACTATTACGCGCTGGATATGGATACCGGAAGGCACCGTTTCTTTACCAACCAGGAGGAGTTTGATTCCTTTGTTGCAACCCAGAACTATTAATCTTGACGGAAATCGAGGGAAAAAAGCATGAAAAATTACGGACTGAATGAATTGAGAGAGATGTTTCTCAGCTTCTTTGAGAGCAAAGGCCATCTGCGGCTGCCGAGCTTCTCTCTGATTCCACAGAATGACGCGAGCCTTCTGCTCATCAATTCCGGCATGGCACCAATGAAGCCATGGTTCAAGGGCGAACAGGAGCCGCCGCGTCACCGCGTCTGTACCTGTCAGAAGTGCATTCGAACCGGCGACATCGAAAACATCGGAAAAACCGCCCGTCACGGTACTTTCTTTGAGATGCTGGGGAATTTCTCCTTTGGCGACTATTTCAAGAAGGAAGCCATCGCCTGGAGCTGGGAATTCCTGACCTCTCCGGAGTGGGTCGGTCTCGACCCGGATCGCCTGTATCCCTCGGTCTATGTGGACGATGATGAAGCGGCCGGCATCTGGGAGCATGACATCGGGATTTCCCCGGAGCGAATCTTTCGCTTCGGCAAGGAGGACAACTTCTGGGAGCACGGCGCCGGTCCCTGTGGTCCCTGTTCTGAGATCTACTACGACCGCGGTGAAAAGTATGGCTGCGGCAAACCGACCTGTACGGTTGGCTGTGACTGTGACCGCTACATCGAAGTATGGAACAACGTCTTCAGCCAGTTTGACAACGACGGCAACAACAACTACACCGAGCTCAAGCAGAAGAACATCGATACCGGTATGGGACTGGAGCGACTGGCTGTCGTCTGCCAGGGAGTGGATTCGCTGTTCGATGTTGATACCGTAATGCATGTCACCCACAAGGTCAGCGAACTGACCGGTGCCTATTACGGCGAGAGTCACAAGAAAGACGTATCTCTCCGTGTCATCACCGACCATATCCGCAGTGCCGTCTTCATGATTTGTGACGGCGTTCTGCCCAGCAATGAAGGCCGCGGCTATGTACTGCGCCGTCTGCTTCGCCGTGCCGCAAGGCATGGAAAGCTTCTTGGGGTCAATGATCCATTCCTCCACGAGATCGTCGCCACCGTTGTTGAGATCAGCGGCGGCCAGTATCCCGAACTGAAGGAGAAGCAGAGTTATATCACCGCTGTCATCCAGAGTGAGGAGGAAAAGTTCGGTCGGACCATCGATGCCGGACTCCGTATTTTCTCCGAACTCCTTGAGACCCATAGAGCGAAGGGTGAGACGGTGTTCTCCGGTGCGGATGCGTTCAGACTCTATGACACTTATGGATTCCCTCTCGATCTCACCGTCGAGATGTGTGCGGATGCCGGATATACCGTGGATGAAGAAGGCTTCCGCAGACTGATGCAGGAGCAGCGTGAGCGTGCCCGTGAAGCCCGCAAAGCTTTGGGTGACCTCGGCTGGGCCGGCATCAGCTTCGGCAAGGACATTCCGGATACGAAGTTTATCGGCTATGACAGTGACAGCTGCGAGGCAAGCATTCTGGCGACCGTCCGTGAGGGCGAGGTTAGCACATATGTCTCTGAAGGCGACGAGGCCATCCTCGTTCTGGACCGCAGTGTGCTGTATGCCGAGATGGGCGGACAGCTCTCCGACACCGGTATCATCCAAAAGGACGGCTTCGTCTTTGAGGTTCAGAGCGTCCAGAAGAACAAGGGCGGAAAGTTCATGCACAGCGGTGTGGTCCGTTCCGGACAGGCCATGGTTGGAGAGTCTGTCACGGTGACGAGAGACGCTGACCGCCGTGCAGCCCTCTGCCGTGCCCACAGCGCGACTCATCTGCTGCATAAAGCCCTGCGGGAGGTCCTGGGTGAGCATGTCCATCAGGCCGGCTCCCTTGTGGATACGGACCTGCTCCGATTTGACTTTACCCACTTCTCCGCCCCCACGGCGGAAGAACTTGACGCGGTGCGTGAGGCAGTGAATCGCGCGATCCTGGCTGATTTCCCCGTGGTCACGAAGGAAATGAGCCTCGAAGAGGCGAAGAAGACCCACGCTGCCGCCCTGTTCGGCGAGAAGTACGGCGAGGTCGTGCGTGTGGTGGATATGGGAGGCTGGAGCCTGGAGCTCTGCGGAGGCACTCATGTTTCGAACACTGCGAAGATCGGCAGCTTTGTCCTGGTCTCCGAAGGCTCCGTAGCCTCCGGCGTGCGCCGGATCGAGGCCCTGACCGGACTGCGCGCCCTGCAGTATAACCGGGAGCAGGAAAAGCTTCTGCAGGATGCTGCTGCCCGCTTTAAGACCGTGCCGGCAGAGCTTCCGAAGAAGCTGGATCAGCAGGCAGCGGAGCTGAAGGAACTTCGCCGCAGCATGGAACAGCTGCGTGATCAGGCAAACGCCAGAGGCGCAGACAGCGTCCTTGAGAAGGCTGAACAGGTCGGCCCCGTGAAGGTGGTGGCGTTCAAGACGGAGGGTGACCCGAACACGCTGCGCAAGCAGGGTGACTCCCTGCGGGATAAAGAGCCGGCCATCGTGGCGCTGATGGCGGCGGTGAATGGCGAGAAGCTGAGCTTCCTGTGTGTCTGTGGCAAGGAAGCAGTCGCGTCCGGGGTCAAAGCGGGAGACCTGATCCGTCAGATTTCCGCTATCGCCGGAGGAAAGGGCGGCGGCAAACCCGATTCCGCCATGGGCGGCGGCACCGACGTCTCCAAACTGGACACTGCCCTGGCCAGCCTGAAACCTTTCGTAGAAGAAATCGTATTAAAATAAGGGTAAGGAGTGGTTATCATGAACGATTGTCTGTTTTGCAAAATCATCGCCGGGGAGATCCCCAGTACCAAGGTCTATGAAGACGACAAGGTCTATGCCTTCCGGGACATTAATCCCCAGGCTCCGGTCCACGTGCTGGTCCTGCCGAAGGAGCATATGGACTCTGCCAACGCCATCACTTCTGAGAACGCGGGCAATATAGCCGCCGTTTTCGAGGCCGTTCCCAAGATCGCTGCGGCGGAGGGCCTGTCTGACGGCTACCGTGTGATCAACAATTGCGGTGCCGACGCCGGCCAGACCGTCATGCATATTCATTTTCACCTGATTGGCGGACGGAAACTGGGAGAGAAAATCGTCTGAGAATAGAATCTGAACAGAATCAGTACATATCAAGGAGAGGAAAAGATGCGAAAGCTTGCCATTGCCTGTGCTTCCGTTGCAGCTGCAGTTTTCCTCTCCTTCTATATTCTTCCGATCCGCATGCTGTGGCCTCTTGCGGGCGCCTGCGCTGCGGGGGCACTGGTCCTGTATTTCTTCCGCGGGCACGGCGACAGGCTGACACGTTTTTTCCTGTGCCTCCTTGGGGCCGCACTCGGTTTCACCGCCTATGCCCTGCACTGGAATGCAACGCTGCGCTATGCCGTGCTCTGGGACGGGACGGAACAGACCCTCTCCGCCCGCGTGATGGAACCGCCTGTGGAGGGGGACTATTATACCCGCCTTCATGTTCAGCGGACAGAAATACCCAGGCTCGACCTCTATCTCTATGATTACAGCGGTGAGACACCGGAACTCAGACCCGGTGACCGGATCCGGCTGACAGCCCGGCTCCGCCGCGCAGATCTGCGCTATGGGGAACAGAACAGCAATTATATCTCCAAAAACGTTTATCTGACCGGCACCCTGCGTAACCTGGAAATGTACGGAAGTGTCCGTCACAGCCTCCGGACCCTTGCTGCGCTGTGCAGCGGACATGTCTCGGCCTTTGCAGATCGCCTGTTCGCATCGGAGACTTCGGCCTTTCTCCGGGCACTAATGTTGGGGGACAAGACCGATTTCTACCGTGATACGCCGCTGTATGCCCGTATGCGCGGTGCGGGATTCATGCATATCGTCGCTGTCTCCGGAATGCATGTGGCCTTCCTTGTCGGCCTGATTCAACTGCTCTTCGGCGCCCGGCCAGGGGCGTCACTTGCAGGAATCCTTATGGTCTGGTTCTTTGTGTTCATGACCGGCGCTTCTCCGTCCGCGGTCCGTGCAGGAATCATGCAGAGTATCCTGGTGATGGCCCCGGTGTTTCGACGGGAGAACGATGGCCCAACTTCGCTGCTTGCAGCATTGGCGCTGATTCTGATTCTGAACCCCTTCAGCTGCGCCAGCATCAGTCTCCAGATGTCTTTTTCTGCCATGGCGGGCATGGTGCTCCTGGCGGAGCCCCTGACCCGAACCATGCTTGCGGCCCTCGGCCTGTCGGAGCGGAATCTGCTGCGTGTGCCGGTGGCAACGGTCGCGGCATCCCTTGCCGTGCTGGCCTTTTCCGTTCCTCTGACTGCGCTGCATTTCGGTTCCCTGGCGCTTCTCTCCCCGCTGACCAATCTCCTGGGACTCTGGGCGGTGTCGTTCTGTTTCTGCGGCGCCTGGATCAGTTGCATTGCCGGAATGCTGCTCCTGCCCCTTGGCCGGCTGCTGGCCTTCCCGACGGAACTGCTTGCCCGTTACCTGATTGGCCTTGCCGGACTTGTCTGCCGGATTCCCCATCATCTCATCAGTATGCGCGGCATTGAGATGAAGCTCTGGATCCTGCTCTGCTATGTGCTGGCTTTCCTGGGCTGGCGGAGCCGGGCTGAAAGCCGTTTTCGGGTCCTGATGCCGTTCTGTCTCTGCCTGGTGACGCTGGGCACCTGTCTCTGGTCTGTCCGTGCACGATACCGGAGCGCCGACGCGGTGATTGCCGCCCTGGACGTGGGACAGGGGGAATGCGTCTGTGTGCTCTCCGGTGACACGACGATGCTGTTCGACTGCGGCGGGACGGGGACGCTGAATAACGCAGGCGAGATAGCTGCGGACTGGCTGGAATCCGCTGGCCGCGACGGTGTGGATCTCCTGCTCCTGTCCCATCTCCACGAGGACCACTGCAACGGGGTCGAAATGCTGTTGGAGCTTGTTCCGGTGAAGGAGATTGTCCTTTCTCCGGACGCCGACGCGGACGAAGGCCGCCTTGCAGCCATTACCGAAAGCGCCAATCGCCACGGTACCAGACTCACGAAGCTGACTGCGGACATGGAAAGGAAAGACGGACCGATTCATCTGCACCTGTTCGCACCGCCTGGTGAAGGTGTGGAGAACGAACGCTGTATCATCAGCCTGGTCTCGGTCGGAGACTATGACATGATCCTGACCGGTGACGCGTTGAAGAGGGCGGAGCTGGACCTGATAGAGCGCACGGAGCTTCCGGATGCAGAGCTTCTCATCGTCGGGCACCACGGGTCCCAGACATCCACGGACGATGCATTCCTTGACACCGTCCGGGTGGAGGATGCAGTCATCAGCGTCGGAAGAAACAACAACTATGGACACCCGACCCGTGAGGTGCTCGCAAGACTCTGGAAACACGGGTGCCGAATCTGGCGGACGGATCAGAACGGAACGGTTGAACTGTGGGTAAATCTGACATGACGAAACGAAAAAAAGAACCCGCGCTCAACTACAGCGCGGAAGTAAAGAAGTTAAAAGAAGCGGGCCCGGACCGCCTTTACTTTCTGTGGGGTGAGGAAGAATACCTGCGGGACAGTTTCCTTCAGGCCCTGCGCGAAGCATGCGGCACGGCGGAAGGGGACGATTTCCAGATTCGTGTGTTCAAGGATGCCCAGCTTGACCCGATGGAGCTGCGCTATGCCATTGATACCCTGCCTTTTTTCAGTGAGCGCAGCCTCATCGAGGTTCGCGATCTGGATTGGCAGAAGAGCGGCGACGCCGACCGCCTGATCGAGGTTCTTTCGGACATCCCGGATTACTGTACGGTGGCCTTCCGCCTGAACCAGGGGGAGGAACCCAACGGCAAGAGCAAGCTTGTCAAGTTCCTGCGCAGTCATGCTTCGGAGATCAAGTTCACCGTCCAGGACCAGAATATGCTGTTCCGCTGGATTACACGCCGCTTTGCGTTCTACGGCAAGGGTGTCGAGATGGAGGCGGCACAGCGCCTCATCTATCTCAGCGGGGACCAGATGAAAGCCCTGATCCCCGAGATCGAGAAGATTGCAGCCTATGCCACGGGCGAGAAGGTAACTGCCTCCGACGTCAATGCGGTTGCAAACCGCCTCGCCGAGGCGGATATCTTCGACCTCACAGATGCCATTGCCGAACGGCGTTTCAATACCGCTGCCGGAATTCTGGCAGATCTCCTGGATCAGCGGGATACCAGTGTCCCTGCGATCCTGTCTCTGCTTTCCAACCAGTTTCGCCGTCTGTTCTTTTCAGTGGACGCCAGGGACAGCGCCACGGTGATGGAGCTTTGCAATTTGAAGTACGAATTCATGGCGAGGCGGCTGCTCAATGCCGCACGCAGCTTCAGCCCGGACCAGCTTCGCCACGCCATTGAGCTCTGTGAAACGGCCGATTACCGTCTGAAGTCTGAGGGCGCGGATGAGAAACTGCTCCTGAAGGAGACCCTGATGCGAATCGCACTGGAGGTGTCGGATGCCTGAGCAGAAGCTGAAACTGCGCGAGGTCATTGTCGTCGAGGGCAGATATGACAGGAACACCCTCAGCCAGGTGGTGGACGCACTGATCTTCGAGACGGGGGGCTTTGGGATCTTTCATCATCCGGAAAAACTTGAGGCGCTCCGCATGCTGGCGGAGCAGCGTGGTCTGATCATCCTGACCGATTCGGACGGAGCGGGCTTCGTGATCCGCAACAGGCTGAAGGGCCTGCTGCCGCAGAACAGAATCCGCCAGGCCTATGTGCCCGCTGTGGAAGGGAAGGAGAAGCGCAAGGAGAAGCCTTCCCGGCAGGGGTTGCTCGGTGTGGAAGGAATGCGCCCTGAGGTCCTGATCGAAGCACTGCGGCGAGCCGGCGCAACGGAAAATGACAACGAGCCCTGGGCCAGCTCGGCACTGTTCTTTTCCCTCGGCCTGACCGGGAAGAACGGTTCTGTTCAACTGCGCAAAAAACTGGCTGAAAGCCTTGATCTGCCGGCAGATATCAGCCAGACCGATCTGAAGAAGGCGGTGTCCACGCTCCTGACTGAGACAGAACTCCGGGAACTGCTTTCAAGGTTGACAAGCGGCTGAATCTGCGATACAATACCGAAGCTGTAAAAAGTCCATATGCCCATGTAGCTCAGCAGGATAGAGCGACCGCCTCCTAAGCGGTAGGTCGGAGGTTCGAATCCCCTCATGGGTGCCATCGAAGAGAAGTCGGTAATACGGCTTCTCTTTTTTTAATTTTTGTGCTGCTGTGACAGCGGCAATTAATTTGCTGAGGAAAGCTTTTTCTAGGACAAGGGCCGGATTGAGCATCCCATTGATTGAAAGTTAAGAATTCCAGAAGGGTCCAGCGATAAGAAAGTCCCCTGAGGCATATAACTCCCCAATGGTCAATCTCACGCAGCAGCAGAAACAGCGTCCTGCTCCAACTGCGGGGCAGGACGCTGTCTGTGTATTGTCCGCCTGGTTAAGCCTTCGGTGGAAGCTGCTCCGCCCTCGCGTCAAGCATCGCGAGACAGGCATCCCGGTCCAGGCAGACCAGATATTCGTCCCCGAAAGAATCCCGCTCTCCCGGCAGTGCATCGCCGTCCTCGCGCGTAAAGCCTCTCAGACCGGCTTCCTCGCGTGTGCACCCGTAGTAAATCCTCTCGATCCCGGCCAGACGGCATGCATACTCACACATGGTACAGGGTTCGATGGTGGTATACAGTGTGCAGCCGGTCAGGTCTGCCGTGCCCAGTCTCTGCCCGGCCGATCGGATCGCTGCAATCGCGCCGTGGCCGGTCGGGTCGTTAAACTGCAGCACCTGGTCATGCCCCTGGCCCACAATCTGCCCGTCCTTCACAATCACACTGCCGACCGGTACGCTGTCCGGTTCTGAGACGCTGTCCCGGGCCTCCCGGGCCTCCCGGATTGCCAGCTTCATATACACATTCTCCGCCATTGCGGAAAAGTCCTGTTCAGCAGCGGGTTCAGCCTCGCTGCCGGCGGAGAGAACCCGGATGCTGCTCTCCGGACTGAAGCCCGGACCGGAATAAATCACGCAGCTGAAATCTCTCGTGGCGGTAAGGGCGACACCGCTGCCGTCATCTGTCGTGATCACATCACCGGCATGTCCGGCGATCGGCTCCAACCGGGAATACTGCGTTCCGTCCGTGAAGTTCTTGGCTTTTTCCACGCTCCCGATGGCAAGGACGGTCCCCCCGCTGATGCTGAGACGCGCGTCTGCCGCGTCTCCCTTGTCGAAGATGCTGTTCCGGCTGTTTGCCGGACCCTCGACCAGGGTGGTTCCTCCCGTGATGAGAATGGACCGGTTGCTGTCAATGGCATCTCCGGTCGCATCGATGAATACACTGCCGCCGGAGATCACCACGTCTCCCTGCAGACCATCCTCGCCGGCTGCGTTCAGACCGTCGTCGCTGGCTTTCACATGCAGGTCTCCGCCCCGGATCTCAATCTGCCCGCCTTCCAGACCCTCATAGCTGTCTGTGACGGTGACACTCCCTCCGTCCATCAGGAAGCCCTTTTCCCCTTTGAGCCCGTCGTTCACGGCCCGGATCGTGAGCGCCGACCCTGTGACGCGAAGCACGGACTTGCACTGGATCCCGTTTTTCCCGGACTCGATTTCCAGCCTGCCCGGTCCGTTCATGGTGAGGTCGTCTTCCGAATACAGAGCTGCCCCTTTGTCGGCGAGGCTGACAAGCCGGTTCTCTCCCACACACTGGATGATGGTCTGCTCGGCAGCTTTGGATTCAATGCAGGGACCGTCCGCATTCGTCATCGTGACATGATCCAGCACGAGATAGATATTCCCCGACTTCTTTGGTTCCCGGATCTGTATGGTGACGCCGTCGGAGCTGCCTGTGACGCGATAGACGCCTTTCCGCTCAATCACCACGGGGTTCCCGGAACGTCCCCTTGCCGGATCGGAGAGCGTACCGTGATCACCCTCCAGCGAGATCACCGCATCCGCTGCCTCTTCCGACACGTTGTTATAATCGCTCTTCGAAAAGCTCATCCCTTCTGCGCAGGCCGCGGTGCCCGCCGCAGACAGCGCGGCGATCATTGATACCAGGCAGAGCAGGATACAGGCTTTCCGTGTTGTTTTATTCATGACGCCTCATCCCCTTCCAGGTATCATTATATACAGAAAGTGGAGGCAGGACAAGAAAAAGCTTCACTGGTACTGTTAAACATGCCGGAGTTCTGGTATAATATCTCTATCATGCGATACGGTTTCAGACTGACTGGTATCGGAATAACGGGAGCGACTGAGATGACGGAACTGGAAAGACAGAGAATGCAGGAGATGATCCGCCGCCTGAACGAGGCCTCCGAGGCCTATTACGGCGGGCGGGATGAAATCATGTCCAATTTCGAGTGGGACGCCCTGTTCGACGAGCTGACCCGCCTGGAGGAGTCCACCGGCGTCGTTCTGCCGGACAGCCCGACCCAGAAGGTCAATGCCGCCGCCGAGGACAACATCGCCGGCGAGAAGGAAGCCCACGAATATCCGGCCCTTTCCCTTGCCAAGACCAAGAAGGTGGAAGATCTCCAGGAATGGGCGGGGGACCGGCCGGTCTGGCTCAGCTGGAAGCTGGACGGCCTGACCCTGGTCCTGACCTATGACGGCGGAAGCCTCACAAAGATCCTCACCCGCGGCAACGGCAGCGTCGGCACCAACATTACCTTCATGAAAGATGCGATCCGCGGTTTCCCGCCGGAGGTGGAGGACCGCGGCCATCTGGTGGTCCGCGGCGAGGCGACCATCTCCTACCCGGACTTCGAGAAGCTGAACGCGACCATCTCCGATCCTGCCGAGCGCTTTGCCAATCCGCGCAATCTGGCCTCCGGCACGCTCGCCCTGGACGTCAGGCGCCTGAACGAGGTCCGTGACCGCAATGTGACATTCAATGCCTTTACCCTGGTTCACACGGATGAGGAGATCGTCTCCTGGGGCGAGAGGATGGACTATCTGGACCGTATGGGCTTCACCACCGTCGAGCGCGAGCTCACCGATGCCCGGCGCCTGCCCGAGACCGTTGCGGCCTGGACACACCGCGTCGAGGCGGGGGAGATGCAGATCCCCGTCGACGGCCTGGTCATAGCCTACGATGACACCCTCTATGCCGCCACGGGCAGCGTCACCGGGCATCACGCCACCAGGGCCGGCTTCGCTTTCAAGTGGCAGGACGAGGTTGCCCGCACGACCCTGCGCCTGGTGGAGTGGTCCTGCGGCGCCACCACCATCACCCCCGTCGCCATCTTCGACCCTGTACAGCTGGAGGGGACCACGGTCTCCCGCGCCTCGCTGGTGAACCTCAGCGAGATGGACCGCCTCGGCATCGGCGAGAACGGCAGCACGGAGATCGAGGTAATCAAGTCCAACAAGATCATCCCCAAGGTCGTTGGCGTGACCAGAGCCATCGGGAAATATGCGGTCCCGGAGCGCTGTCCTGCCTGTGAGGGGCCTGTGAGTGTGGCGACCGGACCCAGCGGCGCCCGCACCCTGAAGTGTGACAACCCCGCCTGTCCGGCCAAAAACCTGAAGAAGTTCGAGCGTTTTGCAAGCAAAAGCGGCATGGACATCGACGGCCTCTCCATCGAGACCCTGCGTGACTTTGTCGGCTGTGGCTTCGTCCACAGCTTCGCGGATATCTTCCGGCTCTCCCGCTATGCCGCCGAGATCCGGGAACTGGAGGGCTTCGGACAGAAGAGCTGTGACAATCTCCTCGCCGCCGTTGAGCGTGCCCGCACCTCCGCCGATCCGGTCCGCTTTCTGAACGCCCTCAGCATTCCGCAGATCGGTCTGGACGCCGCGAAGCGCCTTGTGGATGCCTATGGCTGGCCCGGCTTTGTCCTGGCTCTGAAACAGGGAACGGACTTTGCCGGCGTGAACGGACTTGGCCCCGAGCGCTCCGCCGCCATCCGCAACTGGTACGCGGACGAGAGAAACAGCGGCGTTTTCGGGGAGCTCCTGGAGCTCGTTGACATCGCCCCGGCCGCCCCGGTGACCGAGATCACGGGAACCTGCGCCGGCCTCACCTTTGTCATCACCGGGGATGTGCATCGTTTCAGAAACCGGGATGCCTTCAAGGCCTATGTGGAGGCAAACGGCGGCAAGGTCGCTGGCAGCGTCTCGAAGAAGACCGCCTTCCTGGTGAACAACGATGCCGCTTCCACCTCCTCCAAGAACGTCCGGGCGCGGGAACTGGGCATCCCGATCCTCACGGAGGAGGAGTTCATCGCCCGCTTCGGCTTCGGAGAGTGACCGTGAAGAAGCGCTTTCTGAAACTCCTCGCTTATCTCCTCGCGGCGGTCCTGATTCCCTTTGCGCTGGAAACGCCTGTGATGCGCGCCCTGCGTGCCGGCGGATTCCCTGCGGAGTACGCCCTCCCGCTTTCTCTCGTGATCACCGCGGTCGTCCTTTTCTGTTTCGCCGACCGGAAGCGGCTCCGGGCAGGAAGACTGCGGCGGCGGGCGGCGCACGCCGCCTGGCGTGAGCAGGAGCGGCTCCGCAGCAGCTATGTCCTGAACCTCACTCCCTATGAGTACGAGGAGTATGTCGCCGACGAGCTGCGCCGCGAGGGCTTTACCGATGTCGACACCACGCCGAAGAGCGGCGACTTCGGTGCCGACGTCCTGGCGACGGACGGGAACCGGCGCGTCTGTGTCCAGTGCAAGCGCTACGCGCCCGGGCACCCGGTGGGCGTGAAGGCCGTTCAGGAGATCTACAGCGCCCGGGACTATTACGGCTGCGACGATGCCTATATCTACACCACCAGCGACTATACCCGGGCCGCGGTTGAGATGGCGGCCGAGCTGGGCGTGATCCTGGTGCGGTCTCAGATCTGAAGAAACAGACGAATAACACACCGCCTGCAGGGAACATGTCCCGGGCAGACGGTGTGTTATTGCTTTTCAAAAATCAGACTGCGGTTGCCGTCCTGAATGCGAAGCGCGCCGCCGAGATAGAAGAAGGGAAGCGATTTTCCGTTCATGGTAAACCGCATGCTCCCGGCATCATAATCCGGGGTGATCGCCTGATCGAACACGCCGTATATGGCGCTCCCGTCCGCGTGCAGCTCCAGCACCATCGGGAAACCGAGTCCGTGCAGCCGGGCGAGCAGCTCGTCGGAGAGCGTTCCGTCCTCCGCGTGAACGGAGACAAGATCATAGCGGCCGGGCAGCTCGCTGCTCAGCTCCGTGTAATAGGTCGAAAGCGGCGGGCCGAGCGCTTTCAGCGCTTCTTCTGCCGCCAGAGCGTCCGAAACATCTCTGGCTTCTGAAAAGAGTGCATCCTCGCCGTAATTCCCGGGCGGGAAAAAGCGCTCTGCCGCCTTCCTCCCGTTCGGCGTGTAGGGGAACAGCAGCGTGAGGGCGATCAGCTGAAAGAACAGCAGATAGAGGAAGTTCCTGCGCTTCATTCCGCCGCTCCCTCCGTGACCAGATCCTCCAGATAGATCAGATCGGCGAGATAGTTCTGCGCGCTGGGATAGCCCAGCTCCCTCCCGTGAAACCACAGATGCGCGGAACTGCCGCCGTCGAGATTGTAGGCGCAGCGGCAGCCCTGCGCGGCAAAGAATGCGGACAGCTCTTCCAGCGTCGCCCCGGGCATGTCGCTCCGGTAGCCTGCGACGTTCACCAGACAGTAGTGCCCCGGGCCGTAATAGCCGATGGCCGTGCGCGCGTGATCCCGGGTGAGGTACTCGATGGTGCGCCCGGTGAAGTCAGAGATGGCTCCGCCGTCCTCGTCCAGAAGGGCAGGGCCGAAGGACCAGGCCTGCCAGGCACCGCGGAGAGCCTCGTTGACATCGTCCTGTGTCGGGAGATCCCTCCCGTGGAAGGTGCGCATCTGCCCGTCCTCATAGAGCACGCAGAGGTCATAGGTGCTGACGCAGCTGTTGAGGATCGTTCCGTTTCGAATGGCAGTCACGCCCTGCGCGGTGTAAAAATCTCCGTTCACCGCAAAGGCGGCGCCAACGGTCTGGCAGGCAGCTCCGATGGTGGAGACCCCCTGCTGCGGCAGGGCGGGATCGTCGGCATACCATGCGCGCAGCGCGTGGACGTCAGGGATGTAGAGCTCCGCGAAGAGATAGGGACTGCGCAGGACTCCGTCCCCCGTATCATGTTTTTCCAGAAAAATAACGGCATTGCTCCCGAGGTACAGGGTCTCGTCAAAGCGCTGCTCCGTCTGGGTCAGGGCGGCATACCAGGGAAACTGGCTGCGCTGCACCGCGTCCGGGTCGGCGGCCTGTCCCTGGCTCAGGGCGCCCGTCAGGGCAAGAATCGCGAGGAGCCTCCGCAATGCCTGTGTGGTAAACTCAATCATACCGGGACTCTTTTCACAGAAGAATTCGGGGAATGCAAGGCTTGAAAACATGTGTATTATGCATGTTCCGGGGGGATTTGTCAATTCTTCCGGCAGACCGAATGTTCATAAAATGCTCTTGAACAGCAATATGGGAAAACGCTATAATACCCATGCGGTCACGTGCCGATGACGATGAACAGAAACAGAAAAAGGGACAGAACATGCTTCAGCTGCGGAACATCAAAAAAGACTATAAAGTTGCCGATACCACGGTGCATGCGCTGAAGGGGATCGACCTGGAGTTCCGGGAGAGCGAGTTTGTCGCGATTCTGGGACATTCCGGCTGCGGCAAGACGACCCTGCTGAACATCGTCGGCGGACTGGACCGCTTCAGCGGCGGGGATCTGATCATCAACGGCCGATCCACGAAAAAGTTCACGGACGCGGACTGGGACTCCTATCGAAACCACTCGATCGGCTTTGTCTTCCAGTCCTATAACCTCATCCCGCATCAGACGGTGCTGGCCAATGTGGAGCTCGCGCTGACCATCTCCGGCGTACCCCGTTCCGAACGCCGCAGGCGGGCGGAAGACGCCCTCCGGAAGGTGGGACTGGGCGATCAGCTTCAGAAGAAGCCGAACCAGATGTCCGGCGGCCAGATGCAGCGTGTTGCCATCGCCCGCGCCCTGGTGAACAACCCGGACATCCTGCTGGCGGATGAGCCGACGGGCGCTCTGGATACCGAGACCTCGGTCCAGATCATGGAGCTCCTGAAGGAGATCTCCAAAGACCGCCTCATCATCATGGTGACACATAACCCCGAGCTGGCGGAACAGTATGCCGGGCGGATCATCCGCCTGAAGGACGGCCTTATCACCGACGACAGCGACCCCTATCATGCCGGCCCGGTGAAGGCGCGCGGGAGGCGGATGAAGCGCACCTCCATGGGCTTTGTCACGGCGCTCTCCCTCTCTCTCAACAACCTCATGACCAAGAAGGCGAGGACCCTGCTCACGGCCTTCGCCGGCAGCATCGGTATCATCGGCATCGCCCTGATCATGTCCCTCTCCAACGGAATCCAGAACTACATCGACAAGGTCCAGGAGGATACGCTCTCCAGCTATCCCATCACGATTCAGGCCGAGACGGTGGACATGACGGGCATGATGACCTCTCTGATGGGCATCCAGGCGGCGGACGCGCAGAACCGGCATGAGAAGGACGCGGTCTATTCCAGCACCATCATGTACGATCTGATGAACTCCATGGTCTCCGCCGAGAAGGAGACCAACAACCTCCGCGACTTCAAGGCCTTCCTGGACGCAAACGGCGGCGGCATCCGTAACTATATCAGCTCCGTTCAGTACAGCTACGACCTGGATATGAATCTCTATGCCGAGGACCCGGACGGGAACATCGTCAAGACCGACATTGTCCAGCTCCTGCAGGAGACCATGAGCGCCATCTACGGCGGCAACTATTCCAGCTTCTTCTCCACCTACGGCCAGTATTATTCCATTGCCAATGTGTGGCAGGAGATGCTGCCCGGCGAGGAGGACGGACTGGTCAACCCTCTCCTTCGCGAACAGTATGACCTGCTCTACGGGCACTGGCCCGAGAGCTATGACGAGGCGGTGCTGGTTGTCGATGACAACAACGAGATCTCGGACCTGGTGCTCTACGCCCTGGGCCTGAAGTCCAACTCCACCGTCGCCGAGGACATGCAGTCCTTCCTCACGGCCGAGTCGGTGGAGAGCCGGCAGGAGCGCTGGAGCTATGAGGAGCTCTGCAGCAAGAGCTTCCGCTATATCTTCCCGGCGGATACCTTCCGCATCGAGGACGGCGAGACGGTGGATCTCACCGCGGAACAGCTCGGCCTGAAGACCCTCTACCGCGACGGCCTGGAGGTCCGTCTGGTTGGCATTATCCGCCAGAACGAGGACGCCCTCTCCGGAATGATGACCGGGGCGATCGGCTACACCCATGCCCTGGTGGAGCACATCATGCGCGAGGCGGAGACCCGGGACCTGGTGCGCCGGCAGCTGAGAAACCCGGAGGTCGACGTGTTCTCCGGACTGCCCTTCCTGGACGAGAACGAAGCCCTGAGCAAGGACAAGAAGCGCGAGGCGGCCAGAGACTATATCGCCCATGCCACGGAGGCGGAGATCGCCGATCTCTATGTGACCTACATGTGCGAGCCGGACGAGAAGACCCTGAACGACATGCTGGATGAACAGATGGAAGGGATGGACCGCGCCGATATTGAGAATTCGGTGCTGGAGTATTATCCCGAATACCGCAGCATGCTGGAAGACCTGGACGACGAAACCCTGTTTGATTCCGTTCGCCAGATGATGGTCGAGACGGTGCGCACCCAGTACGCGGCCCAGATGAAGGCGCTGTATGAGAAGCTCTCCGACCGGCAGCTGGCGGCGGATTTTCAGCTGCTCTCGCTCAACGACGATGACTATCTCTGGATCTATGACAACGCGATGCCCCCGGTCTATTCCACCCAGACGCTGAAGGATACGCTCAAAAAGCTTGGCTATGTGGATCTGGACAGTCCGTCGGCGATCAATCTCTACGCCTCGACCTTTGAAAACAAGGACGCCATTGCCGAGGCCATCGAGGCGTATAACGACACGGTGGAAGAGGAGGACGAGATCCACTACACCGACATGGTGGCGCTGCTGATGAGCTCAATTACGACCATCATCAATGTCATCAGCTATGTCCTGATTGCCTTTGTCGGCATCTCGCTGGTGGTTTCCTCCATCATGATCGGAATCATCACCTACATCTCAGTCCTCGAGCGGACCAAGGAGATCGGAATTCTTCGCGCCATCGGCGCCTCGAAGCGTGACATTTCCCGCGTCTTCAACGCCGAGACCTTCATCGTCGGCCTGGCCGCCGGCCTGATCGGCATTCTGGTGACGGCGGTCCTGAACATCCCCATCAACATCATCGTCCACGACCTCACCGGCATCATGTCGCTGAAGTCCTCGCTCCCGCTGATCGGCGCCGTCTTCCTTGTGCTGATCAGCGTGATCCTGACCTTCATCGCGGGGCTGATCCCCTCCGGTGTGGCGGCAAAGAAGGACCCGGTCATCGCGCTGCGGTCCGAATAAGACAGAAACGGGAAGAAAACAGCTTTATGCTGAAGGAGATATGTATGAGAACAGTCAGGTTGACCCTTGTATGCCTGTTGTGCTGCGCAATGCTTCTCACCGGCTGCGGCACGGCGTCCGCCCCGGCGGAGACGCCCCGGCCGACGACGGAGCAGCAGGCGGATCTGCCCGCCGTGGAGAGCGGCTCTGAAATGCGCGCCGAAGTGACGGTGCCCGATCACGGCATGCTGATTCATATGGAACGCATGTCGAAAGAGGCTTTCGATCCCGAGACGGGGACGAACCGGATCCTCACCTTCGCATGGGACAATGTCCGGGTGGATTCGGAACTGGCGCCGGAAGCGGCACAGCGCATGACCGAGGAAATGGCGGCGCTGCAGGATCTCTGGTATACCGGCAGCGGTGCCGGGGAGGGAAACATATACGGATACGATGCCATGCTGGCCGCCGCCGAGGACAACTACGCCATCTCCAGGGAATATGACGGCATCCCCTCGGAGCTGACCTCGACCCGGTATGTGACGGTGCTGCGTGCGGATGATGAGATCTGTGTTTTCCTGGTGAGTACCTATGACTACCTCGGCGGCGCGCACGGCGGCTACGCGGAGGAGGCGGTCTGTTTTGACGCCGGAACGGGGGAGCGGCTCCACCTGGAGAATCTCAGCGCCGATCCGGAGGCTTTCCGGGAGCGTCTCGTCTCCGAAATGCTCCGCCTGGTGCAGGAGGACCGGGACGGCTACTATGCCGGCCAGCTCTCCCTGACCGCCCCGGAGGACTATGAGACCGCCTTCCGGGCGCTGCTGCGGGACGGCGCCTGGTACCCGGGCGAGGATGCCTTCCACCTGACGTCCGGCCTGTATGAGCTCGGAGACTATGCCTCCGGCCTCACGGATTTCAGCATCCCCTATGAAAGGCTGGAAGGCCTCCTGGATGCCCGCTGGTTCCCGCTCGCCGTTTCCGGCACGGCGGACGTCGCGATGATCGAGATGCCCGAAATCCGGGAGGGGAGCCTGAACATCGTCGACCAGGTGGTCATCGGCGACGGCGGCGAGACCGGCCTCATCGTCTTTTCCGGGGACGCCAGGGACGTCAGCATCTGGACGGCATATCCGGGCGCGGACTCTCATTTTTATGCAGACCGGGAGCTGTTCTTCTGCGGGCGCTTCTGCGACTGCGCGCTGCAGATGGCGCTTCTGTTTCCGGGCGATCTGCCCGATACGATGCTCCGCTACCGGGATCTCAGAGGCGAGCATGAATATATGATCGGCCTCTCCGGCGAGGACGGAAGAATCATCCTGACGGAGAATCCGCCCGCCTCTCAGGGCTGAGCCGCTCATACGGGATACGGGATACCGCCGCCAAAGAAACTGCGGCGGTATTGTTCTGCGGCTTTGTGCTATTTGCATAAGAACGGGAGAGAGCGGAAACACCCTCTTTGCAACTGTGCATAAATATGAAAATTGAACTTGACTTTTCTGGATGCCGGCCCTATAATCACTGCATAAATATTCAATAAGGAGCTAATATCATGAATAAATCCGACATCAAGAAAGTCGTTCTTGCATACTCCGGCGGTCTGGACACCTCCATCATCATCCCCTGGCTGAAGGAGAACTACAACAACTGCGAAGTCATTGCCGTCTCCGGCAATGTCGGCCAGGCGGACGAACTGGAGGGTCTGGAGGAGAAAGCCCTGAAGACCGGCGCTTCCAAACTCTATGTCTTGGACCTCACGGATGAGTACGTTGACGATTACATCATTCCCTGCATGAAGGCGGGCGCCGTCTACGAGGACTACCTGCTCGGCACCAGCCACGCCCGTCCCTGCATCGCGAAGGGCCTGGTGGAGATCGCCCTGAAAGAAGGGGCGGACGCCATTGTCCACGGCTGCACCGGAAAGGGCAACGATCAGGTCCGCTTTGAGCTTGCGATCAAGCACTTTGCCCCGAACATGCCGATCATCGCGCCCTGGCGTGAGTGGAGCATCAAATCCCGTGACGAGGAGATCGATTACGCCGAGGCGCACAACGTTCCCCTGAAGATCAACCGCGAGACCAACTACTCCAAGGACAAGAACCTCTGGCATCTCTCTCACGAGGGCCTGGACCTCGAGGACGTGGGCAACGAGCCGCAGTATGAGAAGCCGGGCTTCCTGGAGATGGGCGTTTCCCCGATCCAGGCGCCGGACGCGCCCACCTATGTGACGCTGGACTTTGTCCAGGGTGTTCCGGTGGCGCTGGACGGCGAGAAGATGAGCGCCAAGGAGATCGTCCTGAAGCTCAACGAGCTGGGCGGCAAGAACGGCATCGGCATCATCGACATCGTCGAAAACCGCCTCGTCGGCATGAAGTGCCGCGGCGTCTACGAGACTCCGGGCGGCACGATCCTCTACGCGGCACACAGCGCGCTGGAGACCGTCTGCCTCGACAAGCTGACCCTGCATGAAAAGCAGAAGCTTGCCATCACCTTCGGCGAACTGGTCTACAACGGCCAGTGGTTCACGCCCCTGCGTGAGGCGCTCAGCGCCTTTGTCGACAAGACCCAGGAGCGTGTCACCGGCACCGTGAAGCTGAAGCTCTACAAGGGCAACATCATCAAGGCCGGCATCTGGAGCGACCAGTCCCTCTACAGCGAGGAGATCGCCACCTTCGGCGAGAGCGACTACAACCAGGCGGATGCCACCGGCTTCATCAACCTCTACGGGCTGCCCATCAAGGTGCAGGCCATCGTGGACGGAAAGTAAGCGATGGCGAAGATGTGGGCCGGCGTCACCGCCGGGAACACGGACCCGGTCGCGGACGACTTCAACTCCTCCATCCGCTTTGACAGACGGATGTTCCGACAGGACATCACCGGGAGCATCGCCCATGCGGCGATGCTCTCCGCGAAGGGGATCATCTCCGCGGCGGACTGCGAGGCGCTGACTGCGGGCCTCGCGGGAATCCTGGAGGACCTTGAGAGCGGGAAGCTCGCGATCGACGAAAAGGCCGAGGACATCCACATGTTTGTCGAGCAGGTCCTCACCGAGCGCATCGGCGATACCGGGAAGAAGCTCCACACCGCCCGCAGCCGCAACGACCAGGTGGCCCTGGATCTGAGAATGTATCTGAGAGATGAGAGTGACGAAATCGCCGCTCTCATCCGCGGTTTACTTGAGACCCTGACGGACCTTGCCGAGGCGAACACCGAAACCATCATACCGGGCTATACCCACCTCCAGCGGGCCCAGCCAGTGAGCTTCGGGCACTATATGATGGCCTATGCCATGATGCTCCTGCGCGACCTGGACCGCCTGAAGGACTGCCGCCGTCGCATGAACGTCTCGCCCATCGGCTGCTGCGCCCTGGCGGGGACGACCTATGACACCGACCGCCGGATGGAAGCGGCGCGCCTGGGCTTTGATGACATCTGCCTCAACAGCATGGACGGCGTCTCGGACCGCGACTTCGCCATTGAGCTTCTCTCGGCGCTCTCGATCCTGATGATGCACCTCTCGCGCCTGTCGGAGGAGCTGATCCTCTGGGCAAGCTGGGAGTTCCGCTTCATCTCCTTCTCCAGCGCCTACACGACCGGCTCTTCCATCATGCCCCAGAAGCGCAACGCCGACATGGCGGAGCTCATCCGGGGGAAAACCGGCCGGGTCTACGGCGACCTGATGGGCCTGCTCACCACGCTCAAGGGCCTGCCCCTGGCCTATAACAAGGACATGCAGGAGGACAAGGAGGGTGTCTTCGACGCCTGCGACACGGTGAAGATGTGCCTCACCATCCTGACCCCGATGCTCGCCACCATGACCGTGAACCGCGAGAATATGCTCCGCGCGGCGCAGGGCGGCTTCATCAATGCCACCGACCTCGCCGACTGGCTCGTGAAGAAGGGGATGCCCTTCCGCAGCGCCTATAAGATCTCCGGCGAGCTGGTCCGCACCTGCATGGAGACCGGCTGCGTTCTCGAGACGCTGCCGCTGGAGATCTACCGGCAGCACTGCCCGCTCTTCGACGAGAGCCTCTACACGGCCATCGACCTGAAGACCTGCATGGAGAAGCGGATCAGCGAGGGCGGCACCTCCGTCGCCTCGGTAGAAAAGCAGATCGCTTTTGTCAGAAAGGAACTGAAGACATGACAAAGGTATTCATAGACGGCAGCGCCGGGACCACCGGCCTGCGCATCCGCGAGCGTCTTGCCTCCCGCACGGAGCTGGAGATCCTGAGTCTCCCCGCCGAGCTGCGCAAGGACACTGCCGCCCGCGAGGAGATCCTGAACGCGGCGGATGTGGCCTTCCTGTGCCTGCCGGACGCGGCCGCCGTCGAGGCGGCGGAGCTGGTCCACGGCAACACGGCAGTCATCGACACCTCCACCGCCCACCGGACCGAACCGGGCTGGGATTACGGCTTCCCGGAGCTGCACGGACTGCGGGCGAAGATCGCCGCAAGCCGCCGCATCGGAAACCCCGGCTGCCATGCCAGCGGCTTCATCTCCCTGGTCGAGCCCCTGGTCCATGAGGGGCTGGTGTCGCCGGATACGGCGCTGACCTGCTTCTCCGTGACCGGGTATTCCGGCGGCGGCAAGAGCATGATCGCGGACTATGAGGCCGCGACACGGGATCCGGCCCTCGATTCCCCCAGACAGTACGCGCTGGGCCAGACCCACAAGCATCTCAGGGAGATGGTGAAGATCTCCGGACTCTCGGTCACGCCCTTCTTCTGCCCGATCGTCGCGGACTACTACAGCGGCATGGCGGTGACGGTTCCCCTGTTCCGGAAGGACCTGAAGGGGAGCATCGATGACGTGAAGCAGCTCTACCAGGCCTGCTACCACAGCGCCGTCGTCCACTATGAGGCGTACACCGACGGCCTGATCGCCGGCAACGCCCTCTCCGGGCGGGACGACATGGTCGTCACGGTCGCCGGCAACGAGGACCGCATCCTGCTGATCTCGACCTTTGACAACCTGGGCAAGGGCGCCTCCGGCGCGGCGATCCAGAATATGAACATCCTGCTGGGCCTGGATGAGACCACCGGCCTCACCCTCGGCTGAGCAAGACAAGGAGAACAACCATGAAACTGATTTCCGGCGGTGTCTGTGCCGCAAAAGGATTTAAGGCTGCGGGGACCTACTGCGGGATCCGCAGGAACCCCAACAAGAAGGACCTCGCCCTCATCGTGAGCGACGTGCCGGCCAATGCCGCGGCGGTCTATACGACCAACCTCGTCAAGGGCGCCCCGCTCACCGTGACGAAGGCGCACATCGCCGACGGCACGGCCCGTGCCGTCATCTGCAACAGCGGCAACGCCAACACCTGCAACGCCGACGGCATCGAGATCGCCGAGAAGATGAGCGCCCTGGTGGGCGAGGCGCTGGGCATCTCCGCCCGGGACGTCATCGTCGCCTCCACCGGCGTCATCGGCCAGCCGCTCCCCATCGCGCCCATTGCGGCCGGGATCCCCGTCCTGGCGGCGGAGCTCTCCGCCGACGGCAGCGACAGCGCCTGCAGCGCCATCATGACCACCGACACGAAGCTGAAGTCCGTGGCGGTGGAGTTCGAGCTGGGCGGAAAGACCTGCCATCTCGGCGGCATCGCCAAGGGCAGCGGCATGATCCACCCGAACATGGCGACGATGCTGGTGTTCCTGACAACCGACGCGGCCATCAGCGCCCCGATGCTTCAGAAGGCGCTCTCCGGCGACATTCAGAAGACCTTCAACATGATCAGCGTGGACGGCGACACCTCCACCAACGACATGGTGACCATCCTCGCAAACGGCCTCGCCGGAAACGCCGAGATTACCGGGGAAGGCGCGGACTTCTCGGCCTTCATGTGCGCCCTGAACACCGTGAACATCCAGCTCTGCCGCATGATCGCCGGGGACGGCGAGGGCGCCACCAAGCTCCTTGAGTGCGTCGTCACGGGCGGGAGGGATGAAACTGCGGCAAAGACCGTCGCCCGCAGCGTCATCAGCTCCAGCCTCACCAAGGCCGCCATGTTCGGCGAAGACGCCAACTGGGGCCGCGTCCTCTGCGCCATCGGCTACAGCGGCGCGGATGTGGATGTCAGCCGCGTCGGCGTGGTGTTCCATTCCGCCGCCGGGGACGTCACGGTCTGCGAAAACGGCGCCGGCGTGCCCTTCTCCGAGGAGAAGGCGGCCGCGGTGCTGCATGAGAAGGAGATCGACATCCTCATCACCCTCGGCGACGGAACGGCGGAGGCGACGGCCTGGGGCTGCGACCTCACCTACGACTACGTGAAAATCAACGGAGACTACAGGACATAAGAACATGGATGATTATTCGAACAGCCAGCGGGCCGAGGTGCTGACTCAGGCCCTTCCCTATATCCGTCAGTACAACGGAAAGATCGTCGTGGTCAAGTACGGCGGCAACGCCATGGTCAGCGAGCAGCTGCGCCAGCAGGTGATGGAGGACATCGTCCTGCTCTGGCTGGTGGGCGTGAAGGTCGTGCTCGTGCACGGCGGCGGCCCGGAGATCAGCGACATGATGAACCGCCTCGGGAAAGAGCCGGTCTTCGTCGACGGCCTGCGCGTCACGGATCAGGAGACCGTGGACATCGTCCAGATGGTCCTCGCCGGCAAGATCAACAAGACCCTCGTCAAGCTCCTGGAAGTCAAGGGCGGCAAGGCCATGGGCATCTCCGGCATGGACGGCAACCTCATCGAGGCGAAGATGAAGCGGGCGGAGCTCGGCTTTGTGGGAAGCATCACCAACGTGAACATCGCCCCGGTGATGGACCTGCTGGAGAAGGGCTACATCCCCGTCATCTCCACCCTGGGCTGTGACGCCGCGGGGAACACCTACAACATCAACGGCGACACCGCTGCCGCATATATTGCAGGGGCCCTGGGGGCCGAGCGTCTCATCATGATGACCGACATCGCCGGCGTCCTGCGGGACAAAAACGACCCCTCGACCCTGATTCCGGAGCTCTCCATCGCCGAGGCGATCCGGCTGTTCGAGGAGAACGTCATCGCCGGCGGCATGATCCCGAAGGTGGAGTGCTGCATCGACGCCATTCACCGCGGTGTTGAGCGTGTCATCATCATGGACGGCCGTGTACCGCACTCGATCCTGATGGAGATCCTGACGGACGAGGGCGCGGGCACCATGGTATACGGAGAGGAGACAGAACTATGTCAGAACTGAAAACAATCGACAGGGAATACATCGCCAATACCTATGCCCGCTTCCCGGTGGAGCTGGTGAGCGGCAAGGGCTCTCTCGTCTATGACGCCGAGGGCAGGGAATACATCGACATGGGCAGCGGCATCGGCGTCACCGCCTTCGGCATCGCGGACGACGCATGGAAGGCCGCCGTGACCGCTCAGCTGGAGAAGCTCCAGCATATGTCCAACCTGTACTATACCGAGCCCTGCGCCATGCTGGCGAAGCTGCTCTGTGAAAAGACCGGCATGAAGAAGGTCTTCTTCTGCAACTCCGGCGCCGAGGCAAACGAGGGCGCCATCAAGGCCGCCCGCAAGTATGCCGCGGAGAAGAAGGGGCCGGAGTACTTCACGATTGTGACCCTCGTCAACAGCTTCCACGGCCGCACCCTCACGACCCTCGCCGCCACCGGCCAGGACCACTATCACGAGCTCTTCCAGCCGCTGACCCCGGGCTTCGTCCACGCCCCGGCCAACGACCTGGAGGCCGTCAAGGCGGCCGCGCTGCAGAACAAGGCCGCCGCCGTGATGATCGAGTGTGTCCAGGGCGAGGGCGGCGTGATCCCGATGGAAAAGGACTTTGTGACCGGCCTCGCGGACTTCTGCCGGGCGCAGGACATCCTCCTGCTGGTGGATGAGGTCCAGACCGGCAACGGCCGGACCGGCGCGCTCTACGCCTACATGAACTACGGCATCCGGCCCGACGTGGTCTCCACCGCCAAGGGCCTCGGCGGCGGTCTGCCCCTCGGCGCGGTGCTCTTCGGTGAAAAGACCGAGTTCACCCTTGGCGCCGGCGACCACGGCTCCACCTTCGGCGGAAACCCCGTCTGCTGCGCCGGCGCGCTCAGCGTCCTGAGCCGCATCGATGATGCGCTCCTGGAGGGCGTGAGGAAAAAGAGCGCCATGGTCTTCGACGCGCTCCGCGGCGCGCCCGGTGTCGAGAGCGTTACCGGCATGGGACTCATGATCGGCATCAAAACCGCGAAACCCGCCGGCGATGTCGTGAAGGCCTGCATGGAAAACGGCGTCCTCTGCCTCACGGCGAAGGACAAGGTCCGCCTCCTCCCGGCGCTGAACATCCCGGAGGATCTTCTGATGAAGGCGGTTGACGTGATCAAAGGAGCGTGCGTATGAATCTGAAAGGGAAGAGCTTCCTGAAGCTTCTGGACTTTACGCCGGAAGAGATCGGCGGTCTGCTGGACCTGGCGGCCGACCTGAAGGCCAAGAAAAAGGCCGGGATCCCCCACCGGCTGCACGAGGGGAAGAACATCGCCCTCGTGTTTGAGAAGACCAGCACGCGCACCCGCTGCAGCTTTGAGGTGGCCGCGGCCGATCTGGGCATGCACCCGGTGTATCTGGATCCGAAGAGCTCCCAGCTCGGCAAGAAGGAGAGCATCGCCGACACGGCGCGTGTCCTGGGGCGCATGTTCGACGGCATCGAGTACCGCGGCTTTGAACAGACGCGCGTGGAAAAGCTCGCCGCGTTCTCGGGGGTGCCGGTCTGGAACGGCCTCACCAACGAGTTCCACCCCACCCAGATCCTCGCCGACTTCCTCACCATCCGCGAGCACTTCGGCGGCCTGAAGGGGAAGAAGCTGGTCTATCTCGGCGACGCGCGCTACAACATGGGCAACTCCCTCATGGTGGGCTGCGCCAAGATGGGCCTCTCCTTTGTCGCCTGCGCCCCGGAGAAGTACTTCCCGGACCCGGCGCTGATCGACGCCTGCCGTGCCGTCGCGGCCGAAACCGGCGCCCTCCTGGCCTTTGAGACCGACCCGGCAAAGGCGGTGCAGGGGGCGGACGTCCTCTATACCGACATCTGGGTCTCCATGGGCGAGCCGGAGTCCGTCTGGGCCGAGCGCATCCATGACCTGCTGCCCTACCAGGTGAACCAGGCGCTCATGGATCTGGCGGGCCCCCAGGCCCGTTTCATGCACTGCCTGCCGGCCTACCACGATCTCGAGACCGAAAACGGCGTCGCGATCCATGAGAAGTTCGGTCTGACCGCGATGGAAGTCACGGACGAGGTCTTCGAAGGTCCCCGCTCCATCGTCTTCGACGAAGCCGAAAACCGCATGCACACGATCAAGGCGGTCATGGCGGCGACCCTCTGACAGCCATGGATACTGTCTATCTGATACTGGAAAACGGGATGGCCTTTTCGGGCCATCCCATTGGCGCATGGAAGGAAGAATGCGCCGGATATGAGACCCTTGGTGAGCTGGTCTTCACCACCGGCATGACCGGCTATCTCGAGACCCTCACCGATCCAAGCTACGCCGGCCAGATCATCATGCAGACCTTCCCGATGATCGGCAACTACGGCGTGATCCCGGAGGATTTCGAGGGCGACTGCCACGCCGCGGGCTACGTGGTGCGCGAGCTCTGCCCCGCGCCCTCCAACTTCCGCAGCCGCGGGACCCTCGATGACTTCCTGAAAGAGCGGGGAATCCCGGGCATCTGCGGCGTGGATACGCGCGCCCTGACCCGCCTGATCCGGGAGCAGGGTGTCATGAACGCCTGTCTCTGCCGAAGCATTCCGGCGGATCTCGCCCCGGTCAGGGACTATGCGGTGCGGCATGTCGTCGCCCGGGTCAGCACGAAGGAGCGTCGCTTCTTCGCGCCGGACCATCCCGCGGACGGAGCGCCCCTGCACGTCGCGCTGCTGGACTACGGCGCCAAGCGCAACATCATCCGGAGTCTCACCTCCCGTGGCTGCGCCGTGACGCTGCTGCCGCACGACACCGCGGCGGAGGAGATCCTCGCCCTGAATCCGGACGGCCTCATGCTCTCCAACGGCCCCGGCGACCCCGCCGAGAACCTCTTCGAGGTGGAACAGCTCCGCCGGCTCGTCGGGAAGCTCCCGATCTTCGGCATCTGCCTCGGCCACCAGCTCTGCGCCCTCGCCATGGGCGGCAGAACCTACAAGCTCAAGTACGGCCACCGCGGCGCCAACCAGCCCGTGACCGACGGGCTGCGCACCTGGATCACGACCCAGAACCACGGCTACGCCGTGGAGTCGGACAGCATGCGGGGGATTGCGAAGCTGAGCTTCTTCAATGCCAATGACCGCAGCTGCGAGGGCCTGGACTACCCGGGGAAGCGCTGCTTCACGGTACAGTTCCACCCGGAGGCCTGCGCCGGCCCCCATGACACCGCGTTTTTGTTTGACCGCTTTCTGCGCATGATGCGGGGAGAGGAGGAGTGACATGCCAAAGGACAAGAGCATCCACAAGGTTCTGGTGATCGGCTCCGGTCCGATCGTCATCGGCCAGGCGGCGGAGTTCGACTACGCCGGGGCCCAGGCCTGCCGCATTCTGCAGCAGGAGGGGATCGAGACCGTCCTCGTCAACTCCAACCCCGCCACCATCATGACGGACAAGAAGCTCGCGGACGCGATCTATCTAGAGCCCCTGACGCCGGTGACCCTCCGCCGCATCATTGAAAAGGAGCGCCCCGACGGCCTGCTCGCGGGTCTCGGCGGCCAGACCGGCCTCACCCTCGCCATGCAGCTCAGCCGCGACGGCACCCTTTCGCGCTACGGCGTGCGCCTGCTCGGCTCCGACATCGAGAGCATCGAGCGCGCCGAGGACCGCGAGCGCTTCCGCGAGACCCTTGCCGCCATGGGCCAGCCGGTGATCCCCTCCGCCACGGCCACCGATGTCCCGCAGGCGCTCTCCATCGCTGACGAAATCGGCTATCCCGTCATCGTCCGCCCGGCCTATACCCTCGGCGGCACCGGCGGCGGCATCGCCGAAACCCCGGAGGCGCTCGCCGCCATCGCCCGCAACGGGCTGGATCTCTCTCCCATCACCCAGGTCCTGGTGGAGAAGTGCGTCTCCGGCTGGAAGGAGATTGAGTTTGAGACCATGCGCGACGGCGCCGGGAATGTCATCGCCGTCTGCTCGATGGAGAACTTCGACCCCGTCGGCATCCACACCGGCGATTCCATCGTCGTGGCGCCGGCACTGACCCTGGCGGATCGGGAGTACCAGATGCTCCGCAGCGCCGCCCTGGACATCATCACCGCCCTCGGCATCGTGGGCGGCTGCAACTGCCAGTTCGCCCTGAACCCGGACAGCTTCGAGTACGCGGTTATCGAGGTCAACCCCCGCGTCTCGCGCTCCTCCGCGCTGGCCTCCAAGGCCACGGGCTATCCCATCGCCAAGATCAGCACCCGCCTGGCCCTTGGCTACACCCTCGATGAGATTCTGAACGACATCACCGGCAAGACCTGCGCCTGCTTTGAGCCCGCCCTGGACTATGTCGTGGTGAAGCTCCCCAAGTGGCCTTTTGACAAGTTTCCCCACGCCAGCCGCCGCCTGGGCACCCAGATGAAGGCCACCGGCGAAGTGATGGCCATCGCACCGAACTTCGAGATGGCCCTGATGAAGGCCGTGCGCGGGGCCGAGATCTCCCTCGACACGCTGAACGCCCCGGCCCCCGACGGGCGCCCCCTGGAGGATCGGCTCCTGGACCAGGATGATCACCGCCTCTTCACGGTCTTCGAGGCCCTGAAGGCCGGCATGCCGGCGGAGGAGATCCACCGCATCACGAAGATCGACATGTTCTTCCTGCAGAAGCTCGCGGCGCTCGCCGCCTTCGAGCTTCGCATCGCGGGGAAACCGCTCCCGTACCGGGACTATGCCTTTGCCAAACGCATGGGCTACCCCGACCGGGCGCTCGAAAAGCTCTCCGGAAACCCGCTGCCCGGGGAGACGGCCTTCTCCTACAAGATGGTGGACACCTGCGCGGCCGAGTTTGACGCCCGGACGCCCTATTTCTACTCCACCTGTGACGAGATCTGCGAATCCCGCACCTTCGGCCGCAGCGGGAAGCCCGTCGTCATGGTCCTGGGCTCCGGCCCCATCCGCATCGGCCAGGGGATCGAGTTTGACTACAGCTCGGTCCACTGCGTCTGGACCCTGCGGGACATGGGCTATGACGTCGTCATCGTGAACAACAACCCCGAGACCGTCTCCACCGACTATGACACCGCCGACCGCCTGTACTTTGAGCCGCTGTACCCGGAGGACGTCTGGAACATCATCCGCGTGGAAAAGCCCATCGGCGTGGTGGTGGCCTTCGGCGGCCAGACCGCCATCCGGCTCACCGCCTTCCTCGCCGAGCGGGGCGTCCGGATCCTCGGCACCTCCGCCGACAGCATCGACGTCGCCGAGGACCGCGCCCGCTTCGACGCGCTCCTGGAGCGCTTCGGCATCCGCCGTCCCCGCGGCCGGGGCGTAAACACCCTGCCCGAGGCCCTCGCGGCCGCGGAGAGCCTCGGCTATCCCGTCCTGCTCCGCCCGAGCTATGTCATCGGCGGCCGCAACATGTGCATCTCCCGCGATCCGGAGACGACCGAAACCTATATGAGGGAGATCCTGGCCGGCGGAATCGAAAACCCCGTCCTCGTGGACAAGTACATGCCCGGCATCGAGCTCGAGGTCGACGTGATCTCCGACGGGACCGACGTCCTGATCCCTGGCATCATGGAGCACATCGAGCGGGCCGGCGTCCACAGCGGCGACTCCATCGCCGTCTACCCGCCCTACAACCTCACCGACCGCTTCCTGCACCGCATCTGCGACGTGTCGGAGAAGCTCACCCTGGCCCTCGGGACCCGGGGCCTCGTGAACATCCAGTACCTGATCTACGAGGACGAGCTCTATGTCATCGAGGTCAACCCCCGCGCCTCCCGCACCGTGCCCTATATCTCCAAGGTGACCAACGTCCCCATGGTGGATCTCGCCTCGCACATCATGCTCGGGGAGAAGCTCCGCGACCTCGGCTACGGCACCGGCCTGTGGCGCACGCCGCCCTACTATGCGGTCAAGGTCCCCGTCTTCTCCTTTGAGAAGCTCTCCGACGCAAACTCCATCCTCGGGCCCGAGATGAAGTCCACCGGTGAGGTGCTCGGCCTCGGCCGGAGCCTTGCCGAGGCCATGTTCAAGGGCCTCACGGCCGCGGGCTTCCGGATCCCCGAGACCGGCAGCGGCGTCCTGCTCAGCGTCGAGACCGCCGACTATCCGGAGATTCTGAGCCTGGCCCGGCGCTTTCACGCCCTCGGCCTGCGCCTCTACGGCACCGCCGGCACCGCCGCCGCCATCGCTGCGGCGGGGCTCCCCGTGACGGAGTTTTTGCCGGAGAAACTGATGCGGACGGATGCCGCAGATTTGGAGCGGGAGACCGGCCTCCACCTGATCGTCTATACCGGCGCTGTGAAGGACGGCACCATGGGCGACTACATCGCCCTGCACCGCCGCGCCATGCAGCTCGGGATTCCCTGTCTCACCTCGCTGGACACGGCCAACGCCCTCGCCGACAGCATCGCCGGGCGCTACAGCCAGCTGAACACCGAGCTCGTGGACCTCAACCGCATGCGCCGCTGGCGCCGGACCATCTCCTTTACGAAGATGCAGGACTGCGGCAACGACTATATCTTCATCGAAAACTTCGACGGGTCCATCTCCTGTCCCGAGTCCCTCTGCGTCTCCCTCTGCCAGCCGCACTACGGCATCGGCGCCGACGGCATCGTCCTCATGGAGCACTCCTCCGTGGCGGATGTCCGGATGCGGAGCTTCAACCGCGACGGCAGCGAGGGAAAGATGGCCGGCAACAACCTTCGCTGCGTGGGGAAGTACCTCTACGACCGGGGCTATCTCCGCACGGAGAACATCTCCGTCGAGACCGCCGGCGGAATCCGCCGCCTGAAGCTCCGCTGCCGTGACGGCCTGGTCAGCTCCGTCACCGTCGACATGGGCCTGGCCGGGCTGGACGCCGCCTCGGTCCCGGTCCTCCTCGATCCCGATCCTGCGTGCCCCGACGCCGCCCGCGCCTCCTTCGTCCGGGACCGCCCCGTGCACATCGCGGGCCGCGACTGGCGCGTCACCTGCCTCTCGGTGGGAAACCCCCACTGCGTTGTCTTCTCCGACGCGGTCGACACCCTGGACCTCGAGACGATCGGCCCGCGCTTTGAGTTCGATCCCATGTTCCCGGAGCGCGTGAACGCCGAGTTTGTCCGGGTCGTGAGCCGCACCGCCCTGCGCATGCGGGTCTGGGAGCGCGGCAGCGGCGAGACCCTCGCCTGCGGCACCGGCGCCTGCGCCGCGGTGGTCGCGGCGGTCGAGAACGGCTTCTGCGACCGGGGGACCGATGTCCGGGTCACCCTCCCCGGCGGTGACCTCACCGTCTGCTATGACGGGGACGGCCGCGTCCTCCTGACGGGCGGGGCGACGGTGGTCTTCACCGGCAGCTTCGAGTACTGATCCGGAAAACGCCGGATCCGGGGATTGATTCGAGGATGGATCCGAGGATTGATTGTTGCATTTTGCCCGATCCTGGCGTATAATCCATAAGACAGCGCTCCGCTCCTGACGGGCGGGGCGCTTTTCAGTCTGAGAGTTTTGAGAGGCTTTTAGGAAAGCATGGTATTTTCCAGTCTGATATTCGTATATGCCTTTCTGCCGCTGTCGCTGATCGCGTACGCGCTCTGCCGCAGTCTGCGGGCAAAGAACATCTCGCTGCTGGTCTTCTCCCTGATCTTCTATGCCTGGGGGGAGCCGAAGTATGTTCTGCTCCTGATGCTGATGGCCGCGACGGACTGGTTCTGCGCGCTGCAGATCGACTTTTCGGAGCAGCCCGGCGTCCGGAAGGCCTGGCTGATCCTCGCCGTTTTCATCGATCTGATGCTGATCGGCGTGTTCAAGTACGCGGGCCTGGTGTGCTCCCTCTTCGGTGAGATCCCGGACCTGGTCCGGCGGATCACCCTCCCGATCGGCATCTCGTTCTACACCTTCCAGCTTCTGACCTATGTGGTGGATGTCTACCGGGGCGATGCCGAATCTGAGCGGGAGTACTGGCACGTGCTGCTCTACGCAGCCCTCTTCCACCAGTGTGTCGCGGGGCCGATCGTCCGGTATAACAGCATCGCCGAGGAGCTCTTCATTGACCGCTCCGGCGCGGACGAGCTGACGGACGGCATCCGCCGCTTCACCTGCGGCCTGGCCAAGAAGGCGCTCCTGGCAAACCCCTGCGGGGCGCTGGTGGACGCCGTGCTCCTGACCGACGCCACGGCCTCGGACCCGTCGCTCTTCCTTGAGAATCTCGGCCGCCTGCAGGGCGTCACGGTCCTTGGCGCCTGGATGGGGATGGCCGCCTTCATGCTCCAGATCTATCTGGATTTCAGCGCCTATTCCGACATGGCCATCGGCATGGGAAAGGTGCTTGGCCTGCACTATCCGGAGAACTTCAACTATCCCTACGCGGCGGCGTCCGTGACGGAGTTCTGGCGCCGCTGGCACATCTCCCTCAGCAGCTTCTTCCGGGACTATGTGTATATCCCGCTGGGCGGAAACCGCTGCTCCCTGCCGCGGAACATTCTGAACACCTTTGTCGTCTGGGCCCTGACCGGGCTCTGGCACGGCGCTAGCTGGAACTTCGTCCTCTGGGGCCTGTACTGGTTCGTGTTCCTGATGATCGAGCGCTTCTTCCTGAAGCCGCTGCTCGGCCGCCTGCGCGTCCTGCCGCATCTCTACCTGATTCTGGTGGTCTTCGTCGGCTGGATTCTCTTCCGCTTCACCGATGTCCGGCTCGGCTGGACGGTGCTGCGCGGCCTCTTCGGCCTGAACGGGAACGCCGCGGCGGACTTCGTCTCGACGACGATGCTGGAAAACAACATGTTCCTGCTGATCGTCTCCGCCGTCGCCTGCACGCCGCTGCCGAAGCTCCTGTCGGAGCGGCTTGCCGTGAGCGGCATCTGGGACGGCTGCCGCAGGAGCCTCGTGCCCATCCTGCTTCTGCTGCTGTCCACCTGCGCCCTGGTCGGGGA
Source organism: Oscillospiraceae bacterium (assembly GCA_902798545.1). GTDB lineage: Bacteria > Bacillota > Clostridia > Oscillospirales > Oscillospiraceae > Limivicinus. The sequence goes on from CADBWQ010000002.1 coordinate 61,943, forward strand.
GAGCTACAACCCCTTCCTGTATTTCCAGTTCTGAGGAGGGCCCGACATGCATCAGACAGAACAGAACATCCGGCGGCGGCATGAGCTGGAGCTGGCAGGCCCCTTTGTGGTCGTGCTGGCCGTCCTCACGCTGATCGCCTTCATCATTCCCCTCCGGCCGGAGACCTCCATGCGCGAAAAGCGCCGCCTGCACGAATTTCCCGCCTTTTCCGCTGACGCCCTTCTGAGCGGGGAATACTTCGACGGCATCTCCCTCTGGTTCTCCGACACCTTCCCCGGGCGCGAGACCCTGCTTGAGGTCTCGGACCGCATCGACGCCCTGCACGGCCTGAACCGGAACGAGGTTGTCCTCACCCAGACCGCGCAGAACGACAACGCCGACCTCGACGCCCTCCTGGCCGAGGCCGAGGCCGCCGCTGCCGCCCGCGAGGCCGAGGCGCCCGCACAGCCCGCCGTGACCCAGGCGCAGACCCCGGCCCCGGCCGCAGCCCCGACGCCTGAACCGACGCCCGAACCCGTCGCCGACCAGAACGAGGTCATCGAGCAGTGGGCCGGCCTCAACGGCGAGGACGAGGCCAGCATCTACGGCGATCTCGTGGTCATCGACGGCACCATCATGTCCCGCCTTGGCTTTGACCAGACCGCCTCCGACCACCACGCCGCCCTGATGAACCAGGCCGGCAACGCCCTCGCCGCGAAGGGGATCCGCTTCTTCAACCTCCCCGCGCCGACCAGCGTCGGCGTCATGATGTCCTCCGAACTCATGGCCGAGATGGGCAGCGCCGACCAGGGCAAGACCCTGCGCTACATGTTCGCCCAGGAGAACGACAACGTCGGCAAGGTCAACGCCTTCAACAACCTCCTTGCCCACAATTCGGAGTATATCTATTTCAATACCGACCACCACTGGACGGCGCTGGGCGCCTACTACGCCTACCAGGCCTTCTGCGAGACGGCCGGCTTCGAGCCCGTCCCCCTGAGCGAGTTTACCGAATGGAACATGGGCGAATTCGTCGGCACCTACACCTACTCCGTGAGCTCCCGGAACCTCAAAAAGGACGAGGTGATCGCCCTCGTCCCGCCCGACAACGAGGACATCCATATGGAGGTCATCGGCTACCCGGCCTATACCAGCGTCATCGTCGACGAGACCGAGGCGCAGCCAAACATGAAGTACAACTGCTTCATCGCCGGCGACAACCAGCTCACCACCATCACCAACGACCGCCTGCCCGACGCGCCGGACTGCCTCGTGATCAAGGACTCCTTCGGCAATCCCTTTGTGGTCTACCTTGCCGAGCACTACCATCACGTCTATGTGCTGGATTACCGCAAGAACTTCACCGCCGTCAGCACCGTGGCCGAGCAGTACGGAGTTCAGGATGTCATCCTGGTCCAGAGCGTCGGCGTCAGCCAGACGCGCCAGGCCCTGCCCCTGCTGGATAACCTCATGAAGTAAAACCGCATAAAGGACATATAGGAATAAAAAGATCCCCCGCTTCTCAGCGGGGGATCTCTGTATCTTCGGCTTCCTTTTTCCCGGGGCCTTTTCGTCTCCGGGCTTCCCGGTCCCGGTTTTCCGGGTTCAGTCGCCTTCCACCATGCGGTAGCCGACGCCGACCTCCGTGAAGATGTATTTGGGCTCGGCCGGGTTTTCCACCATCCTGCAGAGCCAGTCCGCGTCGTCCCTCGCGCCCTCCAGAAGCTCGCGCTGCTGCTCCGGCGCCAGGTACTCCCCGTTGTCCAGCACCGCCGAGATCGACCCGCTGATCCCCGTCAGCGGCGTGCGCAGGTCGTGGGACATGCCGCGCAGCAGGTTTGCCCGCAGCTTCTCGCGCTCGCTCTCCAGGCGCAGCTTCTCCTGCTGCTGCACGCGGGTCGTCAGGGTGGACGCCGCGACCCCGACCGCCAGCATGGTCATGAACGTCAGGGGATAGCCGTAGGGCGTGAAGTCGATCTGCATATAGGGCGCCGTGAAGGCATAGTTCACCGCGATGACACTGGTCAGCGCCGCAAGAATGCCGTAGAAGTACCCCTCCGTCAGGAGCGAGACGATCAGCACCACCAGGACAAAAATAATCGGCACATGCACGTCCGAGGTACTGATCTGCTGCAGCATGATGCAGATCAGGGACGCCAGGCCCATCGTCACCAGATACACCAGCCAGCCCCTCAGCGAAAGCGGCGCATAGGTCTTCAGTTTTTGACGCAGGTTTTCCAGATTCATTTCCGGCCCCTTTGCTGCGCCCCCCGGGCGGCGCACGGCCTCCCAAAGGACCCTTCTTCGGCATTATATCATATTCGGAATGGATTCAAAATAAAGAAGTCGCTAAAAATGCAGAAATTCTCCCCACCCTGCGATCCGGCCGGGGCGCCCGGTGCCGGGTGCCCCGCGCCTCGCGGAGCGGGGAGACAAGGATGCTTACAGATAGCGCTGCCGCGGCCGGTAGAACTCGAAGATCACCGCGTCGCGGCCGCGTTCGCTGCGCGGCTCGTGCGAGGTCCACCCGATGTTGAGCGCGCCCAGCGCCGCGCTGAGATGGACCAGCGGCGGCCGGGGGCCGATGCGGTAGGCGATGAACTGTGGCCGGGCCAGAAAGTTTAACAGCGTGTTGTGCAGCACAAAGGCCTGCACCCCGGGGATGCCGTCCTCGGTATAGTTTTCCATTGTGGTGGCGAGCTGCCCGCGGACCAGCTCCGGCGCGTGAAGCCGGAACCACGCCACGATCAGGGGGTTGAAGCTCTCGATGCAGACGTTCCCGTGGTACTCGTCCAGCAGCGCCTTCGTCTTTTCGCAGAGCTCCCGGTTCCGCCGGCCGTTCTTCAGCTCCACGATCAGCGCCTCGCAGCCGCGGATGGAGTTCAGCACATCCTGGAACAGGGGGATCTCCTCCTCGGTTCCGCACAGGCGCAGCTTCGATAGCTCCTCATAGCTCAGCTCGTCGACCCGCGCGTGCACCCCGCACACCCGGTCCAGCGTGTCGTCGTGGAAGACGACCACCTGTCCGTCCCTGGACAGCTGCACGTCAAGCTCGATGCCATAGCCCTCCCTGGCCGCCTGGCGGAAGGCCGGGATGGAATTTTCCGGAACCGACCGGTCCCGCGTGTGCAGGCCGCGGTGGGCGTAGTTCACCCCGCGGAAGATCGAGCGTTGACGCCGGCTGATCCGGCCGGGGGCGACGGCGTACACGGGCAGCGCCGCGCACACGGCGGCGGCGATCAGCCCCGGTTTCAAAAGTTTTTTATTCATGGGCAGACTGTGATTTCCTTTCTTATTCCACGGCTTCGATGCCGGTCACGTTCCGGACCCTGGAAGCGCGGATGTTCTTGACCAGCGCCGTGAACACGCAGAAGCTCAGCGCCGTCAGGATCGCCGCGTACACCGGCAGCGTCCGCCACGCCAGCGTCGCGTTCAGCACCAGGCCCAGCAGCACCGGCGTGATGGTCTGCGCGGACATGCTGGCCGCGTAGTAGTATCCGGTGAAGCGCCCGATCTTCTTTGACGAGCAGAGCTCCACCACCATCGGGAACGAGCAGTTGTGCACCAGCGCCATGCCGAAGCCCTTCAGCACCCACACCGCGTACAGCAGCGTCGGGAACGCAAACTCCCCGCGTTCTCCGACCGCCCGGCCCGTCGGCGCCACGAAGCACATCACGACCAGGCCCGCGAAGGTCACCGCGAGGCCCGCCGAGATGGTCCACTTGCGCCCGATGCGCTCGGCGATCCCGCCCGCAATGGCAAAGCCGACCACCGAGGCCAGACCCCCCAGGATCGTCAGCACCATCGTGGCGCTGGACGAGGACTGCAGGTGATAGATGACGTAGTTTCCGATATAGGTCCCCAGGGCGTTGTCCGACATGAACCACAGAAACTCCGCTCCCAGAATCGCAAGCAGCATCCGCCGGTTCGCGCCTGACATGGGCCTGTCGTCGTCGATCGGGGTCTCGACCGCGGCAAGGCGCTCGCCCTCCTCCAGCTCGTCCCGGATCTCCTCCTCGATGCGGTTTTCGCGGATGGTGGCGAAGAGCACCAGCGCCGAGATCACCATCAGCACCGACGCGATGATGAACGGCAGCTCAATGGTCCAGAGGCTGCGCTCGGCGACCGGGGCGTTGATGTAGCTGCTCAGCACGAACAGAATTCCCAGCACCGTCGCAAAGGCCCCGCCGAAATACCCCATGATGTTGATGATGCCGTTGGCCCTGGCCCGCAGGGGCTTCGGCGTGATGTCCGGCATCAGCGCGACGGCGGGGTTGCGGTACATCATCATGAACAGCAGCACCACCGCCATCATCGAGACCATCCCGACGACGTTGTTCCTGTGGAAGAACAGCGGGATGAACGGGAAGGCCACCGCCGACACAAAGGTGCCCACCAGGATATAGGGCATCCGCTTGCCGATGGGCGTCCTGGTCCGGTCCGAGAGGTTCCCGAACACCGGCAGCAGGATCAGCGCCGCCAGATTGTCGCAGGCCATGATGATGCCGACAATCCACTGCACGTGCAGCAGCTTCTCCGGATCGCTGGCCTTCAGCTCCGCCGACGACAGGTCATAGATGTTCCTTGCGAAGATGTCCGTCAGGAAGGTCGGACACCACGAGTCATAGACCTGCCACAGCAGCAGAATGCCGAAAAACGCGAAGCCGATCAGCGCCGTGCGCCGGTAGTTGAGCTTCATGGCAGGTCCTCCGGCTTCCTGTAGTCGTCCAGAATGTCGCACTCCGGCATCAGCTCGTCGGAGATGATCCCCAGCAGCCGGTCGAGCGTCGCCTGCTCCTCGGGCGTGAAGCGCTCCTTCATCCGCTGCACCACCGTCTTCTCATACGAGGTCAGCAGCGAGATATAGTTGTAGTATTTCTCCGACAGGATCAGGTGGTACTCACGCCGGTCGATCTCGGAGTTCTGCCGTTCCAGGTATCCCTTCTTCATCAGGCTGTTGACCTTGTAGGTTGCGTTGGACTGCGAGATGTTCAGAAAGTCCGCGAATTCCCCGATGGTCGGGGCCCCCAGCAGGCCGATGATCTCCAGCGAGAAGGCCTCCATCGCGGAAAGGGAGCCGTCGCGCTCGCGTACGGATTCAAAAATCTTGCGGTAGAACTGGAATTTGAACTTGTCAAAGACAGAAGTAAAGTTTTCTTCGATCAAAGCAGTTGCCTCCTGTTCCTTAAAAGATTTGATATAATAAATATACTCTTCTTATAGTCGTTTGTAAACAAAAATTCAATCGTATTACATGTGAAATTTATGGATTATGCCTCCGAATTCCGCCCTGCGCGCCTCCGTCCGCCCGCCGGGCGCGCAGGAGGGGATCCCCCCGGCGGCGGAAGGCCGCGGGGATTCATTACCAAAATGTGAATTCTGCCTTTTCCCGGGGAATACTCGCTTGACAAAAGCCCGCAACGATGATATATTAGCACTCGAAAAGAGAGAGTGCCAACAGTCCGAGTGGGTGAGTGCTAACATGAGCATCAGCGAGAGGAAAAAGAAAATACTGGCCGCCGTCGTTGATGAATACATCCGCACGGCCGAGCCGGTTGGCAGCAAGCATCTGGCCGAGAGCGCCGGCCTGGGCTGCTCTTCGGCGACGATCCGCAACGAACTTGCGGAGCTGGTTGCCCTGGGTTACCTGGAACAGCCGCACACCTCTGCCGGCCGGGTGCCGACGCCGATGGGCTACCGCATGTACGTCAATGAGCTCATGCAGAAGCAGAAGTACTCCCTGGAGGAGACGGAGGAGATCAACCGCCGCCTCAACGCAAAGCTCCAGGAGCTGGACGACACGATCAGCAGCATCAGCCGTCTGGCCTCCCAGATCACGGATTATCCGGCCCTGGCCCTGACGGCCGCGGCCCCCACCATGATCCGCCGCTTCGATCTCATCTATGTGGACGCGAACACCTTTATCATTGTCCTGATGCTCTCGAACAACACCGTCAAGTCGAAGCTGGTCCGCCTGCCGGTCTCCGTGGACCAGATGATGGTCCAGAAGCTCGGCGCGCTGTTCAATTCCGGCTTCACCGGCATCACCGAGGACCAGATCACCCCGCTGCTGATCCACTCGACCGAGCGCGCGGCGGATGACGCCATGGGCCTCACCTCGGTGATCGCGGCCTTCGCGATTGAGACCCTTTCCGAGGCGGCCGCGCCGACGGCCTTTGTCTCGGGTGAGAACCGCCTCCTGAACCAGCCGGAGTTCCGCGACCCGGACAAGGCCCACCGCCTGATGAGCTACCTCTCCGGCGGGGGATACATCCTTCCGCCCGCCGCGGACGAGCCGGACACCGGCGGCGACATCCGTGTCCTGATCGGACCGGAGAACATCGCTGAGGAGCTCAAGGACTCCAGCGTTGTGATCGCCAGCTACGACGCCGGCGACAACACCCGCGGCCTGATCGGAATCGTCGGGCCGACCCGCATGGACTACGCCGCCGTTGCTTCGAAGCTCCGCTTCCTGGCGGCCGGCCTCTCCAGACGACTGGGGAGCGGGGAAGCGCCGCCCGAGGGCCTGCACAACAAGCTGATTATCAAGAAGAACGAGGAACCTGACACATGAACGACGAGAAGAAAGACCTGACACCGGAGCAGGCGGCCGCCGAGGCCCCTGCACCCGAAGAGAAGGAAGCCGCCCCGGCGCCTCAGACCGACGCCGATGCCGATGTCCGTCCGGAGGGCGCCGATGCGCCGAAGACGGACGATGCGCCCGACGCGGCCGATGAGGGAAAGGACCCGGGAAAGAAGGAGAAGGAAAAGCGCCGCTTCGGCCGCAAGCCCTCCCGCGAGGATGAGAAGATCGAGGCGCTGGAGAAGGAAAAGGCCGAGCTCAACGACAAGTTCCTGCGCATCTGCGCGGAGTATGACAACTTCCGCCGGCGCAGCCAGAAGGAGAAGGAGTCCCTCTACGGCGACATCCGGGCCAATACCGTGACCCAGTTCCTTCCCGTCTATGACAACCTGGAGCGCGCTCTCAGACAGGAGACCCAGGACGAGGCCTACAAGAAGGGCGTCGAGATGATTATGACCCAGTTCTGCACCACCCTGCAGAAGCTCGGTGTCGAGGAGATCAACTGCCTGGGTGAGAAGTTCGACCCGACGATGCACAACGCGGTCATGCACGTCGATGACGAGGAAAAGGGCGAGAACGAGATCGTCGAAGTCTTCCAGAAGGGCTTTAAGCTCGGGGACAAGGTGATCCGCTTCGCCATGGTCAAGGTGGCCAACTGACCGCCGCCTGAAAATTTGCATATAACCGGAGCGCCGCTCCGTTTATAGATGATACATTTCTTTATTTTGTAAAAACTTATCTGAATATAGGAGGACATTATTATGGGTAAAATTATTGGTATCGATCTCGGAACCACCAACAGCTGCGTCGCCGTTCTCGAAGGCGGCGAGCCTGTTGTCATCCCCAACGCCGAAGGCGCGCGCACCACACCGTCTGTTGTCGCCTTCGCCAAGACCGGTGAGCGTATGGTCGGCCAGGTCGCAAAGCGCCAGGCCGTCACCAACCCCGACCGCACCATTTCTTCCATCAAGCGTGAGATGGGCTCCAACTACAAGGTGACCATCGACAACAAGGCCTACACGCCTCAGGAAATCTCCGCCATGGTGCTGCAGAAGCTGAAGGCGGACGCCGAGGCCTACCTCGGCCAGACCGTGACCGAAGCGGTCATCACCGTCCCGGCCTACTTCACCGATGCCCAGCGTCAGGCCACCAAGGACGCCGGCAAGATCGCCGGCCTCGATGTCAAGCGTATCATCAACGAGCCGACCGCCGCGGCCCTGGCCTACGGCGTCGACAAGGAACAGGAACAGCGCATCATGGTCTACGACCTGGGCGGCGGCACCTTCGATGTCTCGATCCTGGAGATCGGCGACGGTGTCATCGACGTCCTTGCCACCGCGGGCAACAACCGCCTCGGCGGCGATGACTTCGACGCCTGCATCACCAAGTACCTCGTGGACGAGTTCAAGAAGGCCGAGGGCATCGACCTCTCCGGCGACAAGGTTGCCATGCAGCGTCTGCGTGAGGCTGCCGAGAAGGCCAAGATCGAGCTCTCTGGCGTCACCACCTCGAACATCAACCTTCCGTACATCACGGCCGACGCCACGGGTCCGAAGCACCTCGACGTGACCCTGACCCGTGCCAAGTTCAACGAGCTGACCCACCACCTGGTCGAGAAGACCGCCGGCCCTGTCAAGCAGGCGCTCTCCGACTCCGGTCTGCAGCCCAGCGACATCTCCAAGGTCCTTCTGGTCGGCGGCTCCAGCCGTATCCCGGCTGTCCAGGAGATGGTCAAGAGCCTCGTCGGCAAGGAAGGCTTCAAGGGCATCAACCCCGATGAATGCGTCGCCATCGGCGCTGCCATCCAGGGCGGCGTGCTCTCCGGTGACAAGGAAGGCATCGTTCTCGTCGATGTCACGCCTCTGTCCCTCGGCATTGAGACCCTCGGCGGTGTCTGCACCCGTCTGATCGAGCGCAACACCTCCATCCCGACCCGCAAGAGCCAGGTCTTCTCCACCGCCGCGGACAACCAGACCTCCGTCGAGGTCAACGTCCTGCAGGGCGAGCGCGAGATGGCGGCCTACAACAAGAGCCTCGGCCGCTTCCACCTTGACGGCATCGCCCCGGCCCGCCGCGGCGTGCCTCAGATCGAGGTCACCTTCGACATCGACGCCAACGGCATCGTGAACGTCTCCGCCAAGGACCTCGGCACCGGCAAGGAGCAGCACATCACCATCACCGCCTCCTCCAACATGTCCAAGGAGGACATCGACAAGGCCGTCAAGGAGGCCGAGATGTACGCCGCCGAAGACGCCAAGCGCAAGGAAGAGGTCGACGTCCGCAACCAGGGCGACCAGATGGTCTATCAGACCGAGAAGACCATCGCCGATCTGGGCGACAAGCTCGACGCCGGTGAAAAGGCCGAGGTCGAGGGTAAGCTCAACGCCCTGAAGCAGGCCCTCACCGGAACCGACACCGCGGCCATCAAGGCTGCCACCGAAGAGCTGACCCAGGCCTTCTACAAGCTGTCCGAGAAGCTCTATCAGCAGGCGGGCGGTCCTCAGGGCCAGGGCTTTGATCCCAGCCAGGCCGCCGGCGGCGCCCAGGGCACTGCCCCGAACGGCCAGGACTACTACGACGCGGACTACACCGTCGTTGACGACGACAAGCAGTAAAGCGACACATTCCGCCTTACCGCTCCGCTCTGAACGGAGAACGGTATGGCAGAAAAGACACCTTAGCATTCCGCCCCCCAGCGGGGGCGGAATCTTAAAATGTTCTCTTTGAACGGAGAACTGTATGGCAGAAAAGACACCTTACCATTCCGCCCCCGGAGGGGGCGGAATGGCAAATAATCTCTCTGAACGGAGAACCTTATGGCAGAGAAAAGAGATTACTATGAAGTGCTGGGCGTCAAAAAGGACGCCACAGCGGAAGAGATAAAAAAAGCATATCGCAAGGTCACCAAGGAGAACCACCCCGACCTGCATCCCGGTGACAAGGCCTGCGAGGAGCGCTTCAAGGAGGCCAACGAGGCCTACGAGGTGCTCTCCGACGAGGAAAAGCGCAAGAAGTATGACCAGTACGGCCATGCGGCCTTTGATCCGAACGCGGGCTACGGCGCCGGCTTCGGCGGCTTCGAGGGCTTTGGCGGCGGCTTCGGCGATTTCAGCGACATCTTCTCCAGCTTCGGCGACATCTTCGGCTTCGGCGGCGGCACGCGCAGCGCCAATCCGAACGCGCCGCGCCGCGGTGACAATATCCGCGCCCAGCTGAACATCAGCTTTGAGGAGGCCGCCTTCGGCTGTGAGAAGGAACTGAACATCCCGCGCATCGAGCCCTGCGCCGACTGCGGCGGCACCGGCTGCGCCCCCGGGACGACCCCGGAGGTCTGCCCGGACTGCAAGGGCACCGGCCAGGTCCGCACGACCCAGCGCACGCCCTTCGGCATGGCCCAGACCATGAGCGCCTGCTCCAAGTGCCGCGGAACCGGCAAGATCATCCACCAGCCCTGCAAGACCTGCCGCGGCATGGGCAGCGTCCGCCGCGCCAAGAAGATGACCGTCAAGGTGCCTGCCGGCATTGACGACGGCCAGACCATCTCCAAACAGGGCGCCGGCAACGCCGGTGCAAACGGCGGACCCGCCGGCGATCTGCTCATCAGCGTGATCGTCCGTCCGCACGCGATCTTTGAGCGTGACGGCACCTCCGTCATCATGGAGCAGGAGATCACCTATGCCCAGGCCGTTCTCGGCGCCGAGGTCGAGGTTCCCACCCTGGACGGAAAGGTGAAGCTCACCATCCCCGAGGGGACCCAGCCGGGCGCGGTCTTCCGTCTGCGCGGCAAGGGGATTCCGTACCTGCGCGGCAGCGGCCGCGGGGATCAGTTCGTCTCGGTGAAGCTCACCGTGCCGAAGAACCTCTCCAGCCACCAGAAGGAGGCTCTGCGCGAGTTCGCCGCCGCCATGGGCGAGACGACGGGCAAGTCCTCCGGCGGCATCTTCGGCAAGAAAAAGCACTGATATCCCAGATAACCAGATAAAAAATCCCTTCGGGAACCGGTCACGCATGATCGATGCTCCCGAAGGGATTTTTGTCTGTAATGGCTTTTTATGGCGTTCCGTTTTTTTATGCCTTCCGGCCTGGTTAAAACTTCCACTCGCCATAGTCGGCGAGGTCACTGTACCACGTGAGGGACGTCGTGTGCGTCGTCCCGTCCGTGAAGGTCAGGGTCCTTGTCCGCGCGTCGGTCATGCGGTTTTCCTCGACATATTCCTCCCGCACAAAGACCAGCGTGCCCGCGGCCTGGGTGATCCGGCCGAAGCTCGCCCCGTTCGTGAGCGGCAGCGTGTCATAGGGGATTGTGACGCTGCGGCTGCCGGTGGCGTTGTTCTGAATCTCAAGGCTGAAGTCCTCGCTCCGTCCGTAGTAGACCAGGCCCTTCTCATACGCGGGGCTTGGCAGGACCCAGGCGCTCTCGTTGGTGGGCCGGTCCTTCTCGTCGGGGATGACGCCCACGTTGACGGCCCGCCCGATATAGTCCTCGACGTTTTCCATGCTGATCTTCACGAAGACAAAGCGCTCTTTGATATAGTCCTCCAGCTCCCGGCTCCTCAGGAAGTTCAGGTGCAGCTCCGGCACGCTCAGCTTCGTGTAGGCGCCGTCCTGCACAATGTCCACCGTGGTCTTTCCCCGGGTCCCGCGCAGGATCAGCTGGCTCGCGTCCTCGCTCAGTTCCCAGGTCCCCGCCGTTGTCCCGCTGGTATAGCTTCCGTCCTCCATCAGGTTCAGCTCGCCGTACCACGAGACGATCGGCCGGAACAGCGGCAGGTGGTCGGACAGCTCCGACCATTTCCCCAGCACCGTGCTGCGCGCCCGCAGCTGCGCCGCGCGCTGCGCCTCGGCCTGGGCCTCCGCCGCGGCCGCGGCTTCCGCCTCGGCCTGCTGCAGCGCCTCCGCCCCGGCGTCGGGGAGTTCGCCCGCCGGCTCGTCCTCCCGCAGCCCGGGCAGGCGCCAGTTTTCCAGCGCCTCGATCTTCTGCGACAGGGTCATGTCCTTCTCAAAGATGCCGCATCCGCTCAGCGTGCCTGTGCCCAGCAGCATCATGCAGAGAAGGGGGATCAGAACCGCTCTCTTTACCATCTCACTCTGCCTTCTTCTTGCGAAAGACAAGCAGCTTCGAAAAGACGTAGTTGCTCACGACCACCACCACCGAGATCAGCACCGTCGCGATGTAGAAGTTCATGTTCAGCACGTTAATCAGCACCAGGTTCAGCAGCATCTGGATCCCCAGCGTCGCGAGGCGCGAGGCCACAAATCCGGCCGCCTCCTTCAGGATGTCCGGGTTCGTGCTCCGGAAGACCCATTTCCGGTTCGTGGGATAGGCGAAGGCCACGCCCGCGACGAACTCCACGATGGTCAGGATGGTTGTCTGCACCGGAAGGGGATGGGCCGTGCCGGCGTAGAAGACGATGTTCCACAGAAACTTCACGCCCCAGGCGACCACCGTCGTCATGACCCCCACGATCAGATAGACGATGATCTCCCTGTGCTTGATGCAGAGCGCTTTGATCTTTTCCATCATCCTCGAAACTCCTCAATGATATATCTGGGTCTCCCCTTGATTTCGTCGTAGATCCGCGCGATGTAGTACCCGATGATGCCGAGCGAGATCATCATCACGCTCCCGATGAAGAGCAGCAGTATGATCACCGTCGTGAAGCCGCCCAGCGCCGTGCCGTTGAGCTTCTGCACCAGCGCCACCACCGAGAACACGATCGAGATGATCAGCGTGATGATTCCGAACACCGTCACCAGGTGCAGCGGCATGGACGAGAAGGACCCGATGTTCGTGATCGCGTATTTCACGAGCGCCCTCGTGGACCACTTGCTCTCGCCGGCGGTGCGCTCGCGCACGTCATAGGTGACCTCCGTCTTCTTAAACCCGACCCAGAAGCTCAGCGCCCGGAAAAAGACGTTGCGCTCCGGCATCGCGTTCAGCGTGTCCACCACCTTCCGGTCCAGCAGCTTGAAGTCCGAGGACGAGGCCATGTCGATGCCCGTCGCCCGGCTGATCAGCCCGTAGAAGCTCCCCGCCGCGAAGCGGTGGAACAGGCTCTCCTCGCCGCGGTCGTGCTTGATGCCCTCGACCACCTCATAGCCCTGCTCCCACAGGCGGTACATCTCGACGATCTTCTCCGGCGGGTGCTGCAGGTCACAGTCCAGCACCACACAGCAGTCGCCACGCGCTTTCTCGAGCCCTGCGAACATTGCGGCCTCCTTGCCGAAGTTCCGGCTGAAGCACACGCCGCAGACGCGCCCGTCCCGCTCCCGCGCGGCGCAGATCTCCTCCCAGGTGCGGTCCTTTGACCCGTCGTTGACGAACAGCAGCTCGAATTCGATCCCGGCTTCGTCCAGGATGCCGGCGAGGGTCTCCGCCGCCACCGCGATCATTTTTTCCTCGTTATAGGCCGGTAGAATGACTGATAACATGGTTTATCTCCTCAAAACATAGGTATCGCTCAGCGCGTACTGGTACAGGTGCTCCGCCTCCGCGTATCCGGTCGCCGCCTCCAGCCTGTCCAGCGTCTCGTCCGGGTCCAGGCCCGAGCCCCAGATCCCGTCGATGTCGATGTACACCACGAGCTCTTCGCTCTCCGCCCGGTCCAGATACTCCGCCAGGGCGGGGGAGTCCGGATCCCCGGTCACAAAGACCTCCGGGAAGGCCATCAGCTGCAGCATGTCCTGGGTCACGCCCGCGTAATAGTCCGTCACGTACAGGCACTTTGCGTCGGCGTGGGCGGCCACCGCCTCGTTATAGGCGCGGTGCTCGTCATAGATATAGTCCGGCACCGTCCGCAGCGACGCAAAAAGCCCCAGGGCCAGGATCAGCCCGAAGAGCGCGCGGAAGTCGATCTGCCTGCTGCAGGCCAGCATGCAGAACCCCGCCCCCGCCGCGGCGATGGGCATGATGTTATAGATGTACCGCCCCTCCAGCACCGGCGAGATGATCGCCGGCACGAACACCGTCGGAATCACCGGCAGCACCACTGCCAGGAAGCGCCAGTCGCCCCTCACAAGGCGGCTGTCTTTCCGGATCAGCGCCGCCAATGCCCAGACCAGGAAGCATGCCGCCGCGGCCGCGATCGTGATCCCCAGTCCCACGCGGAACTGGCCGAAGTAATACCGCAGGCGCCCTGCCCAGGCCGCCACGTTCTTCAGGTTTTCCACCGGGTCGCTCTCCGGACCCAGGCGGTGTCCGGTCATCTGGGTGAAGATCGCGGGAAAGCACCCCAGCATCGCCGCGACCCCCAAAAAGGCGCAGAGCGCGAAGCGCGCCGCCGCGCCGGCCCTCCGCCGCGCGACCAGCACGATCACCGCCGTGCCGCACAGGAAGAAGGCATAGAACACGAAGTAATACTGCGTCATCAGCCCCGCGAAGATTGTAAGCCCGATGCCGAGCTCCTTCCTCAGCTCCGGCGCGCGCAGCTCCTTTGCCGTCAGCAGCGCCAGCAGCACCGTCAGTGCCGTCACCAGCACGTACATCCGGATCATCAGCATCGTGCTCAGACCCACCTGGCTCAGTCCGTAGAGCGCGGCCGTGGCGGCCGCCACGGTGGGCTTCCCGTAGAGCTCCATCCCCAGCGCATAGACCAGCGCCACCGCCCCCAGATAGATCATCAGGTCCGGAATCAGGCCGATCCACTTGGAAAACTGCCCCCGCGCCAGCGTCGAGACGAAGTTCAGCATCCAGTAGTACAGCGGGGGATGGACGTCCTGCACCTGGTTATAGTAGACCGAGCCGGCGTCGAAGCCCTGCTCGCCCTCCGTCACCGCCAGATAGTCGTAAAAGTCCTCCCGCGTGATGATCTGTTCGCCGATGCGGTCGTGCTCGCCGTGCCCGATGAAGGGCATATAGTGGCTGTTCGCCAGGCCGTAGGTATAGATCTCGTCGATGAACATGCCGCTCTTCCAGAGGCCAAAGTGCAGCCCGACCCCCAGCACCAGCAGCAGCGCCAGCACCAGGGGCAGCGCCTTTCTCCGCTCAGAGCGCGCTGCCATCGTTCTCCGTCTGATTCACGATCGCCTCAAAGTCGTCGATCCGCCCGTCCAGGGTCTTCTCCGCCTCTGCCGCGGCCCCCGCCGCGGCGGGATCCGCCTGCTGTGCGCCGGCCTTATAGGCATCGATTTCGGCCTCCTTGGCCGCGATGGCCTCGCGCAGCGCCGTCGCCTGTGCAAACAGCGGGGCGAAGGCCCCCTCGCCGAGGCCGGACGCCTGCTCATAGCAGAGCTTTCCGATCTCCGCGAACACGCGCTCCAGCTCCCTGTGGTCCCGGCCCAGGTCCAGGGTCAGCTTCGTCGCGTTTCCGAAGGACTTCGCCCGCTGGGCGCCCTTCTCGATGACGCCGGTGATGCCGGCGTCCTGGGCCGCGTCTCTGGCCCTGTTCAGGATGCCTCCGACCAGGTCTTTGTAATCAGCCATGTTGCCCTCCTGTGGCGTTTGTGCCTGTGGTTTCGTGTTGATGCTTATGGTTATGGTTATGGTGTCTTCTTATTTGTTTTACCTGTTGCTTCTTACTTGTGATTGTGCCTGTGCTTACGCCTGTGATTCTGTCTCTGTGTTCGTGTCCGTCTCCGGCTGCGGGTCCCCGCCGCGAAGGAGCCGGCGGTTCTTCCGGTTCAGGAACAGCAGCACCCCGCCCGTCAGCGCCAGCGCGATGCTCAGCGCCTGGGACACGCGGATCTCCGTGTTCCAGAGATACAGGCTGTCCGTCCGCAGGCCCTCGATCCAGGCGCGCCCCAGCCCGTACCAGAACAGGTACATCAGGAAGTACTGCCCGTCGTAGCGGCGCCTTCTCCTCCGGGAGAGCAGGATCAGCGCCGTGAGTCCCACAAGGTTCCACACGCTCTCGTACAGGAAGGTCGGGTGGACAAAGATCGTCGATCCGTCCGGCGCTGTCAGACCCATCCGGCAGAAGATCTCCGTCTCGGCGCCGAAGGCCTCGCGGTTGAAGAAGTTGCCCCAGCGGCCGATGCACTGGCCGATCAGCACGCCGAAGCTCATCAGGTCCAGCATTGCCGGAAAGCGGATCTTCTTCACCCGGCAGAACAGCGCGCAGATCAAAATCCCCGCGATGATCCCGCCGTAGATCGCAAGGCCGCCTTCCCAGATCGCCAGGATCTCCCCCGGGTGGGCCAGGTAGTAGTCCGCCTGGAACAGCACGTAGTACAGCCGCGCCCCGAGGATCGCCCCCGGGATCAGCCAGATCATCATGTCATAGAAGCTGTCCGGCGCGATGCCGAATTCCGGCGCGCGGTGCGCGCAGTAGACGATCGCCAGGAAGAAGGCCAGCGCGATCACCACGCCGTAGAGATAGATCTCCCGCCCGAACAGCGTGAAGGACGCCGGGGGATCGAGCCTCAGCCCGCCAAGGAAGGGGAAGCTGATCACCGATTCCCTCTGGATGGTCTCAATGAGGACCGGGAAAAGGGGAGACATCATCCTTCCTTCTTCGCCCGGACCATCGAGATCGCAAGGCGCTCCTCCTGCAGCGCCTCGCGCAGGAAGTCCTCGCACTCGCGCTTTTCGATCGACGCCGTCACCGCCGGATAGTCCAGATAGCAGAACCCGTCGAACTCGTCCAGCGCCAGCGACACGCACACGTCGTCAAAGTCCTCCATCGCGTGCAGGGCCGAGCCGATCCCGGCCCGCCGGGTCCGCTCGAAGAGGCCGTCGTCCAGGCCCTCGCGGTTCACGCGTTCGACCTCCTCCGTCAGCGCCTTCAGCACCGCGTCCGGGTCGCGGCTCTCGCCGCCCAGGATCACCGTCCCCACCCCGGTCGAAAAGTCCGCGTCCGCGTCGAAGAAGCGGTTCAGCAGGCCCTCTTCATACAGCCGGTTATAGAACGGGCTCGACGGCCCGGCCAGCAGCCGCAGCGCCAGCGATGCCGTGAGCTGCTGGCGGAAGAGCTTCTCGCCCTTTTCCGCCGGGCGGATCTTCGCCCCGATCAGAAACTGCGGCGCCGCCACCGGCATCTCGATCACGCGCCGTCTCTCCACCGGGAGAAGGTCCTCCTCCGCGCCGAAGTCGACCTCGGGCACCGCGTGCCCCGTGCCGGGGGTCTCCTCCTCGGCGATCGTGAGGATGCGCTCGGAATCCACGTCCCCCGCCACGCACAGCACCATGTTCTGCGGGGTGTAGAAGGCCCTGTGGCATTCATACAGCGTCTCCGCCGTGATTTGGGCGATGCTCTCCACCGTGCCGATGACTTTTTCCCGGATGGGGTGCCGCCGGTACAGCTGCTCCAGCAGGCCGTAGTAGTTGGCCGTGCCGGGGTTGTCCTCGCCCATGTGGATCTCCTGGCCGATGATGCCCTGCTCCTTCGCCACGGTCTCGGCCGTGAAGTACGGCGTCGACACGAAGTGCAGCAGCATTCTCAGATTCTCCTCAAACAGGCGCGTGCAGTGGAAGTAGTACGCCGTCACGTCCGACGAGGTGAACGCGTTCGGGTCCGCGCCGTTCTGCGACAGCAGCGTCAGGGCGTTGTCGCCCTCCGGCAGGTCGAACATCTTGTGCTCCAGATAGTGCGCCACGCCCGCGGGGGTGTCGTGCGTCACGCCGTCCAGCGTGAACTTGCGATAGGTCCCGCCGTAGTCCGTCGCGAACACCGCATAGAAGCCCGAAAAGCCCTTCTTCGGCAGGACGCGTACGCGCAGGCCGTTCTTCGCCGTGCCGCTGTACAGCACGTCGCCGGTCCCCGGATAATCAATCCTCTGCATGCTCATCGTCCTCTTCGGCGCCCCCTTCCGTGTCCGGCCCGTCTCCGTCCGGCTCTGTCTCGCCCTGCCGCAGCAGGTAGATCTGGTCGCATTCCACGCTCGCGGCGACCGCCGTGACGCGCTCGGGCGTCACCTCCGCCACCAGCGCCGCCAGGTCCGTCGGGCCATAGTCCGCCCCGGCCACCGCCTGCGAGATATAAAAGCTCTCCAGCGCGCTCTGGGAATCGGGGACCGAGCGCAGGTCCGAAATCACCCCGGCCTTCGCCGTCTCCAGCTCCTCCGCCGTGAATTCGCCCTTTCGCAGCGCCTCCAGCTGGGCGAAGATCTCCGTCTTCGCCGCGTCAAAGTTTGCGCGCTGGATCCCGCTTGATACCAGCAGCAGGCCCTTCCGGATGTCGATGATGGAGCTTGCGTAATAGCACAGCGAGAGCTTCTCCCGCACGTTCAGGAACAGCTTCGAGCTCGGGCTCCCGCCGAAGAGGTCGTTGAACACGTACAGCGCCGGAAAGTCCGGCTCCTCCATGCACTCGCCAAGGCGCCACCCGATGACAAGGTTCGCCTGGGCGACGTCCATCTCCTCCTCGGTGAAGCGGGGCTCGGCCTCCAGCGCGTTCATGCGGATCTCGGTGCCGATCTCGTCGTCGATCTCGCCCCGCGGCAGCGTGGCGAGGCGCTCGCGCAGGAAGGCCTTCATCTCGCCGAAGTCAGCCCGCCCGCAGTAGAACAGCTCAATCGGGCAGCTCTGCAGCAGCGCCTTGTAGTGCCGGCTGAGCTTTTTGTAGTTGATCCCGCGGCAGCTCTCCTCATCGCCGTAGCGGCTCACCGCAAAGTCCTCGCAGCAGCACATCTCCTCGATGCAGCGCGTCACGGCATAGCTGCGCTTGTTGTTCACCCGCGACGCGATCAGGTCCAGCATCTTGTCCCGCTCGCTCTCCACGTACGCCGGCAGCAGCAGGCCGCCCCGCGTCACGGGGGCGAGCAGCATCTCCAGCGTCAGGCCCAGCGCCTCCTTCCGCACGCCCTCGTCCCCGGGCAGGAAGTCGTCCTCCGGGAAGCTTGCGTAGAAGCCGCAGCTCTGAATCTCACCGATCCGCCGGATCACCGGCTCGATCGCCGTGCCGTAAAGCTCCTCCATCCGCGCGCTCAGCGCCGCCATGTTGGGATACGCGGCGGTGCCGCGCCGCAGCACGAAGGGGATCAGCGCGTTCATCGCGGCCGTCTCGCGGTTGAGCTGGGCCAGCATGTTCACGCTGAAGCAGGCGGTTTTGAATTTCTCCTCCCGCAGGTGGGTCAGCCACACCCCGGGCCGGATCTCTGTTCTGGAGTATTCCAAGCGATTCACTCCTCCTTCCGGGGCCGCACGTCTGCGCTGCGCGGTTCCGGGATCTCTGTATGACATTGATAATGTCTTACTATACCATAAAAGCGGCCAAAATGATAGAGACAGAAATAAAGAATTGATGAAGATTTCCGCCCGCCGCCCGGTGACAAGAAAAAAACCTTGACACCCGCTCCACCCTGTGTTATGATCTCCTCGCTTTGAGAGTGAGAGAGGGGGCCGTCGTATGCCGAACAGCCGTCCGGGCGGGTCGGCGCCGCCTTCCGCCGCTGCGACGGGGGGGCCGCGGGACCGCGTGCGATGCGGTCTGCTGCTGGATTTTTATGGTGAGCTTCTCTCCCCGCGCCAGCGGGAGTGCTGTGAGCTCGCCTACAACGACGATCTCTCCCTGACCGAGATTGCCGAGGCCTGCGGCATCAGCCGCCAGGGCGCCTGGGACAATCTCCGCCGCGGGACCGCGGCGCTTGAGGATATCGAAGCCCGCACCGGCCTGCTGCGCCGCCATACCGAGACCGTTGCCCGCCTGAAACGCCTGCAGGCGACGCTTCTGTGCCTGGAGGAAGGCTGCGGCGCGGACGGCGCGCAGAGGGCGCTTGCCCGCACGGCGCTGGATGAGCTCGGCGCGATCCTCGAGGGGTCGGCGCCATGCTGAAGATGGAGGACTGAGGTTTATGGCCTTTGAGAACTTATCCGAAAAGCTGACCGCGGCCTTCAAGCGGCTGCGCGGGAAGGGCCGCCTGACGCCCGGCGATATCAAGGAAGCCATGCGTGAGGTTCGTCTCGCCCTGCTCGAGGCGGACGTCAGCTACAAGGTCGTCAAGGACTTTACCAAAACCGTGACCGAGCGGGCCAGCGGGGCCGAGGTTCTCGAAGCCCTTTCCCCGGCCCAGATGGTCATCAAGATCGTCAATGAGGAGCTCTGCAGCCTCATGGGCGGCGAGAACCAGAAGCTCAACATCTCGTCGAAGACGCCCTCGGTCGTCATGCTGGTCGGCCTCCAGGGCGCCGGCAAGACCACCAACGGCGCCAAGCTCGCCGGGTACATCCGCAAGCAGGGCAAGCGCCCCCTTCTGGTCGCCTGCGACATCTACCGTCCCGCCGCCATCAAGCAGCTCGAGACCGTCGGTGCCCAGCTCGACATCCCAGTCTTCCAGATGGGCCAGACCAATCCCGTCGACATCGCGAAGGCCTCCATCGAGCATGCCCGCAAGCACGGCAACGACATTGTCTTCCTCGACACCGCCGGCCGCCTGCACATTGACGAGACCCTCATGGACGAGCTCAAGGCCATCAAGGCCGCCGTCGACCCGGCGGAGATTCTTCTCGTGGTCGACGCCATGACCGGCCAGGATGCCGTCAACGCCGCCACCGCCTTTGACGAGGCCCTCGGCATCACCGGCGTCATGCTCACCAAGCTCGACGGCGACGCCCGCGGCGGTGCCGCGCTCTCGATCCGCGCCGCCACCGGCAAGCCCATCAAGTTCATGGGCACCGGTGAGAAGCTCGACATGATTGAGCCTTTCCACCCCGACCGCATGGCCTCGCGCATCCTGGGCATGGGCGATGTGCTCACCCTGATCGAAAAGGCGGAGCAGAGCTTCGACCAGAAAAAGGCCGCCGAGGCGGCTGAAAAGCTCCTCTCCAACCGCTTCACCCTGACGGACTACCTCGACCAGATGAACCAGCTCAAGGGCATGGGTGATCTGGGCGACCTCGCCGGGATGATTCCGGGGATGGACGCCAAGGCGCTCAAGGGCGCCAAAATGGACGACCGGCTTATGGCGCGCCAGGAGGCGATCATTCTCTCCATGACCAAGGCCGAGCGCCAGAACCCCGCGATGCTGAACTCCTCGCGGAAAAAGCGCATCGCCGCCGGCTCCGGCACCTCGGTCGTGGACGTGAACCGCCTGCTCAAGCAGTACGACGCCATGCAGCAGATGGTAAAGCAGCTCTCCGGCAAGAATATGAAGAAGCTGCAGAAGAAGATGGGCCGCATGGGCGGCGGGGGCGGTTTCCCCGGCCTGGGCGGCGGATTCCACTTCTGATCCCAAACCGTGATGCCCGCGGCCGGAGGCCCTCCGCCTCCCAGGCCGTTTGCATAAATTCCCCGCGTGTAAAAAAGAAACTTGATGATGGAGGTGAAGATAGGATGGTTAAAATCAGACTTCGCAGAATGGGTGCAAAGAAGGCTCCCTATTATCGCATTGTTGTGGCGGACTCCCGCTTCCCGCGCGACGGCCGCTTCATTGAGGAAGTCGGTATCTACAACCCGTCCTCCGACAGCGACAAGCTGACGGTCGACATGGAGCGCGTGAAGTACTGGATCTCCAACGGCGCCCAGCCGACGGATACCGTACGCGGCCTGATCAAAAAGCTCGAAGCATAAATAAGGAGTTTCCATGAAAGAGCTATTGACCTACATTGTGCAGAGCCTTGTGGATCACCCGGATGAGGTCTCTGTGACCGAGCGCAAAGTCGACGGCGAGACGGTCTTCGAGGTCCGTGTGGCCGACGGCGATATGGGCAAGGTCATTGGCCGGCAGGGCCGGATCGTGAAACAGATCCGTGTGCTGATGCGGGCTGTTGCCCAGAGAAAGGGCAAAAAAGTCTCGGTCGAGATTCTGGACTGAGCACGGAGTGTGGAGTTTGCCTGGGCGGATGGCTGCCCGGGGTGAACTTCACATTTCCTGTTTCTGGAAGAATGATCATGCGCTCCTCGCGCGTGAAGGAGATTGTTTTTTGAAGAACCGGTGGAGAGGGATGCTCTGCCTGCTGCTGATCCTGGCCTTGTGCCTCGGCCTTTCCGGCTGCAGCGCGTTCCAGATGCAGATGGCCAAGACGGCCAACCGCATGTCAAAACTGAAGAGCTTTCAAACCGATGTCGAGGCCTATGTCGGCACGCTCTTTGACGTCGGCGGCCAGAAGATCCGCATGGAGGGCGCCGTGACCGGCGGTCTTGACGTCGACTGTGACCCGCCCGTCGTCCGGACCGACCTCGTCCTTGAGACCCTCGGCGTCGAGCGCGCGATGCGCTTTGACGTCTGGCGTGAAAACGGCGAATGGCGCTTTGCCCCCTGGGGCGAAGGGCCCGCTCTGCCGTCCGCGGAATCCGGCGCCAGGGCTTCTGAGGAGGAAAAGAGCGGCTGGACCGAGGTTCTGAACCTCCTGGTCAGGTGCCAGGAGTACTTCGCCGACCCGGTGGAGAATACCGTGAACGGTGTTCTCACAAAGCGCTATGACGGGGTCATCCCCGCGGCCCTCCTGGACGAGGCCCTCGGCCTCCTGGAACTCAGCCCGCGGCCGGACGCCCCCGCCGTGCCGGAGGACGCACCCGGTGATGCGGACGCGGACGCCAATGCCGCCGAGATTATCCCGGATGACACCGCCCCGGCGGACAGTGAGGCCGCCGAGGCCGCCGAAGCCCCGCCCGCCGAAACCGGGGACGCCCTCCGGGGCCTTCCGGTCAGCATCTGGATCGACCCCGAGGACCGCATCGTCCAGGTCGACGCGGATCTCACGCTCTTCCTGCGGGACGTGGCGGACCGGGGAATGGAGCGGCTCCTCACGGAGTACGGCGCGGCGGACCTGGACCTCAGCCAGGAGCTGCAGTTTGCGGACACGCGGCTGACCTTCTCGCGCTTTGTCGAGGGCGGCCGCTGAGGGAGGCGGAACACACATGAAACAGCCTTATATCGAAGCCGGGCGCATCACCAATACCCACGGTGTGCGCGGCGAGGTGAAGATCGAGGTCTGGCTCGATTCTCCGGCGGATCTCGCGCGCATTCCGCGCATCTTCGTCGACGGCCGGGAACTGCGCCTGCGCGCCGCAAAAACCCAGAACCGCTTCGCCATCGTCTCCCTTGAGGGGGTGGACGACGTGAACGCCGCCATGACCCTGAAGGGGAAGACGGCCTTCATCGCGCGCGAGGATGCGCATCTCCCCGCCGGCGCCTATTTTCTCCAGGATCTCCTCGACGCCCTTGTCATCCGCGAGGACGGCACCGAGGTCGGCCGCCTGACCGAGATCCTGGAAAAACCGGCGAACAACGTCTATGTCGTCACCGACGAT
Organism: Oscillospiraceae bacterium; assembly: GCA_902798545.1. Classification (GTDB taxonomy): domain Bacteria; phylum Bacillota; class Clostridia; order Oscillospirales; family Oscillospiraceae; genus Limivicinus. Next base: position 84,633 of record CADBWQ010000002.1, read on the forward strand.
AAGGGAAAGGAAACCCTCATCCCCGCGGTCCCGGCCTTCATCGTCGCGGCCGACGCGGACCGGGGCGTCGTCACGGTGCGCCTGCTGGAGGGCATGTGAGCCATGGCGGAGCTTCGTGTCGATATCCTGACGCTCTTCCCCGAAACCGTCGGCGCCGTTTTGCATGAGAGCATCCTCGGCCGCGCGGTGAAGAAGGGGATTCTTGACATCCGCTGCACCCAGATCCGGGACTATACCGACAACCGCCAGTGCCAGGTGGACGACTACCCCTACGGCGGGGGCTTCGGCTGCGTCATGATGGCCCAGCCGCTCAAGTCCTGCCTCGACGCGGTGGTGTCGGACGCGGGGCCGCGCCGGCGCCGCGTGGTGTATCTCTCGCCCCAGGGCGCCCCCTTTACCCAGGACACCGCCCGTCGGCTGCAGCGCGACTATGACCATCTGGTCCTGGTCTGCGGCCACTATGAGGGCGTGGATGAGCGCTTTATCGAGGCCTGCGTCGACGAGGAGATCTCCCTCGGCGACTTTGTCCTCACCGGCGGCGAGATTGCCGCCATGGCCGTGACGGACGCCGTCTGCCGGCTGGTGCCGGGCGTCCTCTCCGATCCCCAGTGCTACATCGGCGAGAGCCACTGGGACGGCCTTCTGGAATACCCCCAGTACACCCGCCCGGAGGTCTGGGAGGGCAGGGAAGTGCCGCCGGTGCTCCTCCAGGGCGACCATGAGAAGGTTTCCCGCTGGCGCCGCCTGATGCAGTTTGCCCGCACCCGGAGCAAGCGCCCGGACCTCTTCGCGGCCTTCCTGCCGAAATCCGACGGGGACCGTGAACTCCTGCGCGAGCTGGAGAAATCCGACCGCACCGCGCGCCTCACCGCGCCCGTCACCTGCCGCCCGGCGGCGGAGGGGGACCTTGCCGCCCTGCTCGCCATCCGGGACGCGGGGAAACGGACCCTCGCGCGCTATCACGTGGACCAGTGGCAGGGGGAGGAACTCTCGGATGCCTTTCTCCGCGACGCCGTCGCGGAAGGGAAGTGCTTCGCCGTCCTGCACGGCGATGACATCGCCGCCTTCTTCGTCCTCGACACCGAGCCCGTCCCCGGCTATGACGCCATCCGCGACGGAAAGTGGAGCGAGGTGCCGGCCTATGCCGCCCTGCGCGCCCTCGCCGTCGCCGATGCCTGGCGCGGCAGCGGCCTTGCCGGTCTTGTCATCCGCTTTGCCGAGGGTGAGGCCCGCCGCCTCGGAGTGCGCTGCCTGCGCGCCGACACCCACCGGAAGAACCGGCCCATGCTGCGCCTCCTGCGCGAGAACGGCTTCCGCTACCGCGGGAATGTCGAGATTCCGGCCGAACCCGGCCATGATGCCCGGCGCCAGGCCTATGAAAAACTGCTGAAGGAGAGACGAACATGAAACGCACAAAGATCTTCACCCTCGTGATGGCCATTTTCTGGAGCATCATCGGCGTGCTGGCGCTGGTGCTGGCCGCGCGCACCCCGGACCTGAACATCAGCATGAAGATCGTGCTGGCCTTCCTGGTCTTTGTGGCCGTCGTGGGCAACTGGCTCCGCTGGTACAAGACCCGATGACCGGCGCCCTCACCGACCCCGCGGCCATCCGCCTGCTGCTGGACAGGCACGGCTTTCGCTTTTCCAAGGCCATGGGCCAGAACTTCCTCATCGACGCCTCCGTCCCCGCGCGCATCGCCGACAGCGTCCTGGCCGGCCCCGATTCGGCCGTGCTGGAGATCGGCCCCGGCATCGGCTGCCTCACGGCGGAGCTCTCCGCCCGGGCGGGGAAGGTCCTCTCTGTCGAGCTCGACCGCTCGCTGCGCCCCCTCCTGGCCGAGACGCTTGCCGATGCCGATAATACCGAAATCCTCTTCGCCGATGTGATGAAGCTGGACCTGCGCGCCCTGGCGGAGGAGAAGCTCGACCTTCCGGAGAAGCTCGTCTGCGCGAATTTGCCGTACAACATCACCACGCCTGTGATTACGAAGCTCATCGAGGCGGACTGCTTTTCGCGCATCTGCGTCATGATCCAGCGCGAGGTGGCCGAGCGCATCTGCGCCGGCCCGGGGACCAAGGACTACGGCGCCTTCGGCCTCTTTGTCCAGTGGCATTATGCGCCGGAGCTCCTCTTCACCGTACCGCCGCACTGCTTCCTGCCCCAGCCGAAGGTCACCTCCGCGGTGATCCGCCTGACCCGGCGCACGGCGCCCCCCGCCGACGTCCGGGACGAGGGGCTTTTGTTCCGCGTGATCCGCGCCGCCTTCAACCAGCGCCGCAAGACGCTCTCCAACGCCCTGAGCGCCGCGATGCCGGAACTGACGAAACCTGACTGTGAAAGAATTCTCAAACTTTGCGATTTGGACACAAATATTCGCGGTGAAAAGCTGAATCTTGGTGATTTTGCAAGAATCAGCAACGAAATAACAAATTTTACGGATTGTAATTTGTGATTAAAATGTATTGATTTTCAGCCCCCTTTTGTGGTACATTATGCCTTGGCCTGAAAGTATGAATATCTAGATTGATTTTTTAAGAAAAAAGTGGAAAGGATTATGACAATGAGCAAAAAGTATGTCTATCTGTTTTCGGAAGGCAATGCGAACATGCGCGAGCTGCTCGGCGGAAAGGGTGCCAACCTTGCCGAGATGAGCAACATCGGTCTCCCCGTGCCCCAGGGCTTCACCATCACCACCGAGGCCTGCACCCAGTACTATGCCGACGGCCGTAAGATCAATGACGAGATCATGGCCGAGATCATGAAGAACGTCGAGACCATGGAACAGATCAACGGCAAGAAGTTCGGCGATCTTGAGAATCCTCTTCTGGTCTCCGTCCGTTCCGGCGCGCGTGCCTCCATGCCCGGCATGATGGACACGATCCTGAACCTCGGTCTGAACGACGACGTCGTCGCCGCCATGATCAAGGGCAACCCGGATCCCAAGTTCGAGCGCTTTGTTTATGACTCCTACCGCCGCTTTATCCAGATGTTCTCCGACGTCGTCATGGAAGTCGGCAAGAAGTACTTTGAACAGCTCATCGACGCCATGAAGGAAGCCAAGGGCGTGACCTATGACGTCGAGCTGACCGCCGCCGACCTCAAGGAGCTGGCCGAACAGTTCAAGGCCGAGTATAAGAAGCAGATTGGCGAGGATTTCCCCTCCGACCCGAAGAAGCAGCTCTACGAAGCCATCCGTGCCGTGTTCCGCTCCTGGGACAACCCCCGCGCCAATGTCTATCGCCGTGACAACGACATCCCCTATTCCTGGGGCACCGCCGTCAACGTCATGCCGATGGTCTTCGGTAACCTCAACGACAATTCCGGTACCGGCGTTGCCTTCACCCGCAACCCCGCCACCGGCGAGAAGAAGCTCTTTGGTGAGTTCCTCACCAACGCCCAGGGCGAGGATGTCGTCGCCGGCGTCCGCACCCCGATGCCCATCTCCGAGATGGCCGAGAAGTTCCCCGAGGCCTTTGACCAGTTCGTGAAGGTCTGCGGCATCCTCGAGGAGCACTACCGCGACATGCAGGACATGGAGTTCACCGTCGAGAACGGCAAGCTCTACATGCTCCAGTGCCGCAGCGGCAAGCGTACCGCCCAGGCCGCCCTGAAGATCGCCTGCGACCTCGTGGACGAGGGCATGATCGATGAAAAGCGCGCCGTCGCCATGATCGAGCCGCGCACCCTGGACACCCTGCTGCACCCCCAGTTTGACGCCGACAAGCTCAAGGCCGCCACGCCCATCGGCCGCGGTCTCGGTGCGTCCCCCGGCGCCGCCTGTGGCCAGATCGTCTTCTCTGCCGAGGATGCCAAGGCCTGGCAGGCCCGCAAGCAGAAGGTCGTCCTGGTCCGCCTTGAGACCAGCCCCGAGGATATCGAGGGCATGAAGGCCGCCCAGGGCATCCTGACCGTCCGCGGCGGCATGACCAGCCACGCGGCCGTTGTGGCCCGCGGCATGGGCAAGTGCTGCGTCTCCGGCTGCGGCGAGATCAAGATGGACGAGGAGAACAAAAAGTTCGAGCTCGCCGGCAAGACCTATCACGAGGGTGACTGGATCTCCATCGACGGCTCCACCGGCTGCATCTATGACGGCGTCATCCCCACCGTGGATGCCACCATCGCCGGCGAATTCGGCCGCATCATGGGCTGGGCCGATCAGTACCGCCGTCTCCAGGTCCGCACCAATGCCGACACCCCCTACGACGCCGCCAAGGCCCGTGAGCTGGGTGCCCAGGGCATCGGCCTCACCCGTACCGAGCATATGTTCTTCAACTCCGACCGCATCGGCGCCTTCCGCGAGATGATCTGCGCCGATACCAAGGAAGAGCGCGAAGCCGCTCTTGCCAAGCTCGAGCCGATGCAGCAGGAGGACTTCGAGGGCATCTACGAGGCCATGCAAGGCTATCCTGTCACCATCCGCTTCCTGGATCCACCGCTGCATGAGTTCGTCCCCACCGAGGACGAGGACATCGCCACTCTGGCCGCCGTGACCAACAAGACCGTTGACCAGATCAAGAATGTCATCTCCAACCTGCACGAGTTCAACCCCATGATGGGTCACCGCGGCTGCCGTCTGGCCGTCACCTATCCCGAGATCGCCGAGATGCAGACCCGTGCCGTCATCAAGGCCGCCCTGGCCGTCTCCGCCCGTCATCCCGACTGGAACCTGGTCCCCGAGATCATGATCCCCCTGGTGGGCGAGGTCAAGGAGCTCAAGTTCGTCAAGGACGTCGTCGTCAAGGCCGCCGATGAGCTGATCGCCGCCTCCGGCGCCGATCTGAAGTACATGGTCGGCACCATGATCGAGATTCCGCGTGCCGCCCTGACCGCGGACGAGATCGCCAAGGAAGCCCAGTTCTTCTCCTTCGGCACCAACGACCTGACCCAGATGACCTTCGGCTTCAGCCGTGACGACGCCGGCAAGTTCCTCGGCGCCTACTATGACCACAAGATCTATGAGAGCGATCCCTTCGCCCGCGTGGACCAGATCGGTGTCGGCCGCCTCGTGAAGATGGCCGTCGAGCTCGGCCGCTCCACCCGCCCGGACCTGCACCTCGGTGTCTGCGGCGAGCACGGTGGTGACCCCAGCTCCGTCGAGTTCTTCCACCAGGTCGGTCTGGACTATGTCTCCTGCAGCCCGTTCCGCGTGCCCATCGCCCGCCTCGCCGCCGCCCAGGCCGCCATTAAGGACCTGGAGAAGCAGGAAGAGGAGAAGACCGAGGCCAGCGCCGAAGAGGCCGCCAAGGCCGAGCTGAACGAGAAGATCGAGGCTGCCCGCGCCGCCCTGAAGGACGCCGCTGAGAAGTTCTCCGCCGTCGCCGCCGACAAGACCGACGATCTTAAGGGCTTCGCTTCCGTCGCCTTCAAGAGCCTGAAGGCCGGCCTGGAAGAGGCGAAGAAGACCTTCGACCAGGAGAAGAAGTAATCCTTTCCAAAAATAACCCTGAAAGCAACCTGTTAATTTTCCTTAACAGGTTGCTTTCTTGCCGTTTTTCCTGTAAAATAAAACAGATAGAATTTTTGAACTTTTCAGCGTCAGATTGGCGATTTTCGATTGACGCCGGGAAGATATACTATTATAATAAAAATGTTGCGCTGTGCCTGGCAATGCCCCTGGGGGGAGACACGGCCCGTATGAAGGAAGTAGATTTCTTTTGAATCACCTGAAGGGAAAAGAAGAGAACCGGAAACAGCTCAGTCTGATGTGCCTCAAACTGGTGCATCTCGGGCTGACGCTTGCCATGTTCTATGTCGCCTGGCTGTATTTCCATTACGGCCGGCTCTCCGGCATGAACAAGTATGGCTTCCGCTATAACTATTATGTTCTCGCCGGATATGCCGTCTGCGTGGCCTTCTTCAACCGGACGTATAACTCCTATCTCCTGGGGTATTCGCGAATCCGGAGTCTGGTCTTCGCCCAGTTCCTGGCCCAGCTCTTCAGTTCCGGTATCATGTGGTTTATTGTGTGCCTCGCCTGGAAGCACTGGGACGACCCGCTGGTCTTCTTCATCCTCCTGATCCTGCAGCTGATTCTGGATGCCGTCTGGTCTTATTTCGCCAATGGGTACTATTTTAAGCTCTACCCCCCGAAGAAGACCATTCTCATCTATCGCAATGAACTGGACAAGAAGCGCTTCGGCAGCATCCAGGGCAAGCCGACCGAGCGGCTTTATAAGGTCGTGGAAGAATTCCAGTACGACGGCTACAGCTTCAAGGCCATCCGGGACCGCCTGGAGGGCTACGAGGCAGTCTTCGTGGCGGGGGTCCATTCCCGCTGCCGCAACGGCATCGCCAAGTACTGCAAGGAAGAGGGGATCGCCGGTTTCTTCCTCCCGCACATCGGTGATGTTATCATGCAGGAGGCGCGGCATATCCAGTCCTTTGACGCCCCGGTCCTTTTTGTTACCCGGTCCCAGCTCAACCCGGAATACGCCATCCTCAAGCGCGTCTTTGACATCGCGTCCTCGGGCGTGGCGCTGATTCTTCTCTCTCCGATCATGCTCATCACCGCCGCCGCGATCCATTTCTATGACGGCGGCCCCGCAATCTATAAGCAGGTGCGCCTTACCAAGGACGGCAGAGAGTTCCAGATTTATAAGTTCCGCTCCATGCGGGTCGATGCCGAGAAAGACGGCGTCGCCCGTCTCTCCACCGGCGACAATGACGACCGCATCACGCCAATCGGAAAGATTGTACGCAAGTGTCGATTTGATGAACTTCCGCAACTTTGGAATATATTTAAGGGGGACATGAGCGTTGTCGGCCCCCGTCCGGAACGCCCGGAGATCGCCCGGCAGTATTATGAATTTCTTCCGGATTTCAAACTCCGCCTGCAGGTGAAAGCCGGTCTCACCGGCTATGCCCAGGTCTATGGCAAGTATAATACGGACCCTTATGAGAAGCTGGAGTTTGATCTGCTGTATATCAATGACATGAGCCCCTTGACCGATATCAATCTGATCTTCGCCACCTTCGGGATCTTATTCTCCAAAGACAGCACTGAGGGCTTTGAAGGCGAAGGCGGCGTCACAGGCGTAGCAACATACAGGAAGGAAACCATTACCCAGGCCACCGGGATCGATTATGACGATGAAAAACTGCGTGAAGAGAGCGCAGAAGAAGTAAGGCGGCAGTGGGAAGACTGACAATAGACAGGACGATATCGCTCCGGAGGGCTGTTTTGTTCTCCAGAGCATTTCGTGTTGTTTGAGGGGAAATTTGTCCCCCTACAAATGTAACTAAACGTAATGATTGTTTAAGGATGTGGACCAATGGGAGAACAGAAAAAAGCGGTAGTAGTCGGTGGAAGCAACGGTATCGGACTGGCTATCAGCAAGAGGCTCTGCGAACGAGGGTATTTCTTGGAGATATGCAGCAGAACAGAACCGGATCACAATGTACTTGATGGCAAGTATTATCACCATAATTACTGTGATCTTCTAGATTTTGATGAGGAGCTGTTTTATTCGTTAGCGGCAGATCAGAATGTAGAGCTGCTTATGGTGACGGCTGGTATCGGTCGTGTGGCTGACTTCCAGTTCCATCACACAGCAGAAATCGAAAAGATGCTGACAGTGGATACGGTTTCTACGATCAAAATCTTCCGTATTTTCTATGATCGCATCCTTAACGATAACTGCTTCTACGCCGGTGTAATGGGAAGCATTTCTGGATGGATGTCCACACCGAGCGCGGCTGTGTATGCGGCTGCTAAGGCAGGCGTGGTCCGTTTTGTAGAGTCCGTGAATATCGAGCTTGAGGCATATGGCTCAAAGAACCGGATTCTCGATGTTAGTCCGGCAAGTTTTAAAGGTTCGAAGTTCTACGGCGGGAAGAATGATTTGAGCATAACCGGCCCGCTGGCAGAGCAAATCCTAGAACACTTATTCAGCCGTGATACTCGCTTCATTCCGCAGTATGAAGAAACATTTAAAGCGGTTCTGGAGCGGTACGCAGCAGATCCTCATGAGTATGGCCTTCATAGTTATGAGTACAAAAAAGAATCTGGCCGCCTGGATAACAACAAACGTGTGAAGATTGGTTATTTGTCGGGCACATTTGATTTGTTCCATGTTGGCCATCTTAATCTGCTCCGACGCGCTAAACAGCAGTGCGACTACTTAATTGTCGGTGTCCATGGTTCCGGTGCCTGGAAAGGTAAAGAAACCTTCATTCCGTTCGAGGAGCGGAAAGCTATTGTCGGCGCATGTAAGTATGTTGACAAGGTTGTGGATTCCTGCACAGAGGATTCAGATGCATGGGACCTGTGGCATTACGACAAGCTGTTTGTTGGTTCAGATTATAAGGGAACACCAAGGTTTCAGCGGTATGAGGAGTACTTTGCCGATAAGGGCGTAGAGATTGTTTACTTCCCTTATACGCAGAGCACGAGCAGCACGCAGATCCGGAAGACTGTCATGCTCAAGACTAAAGATATCAAGATTGATGAGGAAGGCTAATCGATGCGCCAGAGGCTGATTTACATACTCAAACACAACGCATTTATTCAGAAAATGTACCGCGTCATTATGAGCTTTGTGTTCAAGGTTTTGGGCACATTTCTTCCGACAGATGATAAGCTTGTGATTTTTGTTTCCTTTATGGGTATGGGATTCAATGACAGCCCCAAAGCGATTTATGACTACATGCAGAGCCACTCTGAGTACAAAGGATATCGTTGTGTGTGGGCTTTCGAGCATCCAGAGAAATATCCTGAGCTTGAAACAGTAAAGATCGACTCTTTTGCATACTTCAAGACTGCGCTGAAAGCCAAATACTGGATCACAAACACGAATATTGAGCGTGGCCTAAAGTTTAAAAAGCGTTCTCAGGTCTATCTGAACACATGGCATGGTATTGCTCTCAAGCATATCGGAAATGACTGCCCTGGTCGTAAGGACTATAACTTCGATACGGTTGATCACCTGGTCGTCTCCGGTGACCATGACGAAAAGGTATGGAAGAGCGCATTTAACGCGGATGAGAGGACCTATCTCCGCTGCGGTATGCCAAGGAACGAAGAACTGTGGCTGGCGACAGAGGATCGTAAGAAGGATCTGCGGGAAAAGCTGGGATTGCCGAAGGACAAGAAGGTCATCCTCTATGCTCCTACATGGCGCGAGAGCACTGACGGCGGCAAGAGCTACGAGATCAAGCCGCCGATACATTTCGATGTGTGGAAGAAACAGCTGGGCGATGAGTTTGTAGTGCTCTTCCGGGCTCATCATCAGACCACAAAGGTTCTCGGTGTTCAATACGATGAATTTGTCAGAGACGCTTCCGATTACCCGGCAGTAAATGATCTGATGATTGCGTCGGACATGCTTATCACTGACTACAGCGCTATAGCGTTTGATTACGCTGTCCTTTGCAAACCGATGTTCATTTATGCTTACGATTACGATAGTTATCTAGCTGAGCGTGGAACCTATTTCGACATAGATGATAGGTATCCGAACAAGAGCTGCAAGACAGAGGACGAACTGCTGACACGGATTAAGGGTATAGACTACGTTGTCGAGTGTGCAAATACGAGGCGATTCCGCGATGAGTTTATTCAATACGGAATCGGTGCTACCGAAGCATGCGTGAAGGCTGAGTTTGGGAAATGAGGATGGAATCCTATGAATGTTTTAATGGTGACAAATAAGGTGAAAACTTACGCGCTTGGCTTTCAGAATGTCATTGGTCCTTTGTCAGAACTTGGGCATTCTGTTGTCTGGGCAGCTGATTTCTCACAGTTTGTTGCCGATAAGAGTGTAATTCCTTGCCAAATCGAACAGATTAGTGTAAACACAAATCCTCTGAATCCGGGAAACCGGAAAGCCTATAAACAGTTATTGGATATTATTGAAAAACACAAGATAGAGGCCGTGGTTTGCAGTACACCCATAGGTGGAGCTTTGGCTCGTCTTGCAGCTAAGAAAAAGCACGTTTCACCGGTGGTGTATGAAGCTCACGGCTTTTTGTTTTTCAAAGGGGCTCCGCTGATTAACCGCACCGTTTACAAGTGGGAGGAAGATATCCTTGCTCATTATACTGATGTGCTAATCACAATCACCGAAGAAGACTATCAGGCTGCACAGAAGCTGAAGCTGAGAAGTGGTCGGGAGCCTTACCTCGTTCACGGTGCTGGGGTGAAAGTCGGCGTTACGGTCGATATCGACAGAGCTGAGAAGCGTAGAAGCATTGGTGTACCAGAGGATGCCTTCGTAATCGTCTCCGCCGGTGAACTTAACAAGAATAAAAACACCGAAGTAATTGTGCGGGCTCTAAAGACTGTTGACGGCGCACACTACGTTGCATGTGGTGTGGGTCCGGAAGAGGAGAACCTGAGGAAACTTGCTGAAGAGCTTGGCGTATCCGATCGGTTCCATCTGATGGGCTACCGAACTGATATGCCTGAGATCATGGCGTGCGCAAATGTGTTCACCATGATGTCTTTCCGTGAGGGTATGCCCCGCGCCATTCTTGAGGCAATGGATCTAGGGCTTCCGTGCGTTGGGTCGGATACGAGAGGCATCAGGGATCTAATTGATAAAGACGGAGGTTATATCTGCAAGCCCACGGATGTCGCGGCATTTGCCGAGGCGTTTGTGAAAATCAGAGATAATCCCAAAGCGCGGGAGAACATGGGCAAACACAACAGAGAGAAGGCCAAAGGATACTCTGCTGATATCGTTCGCAAAGAGTTACTGGATATTTATTCTGAAGTGCTGAAATAGGTGGCCGGATATGGGTATAAAAGACGAACTGATGAAGATCGTAAAGACTTCTTCAAGCATCAAGAAAGTTTACAACATGGTCGGCAGCGGACTGCTGAAGTTCGTAGGATTGTTCATCTCCCAGGATGAAAAGCTGATTCTGATCAACAGCTTTGGTGGGAAGAAGTATGACGACAGCCCAAAGGCAATCTATGAGTATCTGAAACAGGACGAGCGATTCAAGGATTATAAGGTCGTCTGGGCTTTCCACGAGCCAGAGAAGTTTGATGTTCCCGGTGCAACGGTCATAAAAACGGATAACTTGAAATACTTCATCACCGCCATGAAAGCTCGTGTGTGGATCACAAATTCCGGCATAGAGCGCGGTCTCTCTTTTGAGAAAAAGGGAACCATCTATATCAACACCTGGCACGGTACGCCCATCAAGTACATGGGTTCGGATGAGTATAAAATCGATCCCTCACAGATGCCGGTTTGTAAGTATGACAGGCAGAATGCACAGAGTAAGTTTGAAGCTGATGTCTTTTCCCGTGTTTTCAACATCCCTTACGAGAGAATGCTGGTTTGTGGGTATCCACGCAATGACATTCTCATAAGTAATGACAGGGAAACCCAGAACAAGTACAAGGAAAAGCTGGGGCTTCCTCTTGACAAAAAAGTAATTTTGTATGCCCCTACGTTCCGTGAGTATGAACGTGACTCTGCCCGAAACTGCGTTTTGAGACCACCGATCGACTTTGAGAAGTGGAAAAAGGTACTCGGAGACGATTATGTCGTTTTGATGCGCTGCCATTATGAAGTGGCGAAGCTGCTTAATGTAGGTATTGATGGTGAGTTTGTGAGGGATTTTTCAGATTACCCTACGCTAAATCATCTGATGCTTGCATCGGATATGCTGATTTCAGATTATTCCAGCATTGTATTTGATTACGCCATCCTTGACAGGCCGATTATCGTTTACACCTACGACTTTGAGACCTACAAGGAAAAACGCGGAATGTATCTCGATGTCAGGGAGGAACTGATTGGTGGATCGGTATCAGAGGATGAGCTGCTTGGCATTATTAAAAATCTCGATAAACAGGAAGCTCTGAAGAAAGTCAGGGAATTCCGTGGCAAGTATGTGACTGCATATGGTCACGCGACGGAAGGCACCGTGGATGCCCTGTGGGAGCTGATCCAGAGGAGTAAGAGATGAGTATAGCGGATAAGCTGAAGAAAGCGATCACCGGAGGAGAATGGTTTGTAGCTTACAAAGTTCTCGGCAAAGATGGAGAATTCGTTTTAGCGAAAGCTCCGAGCAATCAGTGGTGTGCTGATCCGTTTGTGTATGAAGCGGATGGTGAGCATTATATATTCGTTGAACAGTATGTAAACGAAAAAGAAAAGGGCTGTATCGGATATTTTCACTTTGAAAATGGGATTCCCGTTAACAAAGGGATTCTCATTGAAAACAGCTACCACATGAGTTACCCTGATGTGTTCGAGTATGATGGGCGGTTCTATATGATTCCGGAGTCATCTGCTAATAGCACGGTGGATCTGTACATTGCAGATCATTTCCCGGAAAAATGGAACAAGGTTAAAAGCCTGATCAGCGGCAGCAAATATGTTGATTCGACAGTATATCAGGAGGGCGATCAGTATTACCTGATTACCTACACGATGGTTGGCGGTTATGAGGTTCACGTTTTTGCTCTGGATATGAAGGAGCAGATAGTAGATCTGATCTCAAAGAAACGGTACGACAAGAACGTAGCTCGCCCGGGCGGAAGGCTGTTTGTTGAAGACGGAAAACTCATGCGTCCCGCGCAGGACTGTTCAAAGAAGTATGGCGAAGCGCTCATCATCTATCAGGTAGATGATTTGAACCAGAATGGCGAATTTGTTGAACATGAGGTCAGAAGGATAGAAGCCGGGACGCTTCGTGCAGAGAACAATCCGGAACGCGTCCATCAGTTGACGAATGACGGGATATATGAAGTGTTCGACGTCTATAAGGAGAAGCTTGATCTACTTCATGCACCGAGAATTTATCTGAGGTCAAGAAGAAAATAAACTGTGCTCAATAGGAGACATGAAATATGGAAAAAATATGCGTTTTGATGTCAACATATAATGGCGAAAAGTATTTGGATGAACAAATACAATCCATTATTAATCAAGAAGGTGTTAATGTTCAGTTGTTAGTAAGGGATGATGGGTCAACAGACCATACGACACAAATCTTACAAAAATACCAGGATAATGGATTTTTGAACTGGTATACAGGGGAATCAAAAGGGTGTGCAATGAGCTTCATGGATCTTATTGATAGGGCTCCAGAATGTGAGTACTATGCTTTTTCCGACCAAGATGATTGGTGGGAGCCTAAAAAACTGCTTGTTGCCCTTAATAGACTTAGCAGTTTTGATAAGTCTAAAAGCGCTTTATATTTTTCGAGAACTGAACTTGTAGATTCGGACTTAAGGACTATAAAGCAAAGATCTAGAAGACTATTCCAAAAACTAAATATCCCAGCCGCATTAATAATTAATAACGTTGGCGGACTTACGATGGTATTTAATCGATACTTGGTTGAGCGTCTGAGAGAGTACCATCCAGGATATGTTTCTATGCATGATTCCTGGGTATATAAGGTGTGTTTAGTAACGGGTGGACAAATATTTGCTGATGAGGATAGTTATGTTAAGTACAGGCAGCATGGGAATAATGTGTTGGGTGGAACGAAAAATTATAAACGAACTTGGACAAGGCGAATAAAGAATATTACGGACGCACCATGTTATAGAAGTAGAGGGGCAAAGGAATTAAGAGTTGGCTATGGGACATATATGAATGATAAAGATAAAAAGATGGTTACAGCATTGAGTGATTATAAAAAAAAGATGAGGTATCGTCTTTATTTATTATTGAATCCAAGAGCTAGCACTCCATTTCTCTTTTATACCCTGTATTTTAAACTAGCAGTGTTGTTTGGATTATTTTGATGAGCAAACGCTAAGTAAAAAAGCTTGGCATGTCGTAAATGTAATCAGTTTTTCGGGCTGAGATAGTATTTGTTACCATAAAAATCCGGCAAATATATGAATTATATATCTTTCATACTTGAAACAAGGCTTTTTATGGGGAGGTTCTCCATTGAGTGTATTTATAATTGTTTTGGACATATTTTTGCTTTTGGTATTTATTAGAATATGCGATAAGTATCATACAAAATATAGAGCTATCTCGCTCATGCTGATAATAGTTATTGCTATAATGATGGGTGGGAATACTGCAAATCCGGATATATACGTATACAAGTATACGTATATCCACGGGCGAAACAGTGTAGAAGTGTTATACACATGGATAATCGAGTTATCTAAAATGATAGGGTTAAGTTTTGAAGAGTTTAGGTTAGAAATCTATTGCGTATCAATTGTCTTGATTTTTTATGCTGCTGCTAAGCATATGAGGAATGTAATTCCGTTCATAATATTATACTTCATTTTCCCGATGATGTTTGATTCAGTCCAGACACGCAATTTTATGGCGATGGCAATCATGCTTAATGCTATACCGTTATTGGTTAACCGAGATAGACCACATATTATTAAATATATCATATTAACTGTTTTAGCTGCAGGATTTCAATTAGCGTCCTTGTTTTATATGGTATTTTTGCTTATCCCTATAATCCAGAAGAGTAAAAATATCAGACGATTCACAATTGTTATTCTTGGAATGTGCATCGTGTTTTCTCTCAATAGGTCAACTTTATCTGCAGCTCTTACTTATGTATCTTCTGTTTTAGGCACACTAGAAACACGTATTTCACAATACGGCACGATTTTGACACAATGGGGATTTCTTTATTCGTGGCTAGTTCATTTTATTATTTTCGGAATTTCTTATCTATTAAAACGCTACATTATTTCTGATTCCGCAGACGGCGAGAATGACTATGCAGTACCGATAATACAATTCTGCTATTGGATTAGTGTTATTTCTATTATTTATTTTCCCTTTTATGTTGTTGGATCATTTTTTGATCGGTTATATCGGACGGTGCTTGTGATATCATATATGTTTTGGCTTTCTGCCATTCAGGGTTCAACTTTACAGGCTCAACCTACACATCAAAACAACTATGGTAAATTAATTGTGGACAAGAGAGTACTTCAAGTCGGCCTCATTATTGTTGGTTTTGCGACATATATGTTTTTTCGGCATATTAATGCGCAATACCATGAAACGATTGTTTCCACTTTTTTTCATAATAACTGGATATTGAACAAAATTGTTGGTTAACAATATTTAATTATAGGCGTGATGCGGGGGTGATGAGTAGTTGAATGTAAAGCTGTCAGGACTAGTTAGAAACTTTTCTTATACTATAATTGCTAATCTCGTTGCACTATTTATTTCTATGCTAGTTACATTTATAGTCCCTAAGGCTATAAGTGTTGAGGATTATGGCTTTTTTCAGCTCTATCTATTTTACGCTTCTTATGTTGGCTTTTTTCATTTCGGGTGGATGGATGGGCTTTTTCTAAGATATGGGGGAGTGTATTATGAAGATTTGGATAAGAGCCTGTTTAAAGGTGAATTAATTCTATTTTTTATTTTTGAAGCATTTCTTTCTGCGATTCTTTGCGCATGTGCATGTATTATTAACACAGATATTAATAATAAATTTGTATTTGGTATTACTGCTGCAAGTATTGTACTTATAAATGTACGAGTGTTCTTTATGGATATTCTACAATGCACTGGGAGAATTAAGGAATATTCTATTTTAAATGTTGTGGGCAGGATATTATATATTTGCTTAGTGATTCTGCTTATACAGTTTGGTTATAGACGGTTTTATGTGTATGTTATTGCTGATATCTGTGGAAGAATAGTTTCTACTGCCTACGGAGCATTTAAGTGCAAAAAAATAGTATGCGCAGATAAATGCGAGTATCATCTTGCTTTAAATGAATCGAAAGAAAATATCAAGGTAGGAATAAAGCTCCTTTTTGCAACCATTGCAAGTAGTCTTATTATTGGGGTCGTGAGACTAGGAATTAATAGCGCTTGGGATATCACGACATTTGCAAAAGTATCTCTGACATTGTCAATTTCCAATCTTTTAATGGTTTTTGTAAGAGCGGTTGCACTTGTTCTTTTTCCAACGCTGAGACGTATTGATGCGGGTAAACTTGATCAGGTATACGATATAATGCGAAGTGCAATAATGATTCCATTATTGGGAATGCTCGTTTTTTATTATCCTATCAGGATTATTGTAGGTACTTGGTTACCACAATATGCTGAAAGCCTGAAATATATGGCATTGTTGTTTCCAATGTGTATTTATGAAAGCAAGATGAGCATGTTGATTGAGACTTACATGAAAGTCTTACGCAAAGAACATGAATTAATGGTGATTAATGTTCTTACCTTGGTTTTAAGTCTTTTTGTTACAGGAATAAGCTGCTATGTAATTAGAAGCCTTGATATTGCAGTGTCTTCAATTGTGTTATTATTAGCTTTCAGATGCGTGTGTTCAGAACTAATTCTTATGCGTAGTGATACCTCCAGAGTCCGGAAGGATATTGTATTTGAGCTTTCTCTCACGTTGGTTTTCATCGCTTCGAGTTGGTTTGTAGGAGGCATAAATGGGACAATTATTTATCTTATTGCATACATATTGTACATAATACAAAAGAGAAATGATTTTGCGAGACTCATTTACACTATAAAAAAGCATCCGTCGTAAAAACCTTGGGGTATTTCAAACGGACAAATATCTATATAAGGAAGGTAAGGTGATAGACAATGACCATCATCGTAACCGGAGGAGCTGGATTCATAGGCTCGAACTTCATCTTCCATATGCTTTCAGCTCATCCGGACTACAGAATTGTGTGTCTGGATAAACTGACCTATGCTGGAAACTTGTCCACGCTGAAGGACATCATGGACAAACCGAATTTCCGTTTTGTCAAACTGGACATCTGTGACCGCGAGGGCGTCTATCAGCTTTTCGAAGAGGAGAGGCCAGATATTGTCGTCAACTTCGCAGCAGAAAGTCATGTGGACCGTTCTATCGAAGACCCCAGCATCTTCCTCCAGACAAACATCATTGGTACGAGCGTACTCATGGATGCCTGCCGGAAGTATGGAATTGAACGGTATCATCAGGTGTCTACAGATGAGGTTTATGGTGATCTTCCGCTCGACCGGCCAGACCTTTTCTTTACGGAAACAACACCAATTCACACATCAAGTCCTTATTCAAGCAGTAAGGCGGGAGCGGATCTCCTTGTTCAGGCCTACAATCGTACTTTTGGCTTACCGATTACAATCAGCCGATGCAGCAACAACTATGGTCCATATCATTTCCCGGAAAAACTCATTCCGCTGATGATTGCCAACTGTCTGAATGATAAACCATTGCCTGTCTATGGTGAAGGTCTCAATGTACGCGACTGGCTGTACGTCGAGGATCATTGCCGGGCCATCGATTTGATCATCCACAAGGGCCGCGTCGGTGAAGTTTATAACGTTGGTGGTCACAACGAGATGCGGAACATCGACATCGTGAAGCTGATCTGCAAGGAACTGAATAAACCGGAAAGCCTGATTACGCATGTAACAGACCGGAAGGGACATGATATGCGCTACGCAATCGATCCAACTAAGATCCATGAGGAACTGGGGTGGTTGCCGGAGACAAAGTTCGAAGATGGCATTAAGAAGACTATTAAGTGGTATCTCGAACACCGTGACTGGTGGGAAGAGATCATCTCAGGCGAGTATCAGAACTACTACGCTAAGATGTATGGAGATCGTTAAAACCCCGCTGTGTGGATATACACAGAGAAATAAGGAGCCGACCCAAGGCTGAGAGCTTTTGAAAGTATTTGTAACTGGAGTAACCGGCCAACTCGGGCATGATGTCGTCAAAGAGTTGGTGGCAAGAGGACATACGGCTATCGGAAGCGGTAGTCGATCGAGTGCTGATATGAAGATATTCGTAACAGGAGTTGGAGGACAGCTCGGGCATGATGTTGTCAATGAGCTGGAGCGACGGAACCACGAGAGCGTCGGTTCTGATATTCAAGAAAACTATAGTGGTGTGTCTGATGGATCAGCTGTGACCACTGTCCCCTATGTTCAGTTTGATATAACGAATCGAGATGCAGTTATACACACAATTGAAGACATCAAACCAGATGCCATTATTCATTGCGCGGCGTGGACAGCGGTAGACGCTGCAGAAGATGAGGAAAACCAGGAGAAGGTTCATGCTATTAATGCCGTTGGTACACAGAATATAGCTGATGTGGCGAAAGCTGTTGATGCGAAGATGCTCTATCTATCTACGGACTATGTATTTGATGGTCAGGGGACGAGACCATGGCAACCGGATGACAAGAACTATGCACCGCTGAATGTCTATGGGCAGAGCAAACTAGATGGTGAGCTGGCGGTTAGTTCTACGCTTGAGAAATTCTTCATTGTCCGCATTGCATGGGTGTTTGGATTGAACGGCAAGAACTTCATAAAGACGATGATTAATGTCGGAAAAACGCATGATACAGTCCGCGTGGTGAATGACCAGATCGGTACACCGACATATACCCTGGATCTTGCCCGGCTCCTGGTTGATATGATTGAAACGGATAAGTATGGTTATTACCACGCGACCAACGAGGGCGGTTACATCAGCTGGTATGATTTCTGCTGCGAATTCTATAAGCAATATGGCTTGTCCACCACAGTCATTCCTGTGACCACGGCTGAATACGGACTTTCTAAAGCAGCCCGGCCGTTTAATTCCAGACTTGATAAGTCCAAACTTAAAACTGCGGGTTTTACTCCATTACCCACATGGCAGGATGCTGTTGCAAGATATTTGAAGGAGGCGGAGCTGTGACATGGGCCAGATAACTGTACAGAAGAATCTTAATGGAATTGAAGGACTGCATCTCATTATCCCCACAGTGCATGGCGACAGACGTGGATATTTTGTTGAAACATACAATCAGAAGGACATGGAGGAGCAGGGGATCTATATCACCTTTGTTCAGCACAATCAGAGTATGAGCACGAAAGGTGTTCTCCGTGGCCTTCATTTCCAGAAACAATTTCCGCAGACGAAACTGGTCCGTGTGATTAAAGGTTCTGTGTTCGACGTCGCTGTGGATCTGAGAGCTGACAGCCCAACCTATGGGAAGTATCACGGCGAAATCCTCACAGAAGAGAACAAGCATCAGTTCCTCATCCCTCGTGGATTTGCTCATGGATTCCTGGTGCTGAGTGATGTGGCAGAGTTCTGTTATCTCTGCGATGACTTCTATCATTCTAATGATGAAGGCGGGATGGCCTGGAATGATCCGGCGATCGGTATTCAGTGGCCGAAGCTGGTGGGAGAGTATAAGGGAACGGCGAGTGCTGAAGGCTATACCGTTGATTGTGTACCACTGAACCTGAGTGACAAGGATCAGAAGTGGCTCGGTATCAAGGACACATTTAAGTTTTAGAGCTTCTCCTGTAGGTGGCCGTAGGGTGCTGTCGGCTGGAAAAGGGTTCTGTAAAAACAAAAGACATTTACAACATCTGTTTTACAGCTAAAGAAAGTAGCAATGAGAGGAAGTAAAACCATGATAAAGCTCGATTTGCATATTCATTCCTATGCGAGTAAGTACAAAGAGGGCAGAGGAATTGTAGATGCCTCCACGATTGAGAATGTTAACGTTTTGCTTCAAAAGCTTAATGAGTATGACGTTGCACTGTTTTCTATCACAGATCATAATAGGTTTTGGCCGGAACTATATGAAAAACTTGATGAATTGATTGCTTCAGGGCAATATCCCCAAGTACATGGGCTTTTAGCTGGCGTAGAATTTGATGTTCAAATTGACCCAGAGATGTCGAAGTGTCACATCATTACTGTCTTTGATGCTCAGAACAATAAGGAAAACTATCAAAAGATTTATGATGCCATCGAGCAGCACAAGCTGGAAGACAAAGATGCTTACTATTCAAAAAGAGATTATGAGGATTTGCTCCGAGAAATTGGACTTGATGTAATATTAATTGCCTGCCAAAGGAATAGCCTAGATAGACACAATGGTCACCATAATTCACTTAGTGAAACTACAATGGAGCCGCAAAAGCTACTGATGGCAGGCTACATTAACGCACTTGAATTCCAGAGGCCTAATGTCGAGGGCATTCTGAGGGACAATCTTAAGAAGGTTCCAGTACAGGTAGGACTGATTACGGGGAGCGATTGCCATGAATGGGCGGCCTATCCGAATCATGATGCTAGACGGGGTAATCCGGAGTTTGTTCATCCCAGAGCAAATATTCTTCCTACCTTCAAAGGGTTATTGATGGCGGTGACTTCTCCAGAAACGAGAATTAATCAGCAAGAAAACAGGAATAGAGAATACGTACAATACATTCAGCTCGGTGATAAAACAATTCCGTTGACTAATGGGCTGATAGCTATCATCGGAGAAAACGGCTCTGGAAAATCTTCGTTGTTGAAGATACTCCAGGGGAAAACATCAGAGTCTTTCGTTAAGAAAATTCGAGATAAGAATTCTATAACCTATTCGGAGACCGATGGTTCCAAGAGACTTTACATAGAGCAAGGCCAAATTGTAGACAAATTTGGAAAAGGAAGCCTATTTCCCCCTGACAATTTCTTGCCGGTGGATCATTCAGAGTTTCGGGCCGCGTACACTTCATTTTCAAAAGGAATACTTGATTGCATAAAGAAAAAGATAAAAACAAGGGAGGCGTATAAACAGCTTGAAGTGGAGTCATTAGAATATAATGAATTAATCCATTCGGCCTCATATTATATCAATTTGCTTGTAGACAGTGACTACGCAGAAATCGATAATGTGCATGAGCAATATGACAAGGATCTTCACAATTTGTTGGAAACATTTTTCCGCATGCGATCCGATAATTATTACGTTAACTTCCAAAATGAGCTGAATCAGATTATTGAATTGTTAGGCAAAATCTATGGGGCAGTTCATGAAGCTTCTGATGCAAAAGTGGTTGAGAGGTTGGTTAAGAATCATATTGTTTCAGCCCAGATAGAGTATGATCAAAAAGTCAAAGAAGCGGCAACATCACAACAGTTGGATCAACGGGATTATTTGGAAAAAAGAAAAGCATTCATTAGTAAGATTGTTAATGCCGCAAGAAAGAATTCTGAGGATACTCATTTCCCGGATAGCCCAAGAGTAATTCATGGATGTAGTATAAACCCACGCCATGGATTCAGTTTCAATTCTGAAGCAAAATATAATGATAGAGATGTAATAGACGATTTTCTCGGGAAAATGTTTACTTCAGACTATAAAACGTTTGAGGCACTACAGACTATTGAGACATATGATGCGTTAAAAAACGCAATATATCGCTGTACATCAATCGAACAAATAGACAGGCAATTCGAGCACAATTTAGATTCTTTCTTGGACGAGATGTGCAAGACTACAGATTATATAGTGGATACTTCCCAGCGCAATGAAACTTTGGGAAATACTCTTGGAGAACTGTCACTGGCGTATTTTAAATATATGACAGAGCATGAAACAGAGAGATGCATATTTTTGATTGATCAACCGGAAGACCATATTTCTAATAATAACATAAGCCAAAAGCTTCTTAGATACTTCAATTCAATCAGGACAAAGAAGCAGATCATTATGGTTACACACAACCCACTTTTAGTTGTCAATCAGGATGTAGACCAAGTCTTATTTGTTCGGAAAAACGGTGATAAAATAAATGTTGTTTCCGGTTGTCTTGAATATGAAGATGAAGATATTAATATTCTGGATCTTATTGCAAAGAACATGGATGGCGGAAAAGATTCGATCGAAAAGAGGTTAAAAGTCTATGGAAAAGAAAATCGTCTTGACAATGCAGCCATCTAAGGATATTGATATTGTAATAAATGATTACAATCGAATTACCATTGGACAGGCCAGTAGAGCGGTAAAAGCTGACGACATATATAATCTTTTGGGGTACGAACGGGGAGATATCTACACTGTAGAGAGCGTAAACGAACAAAATATAGATGTCCCAGTTTTGCAGTTTTTCGTGGAATTGTTTAAAGATATAACTGATCGTTTGAATCGATTGAGTGAGACGCAGAACGATGACTTAGATGAGAATGCGGAGGGAGAGGAAGAAACCACAGGAAGAGGTACGTATTCATTTGATCAGATGGATGATGAGGAACTTCCTTTTTAGGTTTTTGCTTTATGTCGAGCACCTATGGATCCCACTTCGCTTAAATATACGCATGACGAATGCCCTGAAAAACGCCGGGAAAACGCGGTAATCCGGCTTTCTTTTCCAAAGGTCCGATTAGAACGGCCTGTTTACTCTGAGGGAGGAGAATGATATATGGCCCGACCAAAGAAGAAAAATACAAATCCGGCTCTCTCTATGGAGCAACTACTATCTCAAGCAATCGAGCTTTTCCAGGAGCCCTATGATGATCGGGGTGAGCGGGACGCTTCCTTGCCGTCCATCCGGACGGTTGCAACCGCCCTAGCGTAATAACAAAATCAAGGACGCTTATGGAAGAGACGCTTATCTACTATCTGGAGCAGCATGGGGAAACTGTTACGTCAAAAGGCGATTTGATCAAACTCTATGGTCAAGTAAAAAGCCTACGAGGAATGACACAGAGCAGCACTTATGATAAGCGGGTCATTGATTTGCTTAGCGGACTTGAAAAAATCGTCAATAGCATTGCCAACATGCGAAATCTGAACAGCGATGCTCACGGTGCTGGAAGCGGCAGAATTAACATCAAAGAGAAAGAGGCCAGACTGGTAATGAATTCCGCGATCAACTATTGCGTGTATATGCTGGGATAGGAATGTGTCGGAGAGAAAGCCTTCGCGGACCGACCGGCAGCTTTTAAAAACAGCGATACAGCCGTTGCATGTCGCAGAATGCAGATAGAGGTGTCCATGGAGAAGAATGATCCATTTTTTCTAATTAAGACTGAGAATTATGGGACAGGGTCGCCGTTTTTTGCCAGATTACTGCTCTTTATATTGCAGCTAAGAGATCTGTTGTTGCCTTCTGAAGAAGCAAGGCTGGAATTTGATAGGATATATGATCGCTTTTTTGAACCGGCAAAATCCGCATATCTTTCCTTTCGAAGCCTGGTGAATACTCATAATGAATATGTAGAAGAGCTTATCTCCAGTCATTTGATCTCAGTACAGAATAATACTATCTCTGTGGATAAAACTATTGATTCTGATGTACGAAGGTTGACGAACTCAATCTTATCTGAAGCAGATATTGCATTTAAAGGCTATATAAATGAGTTCTCTACATTATTTGATGGTTTGCATCTTGGCTTCATGGCACAAAAAGAAAAAGATTACCAGAAAGGACTGGAAAACCTTCGTGCCATGGATAGTCTACTGGCTGATTACGTGGATGAAAATCGAAAGACATGGGAAAGAAGGCTGAATAAAACACGAAATGAAATGGTGCATGGTGGCTGGCAACTGCCACAGTACCAGTTTGGTTTTAATAAGGAAGCTGATCGACTAGAAATGTATCCTCCTCAGATTGAGGGTATGATGTATTTGGATTTTTTGGGTACTATTCTCTCTGGTTTGTTCACATTTGTGGAGGAAATGACAGTTTATCTATTATCTACGCAGCTTCGGTTTCAGATTGTTTATCAGATACCAATAGAAAACCGGAAGAAAGAGAATCTGGCAAGATTTGCCTTGGGCTATATAACAGATCAATACCTTGATCCCTGGGAGCTCATTTATACTCGCCCGGATTATAGTCTCACAGAATAAAGATGTTCGAAGTCAGGGGAGGAATGATTCGGATGTGGTATCCCGGTTCCGGACGATGTGGATGCCAACGAGTTTGATAACGTGCTCCGGAATATCCAGAACTACATTGTTATGGAGTCGCTGCGGATATTTACAGCGGGGAAGATGAGAAAACACTGGTCAGGCTTTGCAGAGCATTAAAGCAATGCAGAAGGACTTCAAACCTGGAAAGAACTACCATGAAAAACTATCCTTGACATTCAGCGACATGACATTCCATGACATTCAGAGAGATGAAAATCCCGGCCATAAGTTTACATAAAAATATTATGTAAAATATTATGTAATTATGTAAACTTATGGCACATAGATCTTATTTGGCTACAATCATTTGTTCTAGGGTAATTTCTCAAGCGGTTCTCAAATCTGGAGAAGTGTGGGAGTTGCAGCGAAAATAGCGGATCCGTACGCCTAGGGAGCCAAACATCAATCTTTTCTGTGTAACCGCATGTCTTTGGCCGTTATTCCGAAATAGTTTTTAAATGCTTTCCCAAAATATGTATTATTGTTATACCCGACGGCGATAGCCACTTCATTTACATTGAGTTTTCCTTCCTGTATTAACTCTTTTGCTTTTTCCATTCTGACCGAAATCACGAAATCTTTATAGTTCATTCCTTCTTCTTTTTTAAATAGTTTACTGAAGTAAAAACTCGACAGACCCAGTTCTCTCGCTATATTTTTCAGAGACACATCCCCTGAACAATTCTCTATAACAATTCTTTTTGCCATTTCAATCAGACGATGGTAATTCGACATCCGGTCATTTTCTATTCCTATCCCCAACGCTTTCGATGTGGACTTTATAAATGCGTATAGAATATCTACCGCTTTATTCAGACCTTCTGCCGATTGCAGATCTGAGTCGATTGTTATCAATAAGATGATGTGGGATAGCGGAACCGTAGGTATGGAAGATCTAAAAGCAGAAACTATTTCAATGCCGGAAAATCATTGGTTTAGTTGCGCCCCTATGAGATTCCGCGTATAATAGCTGTAGGGCTGTAATGAATATGAATATGAAGGGCGTGAGCTTAATGATTTGGATGGGTTTTCTAGATAGTATGCCATTGGCTCCTGTTGAAGAAGATATGCTTCGCTTTGCAAATGATAATCTTTTCAGTCTGGTCGAGATGCAGATTGACTTATATGAGAGTTTAAAAGATGAATACAATCCGGAGTATCTTTTCCCTACAAGAAAATTTGCCAAAGAACCGGAGAAATGCATCGATACCTTGTATGAATTGCGAGATACGATTCAGAGCGACGTTATCTATAACAGTCTTCCGCCATTACAGAAATATGTGCTGTACAATTTGATGGAAATACGCATAGATGAATATAAGCATTACGGTGATGACTTCCGCTTTAAATTGCCGGATAGATTAAAAGAAAGAATCCGAGAGGAATATGTTGATATATGTGGATTCGACCAGGAGCCGGATGAAGCATACAAGACTGCCATTGAGATTCTAGAGTCGCCTGACGAATATATTCCCAATTGCTTTGAAGATACGGACTTTTTGGAGGAAGATCTTCGCAAATATGTTTGGCTCGCAATCAACAATAAGGATCTCTTTTTACGCACGATGAGCTATGAAGAACTGGATGGGCTTATAGAGGTAATGCCTGGGGATATCGCCAGACAGTATACAGAATTCAGAAAAAAGCAGGCGGTAATTGGGCAGGCTCTGAAAAAAGAAGATTCTTCAAGACCAACCGTTTTCCTCTCATATAATCATAAAAGCGATATTGTTGACGAATTAGAAAGCAGACTATCTGAAATCGCAGATGTTCGCAGAGACAAGAATAGCTTAGGCTACTGGGACAATCTTACTGCTTTTATGAATTCGATTCGTAAGGCTGACTTCGCAGTGCTGGTAATCTCTGACTGGTACCTGAAATCTGTACCATGCATGTATGAGGTCATGCAGCTTATGAAAGATGAGGGTTGGAACCAGCGCGTTATGTATATAGTTGAAGACAATGCGAGAGGAATATATAAGGTACAGGAACAGCTGGATTATATTAAGTATTGGAAAGAGAAGGAAGAAAAGCTTGCTGAAGAACTCAAAGCGCTTGATCCAGCGGAAACCATGTATCAGGCAGAGGAATTAAGAAAAATTCGGCTGATCAAGCTTCATATTGGGGAGTTAATCGAAAAAGTCTGCACGGTTAATAATCCAGATGCGAAAGATGCAATAGCAGCTGTAGTTAACAGAGTTTTACCATCTTCCACGGGGAATACAACCGATCCAAAAACTAATAATGATGATAATGAAGAGAATAAGAAACAGGCATCGAGACATGAATACAACAGGATATTTGCTATTCGAAAACTGACAGAAGACGAGTTCCGGAAAGAAGAAGAGAGACAACTTGAGAATTATATCTTCGATCCTGAAGACCCATTATGTGGCTCATGGGAAGATATAGTAAGCCAACGCTGCCACATGGAGATTTACAGGCATGATGGGAAATACTTTATAAGAATACAGTGGGCTTCATCAGCTTGGGAATACCATGAATGGTCAATGTCCGGTGAATGGAATGAAAAGATGCAGGCGATTTGCTGTACTGATGAGTGCAGCAGAATGATAACAGGTCTGGAGCGCGGAAATACAGGGAAACTGGAAATTACGACTCTTTATAACAATGGTATCAGTAAGCTGTTTTTTCACAAACGAGAATGCCACTGGCTTGACGCGAGTGACACGACGGGCTATCGCTGTAGATTTGTTAAAATGAACAATAAATAGTATTGCGCAGTCTGTTCGGAAGAACAGCTCTGTCGCCACAATCGCCCGTTTTGTTCATGAGCAGTTTCCGGATATGAACGATGAGATGGTGACGGCTGTTGCTGACGGAATGAAAGGCACTTTGTAAGTGGGGGAGCGTACATGAACGAGTATTCAAGGATCATACTGTAGCAGTACTGTGCCAGACACAGAAAGAGAAAACTGGCCAGGTTGGTTGAATTGTCTTATGATCCTGCTGCCGACGTGACGGATATCGATGCACTATACCTTGAGAAACTCATTGACCAGACAGAGGATGAGGAGATTCGCTCAGCGCTGCAGGATCTGGACGACTATCTGTTTGGCTGGTGATTTTTCTTGCTATCTGCCCATCCGGACATCCCGGCGGATTGATGCTGAGTCTGCGCCGACACGAAGCAGCGCACGGGAATATGTGGCTGAACAGGCACTGAGGTTTTTGATGAAGAACGGCTTCTGGAAGAGACTGGATGATGCCGGAATTTGTGACGAGGAGCTGGAAAAGGCCATGTGGAAAACGTTCGATTCATAGATCCGCGGTGATCTGCGCTGCGGGATAAATAAAAACCGCCGTACTGCAACGGCGGTCGATAAGGCTTCGGTTTGTGATCAGTCTGTTTTTTAAATATCTCGTTATGACATGGCTTCCCGCACAGGGTTGACGCGGCGGAAACGCATTGCCATTTCCGGGGTTGTTTCCGGGCAGTCTTCGTCATAGGTGATGGGCATCTTTTTGGCTTTGTCCAACTCTGCCAGTTCTGCATCGCTGAACTGCCGGTTGACCACCTTGAACTGATCAATTGAAGGCGTGGACATAGTATACACCTCTGTTTCCAATCCTATTCTACACAGTATTTGTGACAAATTCAAGATGTTCTTATGAAATGTCAGCGATTCTTCCGCCTTTGATTGTGGTACTGTGGCTGTACCGTTGACGGCATTGAGGGCTGGGGAGCGGCTCCCGGAAAGACGGCCGCAAAGAAGAAAGCCGCATTCATGGCGCTGGTGAGGCTGTATCAGAGTGCCGGAATTTGTGACGGGGAGCTGGAAAAGGCCATGTGGAAAATGATGGAAGGATGAGCGCCTGCCGGAGGGTTATCAGCAGCCGGAACTGTTTGCCAAGATAAACGGAAAGATTTGTGTGCTTCCGCTGAACGGCCTGTCTCAGAAAGAGGAGAAGCAGGAGGATAAGTCCCCCAAGAAAACCTCTGTCCTTGCTCGACTTCAGGAGAAGAAGGAAGAAGCCGCAAAGCTTAACCAGGGCCGACAGAAACCGGAAAAGACAAAAAGTGTGGAACGCTAAAAGCGCATGATAAATAATGGTTAGGATTCCTAACAAAAAGATGTTGCAATTTCTGACTCAATGGCGTATAATATCAGAGCTGGCAAAGGAGGAAGCCATGAAAATCAATGAAAAAATGAAGGAGCTAAGAATGCAACTACATCTTTCCCAGGATTATGTTGCGAAGTATCTGGGAGTGAATCGCTCTACAGTTACGCAGATGGAAAATGGGAATCGGAAGATTCTTGCAGAAGAGGTATCGAAGCTTTGCACGCTCTTTGGCGTGTCTGCTGACACATTGATTTACGACACTGAACTGAGCCAGCCAGCAAATGTGTTCGCAAGGAGCTTTGATAATCTTGATGATACGGACAAGGCTGAAATTATGAACCTGATTCGGTTCAAAGAACAGATGAAGGCGCAGAGGAGTAAGTAATGCAGTTTCAAGCAGAGGCAAAGTGTATCGATGATCCTGAGCAGTTGGCGGCGATATATCTCTCCAAATACTTTGGAAATCAGAGGATAGAATACCCGATAAATCCTTTTCAGATGCTGAAGGATGAGGGCGTTCTTTTCTCGCTGATGGACTTCAAAAAGCTGGAAGGTGTTTATATCCCGGCATCTGGAGACGATGATATTCCAATCGTCGGTATCAACGCTAATCGTCCGATTACACGCCAAAGGTTTACTGCTGCACATGAACTCTGTCATCATTTCCGCGATGCCGATAAGGAAATATCCTGCCCAATCTCGGGTAAGAAGAATGCTATCGAATCTTATGCTGAACGGTTTGCCGCTGCGTTGCTAATGCCCATAAATGAGCTACGTAACCAGGTGCGGAGAAGACAGAAAAATGGCCGACGGTATATTACATATGATGACGTACTGGAAATAGCTGACTATTTCGGAGTAAGCTTTGAGGCATGTCTGTTTCGAATCGCCTATCGGGTACATGCAATTGACGGGAACACAGAATCGACGGCGTTAAGGAAACGAGCAGCAAAATATCAGCCCGAGAAAGAGCGAAAGAAACGTCATTTTTCATACGCGAAGCTGTATGTGGGGCTGATTGACTGTTATCGAGAACAGCTTTCTTTTGAGCCGTCAGACTTTGCAAGGAATTTATTCCAGACAAATTACATCTACAATGACAGCAGAATGGAAGGTCTTGATGTAACAATCGAACAGGCTGCGGAGATTGTTACTGACCTCAGGCTGAACATGCAGAACAGTGAGTATTGCACAGAGGAAAATGAAGTATATATGTCTATTGCGGGGCATCACGATATGTATCAGGATATATTTGCGGTACCCGTGAAAGATTCGCTTAGCGTATATGATATGTTTCCGCTGAATAAGAAGCTGTTTTCACACTACCCTTATCCCGACTATGGTGGAAGTACCAGGCAGAACAATACGTTGGTAATCGGAGCAAAATTTGAGACCGTTGATTATAATGATATTTTCACGGAACTTTCAAAGATCGATGCAGAAATAAGGGATTTCTACAATCGTCGGACTGAGATGCCGATGAGTGAGTACATAAAGCATGTAGCACGTATTCACCATTGGATAACAGTTGTTCATCCTTTCCCGGAAGGAAATGGACGAACCTCCAGAGCTTTTATGAATGTCCAGCTTGTCCGTGCGGGAATGGTACCAATATATATCAAAGTTGAGGATAAACGCGAGTATATTAAAGCACTGGAACGAGCTGACAAAGAGAAGGACTACGAAGAATTATATGAAATTGTTTTTAAACTGATTCTTCGCTCCTATATAGATTTGAATAAAAGCATTTGACAAGCCATTACAGAAGCCTTGCACCTACGTCCATTCATATTTCAGACAAGGATTATTCAGAAATAAGAACTTGCAATAGTGAACAATTTCGGCTAAAATAAGATGCAATCGTTTTTTGGACGGAGGCGATCCTATGGCATATATTCATCGTACCCTTGAACAAAAGATTATAGATATCAGCAGGGACTATAGCTGCCTGCTCTTGATTGGTCCGCGCCAGGTGGGAAAGACCACAATGCTGGAGCACCTGATGGAAGGTTCTGGGCGTCAGAAAGTAACTCTGGATGATGTAGAGAATAGACGACTTGCACAGTCTGACCCAGCACTGTTTCTTGAGATGCATCCAGCGCCCGTGCTTATAGATGAAGTTCAGTATGCTCCTCAGTTGTTTTCTTACATTAAGATCAACGTGGACAACGGTGCGGCACCGGGTTCTTATTGGCTGACGGGTTCCCAGGCATTTCAGCTGATGGAACTGGCACAGGAGTCACTTGCTGGAAGAACTGCAATTGTCCATATGTCAGCCCTGTCCCAATCTGAGTTGTATGGAGATGGGACAACAGAGCCTTTATCACTTAAGCTGGAAAATCTGAATCGGCGCAAAGAACATCTTTCCAGTTGTAATTCTATGGAAATGTTTGAACGAATATGGAATGGCGGGATGCCCGGTCACAGGAGTGGTAGGTTTACGGACAGGGATGTGTTCTACAGTTCCTACATTCAGACGTATATCAATCGAGATGTTTCAGATATGATTCCAGGGGTGGACAAGCTGCTGTTTGCGGACTTTATCAGAGCAGCGGCTTGCCGTGTGGGCCAGATGCTGAATACGCATGATATGGCACAGGATGTGGGCGTTTCAGATGACACTGCAAAGAGGTGGCTGCAGGTTTTGGAAAAATTGGAAGTCGTTTTCTACCTCCGTCCTTATTCGAATAACCTTCTGAAAAGAACAGTCAAGACACCAAAGATGTACTTCTTTGATACTGGACTCGCGGCGTACCTGACGAAATATTCAAGCCCGGAAATTCTGATGAATGGGGCGATCAATGGAGCTATCCTGGAGAATTACACGGTCGCTGAGATTCGGAAGACCTGGCTGAACAGCGCCAAGGAATGTCCGTTGCACTATTACAGGGACAAAGACACCAATGAGATTGATATGGTGATTGAAGCAGACGGCGAGCTTCATCCGCTGGAGATCAGGAAGAGCACGAATCCAGGAACTGAGCTGGCATCTGCTTTTAAGGTGCTGGATAAAGGTTCCGTTCCGAGGGGAGCCGGAGCGATTCTGTGCTTACGGGAAGAAATCTCTGCCATTGACAGAAACACTTTCATTCTCCCAATCTGGATGATTTGAGAAGAGACCAAAATAAGATAGAATCGTATATTAGCCGAAACATATGAAAGCGTAGGAAATTGCTATCCTGCGCTTTTTTCATGCCCTGCGGCAGGGAGAAAGGAGAATCCGATGCAGAGAATGCCGTTTCTGAGCGATTCAGATATGTCGCTCTTTGTGAAAGTGATCCGGCGGGCTCTTTTTTGTTTGTGGTATCGCCTCGTAAGAATTCATGTTGTTCAAAAAATAACAAGGCATTCACAACTTGTCCATTGACTTGAAACTGAAAAAGAGTTAGAATACAAAACAAAGTTGAAAAAGGAAGGTGCTGTCATGGAATACCTGAATCGTGTACTTGGAATTAAGGTTATGTACCAGGATCAGGCTTTGGCGTCTATGCCGAATTTCATTATTGCCCGATACAGGATACAAAAAGTGGTACTTGACGGCAAGGACGCTCTTTTCGTCTACCCTAAGGATGAACTCGAATCGGTGAATGCTGTAAAGAAGCATGTTGAAAGAATAGAGGATGTGCAAGGAGCGCCAGCTATTCTTGTACTTGATCATCTCACGTACCGGCAAAAAGAATATCTGCTGCGTGATCACATTCCATTTATTGTGGAAGGAAAGCAGATTTATCTTCCTTTTATGGCAGTGTATTTGCAGGAGCGCAGTGACAGCGAGAGGAAAGAAGCAGATATCATGTTGCCTTCGGCGCAACTTCTTCTCCTGCATTACATTTATCACGGTTGTGGTGAAATGATGACGAGCGAAGCTTCTCAGAAACTGAATTTCACATCAACTTCAATTTCGCGGGCGTCAAGACAGCTGGAAGAGATGGGGCTGGTACGGACAGAAAAGAGAGGAGTCCAAAAGGTTATCTATTCCGAGAAAACACCAGAGGAACTTTTTTATGCTGCAAAAGACAGCATGGGAAATCCTGTGAAAAGGACAATCTTTGTGCCCAAAGCTGATGTAGGTGAAGATTTGCTAATGAGTGGATATACAGCACTCTCCGAATACACGATGATGAATCCTCCGGCAGTAAAGTGCGTTGCAGCGGATAGCATCTCGGCATGGGAAAAGAAGTCGTCCATGAGGCTTCAGAATTCGGATGACCAATATGAGGTTCAGCTCTGGCGATATGATCCAAAGAAGCTGGTTACTGATCATTGTGTAGATAGGCTTTCTCTTGCATTGGCGCTAGGTGATGACCGTGATGAAAGAGTAGAAGAAGCAGTAGAAGAAATGCTTCAACAAGTCTGGAGGGATATCGATGGTCAGAGGAATTGACAGCTTCAGGGACTGGTTTCAAGAATGGCATCTGAAGATGTGGACCTGAAGCAGATTGGAATTCGCAATAAAACGAAACAGATGATTCTGGAACAACTGAGAACCGTATATGGATGACGTTGAGAATTGTTTTACAGGGCAGACTTTATTTTGACGTTGCCCCATTGCAATGTGCTGAATCTTCATTTATTCTCTGGTCCGGAAAAACAGGAAGGGAGTTTGGGCACATATGACCAACAGGTATGATTTCAACGCCTATGATACGGCGATCGCATTGATTCTCACCAGATACCATAGCCATAACCAATTATTCAAAAGATGGGTTGCGATTGGCAATTGAAAGCAATACCGATGGAGTTGAAGCGCATGAGCTTACAGAAAAAGTATTCCTGATTAGGAAGTGATTAAGAGACAATAGCTTTCAGGTTTGCGGAGTATTGATGAGGTGTATCGATAAATCCGGTAACCGAAAAAGAATATGTTAAGCAAGGAAAAATGGAAAGAACACCAGCCACCCCGCCCACAGGCGCAGCAGTTCCAGGGATGAACAGGCACGCCGGTTGGCAAGGAGGCAGCGACATTTTGCCGACATCTTATCCCTTGCGCACACCGCAGTCGGCAGAGTTTACCACCAGATGGACGTAAACCAGTCATCTATGCCAGCCCGGTGAACACCTTTCCTGCTTCGTAGTGTCCGACGACGGCGGACAGCTTGTTCAGTGGGCAAGCATGATCATTTCCAAAGTCATGTTCCGGCGGCGGTAATCATATCGATACAATCAAATACACTTTTCAAGGCGATTGAGACCAAATGGTCTTGGTCAGGTCGTAATACTTTTTATGCCAGGGTTTTCTCCTGACGAAAAGAGGCCCCTGAATACAACATAAAAATAGGAGAAAAGGATGAATTGTGAAGTAAGATTTCAGGAGATCTATGGGCGTGAGGCGGAAGGGGTGGCGTTCGCGCCTTACCGGGTCTGCCCGATCGGGGCCCACTCGGATCATAATCTGGGGAAGATCACCGGGTTTGCGATCAATAAGGGCATTCACATCGCATACAGCGTGAAGAACAACGGTATTGTGGAGATGTCTTCTCTTCAGTTCGCCAAACGGGCGCAGTGGCATATCCGGGAAATCGGCAATAAAACCGGGGACTGGGCGGATTATCTGCGCGGGGCCACATGGGCTCTGAGCAGGGCGCACACGCTTTCCGTGGGCCTCTGCGGTGTGATCGAGGGGTCCCTGCCGATCGGCGGGCTCAGCTCCTCCGCGGCGGTTGTTCTGGCGTTTCTGGCCGCGCTGTGCCGGGTGAACCGGATTGAGCTTACGCCGCGGGAGCTGATTGACATCGCCTATGACGGGGAGAAGAACTATGTCGGCGTCAATATCGGCACGCTGGATCAGAGCTGTGAAGTGCTGGGGAAGAAGGATCATCTGCTGTACCTGGACTGCAGGGACGACAGCTATGAACTGATTCCGACGGCCCCTTCCATGCGGCCTTATCAGATTGCGGTTTTCTTCTCCGGGCTGGAGCACAGTCTGGCCGGATCCAAATACAACATGCGTGTGGATGAGCTGCGGGCGGGCGTGTATGCGCTGCAGGCCTTCTCCGGCATGGAATACGGAAAGTTCGACCAGGCAAACGCCCGGGACGTGGCCTGGGACGTGTATCAGACGTATAAGGACAGGCTGCCGGAGCCGTGGAGGAAGCGCTGCGAGCACTGGTATACCGAGTTTCGGCGTGTGGAAGCCGGGGCCGAGGCCTGGCGGCGCGGGGACCTGGAGGAGTACGGCCGCCTCAGCTTTGAGAGCGGCTGGTCCTCCATCCACAACTGGGAGTCCGGCGCGCCGGAGCAGATCCGCCTCTATGAGATCATGCGCGAGACGGACGGCATCTACGGCGGGCGTTTTTCCGGGGCCGGGTTCAGGGGCTGCTGCGTGGCGCTGATTGACCCAGGCCGGGCGGATGAGATCCGCGTTGCGGTTGAGCGGAAGTATCTGACGTCCTTCCCGGAGATGAAGGGGAGATACAGCTTTCATCTCTGCGAGAGCGCGGACGGGGTGCGGGCATGAAATGTCTGATTCTGGCGGCGGGATACGCCACAAGACTCTATCCCCTGACCGAGAACTTTCCGAAGCCCCTGCTGAAGGTACGGGACAAGACCATTCTGGACTGGCTGCTGGAGGACATCGACGGGGCCGGTGTCGTGGATGAATATGTGGTGATCACGAACCACCGCTTTGTGCATCATTTCCGTTGCTGGGCCGACGGGCACGATCTTCCGGTTACCGTCCTGGATGACGGCACCGAGAGCAACGAGACGCGTCTGGGCGCGGTGTGGGACATCCAGTTTGCCATTGAGCGTCTGGGCCTTGTGGAGGATCTTCTGATCATCGCGGGGGACAACCTGCTGGATTTCAGCCTTCGTGGATTCATCGCCTACCAGAGGGAGAAGAACACCACCTGTGTGATGCGCTATCATGAGCCCTCGGTGGAGAAGCTGCATAAAACCGGCGTCGCCGTGGTGGATGCCGATGACCGCGTTCTGGAGATGGAGGAAAAGCCCGCCCGGCCGAAGAGTCACTGGTGTACGCCGCCGTTTTACATCTTCCGGGCGGAGGATGTGCCGCTCATCAAAACGGGCATTGCGTCCGGCTGCGGCACGGACGCGCCCGGCAGCCTGATCGCATGGCTCTGCGCGCAGACGCCCGTGCATGCGTATGAGATGCCGGGGAGACGGTATGACATCGGCGATCTCGCAAGCTACGAGGAGGTGCGCCGCACCTACAACGGCGTCATAAAAACACCGCCGTTACAGCACGGCGGTGTCAATCAGACTTATCGTTAAATCCTGGATTACTGCTTCAGAAGCTTGAGATATTTCTGCTGATCCTCTGACTACGGCTCTCCGGATACGATGGCCTGGGAAGGGAAGAAGCCCGGAGCCTGAACCAGGAACTGACATTCGATTCTTCTGAAAAGCACCCCGTAGGGAGCAAGATAGACTCAAAGTGTTATTCCAGACGATCCTGGACCCAACGCAGCAAATCTTTATCGGTAACAGATCCCGCTGCGAGATGCAGGATGATTTCCGAAAGGTCTGCGCTGCTGGCTTTGAGGGCCAAGTGATTTAGATCCAGGGTGATTAGAAGTGCCAAGGCACCGATTCTTTTGTTCCCGTCGTGAAACGGATGATTCATCACCAGACCGTAACACAGTCGGACCGCTTTTTGAACAACAGAGGGATAAAACTCATACTCGCCATATCCCTGAAAAGGGGCTTGCAGAGCTGAGTCTAGCAGATTCTCGTCCCGTAGACCGTGTGTCCCACCGTAACGATCAATGAGTTGCTTATGCAGGATGAGTATTTCATCCTTTGTTAAGCGAATCATTTGGCAAGCTCCTTAAAAGCGTCATCATAGAGATCCATCATCTTGCTTGCGGATGCAAGGACTTCGGATTTCGCTGCATCTTCGACTTGATCTGCAATGGCAAACTGGATGACCAGATAGCGAGGAGCATTGTTTTTGAAAACAACAGCACGGCCATACTGATCAGCAATGCGGGTTACCTTGGAAAAGTTCTGATTCGCTTCGGTCATCGAAACGACAGTATTGGTATCAATGGTCATAATGAAGCTCCTTTCTTGTGGGTAATGACAGTATACAACAGATGATAGGAGAAATCAATCAATAAATTCTAAGACTATATAATCCTGCTCCTATCCTGCAACATGGGTGAAGCAAATTACAATATACCAAACGGACAATACATTGTCTATTTCCCCAAAACTGATCCGTGCTGATCACAGCTAAAAATAGCGTCTCGTTCTCCGGCCCTCTGCGAAGCCTCTTGCCACGGCTGCGAAAGTATTGTACAATAGCTGAGGAAAGAATCGGAAAGAATCGGAAGGGGATGACAGGCATTGAATAAACCGACCGTGTCCTGTACAATGGTGCGCGGCCTCCGCCGAGGGGCGGGGCAGTGATGCATGCGCTTTCGCATCTGCGGACGGTCCGCGAACACCGCCGGCTGGTCCGCCGCTACTGCTTCCGCGTCGGACTCTACAGGCAGGGGCTGCTGCATGACCTGAGCAAGTATTCCCCGGCGGAGTTCTGGCGCGGCGCGAAGTACTATCAGGGCAACCGCAGCCCGAACGATGCCGAGCGCGCGGCGACGGGCCTGTCGCTGGCCTGGCTCCACCACAAGGGGCGGAACCGGCACCACTTTGAATACTGGATCGACTGGCGGAAGGACCCGGAGGGCGGCGTTGTCTACGCCGGCAACCGCATGCCCATGCGCTATGTGGCCGAGATGTTCTGTGACCGCGTGGCGGCGAGCCGGGTATACCTGAAGGAGAAATACACGGACGCAAGTCCCTGGGAATATTTCATGAACGGGCCGCCGGGTGTGATGATGCATCCGGACACCACCGAAGAACTGAAAGAGATGCTCCTGATCCTGAAGGACCGGGGAGAGGAGGCCGCCTTCCGCCATGTGCGGGAGCGGCTGAAGAAGAGCCGGGAGGATAAGAGCTTCTGACGATGCCGAAAGGAGACACACGATGAAAAGACTGCTGACCGTTATCGCGCTTCTTGTGGTGCTCACCGCTGCGGTGATCGGCGCCGGTGCGCCGACGCATCCGGCCGAACCCGCCCGTCAGGAGGCGGCCTTTGTGCCAAACCAGGTGGACCTGTATCTGCCCTCCAACCCGACGACGGGCTACGCGTGGGTCTGTGAGGTGGAGGACGCGTCCCTTGTCGCGGTCCGGGATCAGTTCTTTGAGGACAGCGGCGAGCTCGGCTTTGTCGGCGTCGGCGGGACCCACTGGTTCCACCTGTCCGGGCTGCGCCCCGGGACGACGTCCGTGACCTTCCGCTATCTCCGCTCGTGGGAGCCGGACACCCCGGCCGCCCAGACGACCTATCGCATCAGCGTGGACGAGCGGCTCAACGTCCTGATCTGGGGCGTCGAAGTCGCCTGAGGACAGAAAAACCGCTCTGCCGACGGCAGAGCGGTTTTACATTTAACTTCGAATCGACGGACGATCAGTCGGTCACGTAGGGCAGAAGAGCGACCTGGCGGGCGCGCTTGATGGCCTCGGTGAGCTCGCGCTGATGCATGGCGCAGGTGCCGGTCGTACGGCGGGGGAGAATCTTGCTGCGCTCGGAGAGGAAGCGGCGAAGCTTCGCGGTGTCCTTATAGTCGATGAAAGTGGCCTTGTCCGCGCAGAACTGGCAAACCTTTCTGCGGCGGCGGGTCTTCGGGTTGTTCTTGTCAAAAGGCACGGTAGTGGAACCTCCTTCTTTAAATAATCAGATGATGCGTTCAGATCAGAACGGCAGCTCGCCGTCATCCTCCAGCTCCTCATAGGGGCTGGGAGCGACCTGCGGAACCGGCGTGTTCTGAGGGGCGGAGCTGAAGCCGCCGAAATTGCCGGACTGA
This sequence comes from Oscillospiraceae bacterium, assembly GCA_902798545.1. Lineage (GTDB taxonomy): Bacteria > Bacillota > Clostridia > Oscillospirales > Oscillospiraceae > Limivicinus. Next base: position 122,196 of record CADBWQ010000002.1, read on the forward strand.
CCGCCGTAGCTGCTCTGGGAGTAGCCGCCGGCGTCAGAGTCGCGCTTGCTGTCACCAAAGTAGACGTTGTCAGCGCTGACTTCCCAACTGGTGCGGTTGTTGCCCTCGCGGTCCTGCCACTTGCGCGACTGGAGCCGTCCGGAGACAACAATCATGCGGCCCTTCTGGAAATACTTGCTGACGAATTCACCGGTCTGCCGCCATGCGACACAGTCGATGAAATCCGTCTGGCGCTCTCCGCCGTCACGGCCGCCAAAGTCGCGGTCGACCGCAACCGTGAAGGAAGCCACGGGAACCTGAGACTGCGTATAACGGAGCTCGGGATCTTTGACAAGGCGTCCCATCAGGACGATGTGGTTTAGCATGGTGATCCTCCTTATTCCGGACGTCTGGTGATCAGACGGCGAAGAATCCCATCGGTGATGCCGAGAATACGATCGAGCTCGGCGGGGAAGTCGGGACCGCTTGTGAACTTCATCAGCACATAGGTACCCTCGGAGATGTAGTTGATCTCATAAGCGAGCTTGCGCTTGCCCATTTCCTCCAACTCATCCAGAGTACCATTTGCTTCCACAAGTGCCTTGAACTTTTCAACAACCGCTGCGGTCTCC
>CADBWQ010000003.1:0-1050 GCA_902798545.1 Oscillospiraceae bacterium
AACGGGCTGATATCTTTATAATCATCGGTCTCATAGCTGCCAAGGGCAGACTTGGACAAACCAGTGAGTTCAGCAAGCTCCTCCAGTTTCAACTTGCGCTCTGTACGCAAATCCTTCAACCGTTCGGGAACAGACAGCTTTACATACATTTTCGCTCTCTCCTTCGCCGGAAAACATCTTTCTTCGGTATTATATCACATCATTTCCATGAGCGCGGATTTTTTCGCTTTTCCATGCCGATTTCCTACATCCTGGATATACGGGAGGAGGCCAATTATTTTGGTACGATACGGTCAGAACAAGTGAATGACCGTCCGAGCTGAGATAAACCGCCAGGATCTCGAAAGAGGGAGCGCGTCCCGTGAGGGGCGACGGCACAGCGCCGAGCAGGGTTGCCTGTCAGGAAACAGCGAGGGTAGACCGGCAAAACATCTGCCAGATTCAAAGGATGTGAAAACCGCGAACAAGCTTTCGGCTTTATGCCGAAAACTGCATCAAATAGCGCTGCACCGTTCCGCGAACGGCGGAAACGGATTGGTGCGGCTTATCACCGTTCCGTGTGTTATCACGCGGAGTAACGAAACAGAACAGCCGCCTATGTGACCAGATGGTTGTGGGCGGCTGCGCTATTTCATGACAGCAAGAATGATTATTATGCTTTGCGGTGAAGTCGGTACACATGATCGCGTACCGGTTTCGCCAATAAGCGAACAGAAAAAGGAGGGATCATTACGGATATTCGAAACGAGATCAAAGCATACATCGTCCGAGAGGGCATGACCATGAGCGAGGTCGTGGAGCGGCTGGCCGAAGAATATGGTTGGAGCGAAAGTGTCCCCAATCTGTCCGGCAAGCTACGCCGGGGCTCGCTGCGCTACGGCGAGGCCGTGGAACTGGCCAATGTGTTGGGTTACGATCTTATTTGGCAAAAGCGTAAATGATACGACATTCGCATTACAAAACGGTTCAAATGATTATGACCATCGAGTATAATGGACTCAAAAAACAAACGGAACACTTTACGATGATTTTACATTCCCCCGGTTATGG
>CADBWQ010000003.1:1124-355847 GCA_902798545.1 Oscillospiraceae bacterium
ACGCTGAAAGCATCCGGGTTTGATGCAAGGGGATTTGAAAGCGCAAGCGATTTCTGGCCTGCAATGAAAGAGCAAGAGCCGGCGCTTATCATATTAGATGTTATGCTTCCGGACGAAGACGGATTGACGATTCTAAAAGCGCTGCGTTCTTCTCCTGTGACCGTGGACATTCCAGTTATCATGGCTACGGCGAAAAACAGTGAATACGACAAGGTCATCGGTTTGGACAGCGGCGCTGATGATTACCTTTCAAAGCCCTTTGGCATGATGGAAATGGTTTCCCGGATCAAAGCTGTACTAAGGAGAGCAATGCCGAAGCAGGCAGAGGTACTTGCCTGCGGCGGAATTTCTATGGACAAAAGCAGACACACGGTTACTGTATATGGGGCGCCGGTTTCTTTGACCCTGAAAGAGTATGAGTTGTTAAAGCTCTTCATGGAAAACCCCGACCGAGTCTTTACAAGAGAAGTTCTTTTATCCGAGATTTGGGGAAATGCCTTTATCGGCGAAACAAGGACAGTTGATGTCCACATCGGCACGCTTCGGACAAAACTTGCTCAAGCAGGGAATCTGATTGAAACGGTGCGCGGCGTCGGATACAGAATGGGGTTAAAGAAATGAGCAGAAAAATTTTCAAAGGTATCTGGATCGTTGCCTTGTCGGTATTCCTGGCCTCCCTCGTTTTCATCATGGGCATCACCTACAGCTATTTCTCATCTCTTCAGAAGCATCAGCTGAAAAATGAAACAGAGCTTGCATCACAGGGTGTTGAAAAAGCAGGTGAAAGCTATTTTGAAAACCTGAATGCGGAAGGCTATCGTATTACATGGATCGGAGCCGATGGTACTGTTCTATTTGACAGTGAAGCAAATCCAACCACCATGGAGAATCATCTGGAACGTGAAGAAGTCAAACAGGCGCTGAACGAAGGGTATGGTGAATCCACGCGCTATTCCAGTACGCTCTCGGACAAGCAGTTATATGCCGCCAAGCGCCTCCCTGATGGATCCGTTCTCAGACTCTCCATGATGCAGTTGGCGGTTTGGACGCTTATTCTCGGATTTGCTCAGCCGATTTGCATAGTAATCATGATCGCGCTCGTCCTGACTTTCGTTCTTGCATCACGACTTGCAAAATTAATCGTAAAGCCCATCAATGAGATCGACCTGGAAAAGCCGGATCAATATTTTGGAAAAGAGAACTATCAGGAAATCGAACCGCTGCTTAGGCATATTGCGGCACAGCGCAACCAGTTGAAACTGGATCAGGCACAAATAGAAAAAACAGCGATGATCCGTCAAGAGTTCACCGCAAATGCATCTCATGAACTGAAAACACCGCTTCATGCTATTTCCGGGTATGCCGAATTACTTGAAAACGGGATGGTCAAAGAAGAGGATATCAAACCCTTCGCAGCAAAGATACGCGGCGAAGCCTCCCGCATGACGAAACTTGTCGAAGACATTATCGATTTGGCAGAACTTGACAGCGGCGGCACAGAACTGCAATGGGAAAACTGTGACCTGTACTGTATTGCTGAAAACGCGGTTGACAGTCTTGACACTGCTGCATCGGCGCTGAATATCACCCTCGCTCTGGAAGGGACAAACGCTCCGCTGTGGGGGGTCCCCCAAACACTGTACAGCATCGTTTACAATCTTTGTGACAACGCGATCAAGTATAATCATGCCGGAGGCAGCGTAACCATTGGCGTATTTCCATCCAAACACGAAACGAAGCTGTCTGTTAAAGATACTGGTATCGGCATTCCGGCAGAAAACAGGGAGAGAGTTTTCGAGCGCTTTTTCCGCGTGGATAAAAGCCGCAGCAAAGAAGTCGGCGGCACCGGGCTTGGCCTTTCCATCGTAAAGCACGCCGTAATGATTCACAACGGAACAATAAGCGTCAACAGCGTCGTCGGTGAAGGCACGGAGTTCATCATCACTTTGCCGAACACGCCAGAAAAAGGAAAATCATGACGTACGAGGAAATCAGGAAAAACCACGAGGTCAACACCTATATCAGCCAAGCGGATCTCTCCCTGTCTGCTCTTGGATTTACAGAGCATAGCTTTGCCCATTGCACCATGGTGGCTGAAAAAGCAGGATACATTTTGCAAACACTCGGCTATGATGAACGGCTGGTCGAACTTGCAAAAATTGCAGGGTATCTTCATGATATCGGAAATCTTGTCAACCGAGAGGAACACAGCCAATCCGGAGCAATCATTGCGTTCCGAATCCTAGATCATCTGGATCTCTTGCCAGAAGAGATAGGAACAATCGTTACCGCGATCGGAAACCACGATGAAGGGACAGGGATACCGGTCAGTCCACTTGCAGCCGCACTTATCCTTGCCGACAAAAGCGATGTACGCCGCAACCGCGTGCGAAACCAGGACGAGTCTTCTTTCGATATTCATGACCGCGTGAATTACTCCGTCACGAAAGCAGAGCTGAAAATCAACAAGGCCCAAACGATTATCAAATTAAAACTGACCATCGACACACGCTATGGATCTGTGATGGACTATTTTGAGATATTCCTGCAACGCATGATCCTTTGTCGTAAGGCAGCAGAAAGGCTGGGGCTTCAGTTCAAACTGATCATCAACGAGCAGCAGCTCATATAATGATACAAGATTTGCAGGGGCTTCGGCCCCTGTTTTTCGCTCTCTGCTTTACACGGATTTTACAGGAGCCTGATAGAGCATTTGATGTTTGGCCGCTACTCTGATCTTGTAACAGAAACAAGAACGGAGACAGTTTTATGGATTTTTTTGACGGATTAGATTTGATCGGCGGCTTATGCCTGTTCCTGTTCGGTATGACGCTGATGGGACAGGCCTTGGAAAGACGCGCGGGGAATGGCTTGAAGCTCCTACTCAGCCGGTTAACGACGAATAAGTTCGCCGGACTTCTGACCGGTCTCGGCGTGACAGCTGTGATCCAGAGTTCATCAGCAACGACGGTGATGGTCGTCGGCTTCGTAAACTCAGGGCTCATGACGCTCAAGCAGTCGATCAATGTCATCATGGGCGCGAATATCGGTACTACTGTAACCGCATGGATTTTGAGCCTCGCGGGAATAGATAGTAAGAATTTCTTGGTCAGCATGTTGAAGCCTTCGTCATTTACGCCGATCCTTGCATTGATTGGCATTATTTTCTATATGATGTCGAAGAGCAGCAAGCGAAAAGATACGGGATTGATACTGCTTGGCTTTACTACGCTGATGTTTGGCATGGAAACCATGTCCGGCGCTGTTTCGGGACTTCGGAATGTGCCTGAATTTCAGCAGATGTTCCTTGCTTTCACGAATCCGATTCTTGGCGTTCTCGCCGGTGCGATTCTCACTGCAGTCATACAGTCAAGTTCTGCGTCCGTGGGCATTTTGCAGGCGCTTGCCTCGACCGGAGCTGTCACTTACGGTGCAACTGTTCCGATCATCATGGGTCAGAACATCGGCACCTGCGTTACGGCGCTGATCTCCTCCGTCGGCACGAGCAAGAATGCGAAACGCGCCGCTCTTGTACACCTCAGCTTCAATGTCATCGGCGCGGCGGTCTGGCTGACGGTTTTCTGCATTGTGAAAGCGACTATTGCCCCAACGCTCCTGACAAAATCGGCGAGCCTGATGGGAATCGCGGTGTTCCACTCTGTTTTTAATATTCTTTGTACGCTCCTGATGTTCCCTCTCAGTGAGGCGTTTGAAAAGATGGTTTGCAGGATCATCCCTGACGCGGAGACGCCCGAAAAGGCAAATGAGCTTGACGAGCGCCTGCTCGGAAGCCCTGCGCTTGCGCTTGGTCAGTGCGAACAGGTTCTTGACCATATGGCGATTGCCGCGATCAACGCGCTGAAGTCCAGCGTGAACTGCATACTGAAATACGACGAAGAAACGGCGGAGAGCATTCGGAAAGCAGAGAATGAGACCGATCACTATGAAGATATTCTCGGCACATACCTTGTAAGACTGACGTCCCGACGGCTCAGCGAAGAGGAAAGCGTAAAGGCTACCGAGTATATGAAGCTGATCGGCGATTATGAACGTATTGCCGATCACGCAGTCAACGTTTTGGAATCGGCGGAGGAACTGAAGCAGAAGAAGCTCTCTTTCTCCAAACAGGCCACAGAGGAATATGGAATCATCTGTGCGGCCGTGACCGAGATCCTCGAAATGTCCTATCAGGCGTTCTCAAAGACGGATTATGACGCGGCCCGTAAAACAGAGCCGCTTGAGCAGGTCATTGATGCGCTGAAAGAAGAATTGCGGACTCGTCATATCCTCCGTCTGCAAAAAGGGGATTGTTCAGTAGCCGCCGGATTTGTTTGGTCAGATCTGCTTACCAATCTGGAACGGGTATCCGATCACTGTTCCAATATTTCCGGCTGCGTCTTGGATACGGTCGAACGTAACATGAACATCCATGAAAACCAGCGTGCCTTCAGAGATTCGGACGAAGATTATATCCGGCTGTTTGCTGATTTTGAAAAAAAGTATTCAGTCCTTCCCGACATATCATAATTCGCTGGTAAAAAAGTAGATTACAATTGTTCTGAGCGGTCAACAGAATTGTTGGCCGCATTTTTTATGCCTATTATCAGAAAGAAGGTGTTTTATGAAATCGAGAGCGGAGCAGTTGGACGAGATGAGCCGGGCTATTCTGATCGCAACGGATCATATCCGCTATTACAAGCAACAGGACAAAATGCTTCAAAGCGAGATTAAGCGGCTGACGCGGAATGAAAGAACACATCGCTTGTGTACGCGCGGCGGCATGATTGAAGCTTTCATACAAGAGCCGGAGAAGCTATCAGACGATCAGGTGATGGAGCTGCTGACCGTAGCGTTTCGTCAGCCAGCGGTTTCAGATCTTTTGCAAAACATGTTGGAAGAAGCGAAAGCAAACCCCTTATGGAGAAAAAGCTTTTCTCCATCCCAGGGGACGCTGCACTTCCCCTGCGCCGCTTCACGGCTACCCTTCTGCACGCATGACAGAAAGGAACGGCTGTGACCATCCGTTTCTTTTCATCATGCCTTTGTACGCAGTACCGTTTTTGCGGTGCTGCTTTTTTATGTCATGGCGAAGGAGGTGAACTACATGCCATGTCCACATTTCAAAATCACGATCACACAACGCAGCCGAGGCCAGTCCGCCGTGGCGGGTGCTGCGTACCAGAGCGGATTATGTCGGGAAGCAGGGCATTGTTTACACGGAGATCATGCATCCCGCTCACTGTAATCAGCCTGGATCATAATGATTATATCAGCTTGACCGATATGGCCAAAGCACGCACCGATGCCAACCGCGCCGCCGATGTTATCAAGAACTGGCTGCGTTCCCGCACGACACTTGAGTTTCTCGGCACGTGGGAGGTCATGTACAACCCGGATTTTAAAGTGGTCGAATTCGACCACTTTAGAAGTGAGGCCGGTCTGCATACCTTTACGCTCAGTGCCAAAGAATGGATCGAGAAGACAAATGCGATAGGCATGTACGTACAGGCTGGACGCTACGGCGGTACCTATGCACACAAGGACATTGCATTTGAGTTTGGTTCAGCGATCAGTCCTGTCTTTAAGCTATACTTGCTGAAAGAGTATCAGCGGCTGAAAGACGAGGAAAATGATCGTCTTAAGCTGGAATGGAGCGCCAAGCGTTTTCTGTCCAAGAGCAACTATCTGATCCATACGGATGCGGTCAAAAACTATGTGCTTCCACAGAGCAATTACAGCAAGAGCACTGAATGGCTTGCTTATGCGGATGAAGCTGACCTTCTAAATATGGCCTTGTTTGGCTGCACAGCTAAAGCGTGGCGGGAAGCCAATCCCGATCTGGCTAAGAATTACAACATTCGCGACTTCGCTTCGATTGCGGAATTGACCGTGCTTTCCAATCTGGAGACGCATAATGCTGAGTTGATCAAAAGCGGCTTGAGCAAGGCAGAGCGGTTTGAAGCCCTGCGCCGAATTGCGGAATACCAGCTTCGTGTGCTGACAGAGGCAGAGAGGATCAAAGAGTTACCGGGAGGCAAGGAATGAAAGCGGTCATCTATGCCCGGTATTCCTCCGACAACCAGCGGGAAGAGAGCATAGAGGGGCAGATTCGCGAGTGCACCGCCTTTGCCGAGAAGAACGGCATAACAATTCTGCGACACTACATAGATCGAGCCTTTTCCGCCAAGACCGACAACCGACCTGAGTTTCAAAACATGATCAAGGACAGCGGTAAGAAACTGTTTGATATGGTGATTGTCTGGAAACTCGACCGTTTTGCCCGAAATCGCTACGACAGTGCGCGGTACAAATCACTCCTGAAAAAGAACGGTTCAAGGTGGTATCGGCCACAGAGGTCATTTCCGAAGGCGCGGAAGGCATCATTCTGGAATCTGTCCTGGAGGGTTATGCGGAATACTACTCGGCGGATCTGGCCGAAAAGGTCGTTCGGGGCATGACCGATAACGCGCTCAAGTGTAAGTTCAACGGAGGAACGATCCCCATCGGCTATGTGATCGACGATGAGCAGCATTTTCAAGTTGACCCGATCACAGCTCCCTATGTGCTGGAAGTGTTCAAACGCTACGATAAAGGCGCGACCATGACCGAGCTCCGCGACTGGCTCAATGAGCAAGGCATAAAGAACACTCGCGGCAATCCGATCACCTATAACTCCATCCAGCACATGCTCTGTAACCGCCGTTACATCGGAGAGTTTGCGTTCCGAGATACAGTGATTCCTAACGGTATTCCAAGTATTGTGCCAGACGACTTATTTGATCGTGTCCAGAAAAAACTGGAGATCAATAAAAAAGCCCCGGCCCGCCATAAAGCCGAGGACGACTATCTGCTGACCACCAAGATCTTTTGTGGCTACTGCGGCGCTTATCTTTGCGGAGAAAGTGGAACCGGGCGCAATGGTGTCTACCACTATTACAAGTGCGTTTCCGTGAAAAAGAAGCGTACCGAGTGCGAGTGCAAGCCTGTTCGAAAAGCCTGGATCGAGAGTCTTGTCCTTGATTCCATCATGGAGATGCTGGCTGATGACCGCACCATAGACGCGATCACTTCGATGGTGTTAGCCATGCAAGATCAGGAGAGTGTGGCTCTGCCGATGTATGAACATCAGCTCCAGGAGGCGAACAGCGGGATCAACAATCTGCTCAACGCGATCCAGAAGGGCATTTTGACGAAATCTACGAAAATCAGACTGGAGGAATTGGAAGCTGCCCGCGACGAGCTGGAGAACAAGATCGCACTGGAGAAACTGGCCAAGCCACGCGTCAGCGAAGAGTTCGTTCGTTTCTTCTTGGAACGCTTCCGAAGCCTTGACCTCTCGAAACTGGAACATCGGAAAATGCTGATCGAGGTTTTCCTTAACTCCGTGTATGTGTTCAACGATAAGATCGTAATTTCGTGTAATTACAAGGACGGAACTAAAACTGTAAATTTTAGTGAAATGGAGAGCGCGTTTTCCATGCGCGCCTCCGTCTCCGGTTCGGATTTGGATTGCCCCGGTGCACCAAACCGAGAATCTCCGCAGTATACAGTACTGTGGAGATTCTCGGTTTTTTCAAGCTATGACTGCTTTTTGTGTTTTATGGTTTGTCCTTTCCCAAATTGTTCAGAATCCTTCTCACGATAGATTCCGAGAGCGGCATGAAGAAATCCGCGACAAAGCCCACCAGGAAGGCGCAGATGACAGTGCCAATGCCGACCTTTCCGCCCAGGAGGAATCCGATCAGGACAAACAGTGCATCCGTTGTGACTCTGGTGACGCCAAAGCGGATTCCGCTCTTCTCACTGATCACCACGGCCACCAGATCGTTCGGCCCTGTCCCCGCCTCTGAGCGGATCACGATGGTCATGCCGAAGGCCAGGATTACACAGCCGAGCACCAGCACGGGGATCTTCACAGGCAGACCCGCGCCGCCAATATTCAGGCTCTTCAGCAGCCAGGAGAAGAAGTCAATGATCGGTCCTCCGCAGAACATGCAGATCAGGGTTCCGGCTTTGACATACTGCCGGTCTACGATCAGCAGAATCAGAATGATCAGGAAGCTGACCGCCATGTGCACCGTCCCGTGGGTCAGAATCAGACCCGCGTTTTCGATCACCAGCCGCAGACCCTGGATCAGCACGTTGAAGGGATCTGCTCCCAGATCTGAAAGCAGAAACAGCGTCACACCGAGATGCGCAATGGTCAGGCCTGCAAGCAGAATCACCAGACGGCAGATAAATTCCCGATAGTTTTTCATGGCTTCTCTATTTTTTCGGAGCCAGCGCCGCCAGTTCCGGATCAACCACCACACCCTCGCGCAGGATGCAGCGCTCATCCAGCCAGACCGTCGAGCGCAGGCAGATGCCGTCCGTGTGGCTGACCGCGTCCTGTCCGCAGGGCGGCGCGTCCACATCACTGACATAGCCGATGCCCCACTCCGTAGCGCCCCAGACCCGTTCGTCCTCCACGATATTCCCCGTGAGCTGTGCCCCCGGGTTGAAGCCATAGGAGATGTGCGCCATTTTCAGCATGCCCGGGTCATCGAACTGCCTCAGGTAGGACTCATAGGTCCGGGCGTCCACACCGCCGTCCACGTCCGTGATAATTCCGTCCTCGACGGTCAGACGGATCGGCTCGTCTGGAATTCTGCCGAAGGGCGGCGTGACGCAGCCGTCAAAGACGATCGTTCCCTGAATACTGCCGAAGCGCGGTACGACGTTAATCTGTCCCGTCAGCATGTGCACCGCCGGGAAAGAGGCGTCACCGCAGTCGCAGGCCACATAGTGCACCGGGTCGATCTCGAACCGGACGTCCGTCCCGGCAGGTGTCGTGACGTGCATGGTTCTGGCGTTCCTGGTCAGTTCCGCCACACGGCGCATGAAGATCTTCAGCTGCGGGGTGTCCACATGGCCCACCGTGCGGATCAAGAGATCCTCGTTGAAGTCCACAAGGCACATGTAGCGCAGCTTCCTGTTGTCTGCCGCCGCCCGCTCATAGGGCGTGGAGTACAGCAGCCACTGATGGTTGAACTCGATCCACACATCTGTTGCCGAGAGCGCGGCGCTGAGCACCTCCACCGGGAGGTCCTGGTCCGCTGCCTTGCCCACGCTCCCAGGCGTCGGGCATTGGATGATCATGGGGTATGCTCCTGCGTTCTGTGCCGCGTCGGCGACCGCTCTGGTGACGGTCATGTTGCTGTCATAGTCCGTAGTGATCGTGACGGTCTCCCCCGGACGGACGGCGAAGATTTCTTCGATCAGCTTTTTTGCGGCCGATTCCAGTTCTGTCATGGCTCTCTCCTCAGCAGAACGGCTTATAGTCGATGTCATAGCCGAAGCTTCTCGGGCCGAAAACCTCCAGGCCGCGCTCTGTGGTCCACTCCTCCGCTGCCGGCAGGGCGATGATCGCCGCATGCTCTCCGACTTTGGTATAGGGGTTCAGCTGCGGCATCGCCTCGTCCAGGTTGAAGAAGCAGATCAAATCCGGAACCGTCACATAGGGTTCCCCATCCAGCCAGCTGATGATGTTCTCGTTCTGGTACCAGATGTGCAGCGTATGCCCGGCCCAGTCGCCTTCTCCCTCCAAAATCGTGTCACCGAAGGTATAGCCGTCCTTTGTTTCGAAATGGCTCTCTGTCACAACACCCCGGAACATGGGCTTTCCTTCCCCGGCTTCCGTCACCGCCGCGACGTAATCGCCGCCCGCGGCCTTCGTCTCGCGGAAGGCTTTGCCGATTTTCTCGGCAAAGGAGATCGCGCCCCGTATGACCGCGTCCTTCAGCACCGCCGCCGTGTTTACATGGTCCATCACCGCGATGGTGTTGCGGCTGACAACCGCCAGGGCCCGGACCAGGTCCTCGCCGCGCTCATCGTCATAGACGTTGGTAAACACCGCGCCCTCGCCGAACTCGTTCATCACGGCCATGGGGCACATGGGGACGCCCTTGAGATAGTAGGTGGAGTGCTGCAACGCGGGGACGCTTCTCCCGGCAGGGTCTCCATCCACGATAAAGCGGTCCGTCATGGCCCCCACATAGAAGGCCGTCGCGGTGTTGCCGCCGCCCAGCTCCGTCGAGATGACCGCTGACACCTCGCGGCCCAGGAAGCGTTCCAACTGCTTCATGTTCAGCAGATACATGCTCTCGTCCGTCTCTTTGAGGCGGGCGTACTTTTTCTTCTCTTCCTCGGTCAGCGGGCTGATGGCGCCGCAGGCATAGGGCGTGCCGATAACGGCCTCGGGATCCAGTTCGTCAAAGGTCACCAGCCTAAACTTCTTCCCCGCTTCCAGCGCTTCGTCGACATTACGGATGCCCTCCTCTAGGCTTCCGCCGCCCCCGGTGCCGAGGATGGTGCAGCCAAGCAGAATATTCATCAGGTCTTCCCTGTTCAGTTCTCTCATCTCTATTCTCTCTCCTTACTGCAGTTCTTTGAATTCCTCTGCCCGCAGGCAGCTCACCATATGTCCGCCGCCTATGTCCCGCTGCTGCGGCATCTCACTCCAGCATTTCTCGCAGGCATAGGCACAGCGCTCATGGAAGGCACAGCCGGGAGGCGGATTGATCGGGCTCGGGATCTGTCCCTCCAGGGTCTTGAGGCCTTCCATTCCCCGGGTTGTGAGGCTCGGGATCGCGTCGAACAGCGCCTTGGTGTAGGGGTGGCGCGGATGGCGGAAGATCTCCTCAGCGCTGCCGAATTCCACGATCTTACCCAGATACATGACCGCGATCTTGTTCGCCAGTTCATGCACCACACCGAGGTCGTGGCTGATCAGGATGTTGGTCAGGCCGAAGCGCTTTTTCAGATCCTTGATCAGGGCGAGGATCTGTTCCTGGCTGAAGACGTCGATGGAACTGGTCGGCTCGTCCAGCACCACCAGTTTCGGCCGGGACGCCAGAGCGCGGGCTATGGCGATGCGCTGTCTCTGGCCGCCGGAGAATTCATGGGGATACTTGTAGCAGGCATCCTCCGGAATTCCGACCATGGCCAGCAGTTCTTTGACACGTTTTAGCTTTTCCGCTTCGCCGAGGCGCTCATAGACCTCGATGGGTTCGGCGACGATGTCCTTGATGAGCCAACGCGGATTGAGGGACCAGTAGGGGTCCTGGAAGACAATCTGGACATTCTTCTTGAAGGAGTTGCCGCCCTTTCTGCCCGCCCCCAATGCTGGCTTCCCCTCGAACCAGACTTCGCCCTCGGTGGGCTCAAAGAGGTTGAGGATGGTGTTGACCAGGGTGGACTTGCCGCAGCCGGATTCCCCGACGATGCCCAGGACCTCGCCTTTGTTCAGCGTGAAGCTCACATCGTCCACCGCCTTGAGGCAGAGGTGCTTCTGGTGTTTGATCTCGTCGTTGATGTCGAAATACTTTTTCAGATGCTCAACCCGGAGCAGCTCTTCCCCGCTCTCCACAGGTTCGGCGCTTCGGCTCTCCGTCTTCACCGCATCCAGCAGGACTCTGGTGTACTTCTGCTGCGGTGCGGTGATCAGCTTCGCGGTGGTGTTTTCCTCGATGATTCTGCCGCCATAGAGAATGCCAACCCGGTCGCAGAAAGCCGAAACCAGGCTCAGATTGTTCGCGATGAAGAGCACGGTCATTCCGCGCTTCTGCTGAAGCTCCTTCAGGAGCTTCAGGATGCTTGCCTGGATGGTGACATCCAGGTTCCTCGTGGGTTCATCCGCGATCAGCAGCTCCGCCCCGCAGGCGAGAGCCAGTGCGATGATGACGCGCTGGCGCTGACCGCCGGAGAGCTGGTGCGGGTACTTGGAGAGGATGCTCTCGGCGTCGGCAAGCTTGACCTCCCGGAGCAGATCCGCGGCCTCCCCCGTCGCTGCCTTTTTGCTCAGGCCTTTCTTTCTCGTGCGCAGCACGTCGGTCATGATGCTGCCCACCGTGAAGACCGGGTTGAGACAGCTCATGGGATCCTGAAAGATCATGGCGATCCTGCTGCCGCGGACGCACTGCTGCATCTGCCGCGACGAAAGCTTCAGGAGGTCTTCCCCTTCCAGCAAGACCTCGCCGGATTCGATTTTCCCCGGTGGGCAGGCCAGAAGCTGCTGAATGGCGAGGGCGAGCACGGTCTTGCCCTGTCCGGATTCACCCACGAGGCCGTAGGTTTCGCCACGCTCGACAGCCAGGTGTTCAATGTTCAGCACATCCTTGACGCCCTCATAGGACTTGTGCGTGATGCGCAGATTTCTGATTTCAAAATAAGCCATGGCTTCCCTCCTCACTTTTTCCGCGTCTTGGGATCGAGAATCTCACGGATCGCGTCCCCGATGAGGTTGAAGCACAGAACGGTAATGAAGATCGCCACACCCGGGAAGATGCAGTACCACCACTTGTCCGGGAAGTAGGTCCGGCCCATGGAGATCATCAGACCCCACTCCGGAGTTGGAAGCTGGGCACCGAGACCAAGGAAGGAGAGGCTTGCCACCGTGAGGATGACGCCGCCGATGTCCATGGAGGCCTGCACGATGACGGGACTGATGCAGTTGGGCATGATGTGCCTGAAGATGATCTTGAGCTTGCTCGTTCCGATGGTCTCCGCCGCCTGGACAAACTTCCGCTCCTTGACAGAGATCGCCTGGCCGCGGATCAGGCGCGTGTACCATGGCCACCAGGAGAGCGAGATGGCAAGCACAGCGTTGTTCAGGCTGCTTCCCAGCACCGCCACCATGGCAATGGCCAGCAGCAGCGGCGGAAAGCTCAGAAACACGTCGGTCAGCCGCATGATCACGTTGTCCACCCAGCCGCCAAAGCTGCCGGCGACGGCGCCGAGCGGCACGCCGATGAGCAGCGACAGGCCGACCGCACCCAGCGCAGAGCGCAGAGAGACCCTTGCGCCGTAGACGACACGGCTGAAGATGTCACGGCCGAGTTCATCCGTCCCCATCCAGTGTTCCGCACTCGGCGGCTGAAGCTTGTTTTCAATATGGCTGGCATCCGCGATGTCCTGCGGATACGGGATGAGCACGTTGGCAAAGATTGCCGACAGCACCAGCAGTACCAGGACAATCAGAGCAATCAGACTGAGTTTGTTTCGCGCCAGAAGATACATGCTCTCTCCAAAGCTTTTCAGCCGCGGCCGGAGGGTCTGAAGGAAGTTTGACATCCGTTCTCTCCTCCTTTACAGACGCACCCGCGGGTCGGACGCAATGATGATGTCCGCCAGCAGGTTCAGAATGATGTAACAGCAGGCGCCGAAGAGCGTCACGCCGATGATGGCCGGATAGTCCAGCGTGGTGACCGCACCGGAGATGTAGCTGCCGATCCCGGGCCAGGAGAAAATCGCCTCCACCAGGAAGGTATCCGTCAGCGTATAGCCCATGGAGAGCGCCACATCCGTCGCCGTGGTGCCGAGGCTGTTTTTCAGGGCATACTTCCAGAGCATCTTGCTGTCCCGCAGGCCATAGCTGTGGCCGGCCGTGATGTAGTCTTCGCCCAGAATCTCCAGCAGGGCGCTTCGCGTCATGCGTGCCACCAGACCGATGGGATAGAGCGCGATGGTGATGCAGGGCATGATGATATGCAGGAAGGCGTCTCCCATCAGCGTGAAATTACCCGTGAGCAGGCAGTCCAGGAGCAGCAGCCCTGTGATGTTCGGAACGGTCTGAAAAATCGTCGCCTCCACACTCAGGCGTCCGCCGATGGGCAGCAGGCTCAGGCTCTTATAGAAGATCAGCTGGAAGAACAGCGCCACCCAGAAGGTCGGCAGTGAGACCGCGCCGATGGAAAAGAAGCGGCTGACATGGTCCAGCATCCGGTCCTTCTTTTTGGCGGAATAGATCCCCAGCGGAATTCCGATCAGCACCGCCAGCAGGAAGGCCAGCAGCACCAGCTCCAGGGTTGCGGGAATGTAGCGTCTGAGCTCCGCCGACACCGGCTGGTGGGTGCGCAGGCTCTTGCCCAGATTGCCGTGCAGCAGGTCGCCCAGATAGATTACGTACTGCTCCGGAAGGGACTTGTCCAGGCCGAGCTCGATGCGCGCGGCCTCCAGCTGTTCTGCGGTCGCGCGCTGTCCCGCCCACTTCACTTCCGGATTGGATGGGATCACGCGCGCAATGAAGAACGTGATCGTCACCACACCGATCAGCACGACGATGCTGCTCAGGATGCGTTTGAAAATATACTTCAACATAGGCCAGTTCGCCTTTCAGAAAATACGCCGAAATGGCGCCCCTGTCATGGTCTGACAGAAGCCGCCATTTCGGTGCGGTTTTTGGGATATTACTTTGCCGTGACCTGATAATAGTCGATGGTGTAGGAGTAGGCCGGGTTCTCTGCGACACCATCCACGCTGTTGCTGACAACATAGGTGTGAACCTGGTCGTAGAGGTTGAGGTAATACGCCTGGTCGGCGACGATCTTCTGTGCCTCGATGTAATTCGCTTCGGCGGCATCACGGTCGGTGACGGTCAGCTCCACCGCCTCGTCGATGAGGGCGTCGAGCGCCTCGTCATGCAGATAGGAGAGGTTGTAGACGATCTCGTCCTCGCTGTGCAGCAGAGAGGTGAACCAGCTGACAGGATCGGCATAATCCGGCCACCAGATGAACAGGAACATGTCCTGACGGTTCTTCGGGTCGGTGTTCTGCGCCTGGGCCCACTGCTGATCCCATTCCATGCTCTTGAGCTCCAGATCGATGCCGAGCTGCCGGAGGTTGACCTGGTAGAGCTGCAGGGCGCTGGCATAGGTGTCTTCGCCGGTCATATAGGTGACGGTGAGTTTCAGGCCGTTAGTGTCGACGCCGGACTTCTCGAGATATTCCTTTGCCTTGTCCATATCCAGCGTATATTGGAAAACATCGTCGCTGTGGCCCCAGAGCCTGGAGGGCACCGTGCCGACGGACTGCTCGGCATTGCCGTTCATGACCTGGTTGACCGTCTCTTCATAGGGGAAAGCATAGGCCAGGGCACGGCGGAAATCGGCGTTGCTGCCGGGTTCCACGGCGGTGTTGATAAACATGATGACGTTGTTGAAGGTCTCGGCCTTCATGATATGGACCTTGTCGGGCTGTGCCTCCAGCGCTTCGAGGTCGGTGGAGGAGAACTCACAGGAGATCTGCGCCTCACCGGTCTCCAGCATCTGGCGGCGCGCGCTGGACTCGGAGACCTCGCGGATGTAGACATACTGATACTGGTTATCGTTCCAGCCGCCGCGATACTCCGGATAGGCCTGGAGCACAACGCTGTCCCCGTTGGCCTGGGTGATCATGTAGGGGCCGGAGCCGCCGTCATGCCCCTGATTGAAGTATTCGACATCCTGATCGATCACGCTGTCGGACATGATATAGGCCGCATATGCGGCAGATGTAACCAGGTCAATGGCGCAGGGATATCCGCAGGTGATGGTGACTTCATACTCACCCGTGGCCTCCACGGAACCGCCGTTCTCTTCCAGAACCGCGTCCCAGATGTAGGCGCCGCCCTGGCCGAGATCCATGGTACGCTTGAAGGAGTTGACCACCTGCTGGGCAGTCAGCTTGCTGCCGTCATGGAAAGTCACGTCGTCGCGGATCTGGAACACCCAGACCGTGCCGTCTTCGTTGGAAGTCCAGGAGGTAGCCAGCATGGGGACAACCTCTGCCGACTCGGGATCATAGTGGGTCAGTGTCTCATAAACATTCTGCAGCACCATGATGCCGTTGGAGTATTCGATGCTGGGATCCAGCGTGACATAGGGCATGGAGTTGTGGATATGATAGAGGATCCTGTTGTCCGCTGCGAATGCGCTGCCGCCGAGGCCGGCCGTCAGGCCGAGCACGAGCACCAGAACCAGCGCAAGGGAGATGAGCTTCTTCATTGTCATCCTTCTTTCTGTATAATCTTGCATGCCGCAGCATCCTGCTGCATATTGCAAACTTTACCATGAACCGCAGCTGTACGCAATAGGGAAATCTGACAATATTTTTGCTTTTTTACAAAAACCAGGCTGCAAGATGCATAAAATCTGCATAAATGCAACTTGCAGCCCGGTTCTATTCAGTTCTGTTTGAACGCGGCCTCTTCGAAAGCCGGATCCCAGTCCGTCTCACAGATATCCGTTCTCACGCAGGGAGTAATAATCCTCTCCGGCAACGATCAGATGGTCCAGTAACTTAACGCCGATCGTGTTGAGCGCAGCGCTTGCCGCTTCCGTTGCATCAAGGTCCTCCCTGGACGGCGATAGCGTTCCTCCCGGATGATTGTGTGTCAGGATCACGGACACCGCCTTGCTGAGGACCGCGGTCTCCACAATCTTCCGCACCGGGAAATGCACCGCATTTACATCGCCTTTTGCAACTTCCTCGCGCTTTACAATCTTTCCTCTTGCATTCAGGCAGAGAATGCGCACACTTTCATCCGCCTGATTGTGATACATCGCGCAGCAGGTTTTCCCGGCATCCAGCGTACTTCGGATATAGTTACGCTCCCTGGCCTTTGTTTTATGATAGCGGTTCTCAGTGTCTTTGATGAGCGTGATCAGTGTGGCCGCCGTGTCCTTCACCCGCGGCACATTCGCATTTATAATCTCTTCATAGCTGGCATCCAGCACATCCGGCAGACTTCCGAAGTGCGCGATCAGCTTTTTGGCCTCGTCCTTGGTATCCCGCTGCGGAATCGCAAACTGCAGCAGCAGCTCCAGGACCTCATGATCCTGAAGGCTGTCCATGCCCTGGTCAAGATAGCGCTGGCGCAGGCGGTCGCGATGCCCTTTCATCTGCTCTTTCTTTTCCGGATCCGTTATTGTGACTCTTCCGTCCGCTTTCTTCTCGTCTTTCTCCCGTCCCATACGTTTCTCCGTCAGAATCTGTAGTTCTGCGACACATCCATGCTGGCATAAGCATTGAGGTCGCTGCCCGCGCGGGTCCCGGCCAGATACTCGTAATATCCCTGTGCACCGACCATGGCGCCGTTGTCACCGCAGAGCTTCAGCGGCGGAATGAACAGATCCACATGCTCCCGCTCTGCCGCGTCACGGAAGTCCTTCCGGATGCGGGAGTTGGCGGCGACGCCGCCGGCAACCGCGAGCCTTTTGTACCCCAGCTCCTTCACTGCCTGCATGGTGCGGGGAACCAGACTGTCGCTGACCGCTTTGGTAAAGGAAGCCGCCAGAGAGGCTCTGTCCAGTTCTTCCCCGGTCTGTTCGGCATGGTGAGCCAGATTGATGACAGCGGTCTTCAGTCCGGAAAAGCTCATGTCATATGGGTGTCCCTCCACATGGGCAATCGGGAACGCATATTTCGTGTCATCGCCGCCCTGCGCCAGATCATCGATGGGCTTACCCCCGGGATATGGGAGTCCCAGCACACGTGCCGTTTTATCGAAGCATTCGCCGGCCGCATCATCACGGGTTGCACCGAGAATATGCATATCCGTGTAGTCCCGCACATCGATGATCAGCGTGTTGCCACCGGAAATCGCGAGACATACAAAGGGCGGCTCCAATTCCGGAAAGGCCAGATAGTTGGCAGCGATATGGCCGCGAATGTGGTGAACCGGGATCAGAGGAATATTCAGTACAGAAGCTACCGCCTTGGCAAAGTTTACTCCCACCAGCACTGCACCGATCAGTCCGGGGGCATAGGATACGGCGACCGCATCGATTTCTCCCCGTGTAAGCCCCGCATTCTCCAGCGCCCGTTCCGTCAGGAGGGAGATGGCCTCCACATGACTGCGCGAAGCGATCTCCGGAACAACACCGCCATAAACGGCATGCAGCTTTGCCTGTGAAAAAACTTGGTCCGTGAGGATTTTCCGCCCGTCCTGTACCACGGCAACCGCAGTTTCATCACAGGTGGATTCAAAGGATAAGATATTCATAACTTCTCCTGCTTTAAGTATTTCGTCATCAGGATGGCGTCTTCTCTGGGATGGTCATAATAGTCCGGCCGTCTGCCAACACAAGCATAGCCGTTCTTTTCATAGAGTGCGATTGCCGGTGCATTTCCCGCTCTGACTTCGAGTGTTAAAAACGAGAGTGCTTTCTCTCTTCCCAACGTCTCCAGTGCCTGCAGCAGCGCTCCGGCGATTCCCCTGCGTCGATATGCAGGGCGTACAGCGACATTTCCGATATAGCCCTCATCCAGAACAACCTGTACCCAGACAGAACCTGTCAGAAGCTCTTTCTCCCGAAAGGCGAGGAAAACGGTGTTTTTGTTTCTGAGAAGAGAGCGGATCTGCTCTTCTCCCAGGGGGTGAGCAAAGCATTCTTTTTCAATGTCTGTCAGCTGTTCAACATCTGCCTCAGATTTAATCTGTTCAATCATGGCCTGATAGCACCATCAATGTGCTTCTGCCCAGGTTCTGGCTGCATTTGTTTCAACCAGGAGCGGGACAGAGAACTGTACTTCCACACCGGCGACTGGAGGGGGGGCAATCCGTTCCATCTCTTCCTTCAGGAGCTGCTTAACCATTTGCGCATCCTCCTCTGCACATTCGACAATCAGTTCGTCGTGTACCTGAAGCACCAGTCTGGCCTCCGGGCATTCTGTCGCCAGACGGTCCCGCACCCGAACCATGGCGAGCTTGATGATGTCGGCCGCCGTACCTTGAATCGGCATATTGAGCGCAACGCGTTCCCCAAAAGCGCGCATATTATAGTTGGAACTCTTCAGTTCCGGCAAGTCACGGCGGCGATTCCAGAGTGTCCGGACGCAGCCGGATTTCTTTGCAAAGGCCACAATGTCGTGCATATAGTCCCGAACACCGCTGTAGCGGTCGAGATATGCTTCCATGTATTCTTTTGCCTCTGCCGGGCGTACGCCGATATCCTGCGCCAGAGAGAATGCCGAGATCCCGTACACGATGCCGAAGTTGACCGCTTTCGCCCGGCTGCGAAGCACATGGCTGACTTCTTCAAGCGGAACATTGAAAACCTTGGATGCGGTTACCGCATGGAAGTCTTCCCCTGAAAGGAACGCCTCCTGCATAACGGGATCGCCGGAAATATGTGCGAGAAGGCGCAGTTCAATCTGGCTGTAGTCCGCATCAACCAGTACCTTTCCTTCCGGAGCGGCAAACATCGTCCGAATCCGGGCGCCAAGCTCCTTGCGGACCGGGATATTCTGCAGATTCGGCTCTGTAGAAGACAGCCGTCCCGTCGCTGTCACGGTCATCTGGAAGCTGGTATGGATTCGCCCATCCGGGCCGATTACCTTCAGCAGTCCGTCGGCATAGGTACTCTTCAGTTTGGTGAGCGTGCGATAGTCCAGGACCTTCTGGACGATGGGATGCTTGTCTCTGAGCTTTTCGAGGACATCGACATTGGTGCTCCATCCGGTCTTG
Organism: Oscillospiraceae bacterium; assembly: GCA_902798545.1. GTDB lineage: Bacteria > Bacillota > Clostridia > Oscillospirales > Oscillospiraceae > Limivicinus. Next base: position 20,389 of record CADBWQ010000003.1, read on the forward strand.
GTCTTCTTACCCGCTGGGAGCGCAAGCTCTTCGAACAGGACCTGTCCAAGCTGTTTGGTCGACAGAATGTTAAAGTCGTGTCCTGCCAGTTCCCAGATCTCGCCTTCCAGTTTTTCGATGTCGGCAGTAAGACTGTCCCCGAATGCAGCCAGGGCCGGCCGGTCAATCAGGAAGCCTGTCTCCTCCATCTCAGAAAGGACCCGGCAGAGGGGCAATTCGATTTCTTCAAACAGCTTTGTCTGGCCATCTGCTTCAAGCTTCTCCCGCAGGACCGGGGTCAGTGCAGCGATCGCCGCAGTACCGTCCAGCTCTCTCCCCAGATATCGCACCGACAGATCCGTCAGTTCATAGCTGCTGTCGGTTGCACGCAGCAGATAGGCTGCCAGTGCCGTGTCGAAAGCGAAGCCGTCCCTGGACAGGCCCTCCGTGTTCAGCTGGTTCATGAGATCCTTTACATTGTGAGCGGACTTTCTGACTTTTTCAGAGAAGAGCGTTCTGCAGAAAACCTCGTATGATTCTCCCAGCTCCATATGGCTGAGCCGATAAACCTTGTCCGGTTCTTCCGCCAGACAGAGCTCCAGTTCCTCTGTTCCGTTGATCGGTTGAACGGCGGCAAACGCTGCACTCATCATCTTTTCTTTTAGTGCCGGGAGCTGGTCATTCAGAACGGTCACAAGCTCCGGTTGCTTTTCCTCTGTTCCGGTGCCTGCTGTCATGTCTTCTGAAGCATCCGGGTCTATCTCCTGCAGCCGCCACTGTTCGATCATTTTCCGGAAACCGAGCCGCTTCATGTACGCAAGGAACTCCGGCGTCCGATGCAGCGTCCAGCGGAAGCAGTCCGCTTCCCCGCATTCAAGCGGCACCTCGCGGAAAATCGTCGCCAGCCAGTAGGAGCTGTTGGCGCTCTCCCGTCCGGCAGCCAGCTTCTTCCGTACACTGTCCTTGATCTCCAATGCATCGAGATTCCTGTAGATTTCTGCTATGCCGCCATAGCGCTGAACCAGGTCCATTGCGGTCTTTTCACCGATACCGGGTACGCCCGGGATGTTGTCGGAGCTGTCACCCATCAGTGCCTTCAGGTCTACCATAAGCAGCGGTTCGAAGCCATATTCCTCCCGGAAGCGCTCGGGTGTGTAGAGAATGGTCTCTGTTTTCCCCATGCGGCTTTTCACGTTGCAGACCTTCGTGTTCTCTGACACCAGCTGCAGGCTGTCTTTGTCCCCGGTGACAATTACGCATTCATTTCCCTGCTCCTCGGCGATCCGCGAAAGTGTACCCAGAATGTCGTCCGCCTCATAACCGGCCAGCTCCAGATGGGCAACCCCCATGGCGTCCAGAAGTTCCTTCAGGATCGGCATCTGAACAGCCAGCTCTTCCGGCATGGGTTTCCGCTGGGCCTTATAGAAGGCATAGCTTCTGTGCCGGAACGTCGGCTCTCTCCGATCGAAAGCGACACAGATTGCCTCGGGCTTCTGCGCCTCATAGAGGTGCTGGATAATTGCGAGAAACCCATAGATGGCGTTGGTCGGTGTTCCATCCGGGGCATTCAGCTCCCGAATACCGTAAAAGGCCCGGTTGACGATACTGTTGCCGTCGATGAGCATGAGTTTCATGGGATGTCTCCTCTTTCTTACTTTTCGCCTCTCAGACGGATGATCTCATCACGCAGCTGTGCTGCGATCTCGTATTCCAGCATCTGCGCCGCTTTGCGCATCTTGGATTCGAGCTCGTCGATGATTTTCTTTCGCTCCGCGGTGGTCATGCGGACACCGTTCGCTTTGGTCACAGCGTCGGCTGCGGTGGAGATTTCGATGATATCCCGGATATCCTTGACGATGGTCTTCGGGACAATACCGTGTTCGGCATTATAGGCCTGCTGTTTTTTCCGGCGGCGCTCCGTCTCGTCGATGCAGGCCTTCATCGACGGTGTGATCACATCGGCGTACATCAGGACCTTGCTGTCAGCGTTGCGGGCTGCGCGTCCAACAGTCTGGATCAGACTGGTCTCGCTGCGGAGGAAGCCTTCCTTGTCTGCATCCAGGATGGCCACAAGTCCGACCTCCGGAATATCCAGTCCTTCTCTCAGAAGGTTAATCCCCACCAGCACATCAAAGGCACCGGCCCGCAGATCACGGATGATCTCCATTCGCTCAATGGTCCCGATGTCATGGTGCATATATCTTGTCCTGATCCCGGCAGCTGAGAGATATTCCGAAAGGTCCTCTGCCATTTTCTTGGTCAGTGTCGTCACGAGAGACCGCTGGCCCATGTCGATTTTGGCATTAATCTCCCCGATCAGGTCGTCGATCTGTCCTTCGATTGGTCGGACAAAGATTTCCGGGTCCAGCAGGCCGGTCGGACGGATGATCTGCTCCGCCAGCTGTCCGGCACGCTCGCGCTCATACTGTCCCGGCGTGGCAGAAACATAGACTCTCTGGTGAATTCTCTGCTCAAACTCGTCAAACATCAGCGGCCGGTTGTCATAGGCCGATGGCAGCCGAAATCCATACTCTACCAGGGAGTCTTTTCTTGCCCGGTCGCCCCGGTACATGGCGCGCACCTGAGGCAGCGTCACATGACTCTCATCTATAAACAGCAGAAAATCCTTTGGGAAATAGTCCAGCAGCGTCATCGGGGGCGAACCCGGCGCGCGATTGGAAATCACACGGGAGTAGTTCTCAATCCCGCTGCAGTATCCCAGTTCCTGCATCATCTCGATGTCATAATCCGTACGCTGCCGGATCCGTTGGGCTTCAATGAGTTTGTTGTTCGCTTCGAAATATCGTACCCGCTCATCACATTCCACACGGATCCGCTCAATGGCCGCCTCCATTTTCTCCTTGGTAGTGACGTAATGGCTGGCAGGATAGATAGCGACATGATTCAGGATCCGGGTGGCATTGCCGGTGACGACGTTGATCTCGCTGATACGGTCGATCTCATCGCCAAAGAACTCCACCCGGATCGCCTTGTCGTGGGAATAGGCCGGAAAGATCTCGACGCTGTCACCGCGGACGCGGAACTTGTTGCGTTCAAAGGTCAGGTCGTTGCGCTCATAGCGGATCTCCACCAGCTTCCGCAGCAGTTCGTCAAAGTCTCTGGTCTGCCCGGGACGCAGAGAAATGACCATATTGGCGTAGTCGATCGGATCGCCCAGGCCGTAGATGCAGCTCACCGAGGCCACCACGATCACATCCCGGCGTTCAAACAGACTTGCGGTTGCACTGTGACGCAGTCGTTCAATTTCGTCGTTGATGGATGCGTCCTTCTCAATAAAAGTGTCCGTATGGGGAATATAGGCTTCCGGCTGGTAATAATCGTAATAACTGACAAAATACTCCACAGCGTTCTCCGGAAAGAACTCCCGGAATTCGCTGCAGAGTTGTGCTGCCAGCGTCTTGTTGTGGGCCAGGACAAGTGTCGGCCGGTTGCAGCGCTGGATGACATTGGCCATCGTGAAGGTCTTGCCCGAACCGGTGACGCCGAGCAGGACCTGTTCATCGATGCCGTTTTCAATGCCGGCGACCAGCGTGTCGATTGCGGCAGGCTGGTCGCCCATGGGCTGATAGGAAGAGTGGAGTTTAAAGTGATCCATTTATTTCTTAAAACTGTCCTTCAGCGCCACCGCGCGGTTGAAGACCAGATGGCCGGGTTTTGCGTCGCGGTTGTCCAGGCAGAAGTAGCCCTGGCGCATGAACTGGAAGCTCTCGACATCCTTTCCCGGCTCCGGCATCCCTGTTTTGCTGAGGCATGCTTCGACCTTGCAGCCGGACAGAGTCACGAGACTCTCCGGATTCAGGAATTCCAGGAAATCCTTGTCCGGTCCATCCGGATCGGGATCGCTGAAGAGATAGTCGTAAACGCGGACTTCGGCGTCCACGGCGGTGTTTGCATCCACCCAGTGAATCGTGGCTCCCTTGACCTTCCGACCGTCTGCGGGGTCACCGCCCCGGCTCTCAGGGTCATAGGTAGCGAGTACGGCAGTGATGTTCCCGTTTTCATCCTTCTCCACGCCCGTGCAGGTAACCAGATAGGCACCCTTCAGCCGGACTTCAAATCCCGGATGCATGCGTTTGTATTTTGGTGCCGGGACTTCCATAAAGTCATCCTGCTCGATATATAGTTCCCTGGAGAAGCTGACCTCGCGGGTACCGGCTTCGGGTTCCAGGGGGTTGTTCTCCACAGTAAGGGTCTCTGTCTGGCCCTCGGGGTAGTTCGTGATGATGAGCTTCAGCGGGTGCAGAACCGCCATGACGCGGCGTGCGTGGGCGTTCAGATCGTCGCGCAGGCAGCTCTCCAGTAATGCCCAGTCGACCGTAGAGTCGACCTTGCTGACACCGATCCGCTCGCAGAAATTCCGGATCGAGCGGGAAGTATAACCGCGGCGGCGGAGGCCGCACAGGGTCGGCATGCGGGGATCGTCCCATCCGGAAACCCGGCCCTCTTCCACAAGTCGGCGGAGCTTGCGCTTGGACATGACGGTGTAGTTGATGCCGAGGCGTGCAAACTCGATCTGCCGCGGCTTGTGATAGGGGATGCTGACATTCGAGACCACCCAGTCATAGAGCGGTCTGTGCGCCTCATATTCCAGCGAGCACAGGGAGTGGGTGATGCCCTCCAGCGCATCCTGGATCGGGTGGGCGAAGTCATACATCGGGAAGATGCACCATTTGGTTCCCTGCCGGTGGTGCTCAATATAGCGAATTCGGTACAGCACGGGATCGCGCATGTTGAAGTTTCCGCTGGCAAGATCGATCTTCGCACGCAGGGTGTATTTTCCTTCCGGGAACTCGCCGTTCTTCATACGCTCAAAGAGATCCAGGTTCTCCTCAATGGGGCGGTCACGCCAGGGACTCACAGCGGGGTGTGTCGTATCGCCGCGGTATTCCCGGAACTGCTCCGGTGTCAGCTCGCACACATATGCAAGCCCTTTCCTGATCAGTTCAATTGCGTACTCATACGTTTTATCGAAATAATCCGATCCGTAGTACAGTCTGTCACCCCAGTCGAAGCCAAGCCAGTGGATGTCCTGCTGGATGGCTTCCACATACTCCGTATCCTCTTTGGCGGGGTTTGTGTCATCAAAGCGAAGATTGCACAGTCCGCCGAAGTGCTCTGCCGTACTGAAATCGATGGTCAGTGCCTTGCAGTGGCCAATGTGAAGGTAGCCGTTCGGCTCCGGCGGAAAACGCGTATGGATCTGCATTCCCTCGAACTGTCCGCCCTGTGCCAGATCGTCAACAATAAAATCCTCGATGAAGTTTCTTCCGGTTACATCCATGTTCTCTGTTCCTCCTAAAGAGCGAATAAGGTATTATACCCAATTTTGTGCTTCTTGACAAGTAGAAAGCACCGCTTCATCTGAAACTTTGTCCCTGGTACATTCAGTCTCCTGACCTCACCTCTCACGGTGATCCGGAATTGCACTTTTTCGCGCTTTATGATATTCTGTACTCAATATTCAAAATCAATCAGAAAGAGGGATACTCATGGATCAGATATATGATGTATTGATTGTCGGCGGAGGCTCTGCCGCCACCAGTGCCGCCATGACACTGCGCAACCGCGGAAAGACCATCGCCGTTGTAACGAACAGGCCCGAGACCAGCAGCCTCTACAAGGCGGAGAAAATCACAAACTATCCGGGCTTGCCCCCGATGACCGGAGCGGAGATGTCCGCGCTTTTCCGGAGGCAGCTGGAAGACACCGGTGCCTTTATCATTGAAGGACGTACCATCTCCGTGCTCCCCATGGAGGACAGCTTCGGCGTTGCCGTCGGCAGTGATTACTACATGGCCCGCAGTATCATAATCACCGCCGGTATCACCCGTGAGAAGCTCTATCCGGGTGAGGCGGAGTTTCTTGGCCGCGGCGTCAGCTACTGCGCCACCTGTGACGGCATGCTCTATCGCGGCAAAACCGTCGCCGTAGTCGGCGGTGGAGAGGAGGCCCGAAAGGATGCAGACTTTCTGGAGGGCATCGGCTGCCGGGTTCTTCGTTTTGAGAAGAACGGAAAATATGAGATCTCCGGCGGCGTGAAAGCCGACACTCTGACCTTTGCCGGCGAGGCACATCAGGTAGATTGTGTCTTTATCATTAAGGATACCGTCTCTTTGACTCAGCTGGTTCCCGGCCTCACCTATGAAAACGGCGGCATCGTTGTCGACCGACATATGGCAACGGCAGTTCCCGGCGTCTTCGCAGCCGGCGACTGTACCGGAAAACCTCTGCAGCTGGCAAAGGCCGTCGGGGAAGGTAATGTTGCTGCACTTTCCGCCTGCGACTGGCTGGACAGGAAATAATTGACAAACCGAATCCGCCCGTGTATAATGCAGAGAGTTCAGTATTACTGGACTCTCTGCATTTTGTTTCTGCGCTGTGAAAGGCAGGAGTACGCAGGGTTCTGTACCTCAGAGAGGAGGCGGGTGGTGAAAGCCTCTGTACGGTTCTGCGGAAGGTCGGCCTGGAGCGCCCGGCGGGAAGGAACTCTGTTTCATGGTTCTGTGTAGTGCCGGCGTTTGTCCGCGTTAAGGACTTTAGAGTGCCGTGTTCCTTTCCGGGATGCGGAATTCAGGTGGTACCGCGGTTTCGCCGCCCTGAAGCTTTTGCTTTGGGGCGGATTTTTATTGAGGAGTGATCAAAGCCATGAAAGAACTGCCGAAAGTGTATGATCCACATGCCGTGGAATCCAGAATCTATGATTTCTGGGAAAAGGGCGGCTTCTTCCGGGGAATCCGGGATGAAAAGAAAAAGCCTTTCTCCATCGTAATGCCCCCACCCAACGTCACCGGTCAGCTTCATATGGGTCACGCGCTGGATGGCACACTGCAGGACATTCTGACCCGCTATAAGCGCATGCAGGGATACGCAACCCTCTGGCTGCCGGGACAGGACCACGCCGGTATCGCAACCCAGATCCGCGTGGAAGAGGACCTGCGCAAGAACGAGGGTCTGACCCGTTACGACCTTGGCCGTGAGAAGTTTCTGGAACGCGTCTGGGACTGGAAGAACCAGTATGGCAACCGCATCATTGAGCAGCAGAAGCGCCTCGGCGCCTCCTGTGACTGGGAACGCAACCGCTTCACCATGGATGATGTCTGTGCCAGAGCCGTCCGGGAGACTTTCTGTGAACTCTACGACAAGGGTCTCATCTATAAGGGCAGCCGCATTATCAACTGGTGCCCTCACTGCCGCACCGCACTCTCCGACGCTGAGGTCGAATACAAGGACATGCCCGGTCACTTCTGGCACATTCGCTATCCGATTGAGGATTCCGACGAGGAATTCATCATTGCGACTACACGTCCTGAGACCATGCTGGGCGACACCGGTGTCGCCGTTCATCCCGATGATGAGCGTTACAGGCATCTTGTCGGCAAGAACGCCATACTCCCGCTGGTAGGCCGCAGACTCCCCATCGTGGCAGATGAATATGTTGAACTCGGTTTCGGTACCGGTGCGGTCAAGATGACCCCATGCCATGACCCGAACGACTATGAAGTCGGTCTGCGCCACAATCTTGAACAGATCCAGTGTATCGATGAGGACGCAAGAATCATCAACGGCGGCAAGTACAACGGCATGGACCGCTATGAGTGCCGTGAAGCAATCGTAAAGGATCTCGAGGAGCAGGGTTATCTGGTCAAGGTTGAGCCCTACAGTCACAATGTCGGCTGCTGCTACCGCTGCGGCAATGTTGTGGAACCCCTCACCAGCCCCCAGTGGTTTGTGAAGATGAAGCCTCTGGCTGAGGCCGCCATTGACGTTGTGAAAGACGGCCGCATCAAGTTCGTCCCCGAGCGCTTTACCAAGACCTATCTCAACTGGATGGAGAATGTGCACGACTGGTGCATTTCACGCCAGCTCTGGTGGGGCCACCAGATTCCCGCCTGGTACTGTGACGACTGCGGCGAGATCACGGTCTCCCGCGAGGATCCCACCTGCTGTGCCCACTGCGGCAGCAAGCGCATCCATCGCGAGGAAGACGTTCTTGATACCTGGTTCTCCTCCGCCCTGTGGCCGTTCTCCACGATGGGCTGGCCGGAAAAGACCGCGGATCTGGACTTCTGGTACCCGACCACTGTCATGGTTACCGGCTATGACATCATCTTCTTCTGGGTAGCCCGCATGATCTTCTCCGGTATGGAACAGATGCATGAGGAACCTTTCAAGACCGTGTTCATCCACGGCCTGGTGCGTGACAGTCTGGGTCGCAAGATGTCCAAATCTCTCGGCAACGGCATTGACCCGCTGGATATGATTGACCGTTACGGTGCCGATGCTCTGCGCTTCAACCTCATCACCGGAAACTCTCCCGGAAACGACATGCGTTTCTATGTGGAGAAATGTGAAGCCATGCGCAACTTCTGCAACAAACTTTGGAATGCCTCCCGTTTCGTGATGATGAACCTCAGCATTGAAAAGAACGAACTGCCCGAAACACTGGAGCTGGAGGACAAGTGGATTCTCTCCCGTCTGAATGATGTGATCAGGGAAGTCTGCGAGAACATGGACCATTTTGAGCTGGGTGTCGCCGCCGGCAAGATCTATGACTTCATCTGGGATGACTACTGCGACTGGTATATTGAGCTCACAAAGCCCCGGCTGAACAGTGGTGACGAAGCTGCGAGCCGCAGTGCCCAGCAGGTGCTCCTGTATGTCCTGACAGAGATTCTGAAACTTCTCCACCCCTTCACGCCCTTTATCACCGAAGAAATCTGGCAGGCGCTCCCCCATGAGGGCGAGGCGCTTATGGTGCAGGATTATCCCGCCTACAGAGAGGCGCTTTCCTTCCCGGTTGATGCGCAGCGGTTTGAAACCGTCATGGAAGCCATAAAGGCCGTTCGTGCCCGCCGCAGTGAGATGAACGTTCCGCCTTCCCGTAAGGCTCACCTGATGATCGTCACGGACGAGAACGAGGCCTTCGAAGCCGGTACCAGCTATATCACCAAGCTTGCCTATGCCAGTGAAGTCAGCGTTCTTCACGAAGTTCCCGCTGATGCCGACAAGATGGTCACCGCCGTCACCGACAACGCCCGCATGTTCATGCCGATGGCAGACCTGGTTGATCTTGAAAAAGAGCGGCAGCGCCTTGAAAAGGAACTCGCCAATGCCGAAAAGCAGCTTCAGGGTCAGATTGCCAAACTCTCCAACCAGAACTTCGTCACCCGCGCCCCCGAGGCGGTTGTCAATACCGAGCGCGAGAAGCAGGCCAAGCTGGAAGCCCTGATTGAAAACCTGAAGTCCAACCTGTCCCATCTGGGATAAAGATTGGGAGAATACCGAGATGAGCGGGCTCCCCGTATTGCGGGGAAGCGTGATGAGATGGAGGCTACGAGGACGCCGTGACAGATAAAGAAGTTCAAAAACTGAATCGCAAGGAGCTTCTGCAGTTTCTTCTGGATGCGCAGACAGAAAATGAGTCTCTTCGCCGTGACCGTTCCGAGCTTCGCAAACAGGTCCGTCAACTTGAGGAACAGCTTGAAGAAGCGAAGGAACTCAGACCGGATACAGAGATTCAGACTGCCGCCATTGCGCAGGAGGCTCCGGCTGTCGCAGATCAGGGCACAGGCACTCTGCCGGAAGCTGCTCAGGCCGCCCAGGAACAGCGGCTGCGGGATTGGGAGCTTCGTCTGCGTCAGAAAGAAGATCTGCTTGCGCAGCAGGAAGCAGGGGTGAAAAAGCTGATCGCCGCCGCTGACGGTGAAGCTGCCCGTTATCTCCAGGAAGCCAGCACAAACGCCAATGAGACCCGCAGGCTCGCTGAGGAATCATCCGCCGCACTGCGAAAGAACGCTTCTGATCAGGCTTCTGAGACCGTCCGGATCGCGGAAGCCTCTGCTGCCGAAACCATTCGAAAAGCGGAAGACGCAGCTGCGATGATTCTTCGCAATGCGGAAGCCGCCGCCAGAGCAACTGAGAAGAAAGCCGCATCCGATGCCGAACGCATTCTGCAGCATGCGCAGGAGGACAGCGATTCCTTCTGGCAGGATGTGACCGAACTGCTGCAGAAGAAGCTGTTTTCCGATGGAGGTGCCGCCGATGGACAATAAGCCGACGGCAAAAGCCATGACACGGCGCCCAACCGCGGATCAGCTTCGAAGAGAGCTGGAGCGTCTGGATCAGCTCGACAGAAAGCGCGGCCTGCCGACCGCGCTCCGGGTGGTTCTCTTCCTTCTTGTCGTGATTCTCATTGCGGCAGTCACCTTTTTCTGTCTTCTGTCCGGATATGTGATCTACGGAAACTCCATGTATCCAACCCTGCTGGAGCAGGATCTGGTACTGGCAATTCCCAATGCAGAGATCCACTCCGGAGATCTGGTCGCCTTCCGCCATGAGGAGCGGATTCTGATCAAGCGCGCAATTGCTGGTCCGCATGACAGCATAGAAGTTCTCGACAACGGGCATGTGCGCCTCAACGGCAAAGACCTTATTGAGCCCTATGCTTTCTTCTCCGATTCCGGTGTCAACGATCTGGACTATCCGATTGATATACCTGCAGGCTCCTGGTTTGTTCTTGGAGACAACCGCGGCAATTCCGTCGATTCCCGCAGCAGTATCATTGGTCTGATCGATGATGATCAGATCCTCGGAAAGGTCTTTATCCGCATCTGGCCGCTGCCGCGGTTCGAAGTCTTTGACTCCGACTTTTTCCCTCAGCTTATTCAGGCATTTCGCCCAGCCTGATTACACAAACCCCAGCCACAGATCCCGTGGCCCCTGTACAAAAAGCAGCATGAATCTCCTGCAGGTTTGGAGATTCATGCTGTTTTTATAACGTCACAATACTTGATTCCGTAGTATCGGAACAGATTCAGAGCGTTTTCATCGATGCGCTCGCCGCAGATCACAATCGGTACCGCAGGCGGACAGCTGACGCTGGGAGATGCCAGGATTCTCCCCAGGCTGCTCTCGACCGGGACTCGTTCAAGCGGTCGGAACAGGACTTCACGAGGGCTGAAAACCGGTCTCGCAATACCCGGTGCCGGGGGAGCAGAACAAATCGGTAGGCGTGCCGGCATTCGAAGCAGGACGTTCCCCAGCCGTTCCAGCTCTGTCTCCTCGTTTTCCGGCGTCACCATCATCACGAGATAGTCGGGATCCGCGAACTCACATACAACGCCTTTTTCTCTCAGCCGGTTTCCCAGCTCAGTCCCCGTAAAGCCTTTGCCCTTCGGGCAGATTGTGAGCTTCAGTTCTTCGTCTCCCGTCAGACTCCAGCCATTTTCGACGAGATTCTGCTTCATTATCTTAATTTTTTTTGCCGTTTTCCGGATTCGAGCCGGATAATCATCTGCCAGCATTGCATTCATCGCATCCAGCGACTGCAGAATCAGCCAGGAGGGGCTGGTGCTGGCAAAGAGCGCCATCGCCCGTTCCATCAGGGGGATCAGGCTCTCCGTGCAGTCTTTCGACGCATGAAGATATGCGCCCCCGGTCAGAACCGGCAGGGTTTTATGCGCCGAATCACAGCAGAGATCAGCCCCGCAATCCATTGGGTGTCTCGACTTCTCCAGGTATTTCAGATAAGCGCCGTGTGCGTTGTCCACAAGAAGAATCGCTCCGTTTTTTCGACAGATCTCGGAGAGCGGTCTTATGTCTGTTTCATTCCCGAGGTAATCCGGACTCGTGATATACACCGCGGCCGGTGCAGTCTCCGGATCCCGGAACATCTGTTCCAGGTTTTCCGCAGTGACATGGCACCGCAGCAGGTTTTCTCCGGTTCCCATCCATTGCACATCGATATCCAGAAGCGCCGCCGCCTCCAGAAAAACCCGGTGAGCATTTCTCCCTGCAGCAACAGATGCTCTGCGTCCCCGCATTTCCGCGTACATCCGGGCAAGGAAAAGCATGGCCCGGATGCAGAGAGACGAGCCCTCGGTCGAATAGACGGTTCGCGCGCTCCCGAAGAGCTTTGCCGCATTCTCTTCACTCTCGCGAATCATATCATGGGAATCGTACAGGACATCTGCGCCTTCGATCTCTGTGATATCAAGCGCCTGAATCCTCGACCGACTGTCCTCAGGGTCTTCCATACCGGGGCTTCCGGCACCGGCGCTTTTCCCTTTATGCCCGGGCATGTGAAAGCGAGTCAGCTCCGCCGCAGCGTAGCCGCGGACAAAATCACAGATCGGCGTGTTCATTTCACCTGTTCTGCACGTTCCGCCCGCGCTGCCGCCAGCATGATTGCGCACTCCATTCTCTTTCTGAACAGCTCGCATCCGTCTTCGTATACACCCGTAATGCTGCCGGTCGCGTGCCATGCATTCGCAGCACATCCGCCTGAACAGTAGAGCCTTGCCCAGCAGTCCCTGCATTCCGGTTTGGCATACACATTGCAGGCTGCAAATTCCCCCCGGATCTCCGGGTTGTCCAGTCCGTTCCAGATATCTCCAAGGCGGAATCTCTCTTCACCCACGAACTGGTGGCAGGGATAGAGGTCACCCCAGGGTGTCACCGCCATATACTCGGTTCCGGACCCGCAGCCTGAAATCCGCTTGTAAATACAGGGGCCTCCGGAGAGGTCAAGCATATAGTGGTAGAATGTAAACGGTCTCCCTTCTGCTTCCCGTTCCAGCATCAGCACAGCCAGTTCTTCATACTGCTGCTTGACGGTTTTGAGATCTTCCTTCGTCAGAGCAGATGGGTCTTCCGGTGCGCACACAACCGGCTCCATACTCAGCTCCGTAAACCCAAGATCCAGCATCTGTCGGATGTCCTGGACAAAATCGGGATTTGCATGGGTAAAGGTTCCCCGCATATAATAGCTTTTTCCTTCCCGCGCTTTGACCAGCTTCTGGAACTTCGGCACAATTCTCTCCCAGCTGCCGTTTCCGGCATAATCCACACGGAATCTGTCGTGGATCTCTTTCCGTCCGTCAAGAGAAAGGACCACATTGCTCATCTCCTGATTGCAGAAGTCGATCACCTCATCGTCGATGAGCATACCGTTTGTTGTGAGGGTAAACCGGAAGTTCTTCCCCGCTTCTTTTTCCCGCATCCGCGCATAGGCTACCAGGTTCTTGACAACGTCGAAGTTCATAAGCGGCTCACCGCCGAAAAAGTCAACCTCCAGGTTGCGTCGGCTGCCGGAGTTCTCAATCAGGAAATCCAGCGCCCGTTTTCCGACCTCCAGGCTCATCACCGCACGCTCGCCATGATACTTCCCCTGGCTGGCAAAACAGTATGCACAATTCAGGTTGCAGGTATGTGCCACATGCAGGCAGAGCGCCTTGATCACGTCTCCGCTCCGTGCCTTAAACTCCCCCGCCATCGGTGCAAAGGTATCTTCCGTGAAGAGCTGGCCTTCCGCTTTCAGGGTCTCAATCTCAGCATAGCAGCGCTGGATCTCCTGCTCGGTAACCGCCGGCTCTTCACGATAACGCTCCAGCATCTCCGCCTTGATCTTCTCATAGTTCTCGGTTTCAAATCTCGCGATCATCTCATACGCAAGCTCATCCACAACATGAACCGCTCCAGAGCAAACATCCAGTACAATATGATATCCGTTCAGAGCAAACTGATGAATCATTCCCATTCCTCCGAAATGACATAAAAAAAGCCGCCTTACGGCGGCAATTTTTCTTTTCGAGCCTTACTTCTTCGCCTCAGTGTTCTCACACTTCTGGTTGGCGATGCCGCAGCTGGTCTTACATGCAGACTGGCAGGAAGTCTGGCACTCACCGCAACCGCCGTTCACAGCGCTCTCGCAGAGATTACGGGTTTTCAGGGTATTGATATGCTTTAATTCCATCGTGGTTTCCTCCAATGTTTTATAGCTTTTTATACCATATTCTCTAATTGAAGTCAAGCTCTGTTTTTGTGCTTGCATTTGCGTAATTTTTGATCGATTATACGTTTATTATATGATAGTTTTGAGTTACAATAGATAGACCAAAGCTGAAAACTTTTATAAAAATACTGGCATCGGAATACCGAATGCAAAAGGAGTACCATGGGAAGAAAAAAACGTGATAAAATTGAATTTCGCTTTTATGAGCTTTCTCAGTCCGAGAACGTTCTCGCCCTGATGGGAGACCGCTGGGTCGGGACATATGGGCACAAGGACCGTCCGAACGACCTTCATTTCCACAATCTGTTTGAATTCGGTTACTGTCGTCACGGGAGCGGAGTTCTGATTCTCGGAGAAAAGAAAAACAATTATCACGAAAACATGTTTTCCCTGATACCGGCCAATTATCCACACAACACGGTGAGCGACGATTCCAATTATTGGGAGTATCTGTTCTTTGATCCGGCACAGCTGATCCGTGAGCTTTTCCCGAACAATGCCAGGATTCAGGCCGAGAAGCTCTCCTTCATTGATCAGCGTGCTGACCTTCTGCACGCTGAGGCTTTTCCGTCCCTTGCCGGCCTGGCGGATCGGATCTTTGATGAAATGCGGGAGAAGCGTCCCTATTATCGGGAAACTGCCAATTTTCTGATCCGAGCCTTTCTTCTGGAGCTGCTCCGCATTCAGGAGGGGAAAGAATCGGAAAGCCAGTGGGAGGTCAATCCGGATTCCGCTCTGCTGACGCAGATCACTCCTGCCCTTCGATATATTGAAGAAAACTATCGGGAGCCGATCCGTGCCGCTCACCTGGCACGGGAATGCGGGCTGAGTGAAGTTCACTTCCGCAGAGTATTCGAGGACTATATGAACATGGCTCCGATGGATTATGTCAACCTTGTTCGGATTCAGAAGGCCTGTGACCTGATGATCCGCAAGGACAGCTCCATGGATATCATCGCCCTGGAATGCGGTTTTGCATCCGTTTCCACATTCACGCGAAATTTTAAGAAGCTGCTGAAAACCACACCTTATCAGTGGAAACTCAACAAGGAAAACCATCGCAGCAATCTTCTCGTTTATAATATTTCTGCCCTGAAGGGCTGGACCGGCCTGGATTCTCAGTGAGAGAATCCAGGTTTTTCTTTCATCGGTATTTTCTTCCGGATCTATATGCCGGTCATGAGGTCCACCTATGCGGCGGCGGCCGTCATCACTTTCATGAACTCATGGAACGCCTATCTCTGGCCTCGCGTCGTTCTGAACAAGTCCAACGCCCAGACCATGCCCATCATTATCGCAAACCTCGCCAACGGATACTCCATTGATTACGGTCTGCTCATGATGGCGGTTCTGTTCTGCTCGCTGCCGACGATCATCATCTTCTTTATCCTGCAGAAGCAGTTTGCGGAAGGGATCACCGGCGCTGTCAAGTAACTCGGAAACCTTTTCACCTGGTAGTTTTTTCGCTGGACATCACCACATCGTTCGGTTATAATGCATAACAACGCTCAGCAAGTGCTTTGGGCCGCTCTGTCCTGAAGTGCGTTCGATGTGTCCGGCGAGGCCCTGCTCATGGAGCATCGGCGCTCTCGGTACATCGTCTGAGAGCGCCGTCTTTATGAGCATTCATCTCTTTTGATGTTTGTCATCTTCAATTCACATTGTTCAGAGGCTTTAATATGAAAACATTCGATTTCGACTCCATTGTCAAGAATCCTTCCGTCTTTGCCGATGGTCGGCTGCCTGCCCACGCAGATTTCATTCCTTACCGGAACGAAGCCGAATACGCTGTCCGTGAGAGCAGCCTGCGGATGCCCCTGGACGGGATCTGGCGGTTCCGTTATTCACGGAATCCCTCTGCCGCCTCTGATGGCTTCTGGCAACCCGGCTACGATCTCTCCGGCTGGGACAGCATCCGTGTCCCTGCTCATATCCAGATGGAGGGCTATGACGTTCCCGCCTATGTGAACACACAGTATCCCTGGGATGCCTCCGAGGAGCTGCAGCCTGGCCAGATGCCCGAGGTCTTCAATCCGGTTGCCGACTATGTCTGCTCTTTCCGCCTTCCGGACTCTTTCCGCGGAGAAGATGTCTGCATCTCCCTGCAGGGGGTGGAGAGCGGCTTTGCCCTGTGGCTGAACGGTCTTTATATCGGCTACAGCGAAGACAGCTTTACCCCGGCCGATTTCCGGCTTACCGACGCACTCTGTGAGGGTGAGAACCGGCTGGCAGTACGTGTCTGGAAATGGACGCCCGGCAGCTGGTTTGAGGATCAGGACTTCTACCGTTTCTCCGGTATTTTTCGCAGTGTATTTCTGTATGCAGTGCCCAGGACAGCCATAATTGATCTCTCCGTTGTCCCGCTGCTGGATGACAGCCTTACCAAAGGCACGCTTCATCTCTCGGCTCATACACAGGGTGGCGGTACGCTCCGCATTCGTCTTTTTGAAGGCGACAGACTCCTGTGTACGCAGGAGTCTGTCATCAGCGAGATGTTCAACAGTTTCTCTCTCAGCATTGATGTGGACCGGCCTCTCCTCTGGTCCGCCGAGGCACCGAACCTCTATCGGCTGGAGCTGGCAGTTCTGGACGCCTCCGGTCAGCTGACTGAACTGATTCCTCAGGAAATCGGCTTCCGCCGGATTGAGATCAAAGACGGAATTCTCCTCCTCAACGGGAAGCGCCTCGTCTTCCATGGTGTTGACCGCCACGATTTCAGCTCCATCTGCGGCAGAGTACCGAACCGGGAAGAACTGCTTCTGGATATCCTGACAATGAAGCGCAACAACATCAATGCCATCCGCACTTCCCACTACCCCAACCAGAGCGCCCTCTATGAGCTCTGCGACCGGTATGGAATCTATGTCATGGATGAGAACAACATGGAAACCCATGGAAGCTGGGATGCGCTTCTCCGCGGAAAAGCAGGTCCTGATTTTGTTGTACCCAAGGATCACAAGGAGTTTGCCCCCCTGCTCCTTGACCGCGTCCGCTCCATGTATCAGCGGGACAAGAATCACCCCAGTGTCATTCTCTGGTCGTGCGGCAATGAATCCTACGGCGGCAGCGTCATCCGGGAGATGAGCAGACTGTTCCACAGTCTGGATTCCCACCGTCCGGTCCACTATGAGGGCATCACCTGGGATCCCAGCTATCCGGATACCAGTGATCTGGAGAGCCGTATGTATACCCCCGCCGCGGAAATCGAAGCCTTTCTCGCAGAGCATCCCGAAAAGCCCCTGATCTGCTGCGAATACACCCATGCCATGGGCAACTCCTGCGGCGCCATGCACAAGTACACCGACCTCTCAGAGTGGGAGATGCACTATCAGGGCGGTTTTATCTGGGACTATGTCGACCAGACCATCTGGAAGAAGAACCGCTATGGCGAGTGGTACCTCGCCTATGGCGGTGACCATGGCGAACGCCCCACCGACTACAGCTTCAGCGGCAACGGCATCGTCTACGGCGGTGACCGCAGTCCCTCTCCCAAAATGCAGGAAGTCAAATACAACTATCAGGACATCCGTGTCTCTGTGGATGAATCCGGTATCCTGGTGAAGAACCGTTTTCTCTTTACCGATACTGCCGATTTCCGTGCGGAAGCGCTGCTGCAGGCAGATGGCCGGGACGTCGCGAAAGTCGATCTCGGCACGCTCTCGGTTCCCCCTCTCTCCGACGCTGCCTTCCCTCTTCCCGCGGTTCTGACCGATACGATGAAGGTTCAGCGCGATGCCGCCCGGAGTCTTGGCAGACCGGAGCCGGAATTTGCGATTACCGTCTCCTTCTCTCTGAAGGAAAACTGCAGCTGGGCAGATGCCGGACACGAGATTGCCTTCGGGCAGTATGTATTTCCGCGCGAGGCATGTACCTTCACCTGCACGGAACCGCTCACCCTCATCCGCGGTAAATCGAATGTCGGTGTCCGGGGGAAGAACTTCTCCGCGCAGTTCTCTGCCATCCACCCCGGTCTCACTTCCTACATCTTTGCCGGGAAAGAGCTGATTTCCCAGATTCCGATGCCGAACTTCTGGCGCGCGCCCACGGACAACGACAAGGGAAGTCTCATGCCCCAGCGCTATGCTCAGTGGAAAATTGCGAGCCTCTATGTCACGGCAAAACATGAAGGGACCTGGGACCTCTATCCGGAAGTCGTGGAGCATCCGCACAGCGTTCTGATCCGCTATCACTATTATATGCCGACCGTACCGGCGAGCAGCTGTTTTGTGAGCTATGAGGTTTTCGGCGACGGAACAATCCGGACGACTCTCTCCTACGACGCTGTCAAGGGGCTGCCTGACATGCCGGAATTCGGCATGCTGTTCAAGTTGGACGCGGATTATGACCGAATCTTCTGGTACGGCCTCGGTCCGGAGGAGACATATTCAGACCGCCTCCGCGGCGCAAAGCTCGGCCTGTACGAAAAGTCTGTTCGTGATTGCCTCGCCAGATACAACGATCCACAGGAATCCGGCAATCACTGTGGCGTCCGCACGCTGAAAGTTGTCGACCGCCGTGGCCGCGGTATGGAATTCTTCGGTGATAACCTCTCCGTAAATGTTCTTCCCTGGACCCCGCATGAGCTGGAAAGTGCTGCTCACGCCCATGAGCTGCCGCCGATCCACTATACAGTGGTCCGTGCGGCCATGCAGCAGATGGGTGTCGGAGGCGACGACAGCTGGGGTGCCAGGACGCATCCGGAATATCTGCTCCCCGCAGAGCAGGATCTGTGCTTCAGTTTTTGTTTCCGCGGGATCTGATCTGCGCGCTGCATCATTCCCTGTTTCTTCTATCTGCACCCGCTGCCATTCATCCAATGGCAGCGGGTGCTTGTTCATTTTGCCCGACGGATTCGTTTTTTCCAACCATGAAAAGATGTACGATTGACAGATTGTATAAATCGGAGTATACTTTTAAATTGTTAAGTGTTTGTTACTGTATTCTCCGGCTTCGGTCTCCGAAGCCGCTGAAAATAAGAACGTATGGAGGAAACAACATGAAAAAAGCACTATCCATTCTGCTGGCACTTGCACTGTGCCTGAGTCTGGGCGTGACGGCTTTCGCAGCGGACGATGCGGACTATTCCGGCTATACCATCCGGATTTACTCCAACTCCAACTCCACCGAGCGCACCACCTGGCTCATTCAGGAGGCGAAGGAAGCCGGCTTCACCATCAGCATCGACGACAACAGTGTCATCTCCGGTGACACCGCTGCTGTTCAGGCTGCCAACGAGAAAAAGGACGGCGACCTGATCTTCGGTCTGAACGAGACCCGCTGGGGCCAGCTTATCAACGGTGAGTATGAAAACCTCAAGATCGCCGACTGGACCCCGTCCTGGGCTGACCAGGTTGGCGAATTCAAGTATGACGGCAAGGCCTACGGAATTGTCATTCAGAACGTTCTGATGCTCTACCGCACCGACGAGTTCGGCACCAATGGGGAGGAGCTCCACTTTGATCACTGGGCGGATGTCGTAGACAGCGGCTTCAAGTGGTATCGCCAGAACAAGATCGGTGGCACCACCAACGCCAACATCAACTCCGCCATGCTCTATCCCTTCACCGATCCCGCTTCCCCGGCCGGCGGCATCTCCATCGACGGCTGGAAAGCCCTTTGGAAGTTCTGCGCTGACGGCGTTTCCGGCGGCGACGACTACAAGTACGGTTTCGACCCGCTGAACAAGGGCGACGTTGCAGTCTCCGAGTTCTACTCCTCTGCCCTGTACGGTAAAATTGACGCTGCGGCCGATGGCTCTGAACATCCTCTGGTTGGTGCTCTTGAGCCCGAGAACTGGAACCTCGTCGACATCAAGGACGGCACCTACTACATCGCCGAGTACCTCGGCATCCTCGACAAGGCCGGCCGTACCGAAGAACAGACTGAGGCTGTCAAGGCTTTCTGTGAGTGGTTCGGTTCCGCTGAGGTCCAGGCTGACTGGGCCGAAGAGTTCGACAGCTTCCCCTGCAACCAGGAGGCCGCAGAGCTGGTTTATGGTGATGACATTCCCGCCATCTACCTCATCCCGAACTTTGCCCTCAACCCGGTTGAAGGTGCAGACATGAACTATGCCGAGTATGTTGCTGCTCACAGTGCGGAGTGGACCAACATCATGACCAACCTCGGCTTCTACTGGGCCGATGCGTCAGACGCCAAGCCCGAACCGGACTGGGACAGCCTGGATTGGGCGACCCTGACCCAGAAGGCGGAGTAATTTCCCTTCTCCTTTAAAACAATGGCGAGTTGGAGAGTCCAACTCGCCATTGTACTACAGTTTTTTCCATTGTGTGACTCCATACTCACAGGAGGATAAGCCCCTATGATCAAGCTCAACGATATCGTCGTCAAGTTCGGCGATTTTACGGCACTGCATAACATCAATGTTCACGTCAAAGAGGGTGAATTTTTTACCTTTCTCGGCCCCTCCGGCTGCGGTAAGACCACCACACTGCGTACCATCACAGGCTTCATCGAGCCTGTCTCCGGCACGGTCGTCGTCAAAGACCACGACATCACCCATGTCCCCATCGAGGAGCGCAACATCGGCATCGTTTTCCAGAGCTATGCCCTGTTCCCCACGATGACGGTCTATGACAACATCGCCTTCGGACTCAAAATCAAAAAACTCAAGAAGCCAGAAATTGACAGGAAGGTCCGCGAAATTGCGAAGAAAGTCGATCTCTCGGACGAACAGCTCATGAAAGCTGTCTCGCAGCTATCCGGCGGTCAGCAGCAGCGTGTCGCAATCGCACGTGCGCTGGTTACAGAACCTGCCATCATCTGCATGGATGAGCCGCTCTCCAACCTCGATGCCAAACTCCGTGTTCAGCTCCGCAACGAGCTCAAGCAGATGCAGAAGGACTTCGGCATCACCACCATCTATGTCACCCACGACCAGGAAGAGGCCCTGACGCTCTCTGACCGGATCGCCGTTTTCAACAAGGGCTATATTGAGCAGATCGGCACACCGAACGAGGTCTATAACTTCTCAAAGACAGAGTTTGTCTGCAACTTCATCGGCGACATCAACCGACTCTCTGATGAAGTCGTGCAGAAGATGGTTGACGCCGGTGCTTCCCTGAAAACCGTCGATCACAACTACATCCGCCTCGAACGCATGCATGTCAATGTCGATCCTGTGCCCGGTCAGCTTGCGCTGGAAGGCACGGTTACCAGCCGGGAGTACTACGGGCTCTATATCAAGTATTATATCGATCTTGGCAGCCAGACCGTCAAGGTCATTGAGAAGAACGACGGCGTGCGGATCTATGAGGTTGGGCAGCAGGTCAAGGTCATCATTGATCCCCGTGATGTGATGGCCTATCCGCCTGAAGCAGAAGCGGGGGCAGAATCATGAACCGGACTCTGGATCGAAAGCTTCACCCGGAAACGCTGCTGCGCATTGTCGGTGTTGCGTTCTTTGCGTACCTGTTCTTCGGTTTCATGCTGCTCCCCTGTCTCAACACTCTGACCAGCATTTTCAACACCAAAAACGCAGCCGGAGAACGGGATCCCTTCGCGGTCATCCGCTTCTTCCTCGCCGGCAGCATGGGGAAGTACGTCTGGAACTCTCTGAAACTCGCCATTCTTCTGGTCATCACGGTCAATGTTGTCGGAGTATCCATCGTGCTGCTGACAGAGTATTTTGACATCAAGGGCGCCAAGATCCTGCGCATGGGCTATATGACCACAATGATCTACTCCGGCGTCGCCCTCGTCACCGGTTATATGTTTCTCTATGCCAGCGACGGTATTCTCACCACGGCGCTCAAGAACGCTTTTCCCGGTGTCAATCCGACGTGGTTCTCGGGCTTTAACGCGGTTCTCTTCACGATGACATTTGCCTGCACCTCAAACCACATGCTGTTTCTGCGAAATGCCATCCGCGGCATTGACTACAACACCGTGGAAGCCGCCCGCAATATGGGTGCCCGGCCCTTCAAGGTGCTCTGGAAGGTTGTTTTCCCCACCCTGATCCCCACGATGTTCTCGCTCACGGTCATGACTTTCATCACCGGGCTCTGTGCCATGTCCGCGCCGACTCTTCTGGGTTACGACTCAATCAACCCAGAGATCGTCCGACTGGCCGGTTCCTCTTCCGCTGACGAGGCCTTCCCCCAGGCGCGCGCCGCCCTGCTCAGCATCATCCTCGCCATGTTCACCATCATTCTGCTCACGGTATTGTCCTCCTATGAGCGCAAGGGGCACTACCTTTCTGTCTCCAAGACCAAGGCCAAACTCCAGAAGCAGAAGATCACCAACCCCGTCTGGAATGTTCTGGCGCATATCTACGCCTATGTTCTGTTCATCATCTACATGACCCCGGTCGTGATGATCATCATCTTCTCCTTCCAGACCTACAGCGCCATCCGCCTGAAGAAGCTGGATCTGACCCACTGGACCCTGATCAACTATTTTGGCCAGCAGGATTACGAATACCTCACCAGCCGCGGGAAGTACAAGACCCGCGTGGGCTCCATCTCTGGCGTCTTCTCCAATGACGCCACCCTCGGCGGCATCCGGCTCAGCTTCATTCTTTCTGCCCTGGCTGCCGCGCTTGCCTGTGTGATCGTGGTTGTCGCCTGTAACTACATCTTCAAGAAACGGAACAAAAAGAGCGGGGTAGTTCTGGAATATGCGCTGCTCTTCCCCTGGCTGCTCCCGACGATTCTGATCTGCTACTCCTACCGCACCTACTTTAACAGTGACTCCGTCTGGTATGTGGGAAATCAGAATCTCTACTATGCGCAGAATGTCCGTCTCCTCATCGTTATGGCTTATACTGTAACGAAGCTGCCCTTCTCCCTGCGCATGATCAAAGCCTCATTCTATTCCATCGACGAGGAGCTGGAAGATGCGGCCAAGAACCTCGGTGCCGGTGGGCTCCGCACCTTCCTGAAGGTAAAACTCCCGATCATCCTGCCGAGCGTCCTTGCGGTTTTCGCACTGAACTTCAACGCCCTGTTCACTGAGTACGACATGTCCGCCACCTTTGCCAGCACCTACGGCACCAGCTACGCCATGGTCATCCAGGCCATGTGTGCCGAGGAAGGCCTCTACGGCTACAACGTCAACGCTTCCGGCCGCCGCTGTGCATCCACGGTGTTCATCATGATCGTCTCCGGTGTGATCCTCTATCTTGTCTATGGCGTCGGCGCCAGGGATTTGGGTGAACGCCTTGAGGCCCGCGATCGCCGCCGCAAACGCCGTGAAAAGATCGCTGCCTTCCTTGGAAAGGGCAAGACAGGATCCGCCTGATCCAGGGTGCATCATCCTTATATTTAACATGCCACAGCGGCAGAGTGCCGGAAGGACAAGCCTCCGGTACTCTGCCGCTTTTCTTCTGTTCTGTCTTTCTCTGTCCTTACAGGACATCTCTCCAGGTTGCCGGTTTGAATTGGTCTTTCAGCGGAAGAAGCCTCTGATCCACATCCACACCGAGCACAGAGTTAAAGTTGTTGGTGGCCTGCATCTGTGCGCCAAAACCCACAATGATGATAATCTGCTCATCCGTGTAGTATTTTCTCAGCCCGTTCAGGAGTTCATCCGAAACCTTGGTGGGATCCTTTACGATCTGTTGGCCCAGTTCCTGAAGAAGTTCTTCATTTTCGGTCGTTTCAAGGACAGGCCACGTATTTCAACGTTCCCGTCCTCTGAATGCCATTTCTGTATTACTATCAGTCTCTCGTTGGAAGAATCTCAAGCCAGTATCCGTCCGGGTCCATGATGAAGTAGATACCCATCTTGGGATTCTCCATGCAGATGCAGCCCATCTCCTCGTGCTTCTTATGTGCTGCCTCAAAGTCATCCACACGGAAGGCAAGGTGGAATTCTTCCTCCCCGATGTCGTACTTTTCCGGATGATCCTTCAGCCAGGTCAGCTCCAGCTCAAACTCCGACTCATCATTGCCCATAAAGACAATGATATAATCATCGCCGGTCTTCCGTCTGCGCTCTTTCAGGCCGAGAGCCTCTTCATAGAAACGCATCGCCCTGTCCAGATCTGCAACATTGTAGTTTTCATGGATCATTTTGAATTTCATGGTTCCTCTGTCCTTTCCTGTGTGTATTCCTTCACGGTCAAGGCGATCACCGTTCCCCGGAGCAGATGCTCTTCGGCAAATGCGTCCATGCTGATCACAGTGTCCTCCATTCCGTCAGTGACATTGAAAAAGCGGAAGTTTCCGTCCGGTTGCCGAACAAAGCTCACAAAATGAGGCTCCCGCCCTTCGTTATAGCGAAAGATCCCGACTTTGCTCTTCCGGGCTGCCTCGACAGCTTCTTCCCGCCCTGCGGTTTCTTCATAGTCCGGGACATACCGTCCGAGGTACTCCCGCATGACGCGCATCAGTGTGGGACCGG
This sequence comes from Oscillospiraceae bacterium, assembly GCA_902798545.1. GTDB lineage: Bacteria > Bacillota > Clostridia > Oscillospirales > Oscillospiraceae > Limivicinus. The sequence continues at coordinate 44,543 of CADBWQ010000003.1, forward strand.
GGATACGCAGGGTGTGCATGTGGTCCATCTCCTGTCGGACGGACTCCCAGTCCGTTTTCTGGCCCAGTGCATGACGCATATTATATGCCGCAATCCATCCGCAGCCGTTGATGTCCGCGCGCATGGTACGGTAGCGGACAGAAGAAAAACAATCCTGATCCGTGATATATCCATCCTCGGAGATTCCCTGCTCGGGCGTCAGATTCCGTATGTCTGTCATAGTTGCTTTGCTGTCTGCTCCTGATAATACTGATAATACTGATATGCTTTCTCCGCATATGCGTTGATTTGCGGAACTGTTCCGTTATAACGGGTGAAAGTCTGTTTGATTTCTTCCGGTGAAAAGTCCGGCGCAGCCTGCCGTCCAGTGCGCTCTTCAGCGCAGGATCGCAGCGTCAGCGCGCACATCTCAATGTTGAAGTGTCTGTCCTTATTCAGGCGCTTCCAGATCATCCAGCGGTCGTCCGGGCTGTTCCGGATCAGCCGGTGTCCCGGGTTCAGTCCGAAGTCCTCGTATCTCGCTATCCGTCGATCGGTGGCATAGTTCAGTGAGTCGATCGCACAGAAAGCATAGATCTGCCCCCATCCCGTGGAGCTGTCACTCTTTCCAAGGATTTGACCTTTCGTTCCGGGCAGCCGCCCATACAGGCGATACCGGAAGTAATAGAACCGCACTGCCAGATCAGCCAGCAGGTCCATGGCATTCAGTTCTGTCATCTCCTTCAGCAAAATGCCGCGGATCCACGATGCCGGAACGCCGTACTTCTTCGCCGTTGCCTGAATGAAAGACGCTTCACATTCGATTGCACGCCTGGCTGCCCTGTGGGAATAGAGGCGAAGCATGGTGTGTTATTCCTTCACCGGGATTCCCGCTGCGCGCATTGCCTTTCTCAGGCGGGTCATGTCTCCGAGATATACCGCTCCCGGCATGCCGACAGCATATGCCCCGTCGATATTCAGCGGGCTGTCATCAATGAAGAAGCACTCCTCTGCTTTCAGCTCAAAGGTGTCAAAGAGGCATTCATAGATCTCATGCTGCGGCTTCAGGAGGGCAACATCGGCGGAGACAATTTTTCCTTCAAAGTACTCGGCACCAGGGATCCGGTCAAAATACTCATGCAGCGTGGAGGTTGCATTGGAGCAGAGATAGACGCCATATCCCAGTTCTCTCACCTCCCGGGCCAGCTCTGCCATGCCCGGAACCGGATCCAGCGGCGGCTTCCACCAATCGAAAACGCACTGCCTGGCCGCTTCATGAAGCCGCTCCGGCAGGCGGTGACAGATACGCTCATAGCCATCCTGTTGTGTCATAATGCCGTGATCCATGCTGACCCACTCCATCTCCGAGAAAACCTCTCTGAGCAGCAGCTCCGCGTCCTCTGCATTCACGCCAAGACGCGCGACGATCTTTTTGGGGCTCCACTGGATCAGGACATTTCCCATATCGAAAATAATGTTTTTAATCATAGAATGCTCCGTATTCCCATCATACTGTCACCTTCTCCGTATCATACGAAAGAAGTGCGCTCCAGTATATCACAAGTCTTTTTTGATGTACCAAACGACCGGCTCCACGGATCGGAACCGGCCGTCAGGTTCAGAACGTCTCTTTCTTTCTGAAAAGATAATATACAATAGCGGTCATCGCGGTCAGTGAGATGATCTCTTCCGCGATCCACAGCGTGATCTGGCTTCCATCCGCCGTCTTCGGGCTGGAAGAAGAGTCGGAAAAGCCATAGGATATTGTCGTCTTCCTGTTCACATTGCTCAGGGTAAAGTGGGTCTTCACTCTGGAGGATCCGACATATTCATCATTGATGTTGATTTCATACAGCCAGTAATGATTTTCCGGCTTAAACCTGACTTCGATGTCTCCGCCCTTTCTGACAAGATAGATGTCATCATCAAACTCATCGTTGTCAGAAGTGATTTCATAACCGCCTTTTCCTTTTATGAGCTTCAGCTTAACCGTGTAGTATTCTTCGATCTTTGCAGTTGTAGCCTCACTTGCTTCGGTTTTTTCCGTCGCTCTGTAACGCACATAATAAGATCCGGCTGCCAGGTCATCCAGCTCGGTCCCTGTTATTTTCTTATAGCCCTCGCTGCTGTCCTTACGCATATATTCCATCGTGGAGTCGACCCCCAGAATTGCGCCTGTCTGGGTCGATCCGTCGTCAATGATCGGCGCCACACTGATAATCGGCTGGTCCGGTCTCTGCGTTACCGTCTGTTCCGCAGGCTTTATAGTCGTGCCGGAGGATGAAGACGCCGGATCTGTATCCGAGGCAGTATTCTTGATCGGTGCAGCGAACAGCACGAAAGGTGAGAAACTCCTGCAACTGGCAGATACTCCGTCCTCTCCTTTTTCAGTTTCCAACGGTTCAACTTTTTCTTCCTCACCGTTCACATGATACAGATAAAAATCATAGCTCTCCGCATCTGTCCCGCTCGGATACGGTATAGTAAATGGAATCGGCGCCGTGATGTCATTGTTTGCAATCGGATCATCTTCTTCGCCGCCCCAGCACGGGGTGATATCATACGCTGAAAACAGGATCTCCGTGCTCTGGACCTCATGGTCCTTTGCTATCGTATTTCTCTGTCCAGTGAACGCATCGGTATACTCCGGCGGAACCGGCGCGGATTTTATCACCGCTTTCGGTGTCTTGTTCTCTGCAAACACACAGGAGATTGCGCTTTTGTCACTGTCCTCATCCATTTCGAATGAAAACCGGTCCTTCGGCATGCTTTGATCGTTCATCAGCACCTGCTTCACATGATAGTTGAAGGCAGGCTCCATGATGATCGTTACCTCTGCTCCGTCGGCAACTGTAATCGCCTCGCCGGACTGCACCGCTTCCGCGGCATCCTCTTCGGAAGCCGTCCACTTTACCGTTCCCTCTCCGGTAATCGTAACCGTAAATTCATACTCTGTCGTTGAATCCCCTGTGTTGCTTTCCCTGACAAAGCCGCAGGTCGTACAGGTATTGTTTTCATCAAATGCAGGATGCTTGCAGTGATAGTCACAGCCTTCATTTGCACATACGCCGTCATGCTTTTCCCAATTATGTTCGCCCGTAACACCTATGGATTCGAAGTCTTCTTTATGATTGCAGCCTTCTCTGTCACACTTTTTATAGGCTTTATAGCCTGCTTCACTGCAGGTCGGCTCTTTTGCGGGAACATCAACAAGGTGATGGCCAAGCGCGCCGATTACAGTGTCTTCCTCGCTGATTTCGTGGGTAGCTTCCGGATCAGAGAACAGTTTTCCGCACTCTCCAGTGCAATGATAATAGGCAATATTCCCTTTTTCTGTACAGGTCGCTTCCTGTGCTTCGATGAGTTCCAGATCATGCCCGGCAGGAACATCCTGCTTTCGGATGTCTCTTCCGCAGTATTTGCATGGATAGGTTGTCCATCCATTTGCTGTACAGGTTGCTTCATCTCCTGAAGCGACAGTTCCCTTGGTCAAATCCGGATCTCCACGGTCAGCTACAAGCGTCAGGTCTTCTTCAACCTTTGTATTTGCGACATCAAAAGGGACTCCATTCAGCAGCCAGCAGTGGAATGTTTTTCCATCACCCGTCGGGTCTGGATATGCATTTGAGCCGATAACGGCATCTTTCACTACTTTAATTGTATGGACGGTCTCCCCGTCAACAACGAATTCCACCAAGTAGTAAACGTCCTCCCCTTCATCGGCAAATGCGGAGGCCGGCAGCATACTCATACACATCAGAACGCACAGAAACAGTGCGGACAGTCTTTTAATCATCAAACACAACCTCACTTTCACTCGGTCTGTTTTATGAGGACAGTATACCACAAGATCTTGTGGAATGCTACATAAGGTTTTCTTAACCTTTGAATAAAAACATCCCTGCCGTAACACCGCAGCAGGGATGAAAGGTCGATCAGTTTTCGGATATTACGCTTTCCGTAAAGCAGATTCTTATTTCTTGCGCTTTACCAGGTAAAGGATAATTCCAACAATGGCAGCCAGTGCCACCACTGCAACAACAATCCAAAGCGTGACATTGCTCTCATCTCCGGTCAGCGGGCTGGTGACAGCACCGCTCGCGGTGAGGCCTTCACCGGCGAACGCATATACCGGCAGAACCGTCAGACAGAGCACCACGCAGAGCAAAAATGCAAACATTCTCTTTTTCATAACATCCATCCGTCCTTCCGACTCAAGATAATAATACTATATCACAGCTTGACCGCGATTTCCACCACAAAATTAATTATCAGTCAGGCCTTTCGACTCAATGATCAGGATCCGGTGCCGAATTTATCCACTGCAGAACGCCAGGACGCGGTCGTAGAAATCCTTTGCTTCCTCAAATGCGCCGTGCCCAAGTCCCTCGTATATAAAAAGCCTGCTGCCTGCAATTGCACTGTTCAGCTCATATGCTGCCTCGTTTCCGACAGTGTGATCCTCACTTCCGGCAAGGATGAGCGTCGGACATTGAATCTTTGACAATTCCGCCCTTGCGTCGAAGCCCAGAATCGCATTGCTGTTTTTCAAAAACCGGTCATAGTTCGAAGGCTTCGTGAATCTGGCGAGCATCGGAAAGTATTTCAGCTTCTTCCGAAGGTACTCTTCTGAGTACATTTTTTCTGCGGTATCAACCATCAATGCCGTATGATCTCCGCGCTCTGCCATGTCAATCCAGGCGGAAACGGTTTCTTCCACAACGGGATTGGCATTCGGCGCCGTGACCGCAAGGATCAGCTTTGCTGTCATCTCCGGATGGTCAACGGCAAGGAACTGTGCGATCATGCCGCCCTGGGAGACTCCGAGCACACAGGCCTGGTCAATCCCGAGTTCCCGCATGGCCAGAGCCTGATCTTCCGCCATATCGCGGATGCTGTATCCCTCCGGCATGTCATTCTTTCTGCTGAACATATACACGGTATAGTCCTGAAGATATTTCCGGTAAGGACGGGACAGGATCCACGCTTTCCCTTTTACCGTAGCCAGTCCGTCCGAGAGTCCCGGCAGAGCAACCAGATTTCTGGTGCCTTTTCCGAAAGAAACATAGTACATTCCCGTATCGCCGATGCGCACACATCCATTGTTGTTCTCTGCAGTCACAGTGTTTCCCCTTTTCTGACATCCGGCACATGCCGCAGTCTGATCTCTGAGGCAGTCCTCTGAAGATCTGCGGGAGCCATAGGATTCTTTCTTTCACAGCAGCGGTCGAAGCTTCTGCTGAATGCCGCCGTATCCTCTTACTCACATATGCAGACATCCCCGTCTTTTGAACGGGGATGTCTCTTTTCGGCGCTGCCGGGTTGTTACATGATGATTGCGTCTTTCGGGCAGACACCCTGGCAGGTTCCGCAGGCGACACAGAGATCTTCGTCAAGCTCCCAGGTCTTTGCCTTGCGGTCGACGGTCAGTGCGCCGGCCGGGCAGTTGCGCGCACAGAGCGTGCAGTAGATGCACTTGGAAGGATCCTGGACGGGCTTGCCGTCATCGCGGGGCTGGGGCGCTGCAGCCGGAGCCGGTTCTTCAGCCGGGGCGGTCTTCTCTTCCGCCTTCGGCGCTTCTGCTGCCGGGGCAGCTTCCTTTGTCGCTTCTGCCGGAGTCTCTGCTGGAGTTTCTTCTGTTTTCTTTTTCCGGGGCGCTCTCTTCGGCTTCGGGGCTTCTTCCGTCACTTCCGCAGGCTTCTCCGCTTTCTCGTCTGCGGTTGCGGCCGCCGGTTTTTCCTCCGCCTGGGGCGCAGCCTCGGCCTTCGGCGCTGCTTCCGCCTTCGGTACCGCGGGCTTTGCTGCCGCGGCAGCCGGTGCGGCTGCGGGCGCAGCCTTCTTTACCGGTGCCTTCTTGATGTAGGTACCGCGGACAATCAACGCCTCTTCGCCCTCTTCAAAGGTGTCGGCATGATAATAATCGGCGATCATGTGATAATCGTCGCTCAGCTCGATTGCACCGTGGGTGCAGAAGCTGGCGCAGTGGGAGCAGAAGGTGCAGGAACCCAGATAGAACTGGCGGGTGATCCGCTCGCCCTCTTCACAGGGTTCTGACGTGTGGGTGATCGCCTGACCCGCGCAGACACGCTCACACATGTTGCAGCTGATGCACTTGTCCGGATGGAAGACGATTCTGCCGCGATAATTCGGCTTTGCCGGGCTCGGCGCTGCCGGGAATGCCATTGTGCTGGGTTTTGAGAAGAGCTGGGCCAGAGCTTCTTTTACAAACGGGAAATCCATTACTCCTGACCCCCTTTCCTGTTCTTCCGCTTCTCCATCAGGATCTTGGTAGCGGTTGCGAGTCCTTCGATCACGGCTTCGGGCTTCGGTGTGCAGCCGGCGACATCAACATCGACATGCACATATTTGCTCAGCGGTCCGCAGACCGAATAGCTGCCGCGGAAGACGTTGCCGCTCTGCGGGCAGGAGCCCATCGTTACGATGCAGCGGGGTTCCGGTACCTGGGAGATGGCACGCAGGACACGCGGGAGAGACTGTTTGGTGATCGGGCCGGTGACCACGACGATATCAGCCTGACGCGGAGACCCGGCCAGCTTGAAGCCGAGACGTTCTGCGTCATAGCGCGGCGTCAGAACAGCGACAAGCTCGATGTCGCAGCCGTTGCAGGAGCCGGCGTTGATATGGAACAGCCACGGGGACTTTCCCATGCTTTCGGTAATCAGTTTATCAAACATATGCCCACTCCTTTCTTACAGTCCGTACCAGGCCATCACGAGGCTGATCAACGCCAGGCCCGTGACCACGGTCCAGTAGTACTTGAAGAGCTGCTCAATGCGCAGACGGGCCGTCACGGCATGGACAAAGGAGATGCACACCGCGACCAGGCAAACGCAGAGCAGGAAGAGGATGAGGATCTCAATCAGGAAGCAGAACGCCCCGCCGATCGCCGAGGTCATCATCGCGCGCTCGATGCCGCCGCCGATGCCGCCGAGGAACAGCGCCACAAAAAGCGTCGTCATCGTCAGCAGCTTTACGGCATGGCTGAGTTTGTAGACCGCAAGGGGCTTGCCGCTGTACTCAGCGAGCATGCCTTCGCAGATCTCCGTCTCGGCTTCTGCCGCGTCGAAGGGATGGCTGCCTGTCTCACCGGGGATGATGAGCAGCATGGCCGCCGCCGCGGGAATCATGCTGAGCTTTGTGATAAGGCTTCCGTGGGTGAGCTGGTAGTTCACGATGTCCGTCAGGCTGAAGCAGAGGCCGGTGCCCATGGCATTGCCGACAACTTTGGCAACCGACAGCAGAACCAGTACCAGAGGCAGCTCCACCGCGAGAATGGTCACCATCTCACGGGAGAGGCCGACGCCGGAATAGGGGGATCCGGAAGACGCCGCGCCCAGGATCACCGACAGGGCCGGGATCAGCAGCAGATAGAGAATGACGATCACATCCGCCACGCCATGGAACGCATTGAAAGAGAACACAGGGATAAACAGCTGCAGAACAACCTGCGCTGCCAGCCCCACCAGCGGAGCAATCAGGAACACGGTCCTGTTCGCTGTCACGGGGACGATGGTCTCCTTGCCCAGGAGCTTGAAGAAATCGTAGAACGGCTGCAGGATCGGAGGGCCGACACGCTTCTGCATCCGGGCAACAAGCTTGCGGTCGATACCGCACAGCAGTAGGCCGGACAGGAAGCAGAAGAGGAAGCCCGGGAAGATCAGGATATAGGCCAGATACTTGAGGCCGTCGATGATAATACTCATATTCCCGCCTCCCTTACAGAATGATCATTGCATAGAGCATCGCCAGTGCCAGAGCAATCACAGCCCAGAGGGCGTAATCGTTCACAATACCGCTGTGCAGCTCATGCATGAAGCTGAAGTAATGACGCCAGTTGTGCTTGAAGCCCCAGAAGAGGTCGTCGCCGCCCACCTGGGAATAGACGCTCTCTTCACCGCCGAAGAACAGCTCATACTTGCCCTCGGCAAGTGCGCCGCTGCCGTAGCGGGGGCCGGCTTTGGCTTCCGCCGCCTCGGCGGCTGCAGCTGTCTTCGCCAGTGCGGAGACCTGATCGTACTTGGAGCTGACCGCGACGATTGCCACTGCCAGCAGCATGATCATCAGCAGGCAGAGCCAGGAGATCGGGCTCCAGATACCGGCTGCCTCGAAGCTGACCGGCAGTATGTCTGCCAGGCCGAAGCCCTGGGCGTAACCGGAACCCATCATGGCGTTGATATACTGGTTGGCACCGAAGACCGCGCGGGCCGCGGGTTCGGTCAGATAGGTTGTGACAAAGCCGGGGAAGAGACCGGTCAGGATGCAGAGCAGGGCCAGGATGCCCATGGCAAGCCGCATACCGAAGGAGACTTCCTTGACATTCTCATACTCCTTCGGGAGCTGCCCGAAGAAGACCGACTGGGTGACCTTCACGAAAGAGGCCAGCGTCAGGGTACTGGTGACAAGCGCCACAATCGTCGCCATCAGGAATCCGATGTTCCCGCTCTCGACGGCTTTCTGATAGGTGGCCTGATAGATCATCCACTTGGAGGCAAAGCCGTTGAAGGGCGGCACGCCGCTGATGGAGAAGGCGCCGATCAGGAACAGAACCGTGGTGTGGGGCATCTTTCTGGAGAGGCCGCCAAGTTTGCCGAGGTCTGTGGTTCCCGTCTCATGCAGGACAGCGCCCGCACAGAGGAACAGGAGGCCCTTGAAGAGCGTGTGGTTCATGGCGTGGTACAGGCCGGAGGAGATGCCCAGTGCGGTGGCCAGGCCGGCTGCTGTCAGGACATAGCCGATCTGGGAGATGGAGTGGAAGGCAAGCAGACGCTTGAAGTCGTGCTGTGCCAGGGCCATCGTCACGCATACGAACATGCTGACCGAGCCCAGGAACACCAGCCAGAACTGGACCGTTCCGAGGTTCATGACGCGGAAGAGAATGTAGGTCAGACGGATAATACCGTAGAGGCCGCTCTTCGTCAGGACGCCGGAGATCAGCACCGATACCGGAGCCGGAGCCGCGCCGTGGGCATCCGCCGCCAGCGGGTGGAACGGTACGATGAAAGCCTTGGTGCAGAAGCCGATGAACAGCAGCGCATAGGCCACCACCGTTGCGGTGTTGAGTTTGCCGGGCAGGAAAGCCGCCAGCTGTGCGAAGTTCAGCGTGTGCGCCTGGGCGTAGAGCATGATGGTGCCGGCCAGAATGCAGCTGGAACCGATGCAGCCGACGACCAGATACTTGAATGCCGCTTCCAGAGCACCGTTTGCGGTATTCCGGAAGGCCGTGAGCGCTACCGCGGCAAAGGTGAGGATCTCAATCATGATGAACATGTTGAAGAGGTCGCCCGAAAGCACAAAGCCCATGACGCCGCCGCAGAGCATCAGGAACAGGGTGTAGTACTGCGGCTCATTGTCGTCGTGACTCATATAGCTGAAGGAATAGAGCATGGCGACAAAGACCGCCGTTGCAATGAGCAGCCCGAAGAACAGGCCCATGGCGTCAACCTCGAGGGCGATGCCGATGGCATAGCCGCCGGCGGGGACGCGGTTGCCCATCCAGTAGGCTATGACATCCGTTCCCAGCATGATGGGCTTCACCAGCCCGATGAGCAGGCACAGTGGCGTAGCCGTGGCCAGGAAGCCGATGATATTCCGCAGCGCGCGGTTGTTGCCAAAGATGACAATCAGGAACGCGCCGAGGAAATAGGCCATGATCGCACAGATCGGGAAGTGTTGAATACTCATCCTCTCAGCCTCCTTATCTGTGTCGTGTCGGTGGTCCCGTACATCTCACGGAGTTTGATCACCAGAGAGAGGCTCATCGCTGTGGTGCAGGCGCCGATGACGATGCTGGTCAGTGTAAGAGCCTGAGGGATCGGATCGACAAAGAAGCTTGCGGGATTCAGCTCGCCGAAGCTGAAGATCGGAGCGGTACCGCCGGGGTTGAAGCCGATGGTGATGATCAGCAGGTTCACACCGTAGTCCACAATGGACAGTCCGATCACGGATTTCATCAGGTCATGCTTGGTCACAATGCAGTAGAGACCGAGCGTGATCAGGAAGAATGAGGCTATATAGTTTATCAGAATCATTCAGCTCACCTCATTTCTCAGTCTTTCTGGTTAACGATCCCCAGCATCAGCAGGGTGATCGAACCAATACCGGTGATGACCTTGATACCGACAGTCAGGTTCATCCAGAAGATGGTACCGGAGCTGTACAGATCTCCGATGTTGCCGTGGGTGTAGATGATGTTTTCACAGAACTGTGCACCCGCGGCGATTCCCATCATGGCAAGTGCCACATAGACCACAGAGGCCAGGCCCTCCGCCTCGTGCAGGAGATTGAAACTGATCGCGTTAACGGTCGCCCGATAGCCGTTGGCAAAATAGATCATCAGAAACACGCCGACAATCAGCACGCCGCCCTGGAAGCCGCCGCCGGGAGACAGGTGCCCGTGCAGAATGATGTAGCACATGTACACCATCGTCAGCGGCGCAACGAGATTCAGGCTGTGGCCGACCACATGACGGATCCGGATGTTTTCATTCTTCATCCTTTGTCTCCTCCTTTCCGGCTTTCTTCGTAAAGAGGATAACCGTCGAGCCCGCGACCGCCGTGATCAGGATAAAGGCCTCGCCCATGGTGTCATAGCCACGGAAGTCGAAGACGATGGAGGTTACATCGTTCACAGCACGGCTCTTGGCCAGGTTCTGCTGTACAATGGCGGCCGCCGCGCCGTCTGCGGTTGAGTCGTCGTAGGAATCCGGACTCTGCTGCAGAACAGCCACCGGGACTGTCGCATTCTGTCCTTCATAGGTGCGCGGCATGACCGACATGCGGATCGCCGCCGTAATCCCTGCGAAAAGGATCACTGCAAGAGAAACATAGGTCAGAAACTTTTTCATTTGTCGTCTCCTCCCCGAATCTTGATCAGAGCGACGATGAAGATCAGCGGGGTCAGCGCCGCGCCGACTGCAGCCTCGGAAATGGCCACGTCCGGCGCATGCATCAGCAGGAATGCCGCCGCTGCAAAGAGGCCGGTCACGCCGAGCGAAATCACCGCGCTCAGAAGCTTTTCAAAATGGACCGCGAGGATTGCGGAAACCACCAGTCCGAGGACGACCAGGAGGTCCAGGAGCACCATTACATTACTCATCGAAGTCCCTCCCCAGATCGTCTGTTTCCATTTTCTTGTCCGGCCGGTAGCCATGGCTGTAGGCGCCTTTTGCAATCGCGTGAGAGCCGACCGGGTTGGTCACCAGGAGCATCAGCGCGATCACGGCAATCTTGATGGCCGAGCTGGCACTGTGCATAACCACGGCGGCATACAGAACCCCGCCGATCGCCACGCCGAGTACCCCCAGCGTGGAGATGCAGGTGGATGCCTGCATACGGCTGAAGGGATCGGGCATCTTCAGGATGCCGATGGTGCCCGCACACGCAAACACCAGTCCGACAGCGATCAGGAGATCAACGATGATCCGAATCAACATTGTGGAACCTCCCTTTCTTGTCGAGATATCTGCCGACCGCGATGGTATCGATGATGCCAAACAGGCCGCAGATCAGCGCGATGTCCAGATACACGCCTCTTCCGCTGAAGAGCGAGAAGAGGATCATCGCGCAGCAGATCAGGATGTCAACGTTGTCTCCAACGATCATCCGGTCTGCCGCCGTGGGTCCTTTGATCAGGCGATACAGGCATATAAACGCCAGCAGAGCATAGAATATCGCAAAAATCAGCAGGTCTGTCATTGCCATACCCTCCTCAGTCCTTTTTCCAGCGTTCCCTTGATCGCCTCGCCGGCCTTCTCCGGCTCGGTTTCCTGAACATTGATCCAATGTACATAGAGGTAATTCTGTCCTTCCTCTTCCGTGACCTCCATGGTGATGGTACCCGGAGTCAGTGTGATGGAGTTGGACAGAGCCGCAAGACCGTAGTCTGACTTCATCTCCGTCGGGATCTTCACAATACCCGGATTGATGTCCTTGCAGCCGCCGAAGCAGATCCGCGCCATGTTGAGGTTGGCTTTGATCAGTTCACCCACAAAAGTGAAGCACCAGAAGCCGATCATGGCGAAGAAGTGCGAGGGGTTGAAGAACCATCCGGCATTCTCCCGGATAAAGAAGCGTGCGGTGAAGAGCGCGACCAGCAGACTCACGACTGCGCCCGCCACAATCTCCTCTATCTTAAAGGAAAAGTCCAGAAGCACCCAGAAGACAAAACAGACGATAAAGGTCGCCGCTACTGCGGGATATTTCGTCTTTTGCAAGGTTAAGCTCCCCTTTCACTGAAAACTTACTAATCTACAATCAGGTTTTCCACATAGAATTCCCGGCCGGCCGTCATCCGGATTGCCGTACTGCCGCAGACCGGGCAGCATGCCGCGTGTTTTTCGGGAGTCCCGTGAAACCCGCAGTCTGCACATTCGAATTCGGCCTTCACCGTCTTCATGACGAGCCTTGCGCCCTCCGCTGCGGTCTCCTTTGCCACCAGAGGAAAAAACTCCTCAATACAGCTCGGGATCACGCCGGAATACTCCCCGATGCACAGATCAATCTCCAGCACACGGGCAAAGGCGCTCTTTTTCTGCTCGGATGAGACGATGCTGAGAATTCCTTCGGTTAATGCCAGTTCGTGCATTACCTGTCAAGGCAGCTGAAGCACGGGTCAATGCTGGCAATGATCAGTCCCGCGTCCGCGACGGTATTGTTCCGCAGCATATGCGGCACCGTCGGCGTGTTCTTGAAGCTCGGGACATGGATGCTGATGCGGTAGTTGTTCAGGCTGTCATTGCCGACCAGCATGTAGCTCAGCTGTCCGCGCGGGGCTTCATGGCGCTTTACCGTCTGTCCCGCTTTGATCTTCGGGAGCTTGTTGCCGAGGTTGATGGGACCTTCCGGCAGGTTCTCGAGCGCCTGGCGGATGATTTTGATGCTCTCATAGCATTCGAGGGCGCGGACCACCACGCGGGCGAACACATCGCCGCTCTCCACAACCGGAATATCAAAGTCGAAATCGCCGTAGGCGCTGTACGGGGCATCACGCCGCACGTCGATGTCCACACCGGAGGCACGGGCATGAGGACCGATGGCGCCAAGCCGGAGCGCATCCTCTCTGGTCAGAACGCCGACGCCTTTGGTGCGCATGGCGATGGTCTTGTCCGTCAGGGCGATCTCCGTGATACGGTCCAGGGGCGCTTTCAGCTTGTCGCAGGCTTCCAGCATCCGCCGCCGCAGATCGTCGGAGACATCGCGGCGCGCACCGCCGACCGTGCACATGGCATAGTTGACGCGGTTGCCGGTAAGCTCTTCCAGGAGATCCATGACCAGTTCACGTTCATCCCAGATATGCATAAACATGCTGTCGTGGCCGATGATGTGGCAGGCGATGCCCAGCCAGAGGAAGTGGGAGTGCAGTCTTTCCAGCTCCGCCGTGATCACACGGATGTACTCACCGCGTTTTGGAACTTCCAGGCCGTTCAGATCCTCGACGCACATGGCGTATGTAAACGCATGGGAGTGAGAGCAGATCCCGCAGACACGCTCCACCAGGACCAGGGTCTGGATCGCGTTGCGCTCGGTTGCAAGCTTCTCGATACCGCGGTGATTGTAACCGACGAACACTTCCGCGTCCTTGATGATTTCACCCTCGGTATAGAGCTTTGCATGGATCGGCTCTTCCAGTGCAGGATGGTACGGGCCGATGGGAACGATATAGCTCATGCTTTCACCTCCTCTTCGGCCGGCTTTGCATTGCCGAGATTCTTCTCCACCAGTTCTTTCAGCGGAGTCACCATGATCTGGCCCTTTCCCTGGGTCTCGAGCATGTCTTCCGGCAGGAAGAGCCGTTTGGAAACATCCAGACCTTCAAATGTGAAGCCGAACAGCTCGTTCAGCTCTCTCTCCGGCCAGGTTGCTGCCTCGCAGTAGATCTCTCCGATGGAAGGGAAGCTCGTCTCTCCGACCACGTGATAGCTCTCCACGATCGGGTCGACGGCATAATCCCATGAGACATCCGGCCGACCGTCCTTGTCGATCAGGCCGTGGATCATCACGAGATATCTTCCCGCCTTCTTCATTCTCTCCGCGAGGGGCAGGACTTCATCTTTGCTGATGTCAATCCTCTTGTACTCCTGCAAGTTCATCACCTCTCCAATCCTTCTTCTACGCTCCGCCAAAAGGCGGATTGCAGACTATACTATGGAATTGCTTTGATCTATGAGAACAGGTATAAACCTGTGATCTCCCGTTTAACAGATTCTGGGCAGCTGGGCGCCGGCCAGTTTCTGCAGGATTCTCCTGCCGCCGAGTTCTGTGCGCATCACCACGCGACCTGCCGCGTCTTCTGTCACATGACCGATGATCGCCGCGTTCTCCCCTTCCGGGAGCTCCCGCATGGCCGCAAGCAGGTCTTCCGCGTCTTCCCCGGCGCAGATACAGACCAGCTTTCCCTCATTGGCGCAGTATACCGGCTCCAAGCCCAGCATGTCGCACGCCGCCTGCACCGCCGGCCGCACCGGAATCGCTGTTTCCTGCAGTTCGATTCCAAAGGGCCGTCCTTCCGTGAATTCGTTCAGCGTTGTCGCGAGACCTCCACGGGTGGGATCGCGCAGGATGCGCACCGCCGCGCCCGAAGAGAGCATCGCTTCCGCGAGGTGGTGCAGCGCCGCGCAGTCTGAGCGGATCTCTCCGTCCATCATTCCGCTTCGGGCAAGCATGATCGCGGTCCCGTGATCCCCTACCGTGCCGGATACGAGTACTGCGTCCCCCGGTCTCACCGTGTCAAGCCCCGGGATCCTGTATTTCTGATACCCGATGCCCGCCGTGTTGATATAGAGCTTGTCGCCCCGCCCCCGGTCGACCACCTTCGTGTCCCCGGTGACAATCTGCACTCCGGCAGCTTTTGCCGCGTCACTCATCGAACGCAGGATCTGTTCCAGCGTCTTCCGTTCCAGTCCTTCCTCGATGATCAGGGCACAGCTCAGGAACTTCGGTTCGGCGCCGCACATGGCGATGTCGTTGACCGTCCCGCAGACTGCGAGCTTCCCGATGTCTCCGCCGGGGAATACGATCGGGTCCACGACGAAGCTGTCTGTCGAAAAGGCCAGCGTCCCGCTGCCGGGGATCAGGGCACCGTCTCCCAGTGCGCTCAGTGCCGGGTTATCGAAATCCGGCAGAATCAGCTGTTCAATCAGGCGCGAGGTCTTTTTTCCCCCGCTGCCGTAATCCAGCGTTATGATCTCATCCATTCTGTTAATCTTCCTGGTATTTATATGCCGCCGCGCAGGCGCCCTCCGAGGACACCATGCAGGGTCCCACCGGATCTTCCGGCGTGCAGATTTTTCCAAACAGCGGGCACTGTCGCGGGCGGATCTTTCCCGTGATCACATCGCCGCATCGGCAGCCGTTCGGAAGCGCCGGCTTTCCCGCCTGTATGGAAAAACGCTTCCCGGCGTCATATGCTTCAAGCTCTTTGCGAAGCCCGAACCCGCTGTCCGGGATCTCGCCCAGGCCGCGCCAGCGTGCGGTTTCCAGCTCAAAACTCTGCTCCAGCATCCTCCGGGCCAGCGGGTTTCCTTCCGGTCTTACGGCTCTGGGGTATGCGTTCTGGATTTTCGCCTCTCCCGCAGCGATCTGCTTGAGGAGCAGATACACCGCCGTCAGGATTTCCTCCGGTTCAAATCCGCCGATCACGCCCGGCATTCCATACTCCGTCGGAAGAAACTGAAATCCCGTTTCGCCGATGATCGTCGCCACATGGCCCGGGCATAAAAATCCGTTGACCGAAAAGCCTTCCATCGCCATCAGAGCCCTGAGCGCTGGCTCCACCGACTTCAGCATCGAATACACCGTAAAGTTCTTCAGTCCCCGTTCCTTCGCGGTCAGAACCGCCGCCGCGGTCCCCGGCGCCGTGGTCTCAAAGCCGATTCCAAGGAAAACGACCTGTTTTCCCGGCTCCTGTGCCGCAGTCTCCAGCGCATCCATCGGGGAATACACGATTCTCACATCTGCGCCGAGGGCACGGCGCCGGAGCAGGCTGTCACCTTTCCGGCTGCCGGGGACACGCAGCATGTCGCCATAGCTGGTCAGGATTACATCCTTCTCCATGGCCAGGTCCAGAACCGCGTCGATGTCCTCCGGCGGAGTCACGCACACCGGGCACCCCGGTCCGGAAATCAGCTGAATGTGCTCCGGGAGCAGACTCCGGATCCCCGCTTCGGCAATCGCCATGGTATGGGTCCCGCAGACCTCCATGATCCGGGTCTCGCCCAGCGGAAGCGCCGCGATGCCTTCCAGGAGCTTCCTGCAATTCTCATCGGAGCGCATCCTGCAGCTCCTCCCAGGTTTCCAGGTCCTCAAGCGCCTGCTCCTCCGGCAGCCGCTCAATCGCAAACCCCGCATGCACCATCACATAGTCGCCGAGCTTCGGCTCCGGAATAAAGTCCACCCGGACCGCGCGGCGCATGCCGAGCGCTTCTCCGACCGCGTCATTTCCGTTTATTTCAATGAGTTTCAGTGGAACCGCCAGACACATGGTTTCTACTCTCTCTGAATCCAGAATATATTATGTAAATTACTGGTCTTTCACCAGAACATTCGTAGCTTACTATATACCTTTTTCCCTTTTTTATCAATAGCTTTCGCTTTGAATCCTTGAATATTTCTAAACTAACTTTGCAGCAAATCGAATGCTTTTTCATTACAATTCGCTCTTCCAGGTACAAAATGCAGCCTGATTGCAGAACCCACAGGCAGATCTGATTCTGCCTGTGGGTTTCAATCTCTTTATATGTTTCCTTCCGCCGCGATCATCAGCTGGCCGAGGCTCAGGCCTTCGTCGTTGCAGGAAACCCGCCGATGGTGAAATACTTCAAACCCCATTGCCCTCAGACGCTCCGGCAGATGATGCATCACATACTGGTTCTGAAAACTCCCTCCCGAGAGCACCACCCGGTTCAGGCCGGTCGCTTCCGCCGCGAAATGAGCCTGTTCGGCTGCCATTTCGATCAGGGTATTCATGAACTTTGCCGCGAGGATCGGGATCGCGGTTCCGTTCTGCCGCTCCGACACCAGCGCCCGGACCATCGGCCGCCAGTCAAAGCGCAGCAGGCTGTTTTCCTTTTCATCCGGTACAAAGCACACAGGGAAATGTTCTCCGCTTTCTCCCGCCGCCGCTTCGAGCAGGATCGCCGCCTGTCCTTCATAGTTGCAGACTTCTTTGATGCCGAGGATGGCAGAAACGCCGTCAAACAGCCTCCCCATGCCGGAGGAGCGCGGGCAGTTCAATCCGGCTGTCAGCTGTTTTTTCAGTCTCTCCGCTTCCCGGATTCCGTCCGTCTCGCAGCCCGCCGCCTGCAGCAGTGAGAAGGCGACGCGGTACGGTTCCTTTACAGCCCGATCCCCGCCGATCAGCGGGATCGGAAGCATGCTTCCGGTCCGTTCAAATCCGGAATACCCACCCACCAGGCACTCCGCGCCCCAGCTTGTCCCGTCGGTGCCGAGACCGGTACCGTCCCAGATCAGTCCGATACAGGGTCCGGCCAGTCCGTTGTCCGCCATGCAGGAAGCCATGTGCGCATGATGGTGCTGCACCTGTATGAGTGGGAGCTGCTCCTTTCCCGCGCATTCCTGGGCATAGCGGGTGGAGAGATAATCCGGATGCAGATCGCAGACCAGCAGTTCCGGGTGAATATCAAACAGCCGCTCAAAGTGTCGGATCTGCTTTTCATAGTGCTCCAGGGTCTCCAGGTTTTTGAGGTCCCCGATGTGCTGGCTGAGGAAAGCATGCTCCCCCTTCCCCGCGCAGAAGCTCGCCTTCTGCTCCGCACCGCAGGCCAGGATATGCCTCTTTAGCTGCGGCACCGTCACCGGCTGCGGCACATAACCGCGGGATCGTCTGGAGAAGTATTCGTGTCCGTCCAGCACCCAGCAAAGTGAATCATCGCAGCGTGTCTGGATCAGGCGGTTGTGGAGCAGGAATCCGTCCGCGATTCCGCGCAGTTCATCCAGCGCTGCCTCGTTGTCCTTCAGAATCGGTGTATCCGAGAGATTCGCGCTGGTCATCACCAGTGTGTCAATATCATCCCCGAACAGCAGCACATGCAGCGGCGTATAGGGAAGCATGACCCCGAGATATGCGTTTTCACTGAGGTGTTCCAGCCCGCCTGTTTTCTTTTTCAGCAGCACGATCGGCCGTCTCGCCCCGCACAGGATCTTCTCCTCCGCCTCCGTGATCTCGCAGATCCGCCCTGCCGCTTCCGCGTCCCGGCACATGACGGCAAAGGGCTTCTCATCCCTCTGCTTCCGCCGGCGGAGTTCTGCCGCGATGGCCGGATCGTCGCTGCGGCAGGCCAGATGGAAGCCTCCCAGCCCCTTGACCGCGATGATTCTCCCTGCTTTCAGCTCCCTTCTCGCAAGTTCGATCGCATCTCCGTCAACCGCTTCTCCGTCTCCGTTCAGGAAACGCACCTGCGGCCCGCACACCGGGCAGCAGTCTGGCTGTGCATGATACCGCCGGTTTTCGATATCGTGATACTCTCTCTCGCATTCGGGACACATCGGGAAGGCCTTCATGGAGGTCTTGGGCCGGTCGTATGGGACGTCTTCGATGATCGTGAAGCGCGGTCCGCAGTTGGTGCAGTTGATAAACGGGAAGCGGTACCGTCGGTCGGTCGGATCCTTCAGCTCTCTCAGGCAGTCCGGGCAGGTTGCGATATCCGGAGAGATGAGTGTGTTTCTCTCCTCCTGCCGCTCACTGCCGATGATGGTGAAGCGCTCAAAGCCCCGTACCGGGATTTCCCTGCTGCGGATCTCTTCGATCACGGCGAGCGGCGGTGCTTTCCGCGGCAGCTCCCGCAGGAAGGCATTGATTGCCGTCTCTTCCCCCTCCAGCTCCATCGTCACGCCGGACGAGGTGTTCCGGATCGTTCCTTTCAGTCCGTGTTCCCGCACCAGCCGGTGAATGAACGGGCGAAAGCCCACACCCTGCACAATTCCCCTGATTTTTACTTCCGCTGCCTGCATCCAACTCTTCCTCTATCTGTCCTGTCTCTCCTCAATTGCTGTGCCGTTCTGCACTGCAATGGGGATTGTTTTCTTCTCCGGCAGGTCGTACAGCCGCACGGCATGACCGGTGAAAGCTCCGGCTCAGTATAACACAAAAAACTGATCCTTTAAAGACACATTCCGGAGAATTCCCGGCGCGGGACCTTCTGGTGCACAACAGAGAAAACGCCCGCGGTCCGAAGACCGCGGGCGCCCTCTCAAAGGATGTATATGACGCATCTTGAAAGGTTTACTCTGTTTTCTTTCCAACTGCCGCAAAGATCCAGAAGACGATCAGTGCGCCGAATGCCACGATGTACCAGATGGCGCTAGCACCGCCGAAGAAGTCGATCATCTGGCCGGCCAGAACGAAGGCCATCACGATGGGAACGACAAACTTCACGCAGACGCGGTAGAATGCCTTAAAGCCCGCAGACGGGTCGCCGTGCGCGACTTCATCCAGAACCAGATCGGGGGAATTCTCCCAGCCGATCATCAGGGCCATCAGCATGGCGCCGAGAGGCATCGCGATACCTTCAGACCAGCAGTCCATGAAGTCGAGGAAGCAATCCAGGAAGGTCGGCATGGTCTTCATACCGAGAAGGCTGGCCGGGCTGAAGTTGGAGCCCAAACCGTCGGCCGCGACGACAACCGCTTCCACCAGGATCAGCAGGGAGACGATCAGAACGTTGCGCTGACGGGTATCGGTCTCGCCCTTCTGGAGATCCTTGTCGATCCAGTGGGCGGCGATGGTCTCCATCAGGGAGATGGCGGAGGAAATGGCGGCGATCAGAACGAGGACATAGAAGATCACACCGAACAGGGGGCCGAGAGCACCCATGTTGGAGAACACGTCCTGCAGCGTGATGAAGAGCAGGCCGGGGCCGCGCAGGGTGATCTCACCGGGAGCCATGCCCTGGGACAGGCCGTAGGAGACGGCAGCCGGGATAACGGCAATACCGGCCATCAGCGCGATGAGCGTATCGGCCGCGACGATGATGACGGAGTTCTTGACAAGGTTCTCATCCTTGCCGAGGTAGGAGCCGTAGGTCAGGATGGCGCCCATGGCCAGCGACAGGGAGAAGAACATCTGGCCGCCGGCGGTACCGAGAACGGTGATCAGGTCGGGCGCTTGATCGATGAAGCCCGCGCTGACCGCATAGCCGGGGACAAACATGAACTTCAGGCCTTCCGCGGCATTGGGGAGGGTCAGGGAGCGCACGATGATGATGAGCAGCATCACGAACAGCGCCGGCATACCGACTTTATTGAACTTCTCAATACCGCCGGAGACACCGCCCTGCACGATAACCATGCAGATGATGATGAACAGGATCGTGAAGACCACGCAGCCGAGCGGGGTGGTCAGCATCGCGCCGAAGACATCACCGCCGCTCATGGAAACAGCGCCGTTTCCGAAGCTCAGCTTCGTCATGTTCAGTGCGATGTACTGCAGGCAGTAGCCGCCGAGCACGGTGTAGAAGCTCATGATCAGGAAGGGTGCGATTGTGGCCAGCCAGCCGATCCATGCGAACTTCTTGCTGACCTTCTGGTAGGCATCAATCGGGCTGAGCTTGGTCTTACGGCCGACTGCAAGCTCGGAGACCATGATAATCATACCGACAAAGATCGCGAGGAACAGGTACACGATCAGGAAGGTGAAGCCGCCGCTCTTGCCCATCTTGTACGGGAAGCCCCAGATGTTGCCGAGACCCAGGAAGCCTAAATTGCTGCCCCATGAACTGCGATTGTTGTCCATACATTTCTCCTCTTTCCCACCGGATATAATAAAAATTGAAAAGCCAGAACACTGATGAAGTCCCGGAGGTCTTCCGCGTCGATGCGTCATAAGCGCGGAGAGGCCGGATTCTCTTCTCTGAATACGGAACTGAACTTTTCGTCCGGTGTAATTATGAACAAATTATAACATCACTATTGCTTTTTTTAAAACGCGGGATTATTATATATGCCATAACAAAATTTCATGGATAGTTTCATCCGCAAGAAAGGCAATACCATGGACAGCAAGAAAGTATACGCCCTGCTGCTGGCGGTGGAAAAGGGAAGCCTGACCTCCGCGGCAACGGAGCTCGGATATACGCAGTCGGGCCTCACGCACATGATGAACGCGCTGGAGGAGGAGCTCGGTCTCAATCTCCTGGTCCGCAGCAAAAACGGTGTCCGCCTCTCCCCCGCCGGTCAGGCTTTGAAGCCCAAGATGCAGGCTTTTCTGGATTCTTCCGATGCGCTGGAGCAGGAGTCGGCCCGTCTCCGTCAGCACAACAGCACCACGCTCCGCCTCGGCGCTTATTCCAGTGTCGCAGCCCACTGGCTGCCGGTTATTCTTGCCTCTTTCCGCAAGGTCGATCCGACGATCGATGTTCTCATTGATGTAGGCGGTATTCCGGATATTTATGAAAAACTGAAGAACGATCAGCTGGACTGTGCCATTGTCAGTTACGAAGAGCCTTTGTGCCAGGGTCTGAGCTATATCCATCTGGCGGATGATCCGCTCCTTGCGATCGTTCCGGAAACTGACGATCATCTGGGCTATTTCCCGATCAGGGATTTTTCCGATCAGGAATTCCTGATGCCGTCCGACGGCTTCGACATGGACATTCTCCCCCTGCTGAACCATTACCTTGGCCGGGAGCAGCCCCGTATCCGTTATACGAATCTCTCTGACAGCGCCATTGTCTCCATGGTGGAGCACAATCTCGGCATCAGCCTTCTCTCTGAACTGATCATGCAGGATATTCACTGTTCTGTGCAGGCACTGCCGCTGGATCCACCCGCTTTTCGCAAGCTTGGCATTGCCACCACGGAACGGCAGCAGAACAACAAGGCCATCCGGCGTTTTGTCCGCTGTGCGCAGCTGATCGTCGGCGAGATGTACAAGGGTCAGCGCAGCCGGGTGATCTGAAAAAAGAACGGAATCTTTTTTTCCTGAAAATCTCCTCTTGACTTTCCTCCGTATCTGCATTATAATGTCAAAGCTTTGAGCGAAACAGAATATGGTTTTTGTTTTCGACAGATACGGAGAAGTCGCGTAGTTGGTCGAGCGCGCACGATTGGAAATCGTGTATACCTCATAAGGGTATCAAGGGTTCGAATCCCTTCTTCTCCGCCAAATAAGCACCGTGATTTTGATACAAAGTCACGGTGCTCTATTTATGTCCCAAAACCAAAGAATACCGGCATATTCAACGTATATTTTGTTCTACTCATTCCCCAGTGGAGTTTTGTTCCACTGGGGAATTGCTTGTTTCAAGTGCCTAACCAGTAATACAAATTATTCCTACCGTGCGATTTATGGGGGTATCGTGTGAAATATGAGGTTAACGTGCAATTGATGGAGCTATCGTGTGAATTGCGAAGCGGATTCCCAATTTCAAACGAGTCTTCTTGGCTCAGATAGCTTAATCGATATTAGGCTAAAAATGAGAAATAGCTTGTTGGTGAAGAGTTTGAATATTTCAATTTTTGTTTGATATTCGTCTTCTGCTAAAGACAATTATTTGGTTTGCCCAGGCACATAATGCAGAAAATCCATTGACATAAAAGATCCTATATAGTAGAATTGTTTCATTACTATATAGGAGTAATTTGCATGAAGATGAACGGAGGATTTTTGATCACAAAGATCAAGCAGCTAGGTGATCGAATCTTTGAAAAGGTCCTCAGCGAGAACAATGTTGATGCCTTTAACGGTGCGCAGGGGCGAATCTTGTTCGTGCTGTGGCAGGGGGATGGTATTCCCATCAAAGCCCTATCAGATCGTTGCGGACTTGCTATCACTTCGCTTACAACTATGCTGGATCGCATGGAAAAGCAGGGCTTAATCACGCGCACTCAAGATAACAGCGACAAGCGAAAAACGCTGCTGATTCTGACAGATAAAGCCCGTTCACTGAAAACGGCTTATGATGCTGTTTCAGATAAAATGGGAGAGATTTATTACAAGGGATTCTCGGAGGAGGAAATCAGATCCTTTGAGAGTTACTTGGATCGTATACTCATGAATCTGGAGGGGTGGGAGGAATGAGCGTCTGTATCAAGGACCAGATCCAGAATATGAATTTGGTAATCGGATGTACCGTGGGTTGTGATTACTGCTATGCCCGGAATAATGTAAAGCGGTATCATATGATCGAGGATTTTGCAAAGCCAGAATTCTTTCCGGGGAAGCTGCGCCTTATGGAGAAGCCAAAACCTCAGAATTTCCTGCTCACCGGCATGAGCGATTTGTCTGTCTGGAAGAAAGAATGGCTGGACGAGGTTTTTGCCAAAATGCGGGAAAATCCACAGCATCAATTTCTCTTCTTATCGAAGCGCCCCGACCTCCTAGACATTGATACCGATCTGGACAACGCCTGGTTCGGTGTTACGGTTACCCGGAGGTCTGAGCTATGGCGCATTGATGCACTGCGGAAAAATGTCCGCGCAAAACACTACCATGTTACTTTTGAGCCTCTGTTTGATGATCCCGGTGAAGTCGACCTGCATGGGATTGAATGGATTGTTGTCGGTACGATGACTGGCGCGCAGAGCAGGAAGGTACACACCGATTTGGCTTGGGCTGTTTCCCTGACAGAGCAGGCCCATTCGCTACAGATCCCGGTTTTCTGGAAGGAAGACCTGATTCCCATCGTGGGTGATGACCTGATGATTCAGGAGATGCCGGAAGCTTTCAACAAGGTATTGGAGGAACAGAAGAAATGGAACGCAAAGAAATCAAAGTGAATTTTGTAGGAACCAAAAGCGTTATGACCAAGTCAAACGCTCCCCTGGGCGGATATGCCGTTAATCCTTATGTGGGTTGCCCTCACGCCTGCCAATATTGCTACGCTTCCTTCATGAAACGCTTCACCGGGCATACCGAGGAATGGGGCAGCTTTATGGATGTAAAGGAGTGGCCGGAAATCACCAATCCCCGGAAATACGCAGGGCAGAAGGTCATCATCGGTACGGTTACGGATGGCTATAATCCGCTGGAAGAGACATATGGGAAAACAAGACTGATCCTGGAACAGTTGAAGGACAGCGGCGCGGATATCCTCATCTGCACCAAATCCGATCTTGTTCTGCGTGACATGGATCTGCTGCAGGAGATCAACAGGAAAAATACATTGACGGTATCCTGGTCTGTCAATACGCTGGATGAATCCTTCAAAGACGATATGGACTCCGCTGTAAGCATTGAGCGGAGGCTTGCGGCTATGAAGCAGATTTATGATGCCGGTATCCGCACGGTCTGCTTCATCTCTCCGGTATTCCCCGGTATCACAGACATTGAGGCGATCATTGACAGAGCGAAGGATCAGTGCGACCTGATCTGGTTGGAAAACCTGAACTTGCGTGGTGGATTCAAAAAGACGATCATGGATTACATTGCGGAAAAGCATCCTGATCTGCTTCCGCTCTACGATGAGATTTATAACAAGAAGAATCGCAGCTATTTTGAAGCACTTGAAAAGAAAGCCGAAGAGATTGCAAAGAAGTACGACTGCCGCTTTGTAGATAATGAAACTCCGTATGAGCGTGTGCAGAGGGGACATCCAACGATCGTGGACTACTTCTACCATGAAGAGGTCAGAGGCACTGCCAATAGTGGGAAAAGAAACAAGTGAAGTAAACTCAAACACTTCAGTTTTTGCTAATTGAATACAACCTAAGAGATCGGAGAAATCCGGTCTCTTTTCATTTTACGAAGGAGGGCTGCCCGTGAGCCTTTTTCGTGTATACGTGGATGGGTAACTAACCTGAAAGCAATATGATATTTGCTTTATGGCTCTCGATCGTAATAGTCGGGGGCTTCTCTTTTTTTACCTGGTACATAGGATGGATGTGAAGCCCCTATCTCTTATTTCCTGAAACCCGGGGACATGATTCTGCCCGCAGGAGAAGGCGAGGGCTGCCGCACCGTTTACCGGTGCAGCAGCCCCTTGATTCGTCACTTTTCTGCAATGGCCTCGATCTCACAGAGCACTCCCTTGGGAAGCGCTTTTACCGCGACGCAACTGCGCGCCGGTTTGGAGGTGAAGTATTTGGCATAGACCTCGTTGAAGGCGGCAAAATCTCCCATCTCAGCCAGGAAACAGGTCGTTTTTACGACATGATCCATGGAACTTCCGGCAGCCTCCAGGATCGCGCGGACATTTTTGCAGCTCTGTTCCGCCTGTGCGGCGATTCCCTCGGGGACGGAACCGTCCGCCGGATCCACTGGGATCTGCCCGGAGGTGATGATCAGACCGAGCACCTCAAAGGCCTGAGAATAGGGGCCGATGGCGCCGGGTGCATTTATTGTATCGATGACTCTCATATCTGTATAACTCCTTCCGTTGTGAAGAACATAATTCTGAACGGTTCCGATCACGCGTTTTTCGCGAGGATGGCGTCGCGCATGCGCTCCAGGCCGGTCTGAATGATCGAACGGGGCATCGCCAGATTCAGGCGGATGAACCGGTTCGCATTTCCGACAAACAGGGCGTCGCCGCCCTCGAGCAGAACACCGGCCTTGTAGGCGAAGAAGGAAGGAAGATCGTCCTCTTTGTCAAAGTAGGCGGACATGTCTACCCATGCCAGATACGTCGCCTCGGGGATCTCCATGACCGCTTCCGGCAGATTCTCCTCCAGGAAATCCTTCAGGAAACGGAAATTTCCGTCCAGATATGCTTTCATCTCCTCGTGCCACTTTCCGCCGACGTCATACGCCGCTTTCTGGCCGACCAGGGAGAGGGGATTGACAAATCCGCCGATCTTGTCCGCCGCCTTGAACTCATTGCGGGTCACCTCATCGCGGATGATGATGTTGGAGAACTGAAGTCCTGCCATGTTGAAGGTCTTGCTGGCGGACATGCAGGTGATCAGCTTCTTATACTCCGTCATAACCTTGGCCATCGGGATGTGCTTCTTTCCGGCGCGGATCAGATCGCAGTGGATCTCATCGGAAATGATCCAGAGATTGTATTTTTCCACGATCTCTGCCACGGCCGAGAGCTCTTCCGCTGTCCACATGCGCCCGGTGGGGTTGTGCGGATTGCAGAAAATCACCAGCTTTGCCTTGGGGTCAGCGCAGCATCTCTCAAAATTCTCGAGATCCATGGTGAAATGGCCGGCATTATCTCTCTTCAGCGGCGAAGGAAGGAACTCCACATTGTTATACTCGCAGGCATGAGCAAAATAGCCGTAGGAAGGGGTGTTGATAATCACCTTCTCGTCCTTCTGGCAGAGGGTTTCGACCAGCTGGAAGAGCGCGGGGATGATGCCCGGGGAGAAGGTGAGCTCATCCTTGGGAACATCCCAGTCATAGTGATCCCGGCACCATTTGGCGAAGGACTGATAGTAATCGTCATCATAAACGCCGGTGTAGCCGAAGATCCTCCGGTCGATCCGGTCTTTTAACGCGTCGCAGATCTCGGGAGCAACAGCAAACTCCATATCTGCCACCCACATACGGACGAATTCGTCATCCGCATAGGGGAATTTCTTCTCGGGACCGGCGTGGAAAATATAGCCGCGGAAACCGTCGGTGTTCAGTGCATTGGTATGGGTGCGGTCGATAATCTCATCAAAGTTATACATGGGGAACCTCCTTTATGTGCAGCCGCCGGCCATTACGCCAGGTCCGGCGGCTTTTTTCTCGTCTGTTGATATCAGTCCTCTGCTTTCAGTGCCGCATCTACGATTTTCTGCCGCTTCTCGTGAAGATCTTCCTTGCTCACGGAACCGGTCTTCAGGGCGATGCCGGAGAAAACCAGCGGGATGATGATGACGGCCGCGGCAACGATCGCGTCCTTTACGGTAAGATCCTTAAATAGTGTGATCGCCACAACGGCTGCGCAGAATCCGCCGAGAACGCTGCAGGTATTGAACAGCCACACAGGAATCTTGATGGAGCGCTTGGCAAACTGTTCCGGATATCTCTTCGGGATCGTCATGCAGGCGACATTCAGATAGCAGTTGATCAGCATCGTAGGAATCATCAGCATGCTGATCGCATTGCCGACGCTCATGCCTGTGAGAATCGGAACAAGCGCTACGATATATGTGAGCAGGAAGCAGAAATAAGGGTAGCCGTCGCTGCTCTTTTTCCGGAAAACGGAGGGAAACCATCCATCATCCGCCATGTGCGAGAGCGGCTCGCGGATCATCGCAAGTACAGCCAGGAACGAGGAGATGATGGCGCAGATGCCGCCGCCGATTACGAAGAAGGCGAACAGTCCGTGGGGCATGATGGCCTGTGCGGTAACACTCAGGTTTTCGCCCGCGATCTGATCGTACGGGAGAACCCCGGAGGCGACATAAGACATCAGGCCGTAAACGATCGATACAACGACGCAGGTCACCAGAATCCCCATCGGGATCGTGCGCTTGGGATTCTTTGTGATCGGCACCACTCCGACCGGTCCCATGGTGGTTCCCTGACAGGCCCATCCCATGATGGCGATGGCGCTGATCATGCCGCCGAAGCCTCCGTGGAAGAAGCCTCCGTCAAAGGTCGCATTGAAGAAATCCGCCGCGTTCACACTGGGAATACCCATGACGACAAACAGGATGAGGGCAATGACCAGAAGGCCGGTCGCCACATTCTGAAAGAGCGTTACAATTCGGTTACCCCGGATCGAAAGCAGGAAGAACAGCGTGAGGACAACCGCGCTGATCAGCGTACTGTGTTCATTGACGACCGGGAACAGATTGCCAAGATAGCTGGTAAGCGCAAGCGAATAGCCGGTAAAACCGAACGCCCAGATAACATTTGTCCACCCGCCGTATCCGGTGAGCAGGGGCGGAAGCAGCATGCCCTTCATGCTGTAATCGCCGCCGTTTATGACGAAGATACCGGACATGCCGAGGTTGTACCAGTACGCGAGCAGCATGTAAAAGACGCAGATGATGGTGATCGGAAGAATGGAACGCCCTGTTCTCTCGATCGCCGAGCCAAGTGTGACAAAGATACCGGAGCCGACAGCGCCGCCAACGCCCAGGCCGACAATATTCCACAGCCCCATCTTTTTGATGTTTTCGTTATTCATTGTTTCCTCCGTTTTGTTTACTTTGATTGAAAGGGGGATACAGATCAGGCCGCGCAGCACATCTCTTATGGCTGTATTATATTGGGAATTCTTTTCGGGGTCAAAGCAGGGCGGGTTTTGCGAAAAGAAACCGTCAGGCAAAAAAAGTTTCGTCACACGAGAAAACAGGATGACATTCGCTGATTTTTGAAGTATAATTGTTTTTATCAGCGAAAAAACGTAAAAAAATCTATTTTCAGGAATCGGATACGGAGGCAGGAAATGTCAGAACGGAGTATTGAGACAGGAAAGAAGATCCGTTATTTCAGAACGGGGAAAAATATGACCCTGGAAGAGCTGGCGGCAGCCGTCTGCAAGAGCAAAGCGACGCTTTCCAAGTACGAAAAAGGGGATATCGTGATCGATCGTGATCGATATAGAAACCCTGTATGAGATCGCGGATGCTCTCCAGATCCACATCGATCAGCTTCTCGTGAACCGGGACAAAAAGGAAACCGACGAGAGAGAAATTGATCCTGTTTTTTTTCGGGGACGGAACCGGCTGTATGCCTATTTTTATGACGGCAGAATTCGGAAAATCAACCGAACGGTGTGCGATATCCTGTCGAAGACGGATGTGAATCAGTACAAACTGATCATGTATATGAACTGCAGAAGTATCGACCGCTATCAACAGTGCGAAAATACCTACATCGGGTACATCAAGCACTTCGATGCCCTCTCGATCATCGAAGTCGTGCATCAGACGAATCCGATGGAGCACGGCAGTGTGCAGATCCTGGCTTCCTTTATGGATTCCGAGGTGAAGTGGGGGCTGTGGAACGGCATTTCCTCCCGCCCGCTGATGCCGGTGGCATGCAAGATGCTATTCGCCCAGAAGCCGCTGAAGGAAGATGCGGAACTTGAAGAGATGCTGAAGATCTCCAAAGATGATATACGGGTGATGAAAATGTACAACTTTTTCTCGGTGACATAAAAGTATTATAATGTGGATAAAGCAACTTGTTTCACAATTACAAGAAAATGAAATTACGCAACAGCTTGTTTCGCAAACAACTGACAGCGCTCGCCAGGGAGATGCTGTGGCTATTGCTGCACCTGCTATCGGAGAGCTAATACCAGCGATTTTTTGATTATAGGAGAAAGCGTCTTTTCGTTGAAATGAGTCTGATTTTCTGATATTAATAGAATAAGACAGGCGATGATCGGCACATAGGTTTTTGCGGAGGTGATAAAGATGATGTATCCGTTTCTTACTCTGAATGATCAAGAAGGCCGGCTACTAAGTAGACAAAAAACAAGAGGCCCGCAGGACAAGCACCTGCGGGATTTTTTGACCCCATGTGGTTTACATAATTCACGATTTGACCCCATGCTCTATCTACTTGACCCCACTTTGGCATGAGGCTGACCCCACTTTTCCAGGATGGGGTCACTGTATCAAAATCAGGGTTATTTGCCAACTTAGGATTGCTATTTTAACAAAATGGCAATCCTATTTTTTGCCAAATAGTGCTTTGAATGCGTTTAACTATGGCTGTTCTTGGTACTTTTCCACTATAAGATTAAAAAGGAATCCTGAACCGGGGTTGTTTCGGATCAGGATTCTTGTTTTTATGGTTTGATTGCCATGTTTATTCCACTTATTCTTGTTTGCATCTATGATTTGCTGACGTTCCTATTTAAGCGGGCATTAATTCCCGACTTGAAGCCTACGATATTTTCTTCTTCCGATCAATAGCGCCGTGATGCTGATCACAGCATAGAGAACTGGTGCTGCCTGAAAGTTCAAAAACAATCTGCCTGCCAGATGTATCAGCCGGTAGTTGGTAAATCCTGTATTCATCAAAACCGCATTCGGCCGGAGAAGCCATATTCTCTGTATGATGCCAAAGCGCTCCGGAAGATTCGCAAACAGATCAACGATCAGATATCCCAACAATCCGCAGGTCACAGTGGGCTGATTCTGCGTAATCACAGACAGCAGCATGGTCACAGCGGCAAAAAGGACCGCTGCAAGCAGGTAAATTCCTGCGTACACCCCCAGCATTTGTCCGAGCGTATAAGGAAGCATGGACCACGGCTTCACCAACTGCAGCATTTCCCCCATGCCTTCCATCCCGTAAACAAAGGAATAGGGGGTGAATATCGCAAGAAGCAAAAGGAATGCCGCTGCCATAATCCAAGTAAGGCCAGCAGCAAATTTGATCAGATACAGTTCTTTCTTTCCGTATCGGCTGCACAACAGAAGCTGATTCATGTTATCTGCCGTTTCTCTTGCATAGACGCCCGACAGCCCGACAGTAGACAGGAGAAAGATAAAGAATCCAAGTACCTGAAAGGCTTTGAGCAGGTTTGCAGGCCCACTGTGATAATGATAAACAAAAGGTTTGGAAACCTGCGCCTCCTGACTGCGCCAGAATTCCTTGTCTGTTTCTGAGAGCCCCTGTTTTTCGATTCGCTGCTTCAGTTCCTGCTCACGCAAGGCATAAAACTCTGGCCCATCAAAGCGGGTAAGATCACGGTAATAACCGGTCACGGAAGTGATCACCTCCATAACAGGAACATATTTTTCAGACTCCGTAGTAATCTCCATAAGCGTAGATCCGTTTTCAAACCTCATAGCAGGTTTCATTTCCTCTATCAGTTCTTCGTCAATGGTCCTGCCGTCCAGTTCTTTGGCCGCTTCCCGAGATACAGGTTGGACCTCCGAAATGGAGAATATCACCAGGAACAAGAGCATAAGGACTGCTCCTGCAAGCGCAATCAAATTTACCCTTGCACGAAACAGCTTTTTCAGTTCATACAAATATATCGTCCGAAGCATCCCGCAAATTCACCTCTTTTCCCCAATCTGAGAGATATAGAATGCCTCCAGATCTTCTCCCCCGGCAGACCGGTTTCCCTGCCAGCGCAGTTGCCCGTCCTTCATAATCATCAGCCGGTCTGCGATATGCTCCAGATCCGATACGATGTGTGTGGAGAGCAGAACGATTTTATTCTTTCCCAATCCTGAGATCAGCTCGCGAAAGCGGATTCTCTCCTGTGGATCAAGACCCGCTGTCGGTTCATCCATAATCAGAATCTGCGGATCATTTAAGAGAGCCTGCGCGATCCCAAGCCTCTGCCTCATCCCACCGGAATACGTACGTACCTTTTTTCCGGCGGAATCTCCCAGCCCGACCAGCTCGATCAGTTCCTTTGTTTTTTGAATGGCGTCTTTTTTTGTCAGGCCCTTTACAGCGGACATATAGAGCAGGAAATCCTTTCCGGAGAATTCCGGATAGAAACCGAAGTCCTGGGGAAGATACCCCAAAATATCTCGATATTCCTCTGTTCCCACGCTCATTCCGTCACAGGAGACGGTTCCGCTGTCAGGAGCAAGAACCCCGCAGAGCAGCCGCATCAGGGTTGTTTTTCCCGCTCCGTTTGCGCCTAGAAGTCCCGTTACTCCCTTTGTCAAGGTAAATGACATCCGATCAACCGCAATCTTGTTTTTATACTGTTTGGTGATTCTGTCTGCTATTAGTTCCATACCGCTTCCTCCAACTCACAAATCCATCTGCGCATGCTGACGACAAGACTGAAAACAAGCAGGATAAACGCTACTGTCCAGATGACAGTAAACCTTTCCTCATATAAGCTGCTCAGGTAATATGGTGCCGCCGCAAAAAGTCCTGATGACAAGAAGCAGATTATTATGCTTCCCCAGTTATTGTCCGACCTGTTTTTCCTCTCATATACCGAGCCTAACAGTGAGGCTGCCAGATACGGCACCATCATATATAGAAATACTCTGATCAGAGAATACGAAAACCAAGGTCGCACCACCCAAATAACAACCAGAAGTCCTGCCGTCTCTACGATACCAACCAGAAATATCCTTGCAAGCATGACGCTCCTTAATGAAAATCTGGCAGTATACTCCAATTCAGCCATTTTCCACCTAGAAGATCTTCCTGTCTCAACAAGGATTTCTACTGCCAGAAGAGGAGTTAAGGCAAAAGGATAGTTTCCTATGTTACCGTAACAGATTCCCATAATGCACAACAATAGGACGGCAGATAGCAGCCATATCCACTTGCCAATATAAAAAAACTGTCTCAGGAGAAAGTCCCCATGATTTATGACTACAGGTCGTCTGGATATCAGGCCCTGATCTTCTAATCCTTGAAAGAAAGCCTTCTTCTCTTCAGGTTCCGGAGTCGAGCAGATTTCTTTCAGAAGCTTGATAATCCTATCATTATCCATTTTCTCCCTCCATTTCTTCCTTGACCTTTTTCAATATCCCTTTCAGCCTTCTGTATACAGCAAACCTTGATATATGGTATAGACGGCTTATCACGGGAACAGGGACGTCGTTAACATACCGCAAAAGGAGCATTTCCCGCTCCTCCAGTGAGAGCTTCTGAAGAGCATCTATCAGGCTGATACGCTCTAACAATGACTGTTCCGATTCCTCCAGCTGCGGGATATCCAGCGCTTCATCAATGTTAAAAACAATCATCTTGTCTCTGTAATACTGACTGCACAGATTGCGTGCAATCGTATACAGGTACTGTAGCTGTCGGTTCTCGTCCTGATACGTCCTACTTCCAATAAACCGAAGGAAGGTTTCCTGCGTCAGGTCTTCCGCTGTATGTTGGTCATGAAGGCGGAAATACAGATATTTATAGATCCGATCATATTGCTCTTCCAGATTCAACGAACGACCTCCTTCCTCAGTGTCTAAATAATTTTTCTTACTTGACATTTGTTTCTCCGATCACCGCCAAGCGGCATAATGACTCTACCGAGCCACGAAAATTGCTCCACAGTCTGCCACCACCTGACAATAGTTGTTCAGCCCCATCCTTGCATTTTCCAGCGAAAAGTACTATTGACAGAATAGCAAAAAAGGAATCCCGGGAAACCACCTCATCAAGGTGAAATCCTCGGAATCCCTTTTTTCATGCTTTCTAAGTTCTCTTATGCATCTTTACGTAAAAGCAGACTACTGTCTCAACGAACTGGAAGTCTATAGTCAAGACCTCTATAAATCACGAATTGACGAGATGTAGTATACCACAATTCTCCGATTTTCGGAAGATGCTTTATAGCCGTCCTTCCCGGTAAGTAAAGGTCGTATCAATAAATAACGATTACCTTCATTTTGTCAAAATAGCATTCTTTAGCCATAAAAGGTAGGTAATTTTGATAGAAATTGCCTACCTTTTCATTTTGCCTGAAAGCCCTTGATCTCAGGGCTTTTTCGCTGGCCGGGCATAAAAAAGCAGCCGCTGCGGAGTCAATTCCGCAGCGGTTGCTTTTTGCATTTTGTCAATCCCCCTGGCCTTTTACAAAAACGAATTGTTCTCACAGAGGCAGAATCGTTCATTTTGAGGGGCTAATCGTTCTCACAGAGGGTATCGTTCTCATATGGTGAACTACTTCCCCCAGGAGAAAGAGAACGCATTGAGGCCGAGTGTTTGCGCCTCAACAATGAATAACGGGGAGACAGTTTATTAGACGGTTACTTGTGGCCAGCACAAATAAATGCTATAATTGAAGCACCTTTTTTGCGGCTGGTGACTCGCATGGACAGCTCGAGCAGTTATTTATCTGAGCTTGATAAGCCATATAAGAGTTGCCCATCCTGTGGCGCGATAATGACCAAGTCAAAGTATAACCCGTCGTGGGTTGATGAGGCTGAAGGGCTCTCCGCTATATTGGATGATTGATAAGTATCTGTCGTGTTATTATACCTACCATGAGGATGAGATGGGCTATCTCACTTCGCTGAATGATTCCGCCTATGTGCTGATTACGGCAAACAAAGCGGATATCGAAGCAATCGTGGCAAGGTTTACGCTTTCCCTGGCAAATTAACTGAATCGTCAAGTGAGCAACAAAAGGAGGAAAATAGAACAATGAAGAAAACTATTTGCTTTATCCTGTGCACAATCATGCTGTTTACGGTCGCAGCCTGCGGTACAGAAAAGTCGGAAAACAGTGCTGAGCAGCAGACGGCAGCCCCGTCTGAAGCAGAGCAGGCGTCGTTCGAGTGGACCCGGGAGGGCTATTTCCAGGATGAGAATGAGAATATGCTCTCCGTTACCTGGATGGAGGATATTGACGAGCCTGGCTGGTATGTCGGCTGCATGCTGGGCGAGGACTGGATCGAGGACTCCTGGGGCGGTACCCTTCCGCAGGAAGGAAGCACCCTGCACGGTGCTCTCCCTTCTTCCGGCAGTAAGGATGACATCACAGTCACGGTTTCTGAAGAGGGCGAAGACGGTCTCCTTCTCATGGTAGAGGGCGGAGAGACGTACCATTTCACCTCCATGGGCGATATGACGGCCAGCATTATGGTGACGATAGGCACAGAAGGCTTTGGTATGATCGGTTATGAAGAGGGCGAGACCGTGCCGGAGCTTGACCCCGAGTGGCCCTATCAGTCCGCGCAGGTCAATCTGGGCGATCCTGCGACCTATACCTTTGCCGCTGCGCCTGAGGCAGGCAGCATGTTCGTAAAATGGACAAAGAACGGCGAGGACTTCTCCACCGAGCCGGTCATCACCGTACTGTTGGACGAGAGCGCGGAATTCGTCGCGGTGTTTGAGGAAGACCCCGGCTGGCAGAATCCGGTCATGAACTTCATCGGTGAGTACCAGAGCGACCGGGCCCACGCCCTAGTGGAGTGCTCCGGCACCGAGGACGCATTGATCACCATCGAGTGGGGTGGGAGCGCCGCAGAATTGGCCCGCTGGGATATCTTTGGCCGCCTGAACACCGAGACACTGACCATCAATTATTCCGGGGTCACAAAGTCCATCGTCACCTATGACGACAGCGGGGAGATCGTCAGTCAGGAGCCGGAGTATGAGGACGGCACCGGCACGATTACCTTCAACGATGATGGGACCTTTACCTGGCACGAGGATCAGTCCGAGTATGGGGTCGATATGCTGTTCGAGTGGGTCCCGGCGGCTTCGGAAACTGCCAGGGAGGACGGCGAGCGTTTTGAAGCGGTCATCATCCTCGAAGGCATGGAGGAGACGGTGCAGTACGAGCACATCGTCAGAGGGGATCTCGGCTTCGAGATGGATTACGATTATGAATCCTTTGAGCGGTACAGCGATCCGGAGCTTGAGAGCTTCCTCTCCGTCTGGGATGGGCCCGGAAACCCCGAGAACTTTCTTGAGGTGTCGTTTAGCGCGGAGGATGCCGATACCGTCGCCGCAGCCGTCCGGGAGGAGCTTTTCCAGACCTATGATCTTTATGAGGAAACACGCGAGCTGAACCGTGCGGGCGAGTGCCTCTACATTGAGGCGTCTGTGCTGAAGGGCACCAACAATATGGCCGATCAGCTGCAGATGGTGTATATCATCCCGACGACCGACGGCTGCATTGTTGCCACGGTGCACTGCGCCGCTGAGGCCGCCGAAGGCTTTGCCAGGCGCTGCAACTACATGATCAACACCATCTCAGCCCTGCGGTGACAGGCTTACGGACGTGGCCTGATACAAATGCCTGTGCGCTTTTGGGAGGTGGTATCATGAAAAAGCAACTTCGAATTGCCTTGCTTTTCCTGCTTGTGTTTGCGATGCTTCTGTGCTCCGGCTGCGGACAGAAAACGACAAAGCGGAGCACGCAAGAGATCATCGAGGAGATGGTCGTCGATTACGGCAGCTACGGCGAAGAGGCCGATCAGAAAATCAAGGTGCTTCTGAAGGAAATGAAAACCGCGGACAAGGACGCCGCCTCGCGCTGGGAGCGCATCATGGAGCTGTGGAAGAGCTCCAACACGGCGTTGACGATCCACTACGATGAGCCGACTGCCGATCTTCCCGATACCGACGAGCTGTGCTTTGTCGTTTTGGGCTTCCAGCTCGCCCCGGACGGGACCATGCGCGACGAGTTGATCGAGCGCCTTGCGGTCGCGCTGCGCTGCGCGGAGAGGTATCCGAACGCGCTGATCGTTTGTACAGGCGGCGGTACGGCATCCGAAGACGAGACTGCTACGGAGTCCGGGCGTATGGCGGAGTGGCTGATCGAAAACGGCGTCGCCCCCAAGCGCGTGATCGTGGAGGACAAGTCCCTCACCACGGCCCAAAATGCGATCTACACCTTTGATATTCTCGCTGAGCGTTATCCGCAGGTCCGAGAGCTGGTCATTGTGTCCAGCGATTATCACATCGCCACGGGGACGCTGCTCTTCGGCGCGGAAGCGATCCTGCGCGCTTCAAGCGCGGGAGAGGAAACGGTAAACGTAGTTTCCAACGCCGCCTGGAAGGCGCCCTCCGGCACGCTCTCCACCATGTTCCAGGCCGGAGCCTTGATCGAGCTCTCCGGAGATGTGGACACGGCCTTCGAGATTTATTATGAGACCTACAACATCCATGGGCTGCCGCCTTTGAAGTAAAGGCAATCCTTCCAGGAGTATTTGCGGAGGAGATGATAAAATGCAGTCGGATTTCTGGATCATGAGACCTTTCAACACGCTTTTTATCGCGTCTTTCGCTCTGTTTCTGTTTTTGCTCATCCTCGCAAGTCTTCTTTTGCACAACAAGGAGACCAAAACCAAGGATGCTGTTTTGATCACAGCCTGTGTGATCACACTGATCGGATTCGTCATCTACAAGATCTGTCTCTCACGCGACCACGATTTCAACGCCATTACTGCCAGTATGGGAGGATTCAACTGGTGGGGATGGATTCCCTTCCCGTTCCTTTACCTGATGCCATCCACTGTCATCCTTGGGGTGTACATGCTTGCAGTTACGCTTCCGTTTGAGCTGGCCGACCGAAGAAAGAATAGCGCGTATCGAGAATCACGCTGAGATATTTACGTTGAGATAATCATGCTAACTGAAGACGCAGGAGAGTCATGAAGCTTAAAAACTACGATGGCAAATGTGTAAGGATCATTGCTTCCTCCGGCGAGGTATATGAAGGGGTCGTATCCTATTGCGGCAGGGAATATGTATTCCATGAGTACGGGCAAAATGAGGAGGCGCTGCTTCTTGTTCCGCTTCTGTTCTGCAAAAGCGATATAACAGATATCGTCAGCCTGGAGGAAGTAAACGGCCCTTTCGGGCATTTTTCGGACAGGTACGGCCTTCTTGAGAAGAAATGTCTGGAATGGGGCACCGATCTGATAGAGGAGGTCTTTGATACAGAGAACGATATTCAGATTCTCAGAATGCTGACATGTATGAATGATAACTTTCATTCTCTTTCCGGCAGAGCAGTCCGCGGCATGGCCCCATGGCGCTCCGAAAAAAGCACTCGGGAATCCGAAGAAGATGAAGACGAGCAGGGGCCCGTATATCTGGAAGAACTGGAGAGAATGCTGACTTCTCTGGTAAAACACAGCGGGAATGATGATGTCATCAAAGCGGCAAAA
Source organism: Oscillospiraceae bacterium (assembly GCA_902798545.1). Classification (GTDB taxonomy): domain Bacteria; phylum Bacillota; class Clostridia; order Oscillospirales; family Oscillospiraceae; genus Limivicinus. The sequence continues at coordinate 81,953 of CADBWQ010000003.1, forward strand.
GCCATGCTGGAGCGGCTTGCCGATTTGCCTTTGGCACTACCAGAGGCTAATGAATTGAGCAGCCTGAAATCGGTATGATTTCAGGCTGATTTCTTTTTTATACTGTTTTCCTCTGCCGATCGCGTCCGCGATACGGCGGTTGCGCAGCAAGCGTGCGGTGTGCTCTGTCCGGAAGGATCGGGCACGCTTTTGTGTTGCGCTTATGACTCCGCTTCCGAGGCGGAGTCTTTCTTTCTGCGCCGGCGGGGAATACGCCGGGCCCGGCCTTCACGGTGACGACAACGCCGTCCACGGTGCGGGACTGCTCGAAGGGTGCGTCCTCTTCATGAAGCCTGCTGCAGTGGTTAGGATGTTGGTTGTTGAAAGCTGTTGGAATAATACTTGTTATAATCATATAATTATTAAACACAAACCGCTTATTGGCAAGTGGTTTTCAACAAAGCCGGTGAGAAGAAAAACGTGGCAAACAGCAGCATATTGATGTATAATTATAATTGGTTTATGATATGCATCAATCCGGGGATTTTGGAGGAAAGATTCGTGAAGAGCAAACGGTTCGTCAGCGTCTTGTTTGATCTCCTGCAGCAGCTGCTTGAAACAGAGGATATGACGGATGCCCTTTCCGGCACGCTGGAAATGCTCATCCGTGTCCTGAACTGTGAAGCGGGCGCCGTGTGGCTTCTGGCAAGGGAGTCGGACTTTCTGCTGCCTGTGGTGAGCGCGGGTCCTGTCAATTTCACGAACATCAGCACAGAAAACGGCGTCGGTGTGGAAGGGCTGGTGACCCGGGACGGGACAACCAGTCTGATTTCTGACGCGACTTCAGCCGATTATCCGGGCAGCGTGTTTGACGACTGCGGCCCGACGGTGCGGAACATGCTGTGCGTTCCTCTGAGGAATCTCACGGAAGTGGTCGGATGCATTCAGATCGTCAACCGGAAAGATGCCGGAGGTTTTGACGCGGAGGAAGTGCAGCTCTGTGAGCGCGTCGCGGCACTGGCGGCTCTCACCATTGAGGAGAAGGGCTTCTCCGTGTCCGCCGGGGCGAAGAAGGATGTGCTCATCTCGCTGCGCGGCATCATCAAGGAATTCCCCTCCGGGGAAGGCGTTCTCCGCGTTCTGAAGGGGATTGATCTGGATATCTACAAAAACGAGTTTGTGATCATTCTCGGTGAGTCCGGCTGCGGAAAATCCACGCTTGTCAACATCATCGGCGGCATGGATCACTTGACCGACGGTACGCTGACCATCGACGGGAAGGATTTTTCTCATCCGACCGAAAAGGAGCTGACGCGCTTCCGCAGAGAGTACATGGGATTTGTCTTTCAGCAGTATAACCTGATGCCGAACCTGACCGCGCAGGAGAATGTCCAGTTCATTGCGGACCTTGTGAAGGAGCCGATGCCCGCCGAGGAGGCCATCGCGAAAGTCGGCCTCACCGAGCGCGCCAACAATTACCCGTCCATGCTCTCCGGCGGCCAGCAGCAGCGCGTCTCCATCGCGCGTGCGATCGTCAAGAACCCGAAAATCATTTTTGCGGATGAGCCGACGGCGGCGCTGGACTATCAGACCAGCATCGAGGTGCTGGAGGTCTTCGAACAGATCGTCCAGACCCGCGGTTCGACCGTCGTGATGATCACCCACAACCCGGAGATCGCCCGTATGGCAAACCGGGTCGTGAAGCTGCGCAACGGCGTGGTCTCCAGCATCCGCATCAACCTCCATCCCGCCCAAGCAAAGGAACTCGTCTGGTAAAATGAATTCTTCACAGTTATTGGACGCGCGGCGGAATATCCGAAAAGAGATCGTCGCCTTTATCTCGATCGTGATGATCGGGCTTCTGGCGGCGCTGGCCTATCTCGGCATCGCCTATACGGCCGCGGCGCTGAAACAGGATGCCCTGTACTTCTTTAATACGTGGCAACTCTGGGACGCGGAAGTCACCTCCACCATGCTGATGACCGACGAGGACCTGGAGGCCATCCGGGCGCTTCCCGGCGTCAGGGAGGCCGAGCCGGTCTGGGAGATTGAAACCCGTCTGCAGACCGGCGGCGGCAACACCGCCGTCTCCATCGTCAGTCTTCCGGAGAAAATGTCCCTGCCGGTGATGCTGGAAGGCCGCCTGCCGGCGAGCGCGAAGGAATGCGCCGTCGAGCGGAACCTGGCCGAGGAATGCGGCCTTACCGTGGGTCAGCAGCTCACCCTGAACTGCAGCAAGATCATGGATGTGGACCCGCTGGTTGAGTCGACGCTCGAAATCACCGGCATCTTCCACACCCCGGATCACTTCAGCTATATGGTCCCGGTTACGCCGTACATTTTTGTGACCAGGGACTGCTTCAATCAGGAGGGCTTTGACGGAGCCTTCATGAAAACGCGCGTCCGTGTCGCGGACGCCCCCGAGAATCGCTACAGCGATGAATACTGGAATACGGTCAGGCCCGTGACCGACGCTCTGGAGGCGCTCTCCGCGGACCGCGCCCCGGCAAGATCCGACGACATCCGCAGCGGCTTCGAGGACCGGATGCGCGACGGCGAAGCCCAGATCGAATCCGCCAGGGAGCAGCTGGCCCAGGGTCAGCAGAAGCTCGAAGAGGGCTGGAAGGAGCTCGCCAGCTTTGAAAAGCAGCTGGAGCCGGTCCCCGGTCTGCTGGACGCGGGAGAGGCAAAGCTGCGCGAGGGCGAAATCAAGCTGGAAGAGGCCCTGGCGCTGCTGGAGAAATATGGCATCGAGTTTGACGAGGATGCCAGTTTTCTCGAGCAGCTGGAGGACGCCCGCCATATGATCAATCACGCCGGTCTCTTTTTCGACCGGATGGCGGAAAGCGGCGCCATCCCCCGGGAAGTACTTGATTCTTACGATGGGGACCGAAGCGCGCTTGACAATATGACCGCCCTGGAGGCGCTGTCCGAGATTGAGCGTCGAAGCGGCAGCGCGGTGAGTCTCGGCGAGCTGAAGGGAAAACTGAAGACCTTCAGGGACGGCATCGAGGCCTACGAACAGGGACGGCTTGACTACTACTATTCCGGCGAACAGTATCTCGACGCGCTGGCCCAGCTTGACAAGGGCCGGAAAAAGCTGATTGAGGGCGAGAAAGAGCTCACCGAAGGGAAGGAAAAGCTCCGGCAGGGCGAAGAAGATCTGGCACATGCGAAGGAACAGCTCGATCAGATCGGCACCTGCCGCTGGATCCTGCTCAACAACAACGGAAACCCCGGCTTCATTTACGCCGCCGCGAACTCGGACAAGCTCTCCTCGCTGAGCATGTCTTTTTCCTCCATCTTCCTGGTGGTCGGCGCGCTGGTCATCTATGCCACCATCTCGCGCATGGTCGAGCAGCAGCGCAAGCTGATCGGCGTGAACAAGGCGATGGGCCTTTTCAGTTCCGAAATCTTTGCGAAGTATCTGCTGTTTGCATGCTCCGCGGTCCTGCTGGGCGTCGGTCTGGGCGTGGTGCTGGCCTGGGGCCCGATGCAGCGCGCCGTTCTGAACTCCTATGAAGCGCACCTGAATTACGGTGTCGGTGCCCGCAGCTTTCTGCCCGTTGATACCGCCATCGTTGTCGTGGGGGCCCTCGGGCTCTCCGTCCTTGCGGTCTATCTGGGCTGTTCCCAGCTTCTCCGCGAAACCGCGCTCTCCCTCATGCAGGGGGCAAAGCCCACCGCCGGGCGGAAGAAGCAGCGCGGCTCGTCTGCGAAGAAGAGCCTCTACTACCGTCTGATTCTCCGGAACATGGGGACCGACTGGAACCGCGTTCTGGTCACCATTGCCAGCATCGCGGGCGGCTGTGTCCTGATGGTCACCGGCTTTACCCTCCGCTATGGCATCAGCGGCGTCCCCGATCGCCAGTTCGGCGGGATCCAGACCTATGACGCCGAGGTCTTCTATAATGTCAGCGCGAACGAGTCCGTCGTCGCCGAGGTGGATGAGCTTCTGAGCCGCAATGGGCTGGAGCATATCAATGTCCGCAAGGAGAGCACCGTCTACGACACGGACGGGTCGCTGGACGCGCTGACCATGATCATCACGGAAAAGGGCAGCCTGGACGGCTATTTCAAGCTCCAGGATGCCGTAAATCACGCGGCCATCGACATTCCGGACAGCGGTGCGCTGGTCCCGAAGCGTTTCCGGGAGCACTACGGCACCGGAATCGGGGATGAAGTGACGGTCTACGATTCCGAACTGAATCACTGCCAGGTCAGGGTCTCCGGCGTCTTTGACAACTACTACGGACAGATCTTCTTCCTGTCGCCCCAGGGGTATCAGGAGGCCTTCGGTACCGAAGCGCAGTGCAACTGTTTCTTCGTCCGGACGAACGGCATGTCCCTCAACGAGCTGCAGCAGAAGCTGGACGGAATCGAAGGCGTCGTGAACGTCAATGACGCCGCGGCCGAGCGCACGATGATCGAGCAGTTCACCAACGGGCTGAACTTCGTCGTGTATCTGATGCTCTTCATCGCGGGTATGATGGCCTGCTTCATCGTGGCGAACTTCACCATGACCTTTATCCAGCGGAAGACCTCGGAGCTCACCATCATGCGCATCAACGGCTTCAGCGCCGGCGAATGCATCCGCTATGTGGCGGTGGACCTTGCGGTCACCACCGTGCTTGGGACGCTGGTCGGCCTTGTTATCGGCGGATTCATGGGCTTCCACATCCTGAAGGTCACCGAGACGCCGTATATCCAGATGATTCGCGAGCCGCGTCTTGAGTCCTTCCTCTTCTCCGCCCTGATCACCTTCCTCTTCTCGCTGATCACGAACGGGTTTGCTCTCCGCCGGATCCGGAAGCTGAAGCTGACCGATATCTCGTGAAAGGCAGGTGACGGATCATGGAACAGCTCCGCTGTGTCGTCGAACGCATCACGTATCAGAACGAGCAGAACGGTTATTCCGTTCTCAAATGCAGGGTCAGGGGCTATCAGGATCTTGTCACCGTCGTCGGCAGCATGCCCGAAACCCATGTGGGCAGTGTGCTCACGCTGGGCGGCAGTTGGCGTGTGGATTCCAAGTACGGCCGCCAGTTTGCCGCCGAGACTTACGAAGAGACCCTCCCCGCCACGGTCTACGGGATCGAAAAATATCTGGGCAGCGGCCTCGTCAGGGGCATCGGGCCGAAATTCGCCTCCCGGATCGTCCGGCAGTTCGGCGCCGACACCCTGAACGTCATCGAAACCGAGCCGGACCGGCTTCTGGACGTTCCGGGGATCGGAAAGGTCCGTGTCGAGCGGATCAAAAAGAGCTGGGTGGAGCAGAAGGAGATCAAGAACATCATGCTCTTTCTCCAGAGCCATGACGTCAGCACCGCCCATGCCACCAAGGTCTATAAGACCTATGGCAGCGACAGCATCCGTGTGGTCCGGGAGAACCCCTACCGCCTCGCAGACGACATCTGGGGCATCGGCTTTCGTACCGCCGACACCATCGCCGCCAAGATGGGCTTCGGACACGACAGGTTCCCGCGCCTGCGCAGCGGGATACTCTACACGCTGAACGCCCTGGGCGACGAGGGGCACTGCTACGCCACCCGGGAACAGCTCTGCAAAACCGGCGCCGAGCTGCTGGAGGTCGACGAAGCGCTGATCTCTTCGGCGCTGGAGGAGATGATCCAGGCGCAGGACGTCGTGACGGAGGAAGAGGCCGTCTATCTCCCGCCCCTCTACTTTTCCGAGGTTGGCACCGCCCGACGGCTCCAGGCCGTTGGCAAGGGTGAAGCCTCCATCCACGTCCGGACCGAAGGGCTACGCGGGCGGATCGAGAAGCGCACGGGGATGAATTACGACGAAATCCAGATGCAGGCCATTCTGACCGCCGCCGCGAGCAAGGTCCTTGTCCTCACCGGCGGGCCCGGCACCGGCAAGACCACGACCACCCTGGGCATTATCAGCGCCTTCCGCGAGACCGGCGCCCGCATTCTGCTCGCCGCCCCCACGGGACGCGCGGCAAAGCGCCTCTCCGAGGCCACCGGTATGGAGGCCAAAACCATCCACCGCCTTCTGGAGGTCAAGCCGCCCGAGGGCTATCAGCGGAATGAGGAAAACCCGCTGGAGGGGGACGTCCTGATTGTGGACGAGTGCTCGATGATCGATATCATGCTGATGTACAACCTTCTGAAGGCCGTCCCCGACAGCATGACGCTGATCCTGGTGGGCGACATCGACCAGCTGCCCAGTGTTGGAGCCGGAAATGTCCTGCGGGATATCATCGACTCCGGCTGCTTCCCGGTTGTCCGTCTGACCCGGATCTTCCGCCAGGCGCAGACCAGCCGCATCATCATGAACGCCCACCGCATCAACCGCGGCCAGATGCCCGACCTCTCCAACGGCCGGAACACCGACTTTTTCTTCATGGAGCGGGAGACGCCGGAGGAGGCCGCGGCCACCATCGAGGAGCTGGTAAAGACCAAGCTCCCCCGCTATTACCGTGTCCGTCCCGGTGAGATTCAGGTCCTCACCCCGATGCAGCGCGGCGTGGTCGGCGCCACGAACCTCAACCAGCTCCTGCAGCAGTCCGTAAACCCCGGCGAGGGCGGCCTGCGCCGAGGGGGTTACGTATACCGGGAGCGTGACAAGGTCATGCAGATCCGGAACAACTACGAAAAGGAAGTCTTCAACGGTGACATCGGCGTCGTCGAGCGGGTGGACCTGGAGGACCGGACGCTGTCGGTCCGCTTCGACGACCGGAACGTCGAGTACGACGTGACGGAGCTGGACGAGCTGGTCCTTGCCTACGCCACCACCATCCACAAGGCCCAGGGCAGCGAATACCCCATCGTCGTGATGCCCGTGCTGATGACGCACTATGTGATGCTGCAGCGGAATCTGATCTACACTGGCATCACCCGGGCGAAAAAAGGCCTGGTCCTCGTCGGCACGAAAAAGGCCATCTTCCACGCGGTCCGCACGGTCACTGTGTCCAAACGCAACACGAAGCTGAGCCAGCGCCTGCAGCAGGAATGCAGCAAAGCCCCGCTGGATTCCCCCGGCGAGCACCGCCCGCTCCCCTACTTCAGCTGATTCCGCTCAACGCGCTGTCTTCTTGTCCCGCTTTTTCCACTTCAGTGAAAGCGGCTCAATCCCATATCATACAACAGGCCTGCACTCCCCGAACGAGGAATGCAGGCCTGTTTTTGTTATGCGATTTTGACGCCGTGCGTCAGGTGTATTGCTTCTTTCTCCGGCGATACGAAGTCAGGGTCAGGATCGCCCCCGCCGTCGCAGACAGGATGCCGCCGATCATGGTAAAGAGTGCTGTGCCAGCGCCGCCGGTCATGGGAAGGGGTGTGCCCGGTTCGTTTTCGATCTGATATCCGGCAGGATCCGTGTTTGCAGCAGGGATGTATGTGATCAGCTCCGAAGGATCCCCCGTTGGTGAAAGTGATCCATCACTACTTATACTGAATTCAAACGCACCCATTGTAATGATATACCCGGCAGGAGCCTGAACCTCCTGAAGCAGATAGCTTCCTGGCAACAAGCCGGTCAGTATAATCTCTCCGTTCGATCCAACTTCAAACGGACCTGTCCGCTTATTCCCGTTAGCTACTTCCACTTCAAACCGAGGATGCTCAAACTTTGTAAAGCTGTTTTCCCCGGGCAGCTTCCTGGTAAGATGGAATTTCGCACCAGCAAGCGGCTTCGTTGTTCCTTTTTCTACCTTGACGATCTTCAGATCATACATGTACAACGTGTTCGTCACTTCGACAGATTCCTTTGCGGTTGTTCCCCCGGTGATAGTGCCTGTGAGGCTGCCGGATGTGACGGATGAGATATACCCATATGCGCTGTAATCAGACTCCGTGATCTTATAAGAAGTACCTGCGGGGAGTCCGATAATGGTGTACACATCGTTGGCTTTCAACTTGATGTCTGTTACAGAAGCCTTCGTATTTTCATCGGTCCTGGCAAGTGTCAGCGTCTGTGCCCCATCCACACCTGTCCTGGTGTACTGATAGGTTTCAGCTAACGTCTTTCCGTTCGGAGCAGTCAAATCAATTGTAAATTCAAATTCTTTACTTGTCTCCGCGCCGTCACCGGACACTTTCTTGGTCAGTTCCAGATCACCCGGATTCCTGGTGTAAGTATTCGTAACAGTTGTTGACGATGTTCCGCCTCCTGTCACAGAGATACTTCCCGTTCCGGAAACAGCCAGTGTATACCCTTCGACTTCAGCAGCTGTCCGATTCTCTTCGACCGTATAAGAACCGGCCGGCAGATTATTCCAGGTCTTCGTTTCATTCGAAGTAAGGGTCACATAATAAGGACTTGACTCTGCAACCAGACCATCCAGGCTATAATACTTCCCTTCAGAATCCTTCACGCCAATCTGATAGGTCTTCCCAGACGCATCTGCAGGGTCCAGGCCGGACATCGACTTTGTCACCGACAGGGAACCTTTTTGCTCTTTCTGGTTTGTAACGGTAATTGTCCCCGTTTCGGTCAGATTGTCGTTTCCATAGGAAACCAAATGGTAGGTATCCGGCACGCATTCCGTCTCAACAACGTAATAATAGTAGGGGTTTTCATCCAGATCGTACTTATCCAGATTCTCGAAAACATGCTTCCAACCGTCGCCCTTTCGGATCGTGTAGGTCTCCGTAAAGGTGCTGTCCACGATGTAATCATCACTGGGCGGACTGGAGGGGCTGACCACAGCATTCCGGGCCGGTGCGCTTGCAAACACTACTCCGCTGGCACTGTGAATCTGGACGCTGCTGCTTTCTGCGCTGCTGGCAGATCGGTTGACGTTCAGCATGCTCCGAGGCGCGGAAGCTGCATTATTGGCGGTCATGCGAGCGCCATTCGCAGCAGACCTGCTTCCTTCGTCCATGGTGATGGAAGTATCTTCCCACCCCCAATCCGTGACCAACGCATATGAATACACTGTATTATCATGTTCCGGCGTAATCGTGAAATGATAGCTGTTGTTGGAGCTGTCCCACGTTCCGTTCGAACTCACGCTTGTCAGTTCATTCGTATTTATAGTTCGATAATGGTTGCTTTCCCTTTCCTCAAGATTAAACCAATAATGGTCAGGATACCCTGCAGGATTCAATGCTGTTACCGTAAAACTATAAGTGCGTCCAGGTTTCAAATTCTTATATTCGTTCGGTAACTGAACCCAGTTATAATTATTTCCTATCCCCTGCTTTGTCCACAGCCTGATCGTCACATTTCCGGCGTTGTCCTCATTCTGCACAGTCCAGGAATGGGTCTGATTCGGATTGCCATTCTCCAGGATTGCGAAAGAATCACTGGTAATAACCGGTTCCAGGCCTTCAACAGTGGTAACCTGCCTGATGGAATAGTTGCCCGCAAGCAGTTTATCCGGGTCGCCAAAGGTCAGCTGGCCGTCCGAGTCAGTTGTCTTTGTGTCGAACAGGCTGCCGTCCTTGTACAGCTCGAACGTCGCACCGCTGATGGGTGCCCCGCTATCCTTCCTGGTCAGCGTAACCGTGGCGGTACCCTTGCCTCTGTATGGGTTGTTGAAGGTCAGTTCCTTCTTCTGGTCCGGGTCGCCATTTTCAAGGATTGTAAACTCCTGCGGCGCCCCTGCCGGAAGCAGCTCTGCGTCGCTTGTCACCTGTTTGACGGTATAAGTGCCAGCAGCCAACCGCTCGGGGTCTCCAAAGGTCAGCTTTCCGTCCGGGCCGGTGCTGCCTTCCGCCAGCTTTTCGCTGCCCTGATACAGTTCGAACATCGCACCGCTGACCGCCTGTCCCCCGGGTCCGGTAAGGGTGACCTCAACATAGCCCTTGCCCTTCAGGTCATTGGTCATGCTCAGGTTGAAGTACTGTACTGTCCCGGGATGCTCCTGCACGGTAAAGTCCGTATCCTGCCAGCTGTCCGGAAGCTTGTAGGCTGCCGGCGGCTCGGTCTCAAAGAAGTAGTATGTGCCCGCCCTGAGCTGTGATACCGTGATCTGGCCGTTTGCGTCCGTCAGAAGGTCTTCCCTGATCACCGTTTCGCTGCTGCCTTCCCTCTTGATCAGGTTATACTTCGCGCCCTGAATGGGATCGCCATTATTGTCGTGCAGGGTCAGGGTGGCAACGCCGTTTGTCTCCAGCGCCTGATTCTGGAGTTCACAGTGCATCTCCTGCGGAACAGTCTGATTGTCTTCGACTGCAAACTCTTCCGTCTGCGGCGCAGAGTCAGACATGCTGTAGCCTTCCGGCGTGCTGATCTGCTTGAAATAGTATGTTCCGGGTTCCAGATTGTTGGCAGCTATTCTGCCGTTGACGTCAGTAGTATAATCCTGCTCCTGAGCCATGCCGTCTTTATACAGCTTGAACACGGCGCCTTCGATCGGCGCACCATAGTTGTCCTTGAGTACGACCTCAAAGACGCCCTTGGTTTTCTTCGCATAGCGGTGCAGTTCAACCGTTACATACGCACTGTTTTCCTCATCGCCTGACAGGGCGGGTGACCAGACTTTCTCAACGGTGATGTTGATGGGTTCACGGTACTTGTTTGCGACCGCGAGGATAAGGTTTCCGTCTTGATCAGTGGTGACCGCAGGCGCGCTGATGAAGCTATATTGGTGCGTATAACTCTCCAGTCCGGTCTCAACAACGTTCATCAGGAAGTATGTGTATCCCTGCTCCATCGGAATCTGCTGCTGCCAGTTGTTGCTGTTGTTCAGTGTGATATCCGCTACCTTTTCCTCGACAGGCGTTTCATACGCACCCGGCTCCTCCATCGAGGCGATGTAGAGACCGACAAAGTCATCGGAGACCTTTGCCGCGTCAAAGGTGGCATAGACCGTGGTGTTTTCGGCGATGCCGCTGATCGTGTACTTGCTCCACTTATCCTTCTGGCGTCCGTTGGAGTAAGTGATCTTCGGATTTGAGGACACGCTGCTGCGTGAAATCGAGTATTCCGGATCGGTATGGATCTCCTGGGCCTGGCTCGTTCCTCTGGCCCCCAGCGAAAACTCCAGAGTGGAATCCTTCTTTATTGTGACCGGAACCGACACCTGACGGTACTCTGAATCCTCGGTCGTATTAACCATGAAGGTCACGGTGACTGGCGCTTCGGTCTCCCCGCCTGTCTCCTGGGCAGTTTGCTTTTTCCAAAGCTCCGCTGTAATCACGGCATATGTACTGCCGGGGAGCTTACGGGCCTCTTCCAGCGTATAGGGCTGTCCGTTCATTTTGAGCCACTGCTTCTGGACATTGACACAGACCTTTTTGTTGTAAACCTCGGATTTTGCGTCCACACCTTTCTTGATCCTGCCGATGGTTTCAGGGTCAAAAGCCTGGCGGTCCTGCTCGTCACGCGCCAGGATACGGCTGATGATCTCATCATCACTGCCCAGCGTCTGTGCGTCATAGGACCCCTCGACCAGCTCCTCATGATCGAAGACAAAGCCTGCCGGAATGTTGTCCCGGCGCTCTTCAACATAGAAATGCGTACCCACCGCCAGGTTGGGGATTACAACGGTATACTCCGGTGGGATGCTGTTGATGGAACCGCTTCGACCGGTGGTAGAGCAGACCACGGGGATTGTCCCCTTGTCCTCAGGCGCGTTGTTTGCACCGGTTAAGGTATAGTAATGCGTCACACCGTTAACTTCTTTGGTGACATAATATGGGCCATAGGAATAGGGGATCAGCTGCCGCACCATCTCGCCTTCCACCTCGACGGTGCTTTCCAGATATACGCGGAACTCAAACACATCGCCGGACCCAGCCTGGGTGCCCTCAGGCAGAAGGTGTTTGGTGATGTTCAGGTTCTGGAGATACGGATGGTTCTTGTATTTAAGCTGGCTGCGGTCCTGCACCCGGGCGTAAGCTGCTTCGGCGGTGCTTTCACTCACGGTCACAACCTGGCCGTTGATTTCGACCTGCCGGGTCTGTTCAGAGTTTATCTCAACTTCTTTGATGGTGTATTCAATTTTCTTGTCCGCTATCATGAATACGGCGGCCTCGCCGGCCTTCAGCGTGAAGCAGCCGTTCTCATCCACGGTTACCGGAACGGGATTGCCCTCGTCGTCTTTTCGGTCCTTGTAGAAAATAGCCGTGCAGGCAATGTTTTCCGGGTCGGTACCGTACGTCGCGCCGGCATACAGCGGCTTTATCTCGTCGTTTTTCGTATAGTCTTTAAAGGTTGCCTGGAATTTGTACTCCTGGTTGACGAACCGCGGATCTACTCCCTCCGGGACCTGTTTTTCCACAACAACTTCGCCCGGGCGCACGACCTTCAGGTTGAACTGGATATCCAGGTTGGACGCACCCGCGCCGCGCTCCATATAGAAAGCCTTGAAGTCGTGGTTGGTGTAGTCTGCAAAGGTATCCAGTGTTCCGTTTCCGTCCACATCCTTCCAGGTAATGGCATTGATTCTGTCCTTCACAGCCTGCGGCGTGCTGCTGTTGTTCAGCACATCCATGAAGATCTGGTACAGCGTCTTCTCTCCGGCAAGGCTGGACCCGGTCGGGTTGTTGACCTTGCCGGTGGAAAAATCGATGGTACCGCTCAGCGGCTCATGGATGCCGCCGATGTCCAGCACAAGCACGCCGTCGATGTAGACCCACATGTCGTCGTCGCCGGTGAATTTGAAGACCATGGGGTCTCCATTCTCCAGTCTGCCGTCTTTCAGCTGGGTAAAGTTGGCCTCCATCTTCATGCCCGTGAAGAAGTTTGGGATGCCCTGCGTGCCGTAAATATCCTCGTAGGTACGTCCGTCACCGACAGGCAGTTCGCCGACCGCCTGGCCATTCTGATAGTCGTTTCCGTACTGATTCATCAGGCGCGAGACGTTCGTTGTCATGTCGATGTCGTTAAACGGCATATAGTGGCCGTGCGTATAATAGGTATGCCCCGGTGCGGTATCGTAAGGATACGGCGTAGCCGCCTGACGGTAGACAGTGAAGCTGGTATTGCCGTCCTTTCCAAGGTAGGCAAAGTTGTCCTCCGAGCGATAGCGGAACATGCCGCTTTCATCATAATAGCTCTTGAGGAACAGATTGGTCACGCTGGATTGCGAGTAGGTCACCGCACTGCCGCCCGGGGTGAACAGTCCGGCCATCGCGCCTTGCGTTTTACTGGAGGGAAGATCATCCTCCAGATACGGTTTGACAAGAGCATGTGCCTCATGAGGGGTATAGGCATTCGCAGTGTTTGTGTTAGAATCAACAACTTGAGCCATGGAATCCAGCTTGTTGCCGGCATTGTATTCATAATCATCTCTTCCGTAGTCAAACACGGTGATATGAATGCCGAGGGCTTCGCTGTCCACGGTTTCGACCCGCTCCGCAGCGGCGGCAGGCATGTTGCTGGCAACCGCGAACAGGAACTCGTCCGAGGTGCCTGCAACCCGGGTGCCCGTTGACAGGGCCGGTACACCCTGATCATTCAGCGTCACATGCAGGCCGGCATAGTCGTAGGCCTTCTGGTCCCAGTTCTCGAGCGCGGTGCCGTACTCGCCGTTGTCCTTTCCGATCAGAGTCAGCCTGGAGGGTTCAGTGCTTATCGTCTGTGACGGTTCTGAATGCATCGGGTTGATGTAGACGGTTTCGCCTGTTGCCGGGTTGGTGGAATAGATGCTGTAATAGCCGCCCTCCAGCCGGTAATTCCAGTACAGGTTTTTATCCGTTTCACGCCAGTAGACCGTGTCGCCGCCGTCGTAGACGCGCACAAAGGTTCCGTCACTGGCAAGGGCGTACAGCTGTTCATTGCCCTGGCTGTCTTCGAACTTGCGATAGATCAGGAATCTGTTGTTCACGGTAAGATCCTGTACGGAAACCTTGCGCGCGGCAAAGCTGTCGAACAGCTCGGATTCCTCGCAGACCCGGAAGCGATATGCCGCGGAACTTGTATTTACGCCCTGGTTTGTGAATTTGAATACGCGGGTAGCCCATTCGCCGTTACCCTCGTTGTGCAGATAGAGGCCGCCATCATGAATCAGGATTGTTCCGTCACTGTTGACGTCGATGCTGAGCTGGGTGGCATCATTTCTGTTGTCAACCAGCCGGGCTTCCCATCCCCATTGGTGGTCATTATTGTTTCCTTTGTTAAATCTCTGCAGGTACTTTCCGTTGACGCTGAGGTAGTACTTTCCGTTCCCGGCGCTCTCGAACTGCCACTGCGCCGGACTGCCGCCGACGTAAGAGACGCCCCCGTCCTCATAGGCATGCACAGGCTGCACCTGAAACCCGTCAACTCTGTTTTGTTCATCCAGAAAATGCTGATCAGACATGGCGTGGGCGTTGACGATGATGGTGAAATAATCCCTGCCCCAGGTTTCCGAATAGCCCGTAGTTGCTCCGGGGTCATTGGCAATGCCGGTGACCAGGGCATACTTTTTGTCGCTGGCTGCAATGCTGCTGATATCCGTCACGTTTACAACGGTGTAAACCGAGAACGAATCCGCCTGGAAAATGACCTCCTTCGCGACGCTTTCGCTGGCTGTGTCCTTTGCAGCTTTCCTGGTTTCGGGCATTTCCTCTTCCGACACCTCCGTCTCCGGCTGCTGCATTTCGGGCGCCGGAATTTCGGATGTCTGTGCTGTCAGCGCTTTTGCGCCGTCGACCCCGAAGTGCACCACGGAGGTATAATCCGCATCCGCTGCGCCGACGAGGCGGATGCTGACCTGAACGGGCGCGGACGGCTCAATCTTGCCGTCTTCTCCGAGAATCTCAATATCAAACAGACGGGCGCCGGAGGGTACCGGCATCCCGATGCCCTGTTTCTCCGCATCGCTGCAGGCTTCCGCGGCCGCACTGTTGTAGAGGGCTTCATACTCCTCGTCAGTCGGAAGAATTTCTCTGACGTTCAGCTCTGCCCCGTCCGGGATCTGCGCATTTTCATCGTAAGTAACCGTGATCTCCCAGGTGTCGCCTTTGGCGTCGATGACGGTCTTGCGGATCTGGCCGTCGGTCACGCGGATGGTGAAGCTGTCCCCGTTCTCCATGGTGACGGTCAGGCTCTCTTCGCTCACAAACGGGCGCACGCTGACCAGTGCCCAGTCGCCGGCTTCCACCGTCTGAGCATTGATCTCCGCGATCTGCTCTTCCGTCAGATCCGCGCTGTATTCCACATCCAGTCCGTTCGCTTCCTTCAGCGCGCCGACTGTGCTCTCTTCATTTACCTTTCCAACCCACACGAGTTCCGGGCTGGAGAATTCCACTGTCGCAATCTCCGCGACAAAAGCCTTGGTCTCCTCGCTGACGGGCACATTGTTCAGGCTGATGGCCTGCTCAAAGGCTGCGGTCGCGGCCGCTTCGACCTCTGCCGCCGGGTCAGCTGCAGTTTCTTCTGCGGCTGTCTCAGCGCTGTTATCTGTGTATTCTTCTTCGAATGCTTCGTCCGTGACGCTGTCGGTGCAGGCTGCGTCACTGACGTTGATGCCCAGCACCTCGATCAGGTGCTCCAGGCTGATGAATCCGCCGCCGGGGATGCAGAACTCGAAGGTCTGTCCGTTGACTTCATAGTGGAAGTCCACCGTGTAGACGACGCCGTAGACCGAGAAGCTTCCGGTCTCAAAACTGACATCCGTTCCAACCGTTTCCGCACTCAGAACCTCGGTCTGTTCCCCGAAGTGGACGACCTGCGCCTGCGCATTCCCGGTCTCTTCCGGAAGGTCCATCATCTCGATCTTTACGGAGACAGGTGCCTGCGGCTCGATCTTCTCTGCTCCGTCACGGAATCGTTCAGGTACTGTGCATAGCTCTCCGTATCCGGCAGAATCTCTTCCACCTTCAGCGTCGCACCCTCGGGGATTTCCGCCTCCGGTCCGTAGTTCAGGGAGATCTTGAAGGTCTTGCCGTCAAAGGCGGTGTAATTGGTTTCAATGGAATAGCTCAGGACGAAATCCGCGAAGTCATCCGTCTTGAAAGTGAAGCCGGAAACATTCTGCAGTCCGTTTTCATTCGGCTCACCCGTCACTTCGAGACTCTCGGTGAGGTTGACGGTTTCGTCCTCACGGATCTGGTACAGCTGAAAATCCTTACCGACGACCGCGTCCTCGGGCAGCGTGACACTGACGTTGAAGCCGTCATAGGCTGTCGCGTCCACATTCTCCAGTCCGATGCTGAAGACCTGGTATTTGGTCCCGGCGTCAGCAACACCGGCAGTGTTTTCCTGTGCTTCTGCTCCGGCAGGCGTCGCAGCCTGCTGTACAGCCGCGATGGCGCTCTCGCTCTTCTCTTCGTCCAGCACTTCGGCAAGGGCTGTGGCGTTCTCCGGCAGATAGCGGTCATTTACCGTGCTGATAACGGCAATCTCGTTTTCGCTTGTGACTTCGGTGGCGCCGTCCGCTTTCACGGCGATGCTGAACACCGCACCGTCCTGCATGGTGACGGTCAGGAACGCCACATCTTCGCTTGCCTTCAGGGCGCAGATGGTCCAGTCGGCTTCCGCCGCCGTAACGCTCAGGACATCCGCGGCGGAGACGCTGACATCCGCGATGCGGGACATGAAGTCCGCGATTTTATCTTCCGCTGTAATATTCAGTTCCTTCAGCACGTCCGAGAGCAGGATCTCCCGCGCGCCGGGGACGGAAGAGGTAAAGACCTGTCCGTCCACCTCGTATTCAAAGCTCACCGAATACACGATGGCATAGATGGAGAAGCTGTCGGCGTCGAAGACGACCTCCCGCTCGCTTGCGGGCTCGGCATCCGCCGCCTGCTCGATCACTTCGGCGTCTCCCGCCTTGTCGATGTGGACAACCTGTGTGGTCTGATCCACGTGGGCGCTCGCCCAGGGGGTGAGAGTTACGCGGATGGGAGTGGCGGGCTCGATCTCGTTGCCCTCGGCATCATAGAACTTGATATCGACGGCCTGGACCTCCAGGACCTCGCCGTTTATAGCATCGGAGACGGTGTTCTTCAGGCTGTTGCCGTTCACCGGGCTTGCGGACATGCGGGTGTTCTCCGGGAATGCGCCTTCGGGTGCCTCGACACTGACCCGGATGCCGCCGGCGAGCTTCTCGAAGCTCTGGGCGGGCATGGGAACTGCAGGCACGTCAGCTTCCGTGTCTGTGGATTCAGTCTCTTCTTCGTTTTCGTCTTCTGTGTCGTCTTTGGTGTTGTCTTTGGTTTCGTCTTTGGTTTCGTCTTTGGTTTCTTCGCTGTCAGTCAGATTGTCAGTCTCTTCGATCTCGGATTTTTCTTCGGCGGCATCCGCGTCGTCTGTCTCTTCATGCTCTTCTGTGGCGGCAGGCTCTGCCTCGTCCGTGTCTTCCGTCAGGGCTTCCGTGATCTCGTCGGTAACTGAGATTTCTTCCGGTTCGCCGTCGTCCAGCTCATACACCGCGAAGCAGTCCGCGTCGTGAACATGCTCGATGATCTCCGGCTGTCCGCAGATCAGCCAGGCGTACCCGTCCTCATCCACATAGATGCTTCCGTCGTCATTCTTCTGGTAGCAGTCGTCGCTGTGGGTGTGCAGGATGATCTCCGGCTTATCGCAGGTCAGGACGCGGTCAGTCAGATAGCACTCATCCGTATGGGTATGAGCGCCCTCGCCCTCTTCCATGCCGCAGGTCAGGATCCACTCGGTCCGGTAGCAGTCTTCGGAGTGCAGGTGCGCGCCCTCCCCTGCTTCCATGCCGCAGGACAGGACTTCGTTCCAGGCATAGCAATCATCCGTATGCTCATGCTCCTCGTCGGTATTGTCACAGAGGAGTTCTCCGCGCTCCAGGGTATAGCAGTCCCCGGTATGCTGATGTCCCTCGTTCTCCTCGAGATCGCAGGCCAGCGTTGTCACAGCCGTGTAACAGTCATCCGTGTGCCGGTGACCGGGGTTCTCCTCCAGACCGCAGACAAGCGTGGTGTTCTCGAGGTAGCAGGCATCCGAATGCGTATGCGCCTCCAGCTCCGGGAGAGTGCATGCGAGATTCCCATACTCATCATAGCAGTCGGCATTGTGAGTATGTACAACCCGCTCCGCGCCCTCCTCCATATAAGGACACTCCAGAACCACCCTGGTGTAGGTTTTGGCAATCGCGTCCATGCGCAGACCGGAGAAAACGCCCAGTGACACGATCATGGACAGGCACAGGACCAGAGCGATCCAGCGATCGCGTTCCTTCCTGTTTCTTTCGATCCGTTTCAGCACTGATTCCATCATGACTACATATTGTCCTTTCTAAAGGTTACAGATCAAGATATAGAAACGGCCATTTTGACATACTAATTCAATTTTTACTATACTGCTTTGTTACCAATTTTTCAAGATAAGTTCAGCTTGTCTTTTGCTAATTTAAGGTTTTCTTAATAATACCTGGCAGATCCTTCTGTCTCCGCCTCACCGTTCATCGGCTTGGAACAGCTGAGACGCCGCCCCGCGGAGATGGCTTTGCCGGGGCGTCTGAGACGCCGCCCCTTCCGGACCATTATCCTGTATATTCACATATTAACAAGCCAGCAGTCAACAAAGCCATCAATTTTGATATAAAATTTCGGTAATAACTGCCGGCGTACTTCATTTTTTTGTTAGGTTTTATTAATACTTCAAAAGTTTGAAAAAATCGTTGATCTATATGCTTCTGATAACTTTTCTCCCTTTTTTTACATATTATCACGCTGTCCAGACAATTTCAACAATTTATTCACAATTGTATGTACAAATGATGTATTTTTATTTTTACTCAGATTATTTGTTTGTTTATGCAGTTTCTTGTCATTTTTTGTGCAAATCCAGACTGTTTTACCTGCCGGTCTTTCATCTCTGTCATCCTCCGGGTCCACCTGCGATGACGTTCTTGATCTCAGCTGTATTCTTCCTGCAGACAGGGAGGATCAGAAACGTTCCCCTTTCGTTTCCAGTAAACAATCCAACCTCTAGTGACAGCAATGCTATAGTTTATCCTTGCTTTTTGCTTCAGAGCATGCTATAGTATCGCCGCAATTCAATCCGTGAGTTCGAAACCATCCTCACGTAAAACAAAACTAAGGAGAACAACCGAATATGAAAAACAAGAACCTGCTGTTCATGACACAGGCTGCCATGATCGCTGCGGTCTATGTTGCGCTGACCTACATCTTCGCGCCCATTTCGTTCAGCGAAATACAGATCCGCATCGCCGAGGCTCTGACGATTCTGCCTGTGTTCACACCGGCTGCGATTCCCGGCCTCTTTATCGGCTGCCTGATCGGCAACACCGTCGGCGGCGCTCTGCTCCCGGACATCGTCTGCGGCAGCCTCGCCACCCTGATCGGCGCCTTCTTCACCTGGAAGCTGCGCAACGCGCACCCTTTCCTGGCTCCCATCCCCCCGATCGTGTCCAACACACTGGTCGTTCCCTTCGTTCTGAAGTACGCTTACATGGTGGATCTGCCGATTCTCCTCATGATGCTGACCGTCTGCATTGGAGAGATTCTCTCCTGCGGCGTGCTGGGGCTGATCCTCTACTATGCGCTGCGGCCATACAAGGACCGTATCTTCCACACGACGCTGGTCGCGTAAGCTGCGGCAAAACCGCCCGAACCGATTTCTCTTTCGGTCCGGGCGGTCTTTTTTATCTCTTGCTGTGTTTTTCGCTTTCTGTTTAGCTTTTTATGCTTCTTGTTCTCACTTCTCCGGTGCGAGGTCTTTTTTCAGGGTCTCAGCTGAAGATACAGGTCGCGGTACTGCCTGGCCGACTGGCCCCAGGAGACGTCCTTCTCCATGTTGCGCACGACCATCTCGTCCCAGCGCTCCCGCTCCGTGAAGTAGAGGGTCTTGGCGCGGTTGATGGCATCCAGCAGCAGGCCCGCTTCATAGCGGTCAAAGGTAAATCCGTTGCCCGTGTTCTCATACTTGTTATAGGGCGCGACGGTATCCTTCAGGCCGCCGGTTTCGCGTACGATCGGCACCGTGCCGTAGCGCATCGCGATCAGCTGGGTCAGGCCGCAGGGCTCGAACAGCGACGGCACCAGGAAGGCGTCTGCGCCGGCATAGATCTCGTGGGCACGGCTCTCATCGTACATGATGTTGGAGCAGACGCTGCCCTTGTAGGTTGCTTCGTAATAGCGGAAGGCGTCCTCGTACTTCGGCTCGCCGGTTCCCAGCACCACGACCTGGGTATTGCCGTCGATCAGCGAGGGCATGACGGCGTTTACGAGGTCCAGACCCTTCTGGTCCGTTAGGCGGGAGACCAGGCCGATCACGAACTTGCCCTCGTCCTGCTCCAGGCCGAGTCTTTCCTGCAGGTCGCGCTTGATTTCTTTCTTCTTCGCGACGGCGTCCTTCTTCTCGTAGTTCACCGGCAGGAGCGCATCCGTCGCGGTGTCCCAGAGCTCCACATCGATGCCGTTGACGATGCCGCGGAGCTTTCCGGAGTGATGACGCAGGTGGGCGTCCAGATTCTCGCCGTAGAAGCCGGTCTGGATCTCTCCGGCATAGGTGTTGCTCACGGTGGTGATCATGTCGGCATAGGCAAGGCCCGCCTTCATGAGGTTGGCGTCGTTATAGCCCTGCTTCAGGACGTCGATGTTGAAGAGGTGATCGGGCAGCCCGGACCAGTACTTCACGGCGGGAATGCTGTACACGCCCTGGAAGCGCAGGTTGTGGATTGTGAGCATGGTCTTCGCGCCGCCCACAGGCGTACCGGCGAACAGGGTCTTGAGATAGACCGGGACCAGGGCCGCCTGCCAGTCGTGGCAGTGGATGATGTCCGGAATCCAGTTCAGGTAATTGAGCGCCGCCAGCGCCGCCTTGGAGAAGAAGCAGTACTTGGGGATGTCGTCGACCAGGTTGGTATAGGGATTGCCGGCACTGAAGAACTCCTCGTTGTCGATAAAGTCATACACGACGCCGTCCTGGATGTATTCCATGACCCCGACGTAGAAGCTTCTGCCGTCGGCAAAAAGGTCCATCATGAACTCGCCGCGGTAGACCATCTTCTCCTGGTACTTCCAGGGGATGCACTTATAGCGCGGAAGGATCACACGCACGTCGCAGTTCTGCTTGCTGAGCTCTCTTGGCAGGGCGTACATCACGTCGGCGAGGCCGCCCGTCTTCACAAACGGATAGCACTCCGAGCCGATGAAGGCGATGCTGCGCCGGGGCTGGGGCAGTTCAGGCTCCGCCGTCTCGACTGCGGGGGCTTCTGCTTCCGGTGCGGGTGCCGCTGCTTCGGGCGCAGGCTCTGCGGCCGGGGCAACTTCCTCCACCGGGGCAGGAGCGGCGACTTCCGCGGGAGCTTCCGCCGGAACTTCAGCCGGGGCGGGCTTCACTTCCACGACGGTCGGCTCTACCACGGGTTCTTCTGCCGGCTTCTTCGCGGCGGTCTTTTTTGCCACAGGTTTTTTCGCGGCAGGCTTCTTTGCTGCGGTCTTTTTCTCTATGGTTTTCTTCTCCGCGGCCTTCGGTGCTTCCGCGGCGGCGGTCTTCGCCGCTGTCGCCGGCTTTGCGGCCGGTTTCTTCGCCGCCGGTTTCTTCGCCGCGGGCTTCCTGGCCTCGACCTTTTCTTCAGCCGCTTTGGCCTCGACGGGCTTTTCTGCAACAGCTTTGGTCTCAGCGGGGCTGGTCTCGACGGCTTTCTCCGTCACGACGGGCTCCGTCTTTTCCGTTTTCTTTATGGGTGTGGATTTCTTGGTTGCCATGGTCATCCTCCTCGTCAGTTCTGATTAAACCTGAGATAAATTATAATGTGCTTTGCATAGAAAAGCAAGACGAAAATGGAACACCGCCGGCTGACCTTCTCAGCCGGCGGTGTTGTCATGCTGTCCGTGCAGCGTTTTCTGAAACCGCCCCTCCCCGCCGGAGGCAGGGAGATTACGGTCTTTCCTTACTGACAGAGATCAGTGCTGTCCGTGCAGCGGATAGTGGATATGCAGAAGCTCGTGGGCGCGGCCCTTCAGCAGCTCGTCGTAGATATAATCCAGCGCCGGGTTCTGCTGCGGGATCTTGAGCTCGCAGTCCTCGTCTGCCTTGAAGATGGCTTCCACACGCTCTCTCTTGCGGGCGTTGGAGGCGGGCGGCTGTCCGCCGCCGCCGATGCAGCCGTTCGGGCAGGCCATGACTTCGATGAAGTCGAAGTATTCTTCCCCGCTCTCGACCTTCTCAATCAGGCGGTCGGCATTCGCGAGGCCGTTGGCCACCGCGATCTTGAGCGTCAGGTCACCCGCGGTGACCGAGAAAGCCTTGATTCCCTCCAGGCCGCGGACGCCGCACTCGGCGATGGTCTTCAGGGTATCGGGAGAGGCGTCGGCCAGCACCTTGCGGATGACGGCCTCCGTCACGCCGCCCGTAACGCCGAAGATGACGCCGGCGCCGGTGTAATCGCCCAGAGGATCGTCCGGCTCGGAGTCGGGCAGGTTCTTGAAGTCGATACCGGCGGCCTTGATGAGGCGGACCAGCTCATCCGTGGTGAGGACCAGGTCGATGAGGCGCTTGCCGTCTTTTTCAAGCTCCGGCCGTCTGGCCTCGAACTTCTTCGCCGTGCAGGGCATGATGGCGACGGAGTAGACATCCTCGTCCTTGAACTGCTGGCGGATCAGGGCGCCCAACATTTCCATGGGGCTGCCCGCCGTGGAAACCTGCGGCATCAGGTTCGGATGGGCCTTCTCCACATGCTGGATCCAGCCGGGGCAGCAGGAGGTGAACATCGGGAGCTTGGCCCCGGACTTGACCTTCTCCAGGAACTCCGCGCTCTCTTCCATGATGGTGAGGTCGGCGGAGAGGTTGGTGTCATACACCACATCAACGCCGAGGCGGCGCAGCGCCGTGACAAGCTTTCCGGTGACGGGCTCGTTGGCGGGCATGCCGAATTCCTCGGCCATGCCGACGCGCACGCTGGGCGCGTACTGGACCACGACCCGCTTGTTCGGATCGTTCAGCATCGCCCACATCTCGGGGATCTGACGGTTGATGGTGATGGCGCCGGTGGGGCAGACCGCCGCGCACTGGCCGCAGCCGACACAGCCGGTCTCGCTCAGCATCTTGCCGAAGCCGGGGGCGACGACCGCCCGTTTGCCGCGCTTGGTGAAATCAATGGCGCCGACGTTCTGGATCTCGGAGCACATACGGACGCAGAGGCCGCACAGGATGCACTTGGTCGGGTCTCTAGTGATGCAGGGGGAAGAGACATCCAGCGGCAGCTTGGGATAGGTGTTCTCCTCAAAGCGCGGCTCCACGACGTTATAGCGGTGCGCGTATTCCTGGAGCTTGCAGCGTCCGCTCTGCTCACAGGTGAGGCAGTCGGCGCGGTGGCTGCTCATGAGCAGCTGCAGCGTGGTGTGGCGGCTCTCCAGGACCTTTTTGGTGTGGGTGTTGACGATCATGCCGTTGCGGGGCTGCATGGAGCAGGCCGCATCCATCGCTCCGCGCTCGTTCTCGACCAGGCAGAGACGGCAGCCGCCGTAGATGGAAAGGTTCTCGCAGTAGCAGAGAGACGGAATGTCGATTCCGTTGTTTCTGGCGACCTCGAGCACGTTGCGCTCATTGGTAAACGGACATTCGATGCCGTCGATGATCATTTTCTTTTCAGCCATGGCTTAACCCTCCTTGATCGCGCCAACCGGGCAGTTGGCCTTGCAGGTGCCGCACTTGATACACTTGGTGGTGTCGATCACGTGCTGATGGCGCACGGTGCCGGTGATGGCGTTGACCGGACAGTTGCGGGCGCACTTGGTGCAGCCGATGCACTTGTCGGTGATGACGAACTGCGCCAGCTGCTTGCAGGTGCCGCAGTGGCAGCGCTTGTCACGGATATGCTCGATATACTCCTCTTCAAAGTTCTGCAGCGTGGAGAGGACCGGGTTCGGGGCCGTCTTTCCGAGACCGCAGAGAGAGGAGGTCTGGATCATTTTGCCCAGGCTCTTGAGCTCGTCGATGTCACTCATGCGGCCGTTGCCGTTGGTGATTCTGGTCAGGATCTCGTTCATGCGGGTGGTGCCTTCACGGCAGGGCGTGCACTTGCCGCAGGACTCCTCGCAGATGAAGTTCATGAAGAACTGCGCGATGTTGACCATGCAGCTGTCCTCGTCCATGACAACCAGACCGCCGGAGCCGATGATCGCGCCGACCTTCTTCAGAGAGTCGAAGTCCATCGGCAGATCCAGGTGCTCTTCCGTCAGGCAGCCGCCGGAGGGACCGCCGATCTGAACGGCCTTGAATTTCTTGCCGTTCTTGATGCCGCCGCCGATGTCATAGACGACCTCGCGGAGGGTGGTGCCCATCGGGACCTCAATGAGGCCGGTGTTCACGACATTGCCGGTGAGGGCAAAGGCCTTGGTGCCGGGGCTGCCTTCGGTACCGACGGAGCGGAACCACGCGGCGCCCTTCTTGATGATATCGGGGACGTTGGCAAAGGTCTCAACGTTGTTCAGACAGGTCGGCTTCTCGAAGAGGCCCTTGTCGACGCTGCGGGGCGGCTTCGTGCGCGGCATGCCGCGGTTGCCCTCGATGGAGGCCGTCATGGCGGAACCCTCACCGCAGACAAATGCGCCGGCGCCGCGGTTGATGTGCATGTGGAAGCTCTTCCCGCTGCCCAGGATGTTGTCGCCGAGAATGCCCAGTTCTTCCGCCTGCCGGATGGCGATGGAGAGTCTGGAGACCGCCAGCGGGTACTCCGCGCGGACATAAATGTAGCCCTCGGTGGAATCCGTCGCAACACCGGCGATGATCATGCCCTCAAGGATCTTGTGCGGGTCGCCTTCCATGCAGGAACGGTCCATGAATGCGCCGGGGTCGCCCTCGTCACCGTTGCAGACGATGTACTTGACCGGCTCTTCCTTGTGTGCCGCCACCTGGGCCCATTTCTTTCCGGTGGGGAAGCCGGCGCCTCCGCGGCCGCGGAGGCCGGAGTCGGTGACTTCCTGGATGACCTCTTCACCGCTCAGCTCGAACAGGCACTTTGCCAGGGCGGAATACCCGCCGATGGAGAGATATTCCTCGATGCTCTCGGCATCGATGTGGCCGCAGTGTTCCAGCACGCGGCGGGTCTGCTTCTTGTAGAACGGAATGTCTTCCTGGCGCTTATAGAGTTCGCCGTTCTGATGATAGCCCAGGCGCTCGATGAACTCGCCGCCGATGAGTGTCTTCTCGACGATCTCCCTGACGTCGTCCGTGCGGACCTTGGTATAGAGCCAGCCTTCCGGTTCGATACGGACCAGCGGTCCCATCTCGCAGAAGCCGTGGCAGCCGGATTTCTTGACTCCGGTCGCCTCTCCGGCGCAGTCGGAGAGATTCAGTTTGACTTCATATTTGACGCCAAGCAGCGCCATCTGGTTCTGCAGTTCCTCATAGACCTTCAGGTTGCCGCCGGCCGCGCAGCCGGTGCCGCAGCAGACCAGGACCTTGCGCTTCTCGCACTCGCGGGCCTTGATACACTTCTCCTGCAGAGCCTTGAACTCTTCCAGGCTGTTCAGTTTCTCTCGCATGGGTTCAGGCCTCCTCTCTCAGCTGGCTCACCAGCGCTCTCGCCTTATCCGGCGTCATTGCCGCATGGACCGTGTCGTTGACCATGACGACAGGGCTCAGGCCGCAGGCGCCAAGGCACGAGACGATCTCCAGCGTGAACAGGCCGTCGTCCGAGGTCGGCTTGTGTTCATCCGTGCCGGTGGCGTCATACAGCGCCTGAAGGATCGTGCTGCTCTTGCGCACATGGCAGGCCGTGCCGCGGCAGACCTTCATCACGTACTTGCCCTTCGCATCCAGAGAGAAGTTCCCGTAGAAAGTGGCAACTCCGTAGAGCTTGCTCTCGCTCATGCCGACTTTGCCGGCAATATACTCCAGCGCCTCCTGCGGAAGATACCTGTACTTCTCCTGCACATCCTGCATGATGGCTATGATCTTTGACTTGTCGCTGTCATATTTCTCCAGAACGGAGTCTATGAATTTGCGATCTACGTTTTCCAACGCATTCTCACCCTTTCTTCTAAATGTATGTGACATTGCCTGGATTGTGTACTCATATTACAATAAATGATTCAAAAAGACAAGACGAACTTGCTATTTTTGTGACAATTTAGTTGATTTTTTTTGCTTTTTCCAATTCAGTTCCAAAAAGAGGCGTTATTAGAATTTTCTAACTGTTGACATTGACGATAAAATATCATATACTCTTTTCGTCCGGACCGCGAGCAACGCTTTCGGTGAGGACACCCTTCATCTACTGACGCCGAAACTGTTCTTGAGGCGGAAGGCAATCCATGTTTCGCACGCAAATTCTGTTCTGCGCAACAGCCATGCCTTCCGGCACGGCTGTTTTTGTTTTGGCGGGAAAGGAAGCAAAATGGAAACCAGAATCGGTGCAATCTCGATCCTCGTAGAAGATCCGGAATCCGCTGAGGCGCTGAATGCGGTTCTGCACGAATACGCCGGCTGTATTCTCGGCCGCATGGGCATCCCCTATCGGGAAAAGGGTGTCAACATTATCTGCGTGGCTGTCGACGCGCCCACAGATACCATCAATGCGCTGACCGGCAAGATCGGCCGCCTGGCCGGCGTCAGTGCGAAAGCCGTCTATTCCCGCGGGACGTCCGCTCAGAATTGAATTCAAAAAAGGAAGGAACAGATAATCATGAAATCCACAGTCACACGTACGCTTCTCACCACACTGCTTGTGCTCTCCCTCGCGCTCTCTGTCTGCACGGTCGGCGCTTTCGCCGAAAGCGCCCAGACTGAACCCGACACAACGCTGCCCGTCCGTGTCATCACACTGAACGGAACCACCGGCTTCGGCATGGCAGGACTGATTGCCGCAGACGCGGCCGGGGAAACCGCGCTCAACTACAGCTTCACGGTCGAGACCGACGCCTCGAATGTCACTGCCGCCCTCGTGAGCGGTGACTGCGACATCGCCGCGCTCCCGACCAACGCCGCCTCGGCCCTTTACAATAAGACCGAGGGCAAGGTACAGGTTCTTGCGCTGAATACGCGCGGTGTTCTCTATCTCGTGACCGACGGTTCTGTCGCTGTCGACAGCTTCGCCGATCTCGACGGGCAGACCGTCTATGCCCCCGCCCAGAATCCGAGCTTCATCTTTGCCTCTCTCTGCAAGGCAAACGGTGCTGACGTGACCATTGACAACACCTATGCCCAGCCGGCGGAGCTGAATGCTGCCGTCGCCGCAGGGGAAGTCAGCCTTGCCGTGCTCCCCGAGCCCATGGTCACCGTTGCCCGCAGCCAGAATCAGGATCTCGTCGTGGCCCTCGACCTCACCGAGGAGTGGGACAAGGTCTTTGAGGCGGGCAGTCTCGTCCAGGGCTGTGTCGTCGTACGCACGGAGTTTGCGGCCGCACACCCCGCGGAAGTTGCCGCTTTTC
Source organism: Oscillospiraceae bacterium (assembly GCA_902798545.1). GTDB lineage: Bacteria > Bacillota > Clostridia > Oscillospirales > Oscillospiraceae > Limivicinus. The sequence continues at coordinate 109,144 of CADBWQ010000003.1, forward strand.
TAGCGGACTATGAAGCCTCCGTCGCCCTGCTGACCGAAGATACCGCCGCCGCCGCAAAGGCCGTCGAAGAGGCCGGTATCTTTGCCAAGGCTGCCGTTGCCGAGAAAGCCATCCCGAACTGCAACGTCTGTTTTGTCACCGGTGAAGAGATGCAGGCACAGCTCACCGCATTTCTTGAAATCATGTTCGAAGCCGCACCCCAGTCCATCGGTGGGGCCGTTCCGGGGGCCGATTTCTACTGCATCCTGAAATGAAGCCCGTCTCCCGCAGATTTCTCGTTTTTCTCGGGGTCTTCACGTTCTGGACAGGTGTCTGGATTCTGGCGGCGGAGCTGGTCGGAAGCGAGCTGCTCCTGCCCTCCCCCGCACAGGTTCTGCGGCGGTTTCTGGCGCTCGCCGGGACTTCCGCGTTCTGGCTCACGGTGGGCACCAGCATTCTCCGTGTGCTGAGCGGGATTCTCTGCGCCGCCGTGCTCGGCGTCCTGCTCGCAATCCTGACGGAGAACAGCGTGATCTGCAAAACGCTGCTCTCCCCTCTCATGGTGCTTGTCAAAAGCACCCCGGTCGCCTCTTTCATTATTCTGGCTCTCATCTGGCTGGGCCGCGGGGTTCTCCCCGCCTTCATTTCCGCGCTCATGGTGCTGCCCATTGTCTGGATCAATGTCTCATCCGGCATCGCCGCTCAGGATCCCCTGCTCCTGGAGATGGCCCGGGTCTACGGTTTCTCGCGCGGCAGGATTCTGAAGCGGATCACCCTCCCGACGGTGCTGCCGTTTTTTCGCTCGGCACTGAGCTCCGCACTCGGACTCGGCTGGAAGGCCGGGATCGCCGCCGAGGTGCTGACGGTTCCTCAGCCTTCCGTCGGCAAGATGATCTTCGAGTCGAAGCTCTATCTTGAGACGACAGATCTTTTTGCCTGGACGCTGGCAGTCATTCTCCTCAGCCTGTTCATTGAGCGGTTTCTTCTGAAGCTGGTTCAGCGGATCGGTGGGAAGGAGGTTTGCAAACATGCTTGAACTCAGGGATGTTTCTGTTCGTCTGGGAGGAAAGCAGGTGCTTTCCGCCTGCAGTCTCCGTCTCGCCCCGGGGGATCGAATTGCGCTGATGGGGCCCTCCGGCTGCGGTAAGACCTCGGTGCTCCGGATCTGTCTCTCGCTTCTGGCCCCCGATGCCGGTTCTGTGCGGAATGACGCGCTGCGCCCCGCTGCCGTCTTTCAGGAGCCTCGCCTGCTCCCCTGGAGAACTGCCGCAGAAAATGTCAATGCCGTTCTCTCCGACAGTCCGGAAACGATGTCGGAAGCACTGCACTGGCTGGAGCTTCTCGGGCTCCGGGAAGCTGCCGGTCTCTATCCGGGAGAGCTCTCCGGCGGAATGAGTCAGCGCGTCTCCCTCGCCCGCGCTCTGGCATACAGGCCGGATCTTCTGATTCTGGACGAGCCCTTTAAAGGTCTGGACGAGGCGCTTTACAGGCGCGTTATGGAGCTGGTTTCGGCGTCGTCGGAGTCGGCAGCGCTGCTCCTCGCCACCCACAGCGAAGACGAGGCCATCGCCCTCGGCTGCAGGATTCTGAGATACCGTGACGGTCGTTTTGAATCCGCTTCCACATAATCCATACGCCCTGCGCAGGCATGAATCACGCCCTGCGCAGGGCTTTTTCCGCCGGATTGCGGCGGCGCTGTCTTCCGCGTTGGCCGTTCAGTGCCCATTCGGTCTTGCGAAGCCGACAAAGAAAAGGTATAATTTCATTATCTTTCAGAGATCAAAACAAAGAATGCGAGGCGCCTGAATGGATACCCTGATTGAACTGTACGACGAGCGGCCGCTGGAAAACGTCATCGGTGTGGAGATGTTTCATCCCCAGCGCGTGGTGTATATCTGTCAGGAGAGCGTTCCCTCCGACCAGACACTTCAGAAGAAGCTCCGTGCCTATTTCCAGCACCGGGGGCAGAAGGTTGAGCTGATTTTTGTACGTTCCAGCATGTATGACACCGATGCGATCCTGCGGGTCTTTCAGAAGACGATGGAAAAATACCCCGATTGCGCCATCGACATCACCGGCGGAACCGACGCGGTGCTCTTTGCCGCCGGCCTTGCCAGCGCCGCGAATGATGTTCCCGTCTTCACCTACAGCCGCAAACAGAACCGTTTTTATAACATCCGCAATGCTCCCTTCGCTTCGAATGTCCTGTGCGATGTGATCTACAGCGTTGAAGACTGTTTTCTGATGGCCGGCGGCTCCATGCGCAGGGGCCGTGTGGACAACAGCATTCTCGCCGGCTACCTGAATGACATCGATCCCTTTTTCCAGCTCTATCTGCGGCACCGCCGCCAGTGGACAAAGATCGTGACCTATATCCAGCGCATCTCACCCGCGGACGCGGATGGGCTTTTCTCCCTCTCCGTCAGCGGTGCCTATCGCGTGAAAGGGGAACGCGCCGACCGGATTCCCGCGCCGGAAGATGCCCTGCACGAGCTGGAAGAAATCGGATTCCTGTCGGAACTTCGGATCGAGCCGGAGGAGTCGGTCTCCTTTCGCTTCCGGGACGCCCAGATCCGCACATGGCTGCGCGATGTCGGGAGTGTCCTGGAACTGTACGTCTACAAAGCCTGCCTGGACAGCCGGCTGTTCAATGACGTGATTACCAGCGCCGTCGTGGACTGGGAAGCCAGCGGAAGTCAGGATGCCGTTACCAACGAGCTGGACGTGATGTGTACGCGCGGCACCATGCCGGTCTTCATCAGCTGCAAGACCTGTGACGCCAGGACCGAAGCCCTCAACGAGCTTGCGATTCTGCGCGACCGCTTCGGCGGAAAGAGCGCCAAGGCCGCCATCGTCACCGCTGAAAAGGGCGGTTCCGCCATGCGCAACCGCGCTGCCGAGCTCGGGATCGACGTCATCGATCTGAATGACCTTACGGCCGGTCGAACCGGCCGCCGGCTTCAGGCACTGATGCGGGATGTCAAATAATCATGACAGAAAGGTTCAAAAAGTGATCAGCCTTGTCCTGTGATACCATTTTAAATGAGAATCTTGACTACTGGACGCATCGTGCTTCCGGCTATTCCGCCGTGAACCAGGAGGAGCTTCGTACCTGGCAGCGTGCAGCCTGGCGCGATGCTCTCTGTAAGAAGATACACCGTCATTTCCCTGACAGCGCGTCCTCGTCCCTGCGCGTGCTGGAGGTCGGTACGGGACCGGGCTTTTTTGCCATTATTCTGGCGGAGTCCGGTTTCGATGTAACCGCCATCGATCTCACCCCGAACATGCTCACCGAGGCGAAGAAAAATGCCGGCCGTCTGGCCGACAGAATACGGTTTATGGAGATGAACGCCGAGGCACTGGATTTCGGGGATGAATGCTTCGACGTCGTTGTCAGCCGCAACCTCACTTGGAATCTTCCCCATCCGGAAGATGCCTATCGGGAGTGGGCGCGTGTGCTGAAACCGGGCGGTGTCATTCTGAACTTCGACGCCAACTGGTACGGTTATCTCTTTGACGCGCAAGCGCAGGCCGCTTTTAACGCCGATCGCCGGAACACCGCCGCTCTGGGCTTTGAAGATCAGAACGTCGGAGAAAACTTCGACGTCATGGAGGACATCGCACGCCGCATTCCTCTGTCTGACACACGCCGGCCGGACTGGGATCTCGAAGTTCTCTCCTCTCTCGGACTGGTCGTCTCTGCTGATCAGGAGATCTGGCGGCAGGTCTGGAGTAAACAGGAAAAGCTCAACTTCGCCTCCACCCCAATGTTTCTGGTGGACGCCAGCAAGCCTTCGTTAAAGCTGCAGGCCTGACAGGACTTCAGCAAATCAAAATCTCTCAGAAATACCAAAAACCGCTTGATTTCTTCAATCAAGCGGTTCTTTACTGGCACGCGATAAGGGATTCGAACCCCTGACCTTCTGGTCCGTAGCCAGACGCTCTATCCAGCTGAGCTAATCGCGCATTTCTGACAGCTCAAAGATAATAGCACACTCAGCTAATCGCGCATTTCTGACAGCTCAAAGATAATAGCACACTCAACTGAAAAAAGCAAGTCTTTTTTTCATTTTATTGACAGCAGAATCCCCGTCCTTGTGACGGGGATTCTGCTGTCAGCTTACCGCGATCAGCGGATGACTGCCGGATAGATGGTCAGCTTCTGGCCGATGCTGATGACGTCCGGGTTCTTAATGTTGTTCCACTGGGCGATCTGCATGTAGTTCACACCGAAACGCTGTGCAATGCCGCTCAGAACATCGCCGGGGGCCACCGTGTAGACGATGTAGTTGCCATAGTTGGTGAAACTGCCGTTTGCATACTGCCAGCCGCCGCTCACGTTCTTGAGCTCGTTGTCGTTGATAAGAGTAGTCATTTTTGTGTTCTCCTTTCAGATTACAGGTTTCAATTTGGTTTGGTTTATCTGTGTATCTTGCTTACAGGCACATCTTACCACCCCAAATGTCACACTACTGTCACACAAAAATGGCTCACTCGTCTTTTTCGCGGATAAGCTCTGTCCAGGCGATATCCCTCCGCCGGATTTCCCTCTTCACACCGGGGATCTTAAAAGTGTCATTCCGGTTTGCAAATCGAAGCCAGCGCCGAAATTCCTCGGTCTGAAGATCCGATACGCGAACATCGATATGGCTGAGGTCTTCGAAATGGATTCTGGTTGTCTGCATGTCTGTACTCCCCTCAAAGTATTCTCCGGAAACCCGGTCTCTGCCACCATACTGCTCCGCGGGGTGCCGTATGGATCAGATAAGATCTTTCAGCAGCTTATCAAGATCGTCTCTGCCCAGCGTCGCATTCACATTGACATGTACATTGGCGTTCTCTCCGTCAAACGTCACACTGATCGGATCGTTGAACTGCACGTCAGCCTCAACGCCGAGTTTTTTCCTGATCACAGATTTGATGATTTTGCTGATGATACCCTGCAGATACTTACTTCCAATATGCATTTCGTCCATTCTTTCTTTTACTCCATTCCAAGATAACTGTAGTCTTCTTCGGCGATCGCCTGCCGGACCGCCTCCTCATCCATCTTGCCGCTCAATGTAACCAGCGCGGTGCCGGCTTCAAAATCCGCCGTTGCTTCCTCTATGAAATCCAGTTTCTCCAGTGCCTTTTTGATGGCAGCCTCGCAATGATGGCACATCATGCCTTCGATGTGAAGGATCTTCTGTTCGGAGGCCGGAGCTCCGGGTGCCGGCTGTGCAGGCTGTTCCGGGCCGTCGGTCTCGGGTTCTTCCGTTTCGGGAAGGGCACGCTTTCGAAGGGGCCGGTCATGAGAAGAATCCTGCATTTTAAACAGATTCAGTCGCAGCGCATTCATGCAGACCGTGAAGCTCGACAGACTCATGGCCGCAGCGCCGATCATCGGGTTCATCTTCCAGGCAAACAGTCCCGCCGCCAGGGGGATACAGATTGCATTATAGAAGAATGCCCAGAACAGATTCTCGTGGATGTTGCGAAGCGTTGCGCGGCTGAGCCGGATCGCCGCGGCAACATCGCTCAGGCGGCTGTTCATCAGCACAACGTCGGCGCTGTCGATGGCGACATCGGTTCCCGCGCCGATGGCGATGCCAATATCCGCCCTTGTGAGAGCCGGGGCATCGTTGATGCCGTCGCCCACCATGGCCACCTTGCCGCGCCGCTGAAGACGCCGGATCACGCTCTCCTTTCCATCCGGCAGGACGCCGGCAATCACGGTGTCGACACCCGCCTCGGCACCGATGGCTTGTGCGGTACGTTCGTTGTCGCCGGTCAGCATGACCACTTCAATCCCCATGTTCCGGAGCTGTCGAACCGCCTCCGCCGAGTCTTCCTTGATCACATCGGCCACCGCGATCATCCCGGCAAGTTTCCCATTCTCTGCGAAGAAGAGGGGTGTCTTCCCCTGAGATGCCAGCGCTTCGGCCTGCCTGCCAAGCGTATCGCTGACCGGAACCAGGCTGCGGATATATGCGCCGCTTCCTGCATGCAGAGCCTTTCCGTTGAGAGATGCGGTGAGGCCGTTGCCCGGCAGAGCATGGAAGTCTGATACCTCATCCGGGTGCAGTCCCCGTCTGCCCGCTTCTTCAACAACTGCCCGTGCCAGGGGATGTTCGCTTCGGTTCTCCAGCGCGTAGGCCATCCGGAGCAGCGACTCTTCCGTATAGCCGTTCCCGGCGATGATGTCCGTAACCTTCGGCACTCCGGACGTAATGGTGCCTGTCTTGTCAAGGGCAACAATCTGCGCCTTTCCTGCAGTCTCCAACGCCTCGCTGGTCTTAAACAGAATGCCGTTCTTTGCCCCGAGGCCGTTGCCCACCATGATGGCAACCGGTGTTGCCAGCCCCAGCGCGCAGGGGCAGGAGATCACCAGCACGGAGATCGCTCTCGCCAGCGCAAAGCTCAGGCTCTGTCCGGCGAGCAGCCACCCGATCATCACCACGATAGAGATGCCGATTACAGCCGGAACAAACACGCCGGAAACCTTATCCGCAATGCGTGCAATCGGGGCTTTGGTCGCCGCGGCATCGGAAACCATGCGCACGATCTGACTGAGTGTGGTGTCCTCGCCGACCCTGGTCGCCTGGCAGCGGATGAATCCGGACTGGTTGATGGTCGCGGCGCTGACTTTATCCCCTTCCGCCTTATCCACGGGGATGCTCTCTCCGGTCAGGGCTGACTCGTTCACCGCACTGCTCCCCTCCAGAACGATGCCGTCCACGGGGATGCTCTCTCCCGGACGCACAACAAACACATCGCCGGCGCGCACTTCTTCGATGCCGACTTCGGTCTCTTCACCGTCACGGACCAGTACCGCTGTTTTGGGTGCCAGCTTCATGAGACTCTTGAGCGCATCGGTGGTCCGGCCCTTGGACATCGCCTCCAGCATCTTGCCGACGGTGATCAGCGCCGGGATCATGGCTGCGGACTCAAAGTAGAGCTGATTGTGGTAGAGCTCCATCAGTGCCATGTTGTCCGCGCCGCGGGTGATCATGTCGCACATCTCGTAGAACACGAACAGACTCCATCCGAAGCTCACAGAGGATCCCAGTGCCACCAGGGTGTCCATGTTCGGCGCGCCGTGACGCAGAGCGCCGAAGCCGCTGGTGAAGAACTTCCCGTTGATGATCATGACGATCAGCGCAATCAGCATCTGGGTCAGGGTCAGCGCCAGGTGATTGTGTTCAAAGTACGCCGGCAGAGGCCATCCCCACATGTTGTGCCCCATGGTGATGTACATCAGTACGATCAGGAAGCCCACCGAGAGGATCAGGCGCCGTTTCAGCTTCGGGGTCTCCCGGTCCTTCAGCGCATCCTCCTCCGCGGCAAAGCTTCCTGCATTATTCTTTTTTGTCCCTGTTTCCGCCCCTTTCGGGGATGCACCATAGCCGGCGCTCTCCACGGCGCGGATGATCATCGCCGGAGTCGCGCTGCCCTCCACGCCCATGGAATTGGTCAGCAGGCTCACGCTGCAGGCTGTCACGCCCGGCACTTTGGAGACGGCCTTCTCCACTCTCGCCTGGCAGGCGGCGCAGCTCATTCCGGTTACAACATACTGTTCCATTGTTATCCTTTGTTGTGCTGTTCTGTCATTCAGAAGCTTTTCTGCGGTCTGTTTTGACTAACCGCATTTTTGTAATAGGGGACGCAAACTGCGTCCCCTGTCCAGTTTCATCTGTAATTCTGCCGCTTATCCGACATACTCGACGATATAACCGATTCTTCCGCCATACATGCCGTAGAAATTGGTCAGCGGATTCTCCCGGCTGTCATTGTATACCCACCTGCCGTTGAGGTTCCAGAGCATGACATAGTCTTCAATTGCGCCGTCCCCGCCGTCCGTATAGGAGGGTTCCCCGTTATCCCACTGATAGAAGGTCACATCTTCGCCGCTTTCCCAGACCAGGTTCCCGTCGACACGGTGACACCCGATCCAGATTCTGTCAAAACCGGCCTGATTGGCCAGATCAATCACCTGCTGGAGTTCCTCGGCGTTGTTGATGGTCACAAGCTGCCCGCCCCGTGCAATGGCAGCCTGCTGTGCCTCCAGCCAGCTCACATCCGCACGGATTGCCTCATAGGTGTGCGTCAGTGTGGCCGGGTCTGCTGTGGGTTCCGTCTCTGCGGTCTGCGCCTGGATCTCTGCCTGCTGCGCAGCCTCCAGTGCTGCCTGCTCGGCAGCCCGCTGTTCCTCCAGCGCCTGCTGCTCGGCGAGCTGCTGCTGATACTGGATCTGCTCTTCCGAGAGAATGGCTGAAACACTCGGGTCCGCTGTCGGTTCCGCAGAGGGGGCAGTCACCGACACATTTGTCGGCATCCGTCCGCCGTTGCGATCAGAGAAGGCATTGATGAGGATATTCGCGACAACTGCGGCAATCATCAGAATTGCCAGCAGCATGATCACGACGAGAAGCGGCCGCCGTTTCTGTTCAGTCTCTTCTCCCTTTTCTTTGCCCTTCTGCTTTTTCTTTTTCACGGTGATCGGAGCGAGTTCCGGTTCCGGCTCCTCCGTCAGGATCGGGATACCTTGCTGTTTTCCTTTCGGTTCATACACGCGGACGTCCTCCTCTATTTCCAGTTCCGTCGGATCGCGCGGATCCGGCTCGTCCAATCCGAATATATCCGCCAAGCTGACTCTCTCCTCCTCGCTCTGTGCTCTCTTTTCCGGCCGCCTCAGTCCCGCCTCAGAAAAAATCTCATCTTCTGTTTTAGGGGAACCGCTGCCCTCACTGTCAACAGATTCCGCGATGGAATCCAGCAGCCGCTCGTCGCTGTCGGGTTCCGGTTCCGAGAGATCCGGTTCTGCTTTTCCTTCAATGATCTGCAACATCATCTGCTCCAGATCACTGAGCTGTTCTTCATCCTTTTGGAAGATTGCCTCGGCGCCGGATTTCGCTCTGAGGAGCCGGTTGTCCTCACAGTAATCCAGCATCACCGCCAGCTCCTCCGGATTCCGGTAGCGTTCAGTCTCTCGGAAGCGCAGTGCTTTTTCAATGATATCGCCAAGCTGCGTGCCGGCAGCTGCAGGCGCGTAGATGCTTTTCCCGCTCATGCGCATGAGTTGCGCATTATTGCTCTCCCCTTCGAAGGGGAGTTTTCCTTCACTGGCGCCATAGTAGAGCAGCAGCCCCAGTGCATAGACATCCGACTGCGGACAGGGCTTGTTGTTCCAGTAAATCTCCGGTGCGATATACGCCAGTTCCTTCTCGCCCCAGTCGCTTTTCTTCGCCGGGCCGATGGCGATCTGGCCGTCAGGGTTCCGGCTGATGTTCTCCGGGTAGATGCCGCCGTGATATGCCTTGTTGCCGGACTCTTCCCTGATCTGACGGCAGATCTCCGCCACAAGAGCGCACAGGTCCTTTCTGCTCAGTTCCACCAGGTTCCTGCTCAGGGCATATTCCGGTTCAAAAACTGGATTTCCGATCTCCCGTCACCTCTTTTCACACTTCAATATATCGTATCACAACGCGCATTCCTTCGTCAAGTGCTCATTCATGAATTCGCCGGTCTATTTCTCAATTTTCGTAATCAGCTTCCGAATCGCCTCTGTATAGTTGCGCAGATCCCGATTTGCTCTGCCGTCCAGTCCGCGGCAGATCTCCAGCAGCCGTTCCGCCGCCTCGATCAGCTCTGCCAGGACCGGATTGACCTTCTTTGCTGCCGCCGGAGTATCTCTCCTGACCGGAACGCCCTCCGGGAAACTGGTCCAGCGCTCTTCCAACAGATCGAAGGTCGCCCCGCTGTAGGGGGCAAAGGCTCTGTAACCCATCTCGCGGTTCAGGCAGTTGGAAAACGCCTCTGCCGCATCCGCATCTCCGTGATTGACAAAGACAAATTTTGGCTTTTCCCGGAAACCCTGCAGCCATGTGATCAGGCCGTTCTTATCCGCATGTCCGCTGATCCCGGGCAGGGTGTCGATCTCTGCCTCTACCTGTATGGTTTCATTGAAGAGCTTTACACTCCTGGCACCATCTACCAGGGTTCTGCCCAGCGTGCCGATCGCCTGATATCCGACAAAGAGCACCATGCTCTCCGGTCTCCAGAGATTGTGCTTCAGGTGATGACGCACACGGCCGGCATCGCACATGCCGCTGGCTGAGATAATGATTTTCGGGGTCTGGTTTTCGTTGATGGCGACGGATTCCTCCTGACTGACGGCCAGTTCAAGTCCGGGGAAAACCAGGGGATTGATTCCGGCGCGGATCGTCCTGCGCATCTCTTCATCCAGATAGTCCGTGTCGCACTGCAGAAAGATCCCTGTCGCCTCGATGGCAAGGGGGCTGTCCATATAAACCGGAAAATCTCCGTGACCTTTGACAAGCTCCCGCTCCTTGATTTGCCGGATAAAGTACAGGATTTCCTGCGTCCGGCCCACGGCAAACGACGGGATGATCATATTGCCTCCGCGGTCAAGCACCTTCTGAATCCGTGCGGCCAGTTCTGCGACGTAGTCCACCCGCTCCGTGCTGTGCAGTCTGTCACCATAAGTGGACTCAATTACCAGGAAATCCGTCTCTTCCACATGCTGCGGGTCCTTCAGAATCGGCTGGTCACTGTTCCCGACGTCTCCGCTGAAGCAGATCTTCCGCGTTTCATCTGCCTCATGCAGCCATACCTCGATGGCAGATGAGCCCAGCAGATGCCCGACATCCGTCAGACGGATACTGACCGCCTCATTGACCTGGACAACCTCTCCATAGGAGCAGGGACGCAGCAGCTTCAGCACGCCCTCCGCGTCCTCCATGGTGTAGACCGGTTCGCACGCCGATGCACCGCTTCGCTGCGCCTTCCGGTTCTTCCATTCCGCTTCGGTTTCCTGGATATTGGCGCAGTCACGCAGCATGATCTCACAGAGAGAACAGGTTGCGGCACTGGTGTAGATCGGTCCGCGGTAGCCTTCTTTATATAGCAATGGCAGCATGCCGGAGTGGTCGATATGTGCGTGGGTGAGCAGCACAAAATCCAGTTCCGGGTATGAAACCGGCAGAGGCTCGTTGACAAACATGTCTTTCCCCTGCTCCATTCCGAAATCGACGATGCCTTTCTTTTCCCCGACCTCGATCAGTGTGCAGCTTCCTGTCACCTCGTGAGCCGCGCCATAGAACCCGATTCTCAAGGTTCACGCCTCCTTTTTGCTTAATCTGATCCGTACTCAGTGATATTATTTTACACGATTTTCTCTCTTTTGGCAACACGACATCCCTCTTCTGACACCCCTCTTCCACGGGGACAGGTTTTGATTGACATTGCCAGGTTCCTTCGCTATAATAACAGGAAATAACATCAGGGAGATGAAACAAATGGAAATCACTGTCAATACCACGATGGGCGAAATGCTTCAGTATGACATGGGCATTGCCTATGTTCTGATGCAGTGCGGAATGCACTGTGTCGGCTGCCCCTCCTCCATCGGTGAGAGTCTGGAAGAAGCCTGTGCCGTACACGGTCTGGATCCGGACGACGTTCTGAACGAGATCAACGCGTATCTCGCAAGCCGAGAGACGGTTTGAGGATTGACATTGAAAGACGCGCTGTTGGGCGCGTCTTTTTTCATGGATGAAAGGAGACCCGGATGAAGCTTCTCTATGCCGAAGACGAGCCCGCCATGTCCGAAGCGGTTACGGATATTCTGGAATTTCACAATTACACCGTCGATGCGGTTTATGACGGTGCAGAAGCCCTCGCCTACGCCCGCGAAGACCACTATGACGGGATCATTCTCGATGTAATGATGCCGAAAATGGATGGTTTTGCGGTTCTGCAGGCACTTCGGGAGGCCGGTGATACGACCCCCGTGCTTCTTCTGACCGCGAAGGCGGAGGTTGAAGATCGGATTGCCGGTCTGGACCTGGGTGCCGATGACTATCTGCCAAAGCCCTTTGCCACCGGAGAGCTTCTCGCGCGGGTCCGTGCCATGCTGCGTCGCCGGGAGGATTTCACACCGGATATTCTGACCTGCGGGGATCTCTCCCTCAACACTTTCAACGCCGAGCTGCGCTGCGGCGGAACATCCGTCGTTCTGCCAAGGCTTGAATTCAAGCTCATGGAACTGCTGATGAACAATCTCGGCATCTGTCTGTCCACCGAAGACATGCTGACAAAGGTCTGGGGCTATGACACGGATGCCGACATCGGTGTTGTCTGGGTGTATATCTCCTACCTGCGCAAACGGCTTACCGCTCTCGGCTCGAACATTGAGATTAAGGCGCGACGCGGCGTCGGGTATACACTGGAGGCGCCGAAGTGACTCACGCGCTGCAGAAAAAATTTGTCATCACCGCAATGATTGCCGTCACCGTGCTGCTGGTCGTTGTTCTGGGCGCACTGAACGTATTCAACGCCGTCAGCAATGCGCGCCAGTCCGACCGTCTGCTGGATGAACTGGCGAGACAGAATATGCTTTCCGTGCCGTCGGACGGCTTCTCTCTGCACGCGCTACCGGATGGTCCCGGTGGTGAGAATTCTGAAGGCACTGATCCTGTGAATTCCTCCGTCGCCCCTGATGGCCCGTGGGGCCGGTTCCGGAGCAGGCAGCGGGGATTTTTGGATGACCCGATGGACGACAACGCACGGATGTCCGCCATCTATTTCACCGTCGATATGGACGCGCACTGTCAGGTGCTGCATACAGACATCAGCCATATTGCCTCCGTCACGGAAGAGGAAGCCGCCGCATACGCTCTCAGTCTCAATGCTGATGATACGGAAGGCAGCATTTCCTCTTATCGCTACAGGATTTATCACCGGCCGGACGGCGGATACTCCATCGTCTTTCTCGATGGAGCAGCCAGGCGCAGTGCGGTCATGCGGGTTGCCCTGCTTTCCCTGCTGGTGGGTTTTGTGAGCTGGCTTCTGATGCTGGCGCTGGTGATTGCGCTGTCCCGCAGAATGATCCGCCCCATAGCGGAGAATATGGAGCGCCAGCGGCAGTTCGTGACCGATGCCGGTCATGAGCTGAAAACGCCCGTCGCCATCATCCTCGCAAATGTCGATGCGATGGAGCTGCGCACCGGCGAGAGTAAATACAGCCGCAACATCCGTTCTCAGGCCGGCAGACTCAGCGATCTCATGAAGAACCTGCTGACGCTGGCCAGGGTTGATGAATACAGCGTGCTGGAGCAGCCGCAGGAGATTGATTTCACGGCGCTCGGTCATGAGATCTTCGATTCGTTCCGGGAGGCCGCAGAGCTCAGGCACATCCGCTACCTGCTCTCGTTAGAGGACAACGTCCTCGTTCGGGGAGATCGGACCATGCTCTCCCAGCTCTGTTCGATTCTCGCCGACAACGCTGTGAAATACTGTCCGGAGAACGGTGAGATACAGATTTCTCTCCTGACAGACGGGCAAAAGCCATGCCTCCGTGTATCCAACAGCGTGACAGAGGTTCCAGACCTGTCACGGATCTTCGACCGTTTCTACCGGGCGGACAGCTCGCGCAATCAGAAGTCCGGCGGTTTCGGAATCGGCCTTTCTGCCGCACGGACCATTGCACGGCTGCACAGAGCGGAACTGACCGCGGATTATGACGACCGGAGTGAGATGCTCTGCTTCTGTGTCCGTTTCCCCTCGTGAAAACAGATAATAAGCATTCGAGCCTGACAGCGGTGTATCGGATCTGCTGTCAGGCTCGAATGCTTTTACGTTTTTATTCCCTGCGCATTTTCAGGTGGCCGTCTCAGCCAACGACCTTGTATCCAGCCGCTTCAACAGCCGCTTTGAGTGCCGAGGCGTCCAGCGCCTCTCCTGTGACGACGGCCGTGCCGGCAGTATGGCTCACAACCGCATTCTCGACGCCGGCAACCGCTTCAAGGGCTTTCTTTGTGCGGTTCTCGCACTTGGGGCACATCATGCCTTCTACTTTGAGTGTCAGTTCCATCTTCTTTTCCTTTCTTCTGACTTCTCCCGCTTCATTTCTGAAGCGGGAGAAATTCTTTCAGATTCCTTTAAAACGTTTTTATCTGTTCTTGTACTCCGGTCCGAAGTACGAGATGATATGCCGCGGGCAGATATCCGCACAGTGGCCGCACTGGACGCACTTTGCGACATCCACCTGGGCCAGATTATCTTTCACGACAATGGCGTCTGCCGGACACTCGCGCTGGCACTTCATGCAGCCGATGCACCCGACCTTGCAGACTTTCATGACCTGTGCGCCCTTCTCGGTATTGCTGCAGGCAGGCATGATCTTCTGCTTCTCCGGAATGAGCTTGACAATGCTCTTCGGGCAGGCATCAACACAGGCACCGCAGCCGACACAGTTGAGGCGGTCAACCTTTGCGACGCCGTTGACGATATGCATGGCGTCAAACTGACAGGCTTTGGCGCAGTTGCCCATGCCGATGCATGCGAAGGTGCAGAGTTTGCTGCTTCTGCCGCCGAAGAGCATCGCCGCGCGGCAGTCTTCCGGACCGTTATAGTTGAAACGGAGTTCAGCCGCTTCGACGGAGCCGCTGCAGGGGACAAACGCAACCATCTTATCCGCCGCATCATTGCTTACGCCCATGATCTCGGCGACTTTGGCTGCGGTGGCTTCACCGCCGGCCACACATCGATTGGTTGGGGCTTCACCCGCGGCAACCGCAGCTGCGTAGCCGTCGCACCCGGGATAGCCGCAGCCGCCGCAGTTGGCTCCGGCGAGGCATTCGCGGATCTGAGCCTGTTTCGGATCCACCTCGACATGGAAGATCTTGGATGCGAAAGCCAGCACGGCCCCGAAAACCGCCCCCAGAACGCCCAGCACGATGATTGCAAGGAAGATAGATTTAATCATGTGTCATCCTCCCCATCAAAAGATCTTCATACCGCTGAATCCCATGAAGGCCATGGCCACCAGGGCAGCAGAAACCAGGCAGATCGGGAAGCCTTCAAAGCACTCAGGATAATCAGAAAACTGCGTTCTCTCACGCACGCTGGCAAACAGTACGATGGCAAGCAAAAAGCCGATGCCGCCGGTGATACCGTATACCACGGACTCTATGAAGTTGTAGTTGTTCTGCACGTTCAGCAGCACGACACCGAGCACGGCGCAGTTGGTGGTGATGAGCGGCAGATAAATGCCGAGTGCGGAATACAGGGACGGGACAGATTTTTTCAGGAACATCTCGACAAACTGAACCAGCGACGCGATGACCAGGATGAAGGCCAGCGTTTCCAGAAAGGCCAGATTCAGCGGGATGAGGATGTAGTTGTCGATTACCCAGCAGATGGCCGAGGCGAGGCCCATGACGAACACAACCGCAAGCCCCATGCCCGCCGCTGTGTCGACCTTGTTTGAGCAGCCCAGGAAGGGGCAGCAGCCCAGGAACTGGGAGAAGATAAAGTTGTTGATCAGGATTGCCCCGAGGGAAATGGAAAGAATATTCGCAAGCATTACTCTTCAACCTCCTTCAAAGCAGCTTCTCTGGCCGCGCGTTCGGCCTCTTTTTTCTTCTTTTCGCTCCTTTTCAGCGCATACTGCATCAGTCCGATCAGAAGACCCAGGGTCAGAAATCCGCCGAAGGGAAGGTTCATGATGGAAGCGCCGAACTCTTCAGGGAAGATCTGGATACCGCCGCCTGTACCGTCGAGTGTAAAGCGGAAGCCGTTTGCGACATCGATGAGACCGCCGCCGAAGCGTCCGGATCCCACAAACTCCCGGAAGACGCACATGATGATCAGCACACAGGTATAGCCGAGGCCCTGGAATATACCGTCGAAGAAGCTGTCCTTGACCGTATTTTTCTGGCAGAAGGCTTCCGCACGGCCAATAATAATACAGTTGACCACGATCAGCGGAATGAACACACCGAGTGCCGCACTCAGCGCCGGAATAAATGCCTGCAGGAGCAGGTCTACGATGGTGACAAAGCCTGCAATTACAACCACGAAGATTGCCAGACGAATCTCGTCCGGAATGATCTTTCGCAGGGCCGCAACAACCACGTTGCAGCAGGTCAGGATGATCAGAACTGAGAGGCCCATACCGACGCCGTTGAAGAGCGTCGTGGTAATGGCCATTGTCGCACACATGCCGATCTGCTGAACCAATACCGGGTTATTGGTGATCAGTCCTTCTTTGAACTGTTTACCACGATTCACAGTGCCTTACCTCCTCAACCCAAAGATGCAACGCAGGCAATTGAATTCGCCGTTGCGTCAGTAACCGCGCTGGACGTGATTGTCGCTCCGGCCAGTGCGTCAACGGAGCCGCCGGCCTTGGAGAGGGCGATGCTCTGGTCCTGGCCGACAAACTGGGCGCGGAACGCCTCACCGGCGGCGGAAGTGGAAGCCGCCACAGCACCGAGACCGGAGGTCTCGGAATGCTCGATGATGGAGATACCGCTGCACTTCAGATCGTTGTCGACACCGACCGCCATCGTGATACTGCCCTGGGCGCCGGAGAAGGTTGATACAACCACATGGCCGTTCCCGTCATTGGACCTGTTGACGCTGTCCACCGTTGGGAAGGCAGCTTTGTCAAACTCAACCGGAGTGTACCCGGATTCAGAACCGAGGACGGCGGCATAGGCTTCGTATTCCTTCTGATGGGTGATCTGGTCGATCCGCTCAAAGGTCAGGGCATTGACAACACCGAGGATTCCTGCCGTAACTGCACAAATCGCAAACAGGACCAGTGCGAGTCTAACAATCTTATTATTCAAACTTCGCCGCCTCCTTTGCTGCCATCTGTTCAGCCTTCTGGAAGAGGATATCGGACTTGCTCACGCCGAACTGGTGGCGGTGGAAAGCCTTGTCGATCGCCCAGGAGCAGAGGTTCATGATCAGAATCGCATAAGTTGTACCCTCGGGGAAACCGCCGAAGTAGCGGATCAGCACCGTGAGCATACCGCAGCCGACGCCGAAGAGCAGCTGGCCGTTAAGAGTCACAGGGCTGGTGGCATAGTCAGTCGCCATGAAGATTGCTCCCAGCATCAGGCTGCCGGAAAAGACGTTGTAGAGCATCCACTCTCCATTGCCGTAGCCGGACTTTCCGAAAACCAGCGTCAGCAGCGCGACCGAACCGATGAAGGATACCGGAATGCGCCACGAGATCACCTTGCGCCAAATGAGGTAGGCACCGCCAAGCAGCAGTGCGAAAGCGCTGATCTCACCGATGCAGCCGGGCATGTAGCCCATAAACATGGACTTGGCCGTGAAATACGCCGGGAGACCGTCGCCGTAGAGTCCGGCCAGCGGCGTTGCCATGGTTGTTCCGTCGACTGTTCCGCTCAGTGCATTCGGCACACTCCAGGTTGCCATGATCGTGGCATAGCTGGAAAACAGGAATGCACGCCCGGCCAAAGCCGGGTTCAGAAAGTTCTTGCCGATTCCGCCATAGAGCTGCTTTACAATGACGATTGCGAAGAATGTTCCGACCACCGGAAGCCACCAGGGTGCTGTCGGCGGCATGGTCAGACCGAGCAGGAGGCCGGTCACAACGGCGGAGAGATCTCCGATGCTGGCCTCCTTCTTAAAGAGTCTGCGGTATCCCCACTCCCAGAAGACGGCAGAGCAGATACTGGTCAGCAGGAGCACCAGCGTATAAACGCCGAATTGCAGGACACCGACAATGGCCGCCGGGATCAGCGCGATGATAACATCAAGCATCAGCCTCATGGTGTCGGTCTTTGTCCGGACCTGCGGCTGATAGGCTACATCCAGAATGATGCGTTCTGTCTTGTCACTCATTTCTGGGCCTCCTTTGCCGCCTTGGCTGCAGCCTCAGCCTTCTCCTTGGTTGCTTTTGCCTGGAGCATGAGCTTTGCGGTCTTAAACGCATGAGTCAGCGGCATTCTCGCCGGGCAGTTGTATGAACAGCTTCCGCATTCGAAGCAGTCATTCACATGGAACTTCTCCAGGTTCTCATAGTCACCCTTGCTGTAATACATATACATGAAGACCGGCTCGAGATTCATCGGACATACTGTGATGCATTTACCGCAGCGGATGCACTGGGGATTGTCCACCATGCGGTCTTCTTTCCCGGTGAAGTATAACACACCGGAGGTTCCCTTAATTGTTGGCGCGTCAAAACTGGTGGCACAGATTCCCATCATCGGTCCACCCAGAACAATCTTCTTCGGCTCCTTCACAAAGCCGCCGCATTGTTCCGCCAGATAACCAAGAGGAGTCCCGACGCGGGTCAGCGCATTGTGTGGTCCGTCTACAGCGCTGCCTCCGACCGTTACGATGCGTTCAATCACCGGCCTGCCCTCGTAGCAGGCCTGATAGGTTGCATAGCAGGTTCGTGTGCTCACCACATTGCAACCTACACCGGAGGGAAGTCCGCCCGGCTTGACCTCGCGCCCTGTCACCGCCTTGATCTGCATTTTCTCACCGCCCTGCGGGTACTTTACAGCCTCAGGGACAATCTCGATGCCATACTTTTCGGGGTGATAGGAACGGAGCAGGTCGATCGCATCCTGTTTGTTGATCTCAATGCCGTAATATGCCTTGTCCACATTGCTTGCAATACGGACAAGCTCAATCCCCTTCAGCAGCTGCTCGGGAAAGTTGAGCATGGTAAGATGGTCGCCGTTAAGATATGGCTCACATTCGGCGCCGTTAATGACCAGCTTGTCGACCTTTCCGATGCCGCTGCGAACTTTGAATGCAGTCGGGAACATGGCGCCGCCCATACCGACGACACCTGCCTCGCGCATGCGGTTCAAAATGGCCTCGGGTTCCTTGAGTTCCTCCGCCGTAAGGGGAGCCAGATCCTCGCAGGGTGTATCCTGAAAATCGTTCTCAATGACAACCGACATGACCATATCCCCGAGAGGATGCGGTCTCGGCTCCACCGCGACGACTGTTCCGGAAACGGAAGCGTGAACCGGCGCAGAAACAGGCGCAGGGTTTTCTCCAATCTTCTGGCCCATCTTGACATAGTCGCCCTTCGCCACCAGCGGCTTGCAGGGCGCGCCTATGTGCTGAATCATCGGAATAACCACCTGCGCAGGCGGTGTCACTACAGAGATTGGCACTTCCGGCGCCTTCATGTAGTTGGGATGAACACCGCCCTTAAACGTATGGGTCATAAGCTTCACCTCATCAAATGAATTCCCAAAAAATTTACGAAAGCCATTCTAACATATCCAAACCGTTTCTGTCCATAGCTATTTGGATATTTTGACAAGATAAGTTTCTGTCAAATCGCACATTTTGTGTCAATGCTGTCATTTCCAACAACACCTTGATTTTTTGCTTGACCAAAGCCTGTGTGCATACTATAATATATTTAGTTATTTGGTCAAAATTGACATTTGATTTGTTCTCTCTGTTCTGCTCTGTTACGGAATCGTCTGCAGATACAGCTCTATGATATAATCGTCCTCTGGAGGGGATTTTATGCATGCTCTCAAATCTCGGTGGCTTACACTGATCATGGTCTTATCGCTCATGATGTCTTTTGGCTCAGGTGTCCAGACTTCTGCGTCTGCCGACGACGCAGTGATCAGCAAGATTCTGACGACGATCTCAGCCACACCGGTCGCGTTGGAGGATCCGGCCACGATCACCGCCGCCACGAGCACGCCGGGCTGCCGTATTGTCAGCGCTGGCTGGTATGACCCCAGTGGGAAACTGGTTTCCGGCGCCTTTGACATTGAAACCTACTCCCTGATCATAGAACTTGAGGCGCTTGATGGGTATACCATCGACGATAATGTGGCCTGCTACCTCAACAACAGTGCCGTTGACTGTGACGTCGATGCGTCCGGCGATTCCGTCACCCTCGTCCGAGAGTATACAGCCGCAGTCTGGGCCCCCACCATTTACAAGAACCCCGGGAATGAAACGGTTGATGAGGGCGGTTGGGCATCTTTTGTGGTTTCCGGCAGCTACGTCCGGGATTATGAATGGGCCGTCGTCGCCCCAAACGGGAACGGGGTCATTCCCGTGGAACGCCTGAAGGACAGTTACAGCTCCATGGAGTACACCGGCAACAACAGTCCGAAGCTTAACCTCTACCATATTCCCTATGAACTCAACGGTTGGAAGGTTGTCTGTGACTTTATCGGTGCCGGTGATGGCAACGTCACCCGTTCGCAGCCTGCGGTTCTGACGGTGAATCCGACCGTCTCCCGTGCACCTGCCTCTCCCTCTCCCAGTGTTGCAGTCTCCCCCGCCCCGTCTTCTTCTGTTTCTCCCGTGGACGTTACTTCACCCGTCACGACCTCTGAGGAAGAAGCCGCGGCTGCAGCGGAGCACAGTTATTCGGATACATGGAGCTATGACGCCCGCGGTCACTGGCACGAAAGTCTGGATGGAAGCGCAGCCGCCGACGAAGCACTGCACAGCTTTGTCTGGACAGAGATTCAGCCGGAGACTGAAACCCAGGGCAGTATTGAGCAGGGCGTGTGCGATGTCTGCGGCTATACCGCGACGAAGCGATCCGGCGGTTCGGTCGTCTCTGACCCCGCCGATGAAGAGGAAAGCTCCTCTTCTGCGAGTGACTTTCTTGACGGACTGAAACAGAAGCTCTCCGAACTGAAGTCTGCCAGTCCCCTTATGCTGGTGCTGATGGCACTGCTTCCCGTTGATCTGATTCTTTTGATCGTCCATTTGTGCGGACCTGCAAAACAGCGCAGACGCAGACGCCGTCGCCGCTGATCTTTCCCATCAGCTGAATCCCCGTAATTCCGGGTACCAGATATAAGAAAATAAAAAGCTCACCTTTCGTAATTCGGCAGGTGAGTTTTTTCTATGGTGTTTTGCTGTCCGGTGGGGTTTGTCTGTTTTTCGGCTCCCGGTCTTTCTGTGTTGCAGCAGTTCAGTTTTCCTGCCGCATCAGGAAGGCAAAGATCTGGAATGCTGTCTTCAGCGCATTGTGGCGGATGGTGTTGTTCTCTATTGTAAGGAGCGCATCTTCAATCAGCTCTACCTTCAGTCCCTCCAGCTCTTCCCGTACCAGCGGGACCGGTTCCTTGCCCTCTGCCTGGAGATAGTGCTCTGCGATCTCCGGCTCCGGAGGCTTATTGTTTGCCAGAACGATATCCACTTTGCGGTTCTTCAGATATCGGTTGAGGACATGCAGATGATCTCCCACGGTATATCCGTCGGTCTCTCCCGGCTGAGTGACGATATTACACACATACATAATCGGAGCTCTCGCCCTGGTCAGCGCTTTCAGCACATCACGAGAGAGCAGGTGAGGCAGGATGCTGGTATAGAGGCTTCCGGGAGAAAAAACGATCAAATCTGCTTCCCCGATCTTTTCTATCACCTTTTCACTGATATGGATGCTGTGGTCATAATCGAGCTTTCGGATGTTCTTCACATTCCTGCTTACCGCCACCTGGCCGAAATACTCATGCCGGCCGTTCTTTCCGACAAGTTCAACCTTCTCCTCGGTCAGGGGCAGCACCGTTCCCTTGACATTCAGGAGCCGGCACATATATCCTGTCGCTTCGGAAAGGCTGCCCTTCAGGTCGATCAGCGCTGCCAGCATAATATTGCGCACCGGGTGATTGTAAAGGCTGCCATCCTTGGAGAAGCGGTAGCGCAGCAGCTGCAGAAAGTCCTCATCCACATTGGCCATGGAGATCAGCACCTTGCCCACATCGCCGACTGCCGGGATATCCAGTTCCTGCTTCAGTACTCCGGTGCTGCTGCCGTTATCACTTACGGTGATCACCGTAGTTACGTCGATGGGGAACTGTTTCAGCCCGGAGAGCAGGACAGACAAGCCGGTCCCTCCTCCGAAAACAATGATTTTTTTCACTTTTCTCGCATCCTGTTCTTAAGAAAGCAGGGAGTCCGAAACGGGCTCCCTGCTTCATGATTCATTTTCTCAGGCAACAAGGCGGACAGTCAGAACAACAGAGAATCCGTTGCAGGTGACGGTCAGCGCACCTGGTGTTGCAGAGGTCTGTAAGATTTCGACCTTGCAGGATCTCGTATCATCGCTGGGTGTTACCATGAAGAGCGATTCGTCACTGCTCTTCCACGTAATGCGGGTATTCTCCGTGGTAAATACTTCCATCGGCAGTACCGTTGCCTGCAGCGTAATACCTGCGGCGTCGCGGCTCAGACTCAGCGTGAACTCATCCTTGACATCCGTGCCAAAGCACTGGATGTTGATCCCCTCCACCGTCGGGGTCGGGGTGGGCGTCGGGGTGGGAGGCGGCTCAACCGTAGGAGCGGTATTGACTGTCGGGGTCGGGGTTGCAACGATATTATTATTGCTTCCTTTGCCGCTTTGATTATCCAGCCCGTTCAGGCTCGTCGATACCATTACAATTACCGCGAGGATCACCGCGACAACCAGAATCAGGCCAAAGATCATCTGCCATCTGGTGTTCGTCTCAGCTCTCTCATAGGCCGCAGTACCTTTCACCGTGCTCGGCGTGGGAGATGGCGTACGACTGCTTTGAGACACGCGGCGCGTCCCGCAGTTTGGGCAGCGGCTGCGCAGAGCGGAAAAACTCTCTCCGCACCTGCGGCATTTCACTTGTGGGATAACGCTCATTCAAAAGTTCCTCCATTCAAAGAGAAGATGGAAAAGGCGCTGTAAAACAGCATAATAATACAACTATTTGGCCTTTTCGTCAAGGGTTTGGCCCAAAAATACGCAATTATTAAAGCATTTTTAAGGGTTTCTCCCCCACTTTTGTCCCATTCTCCATGAAATGATATGACGCGGAACCTTTTTTTATTCCTTGCTGTCCCAGTTTCTTGTCCGTTCGCTGATAATATAACGGGGTCTTTGCTTGGTCTCCATATAGATTTTCCCTATATATTCACCGATGATGCCGAGGCTGATCAGCTGTACACCGCTGACGAAGCAGACGATACAGGTCATGCTCGCCCATCCCGGAACCGATCTGCCGCGGAGTGCCGTGATGGCAGCCCATATGCAGGCGATGAAGCTGATCACCGCCACCAGCACGCCGAAGCTTGTGATCAGCCGAAGCGGTTTCACCGAAAGACTGGTGATGCCGTCCACCGCAAGACCGAGCATTTTCTTCAGGGGATAATGGCTCTCCCCGGCGATTCGCTCGGCGCGAGAGTAGCTCACCGTCGTGCTTTGGAAGCCCACAAGCGGAACAAGTCCCCTCAGATATAGATTTACTTCCCTGAAGTTTGCAAATTCCCTGAGAACCCTCGCGCTCATCAGGCGGTAATCCGCATGATTGTATACAACTTCCGCTCCCATTGTGGAGAGCAGTTTATAGAAGCCCTGCGCAGTAACACGCTTGAAGAAGCTGTCCGTCTCTCTGCTGGAACGAACGCCGTATACCACATCGAAGCCATCCAGATAGGCATCCACCATCTCATCCATGGCGTTGATGTCATCCTGCCCGTCACAGTCAATGGAAATTGTGATATCGCAGCGATCCCGTGCCTCCATGAGTCCCGCCAGCACGGCGTTCTGATGCCCGCGATTGCGGCTTTGGGAGATTCCCACATAATGGGGATCCTCCTCCGAAAGCGAACAGATGATTTTCCAGGTATCATCCCTGCTGCCGTCATTGACAAAAAGGATACGGCTGTCTTCACTGATTTTCCCGCGTGCGCTGAGGTCGTTCAGTTTTTTCAGGAACAGAGGAGCCGTAACCGGCAGCACTGCCTGTTCATTGTAACAGGGAATGACTATATAGAGGATAGGTGTCATCGTCAGGCTTCTCCTTTGTTGTCTTCTCCGAACAGATATGCCGAAAGTTCAGCTACCCGCTTGAAATAGAGGGTGCAGTTGCATCTCATGAATCTCTCGATCTCCGGGATATCGTTCGACCAGCCGACAGCGGCAAACGGTACTCCACAGGCTTCTGCCATATCATACCCCGGCTTCAGATCGTCGATCATAAGGACCTCTTCCGGCTTCAGCTCAAAGCGCTGCAGCACCTGCTGCAACGGCCAGGGGGACGGCTTTCGCTTCTCAGGCGGCATCTCCCAGCCGAAGATCAGATCCGGCTCCGGCAGCCCGTTGGCCTGATAGTCCCGGAGAATATTCTCCCGGTAAGAATGAGAGATTACCGCCGTCTTTCCGCCCTGCCGCTTCTGCCGCACCATAATCTCTCTGATGCCGGGGTAGGCTTCGGGAATTCTGCCCCGGACATAGTCTTTCCAGAATTCTCCTTCGATCTCAATCATCCGGTCGTCCATACCGTAATCCTCGCGGCACATGGGGATGAAGCCCGGCGAGAAGTTTTTAATGAAGTACTCCTCCAGCCCGCAGATTCGCCCCGGATAGTATTTCTCCAGGAATCGCTCAAAGCAGGGGTGATGGATAGTAGCAGTGCTGTTCACAGTCGTGTCGTCGTGGTCAAACACGAGGCACCGGTATTTCATTTCAGTAAAAAGTCGCAACCGGTTGTTCCGGTGCTTCACAGGGTTCGGAAGAGATGTAGGTCAGAACCGGGCCACGTTTTCCATAGGCGCGGTTGAATTTGAAGTTGATCTTCGCCGTCAGGATCATCCAGGTGTCATCGCGGACGGTCCTTGCATCCTTCCACTGGCAGACAAGCCCGGCAAACTGAATGTCCTCCACGCAGCAGGTCATCACATGCCGACCTGCCACAAAGGTCTCTGCAGGCAGTTTCTGGCGAACCAGTGCGCGGCACTTGAAACGGACCGTTTTCCCTTCGTACTTCTTCGGCTCCTCAGAAAGATCCCGATACCAGGTTGCGTAATCGTCATCTCCGATCTCCACAATCGGCGCATCCAGATCAAAAGGCAGAGGATCTACAATGTCGTCGTATTCCACTTTCCCGTCCGGATATTCATAGGCGATGTCTGCCCGTCGAGAGGCGGCACGCACCAGTTTATGATACTCCATTTTGTCCATTTCCGGTTTGAACCGGTTGAACACCACAAGCTCGCAGCTCTTCAGTTTGTCATAGACCAGCTGGCGCATATTATCGTTATAGCGCAGAATGGTATTGGCGTCTGCAAAGAAGAACTCCTGATAGACCATCCATCCCTCCGGAAGGGCGGTATACAGCACATCCAGCAGCCACATTCCGTTGTATTCGATAACAACGCGTTCGGCGTCCGTCTCTTCTGCCAGAGCCAAAAGACGCTCCGGCGTCAGCTCCGACTGATCGTCGAGTGTGCGAATCTGGATGGTTTTGGAGGCGAACTCGTCCGGGGCGTACTCCTCCTCCCCCTCCTCACACAGAAGAAGCAGAGTTTTCTCTCCATTGCAGAAGCGTCTGTCCTCCAGAGTTTCCTGAATAAAGCGGGTCTTTCCTGCTTCCAGGAAACCGGTGAACAGGTAAACCGGCATATCCTGTTTCTTACTCAACGCTGAACAGCTCCTTCAGGGCATCTTGTTTGATCTTTGCGCCGATCACGCAGAAACGGCCGGTAACGGCAGGTGCACCACGACGAATATCCATTTCACCCGGGACATAGTCAAAGTAGATCCAGTCTCCATCGCTTGCATTCACGATACCTTTCGCGCGGAGGACCGCACCGTACTTCTCCTCATCCTCCAGGCGGCTGAGCTTTTCACGCAGCTCCGTCTCACTGAACTTTCTCGGTGTCTCCATTCCCCAGCTGCCAAAGACCTCATCGGCATGGTGGTGGTGATGGTGATGGTGGTGCTCATGCTCATCATCGTCATCGTCATGATGGTGGTGGCACTCACATTCCGGATCGTCGCACTCCGCCTCATCGTGATGGTGATGGTGGTGGTGCTCATGCTCGTCATCGTCATCATCGTCATGATGGTGGTGGCACTCGCATTCCGGATCGTCGCACTCCGCCTCATCGTGGTGGTGATGGTGATGCTCGTGCTCATGCTTCAGTGCTTCCATCTCTGCGCGCAGGCCATTTTCCTGCATGGCAGAGAGGATCTGTGCACCGTCGAGTTCCGCCCATGGGGTTGTGATCAGGCCGGCTTCCGGGTTCATGCTCTTCAGGAGTTCTGTCGCCTCGATAATCTTCTTCTCTCCGACGGTGTCTGTCCGGCTCATCACGATGAGGTCGGCGCTGGATACCTGGTCATTGAAGAACTCACCGAAATTACGTGCATACATTTTGGCCTTGCCCGCGTCAACAACCGTAACCTTTGATCCGATTTTCGCATCATCGACACGCTCCACCGCTGCGGCCACATCTGAGAGTTTACCTACGCCTGACGGCTCGATCAGAATGCGGTCCGGTGCGAAGTCGGAAATGACTTTCTTCAGTGCCTTCGTAAAGTCACCGACCAGGGTGCAGCAGATGCAACCGGAGTTCATTTCGGTGATCTCCACACCTGCATCCTGCAGGAAACCGCCGTCAATTGCGATGTCGCCGAATTCATTTTCAATCAGAACCAGTTTCTCACCCTTATAGGCTTCCTGGATCAGCTTGCGAATCAGTGTGGTCTTTCCGGCGCCGAGGAATCCGGAAAAAATGTCAATTCTTGTCATGTTTTTGTTTGCCTCCAATATAGCGATGTCCATGGACGAAGGCCGGGACATCTGTTTTCGCAAAAAATTATTGTATCACGCCTTGTCAAGCTTTACAAGTCCCATCCGGCGCGCCGCTTCTCCTCATATTCCTTCTGTCGTCTGCGCCTGCGGATCTCCGCCTGTCTGCGTTCTTCCATGTACTTCTCCCTTGCCTTCCGATACCGGATCTGCAGCGTGACATAGAGTGCAGCAATCAGCAGGATCACCGCGGTTACCCCAATCACCCAGCGGTTGGAGAAGAAGTCCTTCAGCTGCCGCTTCATGTATTCGGATCTGGCCAGATCCACCTCGTCCCGGGTAATCAGATTGACCGTACCGTAGATCTCGCCGTTGACGCTGACCACGGCTTCGCCGAGGATCTCTCCCGCTTTTACCGGAGCAACCAGATCATCTTTAAAGATGTTGAATTCCATGCTGATATCGTCGTCCGAAGTATCCCTTGGCAGCAGCAGTCTGAGCCGCTGCTGTGGATATAGCACAGCTTTCGCATGATCCTGGGCGAGCTGCACATCCAGTTCATATACCGGTTCTGATGTGTCCACCACATTTCGATAGGAGAAATCAGAGAAGCCCCAGTCATAGAGCTTGATGGTATCTTCAAAGTTCAGATAGTCCTCAATATGCGCGTTCAGCCAGCCGTCACAGCCCATCACGACAGCGAGAAAGTGCAGGCCTTCACGTTCGGCGGTTGAAATGAGGCAATATCCTGCAGCTCGCGTGTAGCCGGTCTTGACACCCGCAGCCCCTGTGTAGAGGTAGCGGTTGCCGCCATAAACGGACTGACTGCTGATCAGGGCGTTGGAGTTGTGGTATTCACGTTCTGCGTGAACATTCGTTGCAGGGATAGTGACGTCGGCGATGTTGCATACCACCAGGAAATAATCATGTTTTATTGCCTCCTGTGTAAGCAGGAACATCTCATATGCCGTCGTCTGGTTGTTGTTTGATAGTCCGTTCGGATCGTCGAAGTGTGTTACCTCACACCCGATCTCCTTCGCCCGATCGTTCATCATCGCGACAAAGTTGTCGATGCTGCCGCCGATGAGCGAGGCAAGCACATTGCATGCGTCGCTGGCAGACTGAATCATAGAGCAGTAAAGCAGATCCCGGAATGTCAGCTGTTCACCCGGGACGATTTCCGCACTGCTGCTCTCCTCATCGAGACCCGCACGGCAATCCTCTCCGGCTGTGACCACCTCATCCAGACTGTGTTCCCCCCGTTCCACCGACTCCACAGCCAACAGCACGGTCATGATCTTGGTCAGACTGGCGGGCGTGACGACGCTGTCCGGATCCTTGGAATAAATCACCCTGCCGGTGTTTAGATCAGCAAGGACGATGTTCTTGCCGTTCAGGTCAGGCGCCTGTACCGCACTGGCGGCAGGTGCAAGCCAAGACATGGCGATGCCGGAGAGAAGCAACAGCGTCATAAACTTGATTTTTTTCATTTTTTACTCCCGTTTGTCCCAAGAATGTGATATAGTAAATGAGAGGCGTCTTTCGCCGCTCCAACCGTACAGGTTCAGACTAATTTATTATAAAGTTAAGCTCTTGGAATTGCAATGATTTTTTGGAGTCGAAGGCTATGAAAAAAAGGACCGCCCTTATGCTCGGGATCTTGGCATCGGCACTCTTTCTTTTCTTTCTTCTGTTCCAGTTCCTGTCCTTCGCACCAGGCGGGGTCTCTGTTCACTCTGCGCGAGATGCCCCTGCTGAAGATGTCCGCCTGGAGCTCAACAGCGCTGCCGCGGAGGAATTCCGATGGCTGCCCGGGATCGGTCCTGTTCTGAGCGAGGAGATCGTCTCATGGCGTGAGGCGCACGGCGGATTCCGTTCCACAGAAGAACTGATGGAGGTTCCCGGAATCGGAGAAAAGACCTTTTCTGGCATCCGGGATTATGTCTACATTGGAGGTAGAGATTCCGATGAAAATTCTGGTCGTGGATGACGAGCGACCTCTGGTCAAGGGCATCAAGTTTAACCTGGAGCACGAGGGATACGAAGTCGATTGCTGTTACGACGGCGCAAGCGCCGTGACTATGGCCCGCAACAACACCTACGGCCTCATTATCCTTGATCTGATGATGCCGGAAAAAGACGGCCTGCAGACCTGCCAGGAGATTCGAACCTTTTCCTCTGTTCCTGTCATCATGCTCACCGCCCGCGGCGAGAGCAGTGATCTCCTGCTGGGCTTCGAATCCGGTGCGGACGACTACATCACAAAGCCTTTCAACATTCTTGAGCTCAAGGCCCGAATCCGGGCTTTACTGCGTCGTTCCGGCATCAGCGCTTCTGTCTCCGCTGCTGCCTCTGAGGATACGGACCGGCTTTCCTTTGGCCATGTCACCGTCGACCTCTCCAGCCGGAGCGTGTTTGTCGACGAAGTCGCCACCGAACTCACCATGAAAGAATTCGACCTCATGCTGTTTTTAATGAAAAATCCCGGAAAGGTTTACAGCCGGGAAAGCCTGATGAACCTGGTCTGGAGTTATGACTATATCGGGGATTCCCGTACGGTAGATGTTCATATCCGCCGTCTTCGGGAGAAGCTGGAACGGAAGCCGGCTAAACCGGAGATGTTTCTGACCAAATGGGGCATTGGATACTATTTCAAGCCTCTGGCTCCCGCGGATTAAAACCATGAAACACTCGATTCGTTTTCGGATGGTCCTTTATATTCTGGTCGTTGTGGTTCTCCAGATTGTTTTCTTTCACGCCTACCCTGTCATCTCGCTCATGATCGGCATTCTGGCCTTTCTTCTGCTGCTCATTTATTCATGGGTGCTCCTGCGGCGTCTGAATGATCTCACAAACAGCATGCATATTGCTGCAGGAGGGGACTACAGCCACCGCCATGATGTTCCAGGCCACGATGAACTCAGTGAACTCTGTCATGAATTCAATACTCTGACGGTACAGCTGGAGGCCAATGAGACCCAGCGGCGCCGTTTCGTCGCAGATGCCTCCCATGAGCTGAAAACGCCCCTGGCTTCTATCTGCCTTTTATCCGACAGCATTCTCCAGACGAATCAGATGGATCCCGACACCATGAAGGAATTCGTCTCCGACATTCGAACGGAAGCCTCCCGCCTTCAGCGCACCACTGAAAAACTCCTGGATCTGTCCCGTCTGGATGACAGGGTGCGGCTCGTTCCGGAACCTGTCGATCTCCGACAGGTGACTCTCGATGCGATCTCTGCCCTGACTCCTCTGTCCGCGAAGCGCGGTATCCGTGTCAGTTCAGAACTGGAGGATGGCTGTGTGGTCATGGGAAGTACCGAGGACATGGAGCACATTGTCTTCAACCTGCTCGAAAATGCCATCAAGTATAACGTTCCCGGTGGTTCCGTAATGGTCTGCCTGTCCCAGGATGCTGCCGAGGTCATTCTCCGGGTCGAAGACACTGGGATAGGGATTCCGGAAGAAGACCGTCTGAATATTTTTACCCGGTTCTATCGGGTTGACAAGGCACGCTCCCGGTCCAGCGGCGGCAGCGGCCTTGGTCTCAGTATTGTACACGACGCGGTCATCGCCAATGGCGGCAGCATCCGCGTTGGAAATAACAGGCCTCAGGGTTCCGTTTTCATCGTTAGCTTCCCGCGGCCTACTTCGGAGGAAACAGGAATATGAATCACATTTCTCGCATTCAGGAAAAACTCTCCGCCCTCTCACTGGACGCACTGCTGCTGACGGACGAGAAGAACCAGCGCTATGCCGCCGGATTTCCCTTTACGGACGGATTCGTGCTGGTCTCAAAGGAAAAAGCCTGGCTGATCACAGACTCCCGGTATATCGAAGCCGCAGAAGCTGCTGCCGGCAGCTGTGCCGAAGTCCTGCTCTATGACAACAGGCATCCCAAGCTGCACCTCCTTCGCCAGATTCTCTCGGCAGAGAAACTGGAAGCAATCGGGGCAGAGGATCAGAAGCTTAGCCATGCTCAGTACATGGGTCTGGAGCGTCTGCTGGGCTTCCGTCTCTGCCCGGCCGGAAGCCTGATGACGGAGCTGCGCGCTTCCAAGGACGATGAAGAGCTGCAGTACATGATCGACGCCCAGCGGATCAGTGAGAAGGCGCTGGAAGAGACCCTTCATATTATCCGTCCCGGAATGACGGAAAAGGAAGTCGCCGCCGAGCTCGTCTACCGCATGCTGAAGCACGGAAGTGAGGGCAATTCCTTCGATCCCATCGTCGTCACCGGAAAAAACACCAGCAAGCCTCACGGCGTCCCGGGGGATACCGTTCTGATGCCTGGTGACTTTGTCACTATGGACTTCGGAAGTCTGAAAGGCGGCTATTGCAGTGATATGACTCGCACGGTTGCGGTCTGCTCCGCCACGGACGAGATGAAACATGTTTATGACACCGTTCTGCAAGCCCAGCTCGCCGGCATCGCTGCCGGCCGTTCCGGCATTCCGGGGAAGGAGATTGACCTCGCTGCCCGCAGGGTGATTGAGGCGGCGGGTTATGGAGAGTACTTTGGTCACGGCTTCGGTCACAGTCTCGGTCTGGATATTCATGAATCCCCGTTTGCCAATCCCCGCGGGGAAGCGCTGATGGCGGAAAACGACGTCTGCAGTGCGGAACCAGGTATCTATATTCCCGGCAAGTTCGGCGTCAGGATCGAAGACGTCATGGTTCTCCGGCCGGACGGTGCCGAAGTGATCACCCGTGCGCCCAAATCCGAGCTGATCCTCGTCGGTAACTGAATAACGTTACAGGCAGATCTCTGTCAGCCATGTATAAGCGGTGCTCCGATTGTGGGGCACCGCTTTTCCCTTGGTATACCATGTTTTCTTCGCTCTGAGTCTGATTATCTCAGTGATGCCGGTCTTTTTGCAAAGAATTTGTTAAAGAATTTGAAGTTCATATTAATTTCACATTTTGATTTGGAAAACAACTATAATTTATGCATAGTTCTGTACCTGTTTCGTTTCTATTTTGATTGATCTGCTACGTTTGTGCTGGGTGTATGTCAATATGCTCAGCCTCTATTCATCTATATTTTCTTCTATTATCTTTTTCTCAGGTGATTTTTCATGCAACTCTACCATGCCGGAATCGATATCGGATCCACAACCGTCAAGCTCGTTCTCCTGAATGAAGGCGGTGAGCGCGTCTTTGAGGAATACAGGCGCCATTGCGCACACACCAGGGAGACACTGTCGGACCTTCTCTCCGACGCCCGTGCTCTGCTTGGAGACTGTCTGCTTCTCCCCGGGATCACGGGTTCCGGCGCACTCGGTCTCTCTCAGGCCATGCAGATTCCCTTCGTTCAGGAGGTCGTCGCCGTCGCCACTGCGCTGCGGGCCCGTTTTCCCCAGACCGATGTTGCCATTGAGCTGGGTGGAGAGGACGCCAAGATCATCTATTTCTCCGGATCCCCGGAAGAGCGTATGAACGGTGTCTGTGCCGGTGGCACCGGCTCCTTTATTGATCAGATGGCCTCGCTTCTGCAGACTGACGCCGAAGGTCTGAACCGCGCTGCCGGGCAGGCGACCCAGGTCTATCCCATTGCCGCCCGCTGCGGTGTGTTTGCCAAGTCGGATATCCAGCCCCTCATCAACGAAGGTGCGGCCACCTCGGACCTCTCCGCCTCTATTTTTCAGGCTGTTGTCAACCAGACTATCTCCGGCCTCGCCTGTGGGCGCCCTATCCGCGGCAACGTTGCCTTTCTCGGCGGTCCGCTGCACTTTCTGCCCGAGCTGAAAAAGGCCTTCATCCGTACCCTGCGTCTGGCTCCCGAGCGGATCATCGATCCGCCGGACTCCCATCTTTTTGCCGCCCAGGGTGCCGCAATGGAGCTGCGTGCCGGTAACGTCCCCGGTGCTGAGATCGCCGAACCTGTCGAGATTGATTCCCTGATCGATAAGCTGCGCAGCGGTGTTCAGACCGCTTTTGAGCTCAAGCGGCTTCCGCCTCTCTTTTCTTCGCAGGAGCACTACGCTTCATTCTGCTCCCGGCATGACGCAGCCGTTGTCCCCAAAGGAAACCTGCATGAAGCCAGAGGAAACTGTTTTCTCGGGATCGACGCGGGATCTACCACAACAAAGCTCGCACTCATCGGTGCACAGGGCGAACTGCTCTGGTCTTTTTATGCTAACAATCAGGGGGATCCTGTCCGTACCGCCATTCGCGCCATGGGCGAGCTTTTTGCTGCTCTGCCGGCGGAGGCGCAGATTGTCCGCTCCTGTTCCACCGGATACGGTGAACAGCTTCTGAAGACCGCTTTCAATCTCGACGAGGGTGAAGTTGAGACCATTGCCCACTGCACTGCCGCTGCCTTCTTTGATCCGCAGGTAGACTGCGTTCTGGATATCGGCGGCCAGGACATGAAGTGCATCCGCCTCCGCAACGGGTCGGTGGATCATGTGCTGCTGAATGAGGCCTGCAGCTCCGGCTGCGGTTCCTTCCTTGAGAACTTTGCAAACTCCCTCGGCTATACCGCGGAGGACTTTGCACAGGAGGCACTCTTTGCCGAAACCCCGGTGGATCTCGGAACCCGATGCACGGTCTTCATGAACTCCAACGTCAAGCAGGCCCAGAAAGAAGGCGCCTGTGTCCAGGATATCTCAGCTGGTCTGGCCTATTCCGTCATCAAGAATGCTCTCTATAAAGTGATCAAGCTCACCGATCCCTCGGAACTGGGTTCCCACATCGTGGTTCAGGGCGGCACCTTCTATAATAAAGCTGTTCTCCGTGCCTTTGAGGAGATCGCCGGCATCGAAGTAATCTGTCCCGACATTTCCGGTATCATGGGCGCTTTTGGTGCGGCACTGATCGCCAGGGCACACTACGCCGGGCAAAAAAGCACGATTCTCTCCCGGGGTGAGCTTCTGAGTCTCCAATACACCAGCGAGACCCGCCACTGCGGCCGCTGCCAGAACAACTGTCTCCTGACGGTCAACACCTTCCCCGGCGGACGCAGGCATATTACAGGCAACCGCTGTGAGCGCGGGCTGGGCGAAGATGCGATTTCAAAGAAGGCACCGAATCTCGTGGAATACAAGCGCAAGCGGCTCTTTGCCTATGCCCCGCTGAAGCCGGACGAGGCACCCCGCGGCACAGTCGGAATTCCTCGTGTACTGGGCATCTATGAGGACTATCCCTTCTGGGCAGTTCTGTTCCGGGAACTGGGTTTCCGGCTGGAGCTCTCCCCCTTCTCCTCCCGCAAGCTCTATGAGCGTGGCATGGACTCCATTCCTTCCGAATCCGAATGCTATCCTGCCAAACTCTCCCATGGCCATATTCAGTGGCTCATCGACCGTGGTATCCGAATCATTTTCCACCCCTGTGTGTTCTATGAGCACCAGGAGACTCGCACTGCCCAAAACCACTTTAACTGCCCCATCGTCGTCTCCTATGCGGAGAACCTGAAGAACAATGTGGAGGATGTTGCGGATAAGGACGTGCTGTATCTCCGTCCGTTCATTGCCATGACCGATGAGAAAACTGCTGCTGACCGTCTGGTACCGTTTTTTGCGGAGCACTGGTCGATCTCTGAGCCCGATGTCCGCGAAGCAGCTCACCGTGCGTGGGCAGAACAACTGCACGCCAAGGAGGACATCCGTGCCGAAGGCGCCCGCGTATTGAAGGAAATGGAGTCTTCCGGCAGCCGGGGCATCGTCCTCGCTGGCCGGCCTTATCACATTGACCCGGAGATCAACCACGGTATCCCTGAGATGATTGCCGGCTACGGTCTCTCTGTTCTCACGGAGGACAGTCTTCCCATCGACTTTGACCCCGAGCGTCCTGTGCGTGTCAATGACCAGTGGGTCTATCACTCCAGGCTTTACACAGCTGCGGAGTTTGTCTCCCGTCATGAAAACCTCGAGCTCATCCAGCTCAACTCTTTCGGCTGCGGTCTTGATGCGGTCACCACAGATCAGGTCAGTGAGATTCTGGAAAACAGTGGCAAGCTCTATACCGTGCTCAAGATCGACGAGGTCAACAATCTGGGCGCTGCCCGCATCCGGATTCGCAGCCTTCTTGCCGCCATGAACATGCGCCGGGAGAAGCACATTGTCGCCCATCCCCACGGCGCTGCCTACCACCGGACGGAGTTCACCAGAAAAATGCTGGACGCAGGATACACCATTCTGGCTCCCCAGATGAGCCCCATTCACTTTGACCTTCTGGAACCGGTTTTCCGCAAGTACGGTTATAACATGGTGGTTCTCTCCAACGACAACCGCGCCGCCATTGATACCGGACTTAAGTATGTCAACAACGACGCCTGCTTCCCCGCCATGACGGTTGTGGGGCAGATCATGGAGGCCGTTCTCTCCGGAGACTTCGATACCGATCGCCTCGCCATCATCATGACTCAGACCGGCGGCTGCTGCCGTGCCAGCAACTATGTGAGTTTTATCCGCCGCGCGCTGGACAAGGCCGACCTCTCCCACATCCCGGTTATTTCCCTCAATGCCAACGGCATGGAGAAGAATGAGGGTTTTCATCTCTCGGCCCCGCTGATTCTCAGTGCGGGCAAGGCCATCGTCTATGGGGATCTATTTCTTCGCTGTCTCTATCGTGTCCGTCCTTATGAACAGATTCCCGGGGCTGCGAACGCGCTCCATGTCGAACTGAGGGATCGCTGCATCGCCTCTCTCATCGGAAAGAGCCGGGAGACCTACGCAGATCTCTGCCGGGAAATCGTCTGCCGCTTCGATGTGCTGCCAATCCACGAAACGCTGCGCAAGCCGCGCGTCGGTGTCGTCGGTGAGATTCTTGTCAAATATATGCCCCTCGCCAACAACCACCTGGTAGATCTTCTGGAACAGGAAGGTGCGGAAGCCGTTGTACCGGACCTGATGGACTTTCTCAACTACTGCGTCTATAACAATGACTATCGACACAAGTTTCTCGGCAAGCCCTGGACCTCCTCTGCCACCGCCTGGCTTGGGGTTCGCGCCATCCGCGCCATCCGTGCGCCCGCGCTGCAGGCTCTCCGGCACAGTCGGCGGTTCAAGCCTCCCATGCCCATTGAGCAGATTGCAGAGCTTGCAAAGCCGTTCCTTTCGCTGGGAAATCAGTACGGCGAAGGCTGGTTTCTCACCGGCGAAATGGCCGAGCTGCTTACCGAGGGTGTCGACAACATTGTCTGTATACAGCCTTTTGCCTGCCTGCCGAACCATGTGGTCGGAAAAGGCGTCATCAAATCCCTGCGCCGCAATTATCCTAACGCCAACATTGCAGCCGTCGATTACGATCCCGGCGCCAGCGAAGTCAATCAGCTCAATCGCATCAAGCTCATGCTCTCCGAGGCTCGCCGCCGTATCAATTGAACAGAACAGCACCCCGCCTGCGGCGGGGTGCTGTTCTGCTGCACCTTACTCAGTAACTGCTTCTATACTTCACTTCGGTGTGGTGAATCGGCCGAGCATGTTCTCCACGCTCTGTTCCATCACACGCAGAATCCGTTCTCTCGTGAATTCCTTCGGCAGCTGCATCCCCATATCCATCCACTGGGAAATAAACCCGATGGCGCAGTTGGCATAGAACCCGACAACGAATTCGAAATCCTGACGGTCAATATTTTTCCCCTCAGAGGCAATCTCCGCGTAGCTTCGAATGCACTCCTGCATACGTGCCTTCAGATACCGCAGCATATAGAGCCTGCTGGTGGAATTGTACACGTTCAGCGTGAAAGCACTGTTGGAAACCAGATAGTCAAAATAGCCCATCATGTCTTCCATCCAGTGATTTGCCTTAACTTCCTTCGGGAAGACCCGGTCCGAGTCCTGCTCAAACACCCACTCCAGCAGGTCGTCCACATCGTCAAAGTGATAATAAAATGTCTGCCGATTTACACCGCAGATTTCGACGATATCCTTCACCGTTACCTTGTCAATCGGCTTGACTGTCATCATCTGTCTCAGTGCGGATGCCAACGCTTCTTTTGTTCCAGACGCCATCGGAAAGCCCCCTCTCAACTCTTTTTCAGTTCACAGGATACCATAGTTTTCCACACTGTGCAAATCTTTTTTACATTTCCGGCGTTTTGTTGGAACGTTCTTTGGTTTTTCACACAGAATCACACAGTTTTCGTAGGCTGTGCGTGACAAATCCACCTGGATATGCTATGATACAAAACTGCATTCGGGAGCTCCAAAGGGGGGATCAATGCCCATGCATGAATTGGGTACCATCTATTATGTCATTGACACGGTAGAGAAGCTCGCCGCAGAGAACGATCTGAAGGAAGTTGCCTCCATCACGCTGGAGGTCGGTGAGGTCAGCGGTATTATTCCGGAATACCTCTCGGATTTCTGGCTCTTCGCCCGGAAGAAAACAGAGCTGTTTCAGGAGACTGAACTGAAGATTGAACCCATCCA
Source organism: Oscillospiraceae bacterium (assembly GCA_902798545.1). GTDB lineage: Bacteria > Bacillota > Clostridia > Oscillospirales > Oscillospiraceae > Limivicinus. The sequence continues at coordinate 145,838 of CADBWQ010000003.1, forward strand.
CGCCGTCACCTACTGTCAGGATTGCCGTCAGACCTATCCTACCATACCGCAGGGGAAAATCTGTCCGTACTGTGGAAGCGGGAACACCTTTCTTGTCACAGGCAACGAGTATAACATCAAGGAGATTGAAGCCTGCTGAACTCTTTCATGATTTTTTGCTTTACTTCTTTCTGTCAGAAATGTATAATACCCGCGTATAAATTTTAGTTGCAAGCGCAAAGGAGCTATTTCAGAAATGAGAACCATAGGAACTGTCGTGCGCGGCATTCGCGCACCGATCATCCGCCAGGGCGATGATATAGCCAGAATCGTCTCTGACTCCGTGCAGGCTGCCTGGAAGGAAGCTGGTTTTGCTCCCGCAAACCGGGATATCGTCGCCGTGACCGAATCCGTCGTCGCCCGTGCGCAGGGGAATTATGCCTCCGTCGAACAGATTGCCAAAGATGTCCGTGCAAAGACCGGCGGCGGTACCGTCGGTGTCGCATTCCCCATTCTGAGCCGCAACCGCTTCTCGCTGCTGCTGCGTGGCATGGCAGCCGGCTGTGAGAAGATTGTCCTTCTCCTCTCCTATCCTTCGGACGAAGTCGGCAACCATCTGGTGGACTGGGACCGTCTGGATGAAGCTGGGGTCGACCCCTTCAGAGATGTCCTGACTGTCGACCAGTTCCGTTCTTTCTTCGGTCATATTGTCCATCCCTTCACCGGTGTTGACTATATCGATTTCTACTCCGATCTGATTCGCGGAGAAAAGTGCGAGGTTGAAGTATTTTTCGGTAACAAGGTCACCTCGCTGCTGGACTACACTGATACGGTCATCACCTGCGACATTCACACCCGTGTACGCTCCAAGCGTCTTCTCAGGGCCGCCGGTGCAAAGACTGTGCTCGGTCTCGACGACATTTTGAACGCGCCCGTGGACGGCAGCGGCTATAATGCGGAATATGGGCTGCTGGGTTCCAATAAAGCCACCGAGGATACTGTCAAGCTGTTCCCCAGAGACTGCACCGCAGTTGCCGAAGCGATCAGCCGCTACCTCTGTGAGGCATCCGGAAAGCAGATCGAAGCTATGGTCTACGGCGACGGCGCCTTCAAGGATCCCGTCGGCAAGATCTGGGAGCTGGCCGACCCCGTCGTCTCACCCGGCTATACCAAAGGTCTCGTGGGAACACCCAATGAGCTCAAGCTCAAGTATCTTGCCGACAACGAGTTCGGCAATCTCTCCGGCGAAGAGCTTCGCTCTGCGATTGAGGCGAAGATCCGCGCAAAGACTGGTGACAGTCTCGTCGGCAATATGGTCTCCGAGGGCACTACGCCCCGCCGTCTCACCGACCTGATTGGCTCGCTCTGCGACCTGACCTCCGGGTCCGGCGACAAGGGCACCCCCATTGTCTATATCCAGGGCTATTTCGACAACTATACCAACGAATAATAATCTTAGTTATTTCTTTAATAAACAGAAAAACCACGCCAGCCTGCGGTTTCACCAGCAGTCGGCGTGGTTTTTCTCTGTTCTGTCTTCTCTCGTTCCCTGTTCCGGTGACTTCATTCTGCTTCCAGAAGGATCTGGACGGATGGATCATCTCCGTACATTCTGGGGAAGGTCAGTCCTCCGTACATGAGGGCCGCACCGGAGAGGCTCTGCGGCAGCTCGTCCCCGGTCCAGTTGCGGCAGCCTGCATATTCGACCCATTTGAGACGATAGCATTGTTCGGGGTGCAGTCCTTTCAGTCTTGTGTGGAGCGGTAACGGGTTCCCCGCCGGCTCAGTCAGCACAAGGGTGAAGAGACTTTTTTTCTTCTCCTCTGACACAAACTGCCATGCTGTGAAGCGAGGGTTTTCTTCTGTCAGGCGGTAATAGTCTCCTTCCCGCACCAGATCTTCGACCTCATGAAAGCGGCTGATCTGCTTTCTGATTTCTTCCTGCTCCTCCTCAGACAACTTTGCCGGATCCAGCTCATAACCAAAGGTTCCCGCCATCGCAACCGCCGCGCGCGTTCCAAAGGGAGCTGTACGTCCGGTCTGGTGGTTAGGGCATGCCGAGACATGAGCACCAATCGCGGAAGCAGGGTATCCGTAGGATGTTCCCCTTTGGATCTGCAGCCGTGCGATGGCATCAGTGTTATCGCTGCACCAGATTTGCGGGCAGTAGGCCAGCATGCCGGCATCAAATCGTCCGCCACCGCCGGCACAGCCCTCGAACAGAACATTGGGGAATTCGGTGGTGAGCCGGTCCATCACATTATAAAGCCCGAGCATGTACCGGTGGGCTGTTTCTCCCTGCCGGTCGGCAGGGAGCGCCGGGCTGTAAAGATCCGTCACACTGCGATTCATGTCCCACTTGATGTATTCGATGTTGTTCTCTCGCAGGAGTCTGGCCACCGTCTTGTACATCCACTCGGCGATTTCCGGCCGTGACAGGTCGAGAACCATCTGCTCGCGTCCGATAGAAGGCTGCCGTTCTGGCACTTTCAGAGCCCAGTCCGGATGACTGCGATAGAGCCTGGAATTCTCACTGATCATCTCCGGCTCGATCCACAGTCCGAAGCGGAGACCGAACTCGTTGACCTTTTGAATCAGGCCGTTCAGCCCGTGCGGGAGCTTCCGGGGACTTGGTGTCCAGTCTCCCAGCGCTCTATTGTCCTCGTCCCTCTCACCAAACCAGCCGTCGTCCAGCACCAGCAGCTCAACCCCCAGTTTTTTGGCGTTCTCTGCAAGGTGCAGAATCTTTTCCTCGTCGATGTCGAGATATGCCGCCTCCCAGCTGTTGAGCAGGACCGGCCGCTTCTTCGCCGTCCATTTGCTGCAGCAGAGGTTGTGGCGAATAAAGCGGTGATAGATCCGTGAGAGTTTGCCAAGGCCCTCGTCGGTGAAGCTCATCAGGACTTCCGGCGTATCAAAGGAGGCCCCCTGCTCGAGCTTCCAGCTGAAATGGCGCTCCCCGATACCGGAGACCACACGCACCAAGCCGGTCTGGTCCAGCTCCACCTCAGTCTGGTGGTTGCCGGAATAGCACAGCATCATGCCATAGCACTCACCCTGGTCTTCTCCGGCACCGCGCTCACAGAGGATGGCGAAGGGGTTGTGCTGGTGACTGGAATAGCCTCGCTCGGAGGAGAGAACCTTGATGCCGGCTGTGACGGGCTCACGCTCTGGCTGTCTTTCCATGGCGTGGCGGCCATGGAAATGGAGGAGATCCCAGTCGCCGAAGGGCAGGTCGAGACAGGCCGAGGCGGCTTTACGCAGAACGACGGGACTCTTCCCGGCGTTGCGGAAGCGCACCGCTCTTGTGATTACATCCGCATGCTCAAAGACGCCGTACAGCAGCTCCGCCTCGAGGCCGGTGGCCGCATCCGCAAGCGTGATGCTGAGGGTCTCCGTTTCCTCTTCTCCGCCGAATGCCGCCGGCAAACCGTCAAGTCTGTATTTTCCTCTTCGACTTTCGTGCTTCACATAGCGAAGGTCGGCACCCCGGATTCCTTCATCTGTCTCTGGCAGGACACTCGGTATACGGAAGTCGCCACCATTGGAGCCACTGTATTCCTGTGGCATCGTATCCAGGGAAAAGCCTCGTCCGGCCGCAAGCGCATAAGGGTTAGGGGAGAACCCGCAGTCCCGCTCCAGATGGAGATAGTCAAACGCATCGCCGCAGCGGCGGCCATAATAGGTATGGAGCAGATAATTCTCCGGCCCGATCATCATCTGATACATACTGTGATCGGTCTTCAGAGTGAAGATTTTTCTTTTTGGTTCAAAAGCTATACTCATCCGATATGCCTTTCTCTGGTTTAATCTGATTTGCAAAGCGCATCTTATCATATCACCCCACTGCTGTCAACAACGGTCGGAAAGTGAAAACGGGAAAGAAAAAGGCGAATTCATAACTTTACTTTTTTAGTGAAATGAAGTAAAATGATTTATCATAATTGTCTCAGGAGGTGTCTATGAACACACGTGCAAAGCGCGAGCACAATCCCGCCCTATACGAGGCCATTCTCTCCCTCCGGACAACGGAAGAATGTCTGAAGTTTTTTGAAGACCTCTGTACAATGAGCGAACTCAGCGCCATGGAGCAGCGTTATCAGGTTGCCCGGGCTCTGCATGACGGAAAGATCTATAACGAGATTCTCGCCGAGACGGGTGCTTCCAGTGCCACCATCAGCCGGGTCAACCGTTCTCTCCAATACGGCGCAGGCGGGTATGATCTGGTATTTGGCCGACTGGAGGGTGAAGGGAAATGAGCTGCTACGAGGCTCTCGCCGTCTATTACGACAGGCTGACCGCCGACGTAGATTATCATGCCTTCGCCGACCGGTATGAGCAGGCCTTTCGCGAGGACGGCGGCGTTTTTCATCTGCTTCTGGATCTCTGCTGCGGTACGGGCAGCTTGAGCCTTGAAATGTCACAGCGCGGTTATGAGATGATTTCGGTGGACGCCTCCGAGCAGATGTTGATGGAGGCACGCGAGAAGTGCTCTGCACTCCCGATTCCGCCTCTTTTCCTCCTGCAGGATGCCGCGGAATTGGATCTCTACGGCACAGTTGACGCAGCTTTCTGTTCTCTGGAGGGGATTAACTACCTCTCCCCGGAGCAGTTGGACGCTTTGTTCCACCGGCTGCACCTTTTCATCCGTCCCGGTGGTCTCTTTCTCTTCGACGTCCGCTCGCCGGAATACCTCGCCGCCCTGGACGGTGACACTTTTGTCGATGAGGATAACAATGTATTCTGTCTCTGGCGTGCAGATTTTGATCCGGAGATGGACGCCCTGGTCTATGGTATGGACCTCTTCTCCCCGGAGGGCAAACTGTGGCGGCGCAGCCGTGAGGAGCACATTGAGTATGCTCACAGCATCTCGTGGCTCTCAGAGCTTCTGGGGAAACACGGATTTTCAGAATTCTCCGCTTTATCAGAAGAAGACCGTGTCTTCATCCGCTGCAGACGCAGCAGGTAACAGACCGTGCATTAAGAATCCCGCAGCCCATGTGCATTATGTGCGTCTCATGGGGTGCGGGATTCTTGATTACTTAGTTTCACTCAGAATTCATATCTGCAGCTGGCGCCGCAGGGCAGATAAAGACCGCTGTCTGTCACTGGAAGGCAGAGCTCTCTGCTCTCCGCCTCGCCGCCGAAGCGTTCCCGGAAAACACTCTCAGTCACATAGCTCAGCACTGACGCAGAAAGACCCGTGGTATAGGAGTTGACGAGCAGAAACAGCGGATTCTCTGACAGGACGCCTGAGCATAAAGAGACAAATGGCCACAGGCTCTGTTCCAGCTTCCACACTTCGCCCCCCGGCCCCCGGCCATAGGAGGGTGGATCCATGATGATCGCGTCATACCGCTTGCCACGCCGGATTTCCCTCTCCACAAACTTGGCACAGTCATCGATGATCCAGCGCACTGGTGCGCGGCTCACACCGCTGACGGATGCATTTTCTTTTGCCCAGGCGACCATTCCCTTCGCAGCGTCCACATGGCAAACCTCAGCGCCGGCCTTCAGGCACGCGACCGTAGCCCCGCCGGTATAGGCGAAGAGGTTCAACACCCGAACCGGCCTTCCTGCTGAACGGATTTTTGTCATGACCCAGTCCCAGTTCGCCGCCTGTTCCGGAAACAGGCCTGTATGTTTAAAGTTCATTGGCTTGACGCGGAAGCGGAGTTCGCCGTATTTGACCTCCCAGGCCTCGGGAATGCTTCCTTTTTCCCAACTGCCCCCTCCGCTCTCGCTCCGGATATAGCGTGCATTTCGCGTCTGCCAGTGTCTGTTTTTTCTCGGGGTATCCCAGATTACCTGTGGGTCCGGCCGCACCAGATAGACGTCTCCCCAGCGTTCGAGCTTTTCACCACAGGAGCAATCCAGCAGCTCGTAGTCCTGCCAGTGGTCTGCAACCCACATTGTTTTCTCTGTCTTCATCTTGTTTTCTTCTCCATTTGTCTGAGGTCTCTCAGTGCAATATTAAACGCAGCCCCGATATAGATCACCTGGCCGATCAGATACATCCAGTACATAAGCAGTATCACGGATGCCAGCGATCCGTAAACCAGCGAATATCTCGCCGACGCGGCGATGAATGCTGAGAAAATCAGGCTTGTGCCAACAATTCCTATTGTTGCGAGAATGGCACCCGGCCAGGTGGAATAGTGCATATGCTTCTTTCTGGAGACACGGTAAATCACCCAGATAAACAGGAACATGATAACTGCCAGAAGAACATATTTAAACCAGAACCAGCTGCCGCTGATATCGATAAACTGGATCCTCGTATTCAGCAGTTCCAACAGGCCTCTGCTGGTAAACAGAACGATAATTGCAAACCAGGTCGCCGCCAGAAACACAATGGCGAAAAACAGGCTGAAGATAAAGCCGCCGATCCCCGGATAGCGCTGCCCCCCCTGCAGCCGTCCTATGGTCACCTGCATGCTTCTGACGCCGGCAGAAGCAGAGGTAACCAGAACGGTCACACCTGCCAAAGCCATCCCCATGCTGTGGTTATTCGCTACATAATTCAGGAATGTACGGATGGTCTCCATTGTATCGTGGCTCAGGAATTCTTCGGCGAAAGACAGGATCCGCATCGCCTGACCGTAGTTCTGGCCCAGCAGTGTATAGAGACAGATGATGAGCGGGAACACCGTCATCGTCATGTAATAGCACAAGGCAGCAGCGGCAATCGGAATCTGTCTGTAATTATAATATCGGAACACTCTCCCAATCAGTTTGAACAGTCGTTTCACTCTCGGCTCTCCCGGAATATACAGGTTATCGTATACAAAAGCTCCTCCTGAGGGGGGAGGAGCTTTCGTTATTGTGCAAGTATCAGCCTCTCATCCGAGGCATCAATCCTGGATTTACTTGGTATTGAAGATCTTGAAAATGTTGTCAAACGGATCCTCTTCAGGCTCATCTGCAGTTTCCGTTTCTGCTTTGGTCTCCGTCGCAGCGCTTGCCGCGGGAACAACAGGAGGCATGGCCGCGGCAGCCTTCTTAAAGACCGGCGGAACAGTGGGTGCCGTCGGCGCAGCGGGCGCAGGGGGCGTGACCGCTGCCTGGATCTCGGGCTCAGAGACGGCAGCTGCCTTGCGTGCCGCGGCAGCCTTTTCTGCTGCAGCTGCCTGCGCAGCACCTTCTTCAAAACCGGTTGCAATCACCGTAACACGGATTTCATCCTGCATGCTCTCATCGAAGCTGGCGCCGAAGATAATATTGGCATCGGGATGGGCGGCTTCCTGAACCAGATCAGCAGCTGCCTCTACATCTTCCAGGCCCATGTCAGACGAGCCGGTGATGTTGATGAGGACGCCGTGAGCGCCGTTGATGGAGGTCTCCATCAAGGGACTGGCAACGGCAATTCGTGCCGCTTCTTCCGCCTTGCCCTTGCCGGCCGCGTGGCCTACACCCATGTGGGCATAACCGGCATTCTTCATAATGCAGGTGACATCGGCAAAGTCCAGATTGATGAACCCGGTGTTCTTGATGAGGTCCGAAATGCTGGTAACAGCCTGGCGGAGCACATCATCCGCAATCTCAAACGCATTCGCCAGTGTAACCTTCTGATCTGTTGCATACTTCAAACGATCATTTGGGATGATCAGGAGGGAGTCCACTTTCCCGAGCAGTTCCTGGATACCGGCATTTGCCGTCACCATTCTGCGGTTACCCTCGAACTTGAACGGCTTCGTCACGACGCCGACCGTCAGGATTCCGGCTTCCTTCGCAATATCCGCCACCGTCGGTGCAGCACCGGTTCCGGTGCCTCCGCCCATACCGGCGGTAATGAACACCATATCCGTATCTTCCAGAACAGCCGTAATGGCGTTGCGGCTTTCTTCCGCAGCGCGTCTCCCAACTTCAGGGTCAGAACCTGCCCCCTGGCCTTTTGTAATCTTTTCACCGATCTGGATCTTCTGATCCGCGTTGGAAATTGCCAAGGCCTGCTTATCTGTGTTGATCGCGATGAACTCGACACCCTGAGTGCCGTCCTTCACCATACGGTTGACAACATTATTGCCGGCACCGCCGACACCAATGACCTTTATTGTAACGACGTTCTCCGGACCAGCTTCGGCCTTAAAATCCATATCATGTGCCTCCTGTCTGACTCGACAACGCAATAAGCGTGTAACACTTTGTCTTTGTGTCCCCTATAATATTACATTTTTCATCGAAGGTCAATAGTTTTTTTCATTTTCAGGCAACTTTTTTGTAATCAGTTTGTAATTTTTGCCGCTTCAGATATCTTCCCCTTCGATAAAATTGCCCCGGGAGAAGCTTTCCAGGGGCTGTTGGTTCTTTAATTCGGGCTGAAAACCGCTCTGATTCCGTCGGACAGATCCACCACTCCGGCATCGCCGGCCTTCAGGGTCTGGAGTGTGCCGGAGAGAATTGCAAATTTCTGGCTCACCTGTGAATATCTCCCAAGGACGAAGGTAAAGCGTCCGTTATAGACGATTTCCGGGCTGTTTGGGTTGTCAAAATCGACCCGGTCGATGTCTGGAGCCATATTGCGGCCTTCGATCTGGATCAGGATTTCGTTGAGATAATCGACGGGGTCCTCCTGTCCGTTTGCCGTAGTGAGCCGCTCTCCGATAAAGAGCGTTCCAGGATCGAAGTTCACGATCGGGACCAGCTCTGCTGTCTCTCCTTCTGCTGCTTTGCCCAAGATCTTGCAGTTGTGATCCATGGTCCATTCCTCATCACCGAGAATCAGATAGGCCATAGCCCGGCTCTCTGCCACCGAGATGGTAATCCTGTTGGGGAGAGCCCGCTTTAACGTTACTTCTTCAATATATGGAAGCTTGGAGAAGACCCTGCTGATCGCTGCAAACCGATCAAAGAAGAAGAGGTTGTCGCCCTCTTCAATATCAATGGCTCGGATAATCTCTTCATCGGTATAGTGGGTGTTGCCCTCCACCTGAATGTCTTCAACACGAAAAAAAAGACTCAGGACGAAAATCGACGCCACGATCACCACGACGAAGATCAGCGGTCTGCTGAAACCCCTGCGGCGTCTGGCACGGAGGTATTCCTCCTGGGACTCATCAGTGAGAGCCGCCAGGTTCAGGCGCTCTTTCCAGTTTTTGGATGCCATAGGCACTCTCCCGCCTTTTTATACATTCATTCGACTACTGTCAGATTGAGGAGTGAAAAAACAGACCGTATGAATACGGTCTGTTGATTATACCATGTTTTTCGCTATAGGAAAAGCTTATTTTTCTTCTTTGTTTTTTCCAGCGTATTCAATTACTGCTTCCACGATCTTCTCCAGTGCATCGGGAACGGCCAGCCTGTGCATACTGTCGGACATAGCATGCAGCTTTTCGGTGTCCTTCAGCAGTGTACGAATCTCCTCCAGAAAGCTCTGTTCGTCAAACTCCCCTTCCAACAGGACCCTTGCACCCCCCGCCTTTTCTACCAAACGGGCGTTTTTCTCCTGATGGTGATTGGTGACATTCGGTGAAGGAACAATCAGTGCGGGCTTTCCCATGCTGCTCAGCTCAGAAAGCGTGGAGGCTCCGGCCCGGCAGAGCACCAGATCCGCTGCAGCCAGAACCCGTGCCGAATCATAGATATACTCCCGGATATCCGCATTGCTCTCAGCCGGGTCAACGCCGGCTTCTGTGAGCTTTGCCATGACATCTTTGTAATAAAGGCTTCCCGTAGCATGGATCAGGCGGAACTGCGTCTGATTTCTCAACAGCGGCTGCATCCGCACAAGGGTTTCGTTCATGTGCCCGGAGCCAAGCGATCCCCACATCGACACCACCAGCGGCATGTCACGCGGAATCCCGAGTTCCTCTTTTGCCTGCTCCCTGGTATACCTATGAAACGCCCCTCGAACCGGTGTCCCCGTCACCCTGAGGTCTGCAACCCTGGGGTAGTGCTGTCTGCTCTCCTCATAACCGAGGAGAACACAGTTCACCTGCTCCGCCAACAGCTTCGTTGTCAGCCCCGGAACCGCGTTGCTCTCGTGAATCAGAGTCGGGATCCCCAGCTTTGCCGCCTCATGGAGCACCGGATAGCAGACATACCCACCGGTTCCCAACACGGCATCCGGTCTGTATTCTTTCAGGATCCTTCTCGCTTCATGCCCGGACTCAATCACGTTTTTCAACGTGGCAATATTGTGTCCGACATCTGCGAGATGATGCCCGCGACTCAGATTGGTCACCCGGAGAGGATGGATTTCAAACCCTTCTCTCGGCACAAGCTCCATTTCCATTTTTCCCTCTGCGCCGAGGAACAGAATCCTGCAGTCGGGAAGAAGTTCCCGCAACCGCTGTGCTACAGCGATCGCGGGATTGATATGCCCTGCGGTTCCGCCGCAGGTGAGTATAAATCTCTTGGCCAAAATTTAAAACCTCTCAAATACAATCAGGAAAGAAAAGACCATGCACAGCAGCGATACACCTGTATAGAGCACGAAGATCTCCTTCTCTTTCCACTTTCTGCCAGTCCATCCGCCCAGTTCCAGATGATGGTGAAACGGCGCCATACGGAAGATTCTTTTCCCATGTGTCATCTTGAAGTACCCGACCTGCAGAATATCTGAGAGGGTCTCAATAATGAACATGACACAAAGCGGAATCAAAATCAGCGGTATATCATAGGCAAAGGCCATTGCCGCGATGGCGCCTCCCAGGAACAGGCTGCCGGTGTCTCCCATGAAGACCTTGGCGGGATTGAAGTTATAAACAAGAAAGCCCATGAGGCCGCCGACCATAGCAGAGGCAAACAGTCCCAACTGGAGATATTCTCTTCCCCACGCAAACGAAACCAGTACAAAGAACAGGAATACCGGGATGGAGGTTCCTGTTGCCAGACCGTCGACACCGTCCGTAATGTTCACGGCATTCACGGTTCCGACAATGACAAAAACCGCAAACACGTAGAAGAGAACAGGTGGGACCAGAACGGTCTTTCCCGAGAGCGGGAGATACAGAGCCGTATGAAGGAAACCCATCCGGATCATCAGGAACAGGAAGATCAGTGCTGCGACCAGCTGGAGCAGGAACTTGGCTCTGGTGGAGAGGCCGAGATTCTGTCTCTTTCGGATCTTCTGGCTGTCATCCAGAAGGCCGATCGCTCCAAATACCAGTGCAAACAGAAGAACAAAGATGTGTTCAAAGTGCCCCTGAAGCATTCCCGGGAATCCCAGCGTCAGACATACCAGGATCTCACCGAGAATGAACATGACGCCGCCCATGGTCGGTGTACCGCTCTTCCCCGAGTGCTGGACAAGCTGTGCTTTGATCTCCTGTCCGGCTTTTTCTTTTTCCAGCCATGGGATATACCATTTTCCGAACGCCGTCACAAACAGGAATGCAATGGTAAATGCGCAAAGCATCTGTATCGTCATGGTCTCATCTCTTTTCTCTTTCTCTCAGGTAATCGGCGACGATTTCTCTCTCGTCCATATGGTGCTTGGTGTGCCCGATGATCTGATAGGTCTCGTGTCCCTTTCCCGCCAGGAGAATGACATCGCCGTCCTCCGCCAGGTCAATCGCTCTGTGGATAGCTTCAACGCGGTTACAGATCCGAAGCCAGGGGGTGGTCGTGTCTTGGAATCCCGGCAGGATCTCATCAATAATCGCTTCAGGATCTTCCGTCCTGGGATTGTCGCTGGTAACGATCACAAAGTCCGAAAGGTCCGCTGCAATCTTTCCCATCAGAGGACGTTTCAGCCGGTCCCGGTCTCCGCCGCAGCCAAAGAGGCAGATCAGCTTTCCCGGTGTAGACTCCCGAAGACTGCGGAGCACCTTTTCCAGTGCGTCCGGCTTATGGGAGTAGTCAATCAGGATGTGGTAGTTGCCGTCAGTGGGGACAGACTCCAGTCTTCCCTTCACTCCGTGGGCAGTCTGCAGTGCTTTTGCGCTGTCGTTGAGCGAAATCCCCTCTGAGAGTGCCGCGGCTATCACCGCAAGCGCATTATATACGGAAAACGCCCCCGGAATATGCAGCTCGGTCTGAACAGCTTCATCCTCATACATGGCCCTAAAGCAGACTCTGTCCGGATACAGCCGGATCTGTTCTGCCCGAAGTTGAGACGCTTCACGGACGCCGAAATGTCGGGCCTGGCACGGGATTGCCTTCGTCAAGAACGGGGTCCATGGATCATCCGCATTGACCCATGCCGCTCTGCATTGGGAGAAGATTTTTTTCTTCGCCTCAGCATAGCGCTCCATCGTCCCATGGAAATCCAGGTGATCCTGTGAGAGATTGGTAAAAATGGCTGTATCAAATTCGATCCCTGCCACGCGCCGTAGTTCCAGTGCATGGGAAGAGACCTCCATCACCACATGTGTGCATCCCTCATCCGCCATTCGGCGGAACAGCTGATGCAGCTCCAGACTTTCCGGCGTTGTGAAGTCAGAGGGGATCTCCTCCTGTCCGATCAGAATACCGGTTGTTCCAATCAGCCCCACCTTCGCACCGCAGCTCTCCTCCAATACATGCTTGAGCAGCATGCTGACCGAGGTCTTACCGCTGGTGCCGGTGATTCCGATCATCCGCATCCCGGAAGACGGCTCTCCAAAAAATACCGCGCTGCACAGCGCCAATGCCAGGCGGCTGTCTGCGACCTGAATATAGGGAACACTCTGCTCCGGCGGTGTTTCGCATAGAATGACGGCGGCATGCTTATCGATCGCCTTAGAAATAAACCGGTGTCCGTCTGTTTCAAAGCCGCGGACTGCCACGAACAGATCCCCTTCTTTTGTTTTCCTGGAATCGTAGCTGATTCCCTTGATCTCTGTCTCCGGATCTGCGTTCAGGGCAACGATCTCAAGTCGCTCAATCAGTGTTTTGAGTTTCATTTTCTATACTCGCTCTGCCACTCGGAGTTTGGCGCTTCTCGCTCTCGGATTTGCAGCGCATTCTTCCGGTTTTGGCAGAATCGGCTTTCTAGTAATTGTTTTCAGGGTCTGCCGGAACCCGCAGGTGCAGACAGGTGCTTCCCGTGGGCAGGTGCAGCCATGTTCTCTGACAGCGATTCCCTGCTTCACAATGCGGTCCTCCAGGGAATGGAAAGAGATGACACAGAGCCGTCCGCCCGGATTCAGCCTGTCCGGAGCTGAACGCATCATCTGCTCTACTTCACCGAGTTCATCATTGACCTCGATACGAATCGCCTGAAAGCAGCGTTTGGCCGGGTGCTGCTTCTCTCTGAGAGCTGCAGCCGGCATAGCGCTTCGGATGATATCTGCAAGCTGCAGCGTCGTATCAATCGGCTGCTCAGCCCTGCTCTTCACAATCGCAGCGCTGACGCGACGGGCATATCGCTCTTCCCCATAGGTGTAGAAAATATGGCTCAGTTCCGCCTCTTCATAGTGGTTAACAACATCCCAGGCTGTTTTCCCCTGGGTCTGATCCATGCGCATGTCCAGCGGTGCATCCATGCGATAGGAAAAGCCGCGTTCTGCCTCATCCAGCTGCGGTGAGGACACGCCAAGATCAAACAGCATGCCGTCGACACCCTGGATCTCCAGACTGTCCAGGATATCCCCCAGCATGGCAAAGCTCCCGTGTACCAGTCTAATCCGTTCCCCGAAGCACCTCAGGCGATCTCCGGCTCTCTTGATAGCGGTCTCATCCCGATCCACGCCGATCAGCAGTCCGGTTGTAAGCCGTCCGGCAATCGCGGCGGAATGTCCTCCCAACCCCAATGTGCCGTCCAGATAAATTCCATCAGGGCGGATCTTCAGCCCTTCGACCGCTTCCTCCAGCAGCACTGAAACATGTTCTGCCATCAGAACTCCAGTTCCTCAAGAACCGCAGCGATGTTCTCCGGAGCAGTTTCCGCCTCAAACACAGCACGCCAGCTGTCGCTGTTCCAGAGCTCCGCGTGATTGTTGCATCCGACGATCGTAACGTTCTTCGTAAGGCCGGCCCAGTCCCGAAGATTCTGTGGCAGAAGAACCCTCCCCTGCGCATCAAGATCACAGCGTACCGCGTAAGCGAAAAGGGGCCTCATCTTGCGCTGTCGCACATAGGGCAGGGCGTTTACCTTTTCCGTGAGGCTGTCCCAGTTTTCCTTGCTGTAAACGCTTAGGCACCGGTCCATCGACAGGGTAATAAAAACCGCCTGCCCGAGCTCTTCCCTGAGCCTGGCCGGGATAAAGATCCTGCCCTTGTTGTCAAGCGCATGCTGGTACTCACCCGTCACGGTTTTCACCCTTTCTCTCCCACAATTCACCACTTTACACCACTATGCTCCACTATTATAGGGTAGATACCGGGAAAAATCAAGGCCTACTTTTCTTCTTTTTTCAATTCGTCATTTTGTGCAAAAAAAGACCGCCCTGTAAAGGCGGTCTCCATCTGAATCTTTGATTCAGTTGTCTGATTCTGATTACTGAAAGGAGATAAAGTCCTTCTCCTCTGGCTCGCGCTCTCTTCTCGAGGAGGAAACGACCGGTCTGTTCCCATTAGCCGTACGCACAGCGCCATGAGCTGACTGAATGGTCTCAAGAGAGTTGCGAAGGCTCTCTTCTGCCTGGCGCATGACATCATCAACATAATCTCCGGCAACCCGCCGCAGCTCTGCGCTCTTGGCCTCGGCCGTCGAGATCATCTCCGCGCTCCGGGATCTGGCGATGCGGATAATCTCCTGCTCATCAATCATGGAACGTGCTTTCTCTTCCGAACTCTTGCGCAAGGCTTCCGCCTCTTTCTTCGCATTTCCGATGAACTCATCCCTTGCTGCGACAAGCCGCTTCGCCTCTGCCAGTGCGGAGGGCATGGACGCTTTGATCTCATTGATGATATCGAGCGCTTTCTCCCGCTCAATAATGCACTTGTCGTTGCCCAGAGGTACTCCCCAGGCTTCTGAAATCATGCTGTACAGCGAGTCCAGCATTTCAATGACATCTCCGTGCTCCATCAGGATTTCCTCCATAACTTGGCTTTTTCTTCAATCTCCGGAATCAGTTCGCTTGGCACAAGTCCAGTGAGGTCAGCACCATAAGTGGCCATCTCCCGCACGACCGAAGATGACAGGAAAGTGTACTTCTCACTCGCAGTCAGGAACATCGTCTCCAGAGCAGGGTTGATCTTCTTGTTGATCAGATTCATCTGGAATTCGTATTCGAAGTCCGAAGCCGCTCGCAGGCCCTTGACGATCACTGCGTTATCATACTGCCGTGCGTATTCTGCAAGCAGGACATGAGCAGTGTCGACCCGCACATTCGCGTACCGTACCACTGCACGCCGGACCATTCCCACTCTCTCATCGATGGTAAACATCGGAGAGGTTTTCGTGGCATTGAGCATCACACAAACGACAACCTCATCAAAGATCTGCGCGCTGCGGCGGATGATATTCAAATGCCCGAGCGTAATCGGGTCAAAACTCCCCGGGCAGATTGCGATACGCTTGTCACTCATTTTGCTGCTCGCCCTTACTGTAGATGCCAATTTTCACATTGCCGAACCGACGCTCCCGCTGCTTGTAATAAGGTGCTGACATCTCCGGCAGTTCTGTTCCGGCACGTGCTTCGCACATTATTATACCACCTTCAGTCAAGTTGTCAACGGCATTTATCCGTCCCAGAACCTCGGAATAGAGGCCTGCATCATAGGGCGGATCGATGAAAATCACATCAAACTTCTCTCCTCTGGAGAGATAAGCCAGTGCATCGGTTCGCAGGACCTCTCCTTCCAGGCCGCAGCGTTTCAGATTCTCATGAATCAGTTGGATAGAGCGCTTGTCGCTGTCTATGAACACCGCCTCCCGGGCGCCGCGGCTCAGTGCCTCAATGCCAAGCTGTCCGCTGCCGCCGAATAGATCCAGAATTCTCCTTCCCTCCAGATCGAACTGCAGTATGTTGAACATTGCCTGCTTGACATGGTCTGCGGTGGGTCGTACAGCTTCTCCGTCCGGGCTCTTCAGCTTTCTCCCTCCGGCAATGCCTGTGATGACTCGCATGCTTCCACTTCCTCCTCATGAAAATAGCGATATACCGATTCTGCCGTGTTCTGTGGCAGCACTTCTTTCAGTTGCTCTACATCTGCCTCCCGGATTGCCCGGAGCGACCGGAAGTGCTGCAGAAGATCATTCTTCCGCTTCGGTCCGATCCCCTCGACACCATCGAGCACGGAGGCAAAGCCCTCGTTGCGCAGGTGCCGTTGGTAGGTGATAGCGCTGCGATGCGTCTCCTCCTGGATGTTTCCGACAAGTGAAAATACCGCCTGGTTCCCGCTGATGCCGATCTCTCTTCCATCGGACGTCATCAGCGCGCGGGTCCGGTGTCGGTCGTCCTTCACCATTCCGAAACAGGGCACTGTCAGCCCGAGATCTTCCAGCGCGCGCTCCGCCGTTGCCGTGTGGACCTCACCGCCATCAATGAGCAGCAGATCCGGCAGCGGAGCAAACTTTTCGTCTCCATCCAGATAGTGCTGGAATCGTCTCGTTACTGCCTGATACATGCTGGCATAATCGTCCTGCGTGTCCAGGTCGCGGATTCGGAACTTTCGGTAGGCGGTCTTTCGCGGTTTTCCATCCTGGAAGACAGTCATAGCCGCTACAATACCCATGCTTCCCAGATTGGAAATGTCAAAAGCCTCAATCCTGTGGGGTAAAGCAGGAAGTTCGAGGGCCTTTTGCAACCACTCCAGCGTCTTGCTGCGGCGCTGCTCCGCTGTCGTGCGGCGGAGGATTTCCTCCTGTGCGTTTAGCTGTGCGCTCTCCACGAGACGCATGCGCTCTCCACGCTTCGGCACCTCAATGTGCACCCGTCGTCCGGATAGTTCTCCGATCAGTTGCTCCAGGTTCTCTCTGCCTTCGATTTCACAGGGTAGCAGAATAATCTTCGGTTGGTTTCCGCCTTCCGCAGTGTAATACTGTCGCACCAGTTCTGACACGGCCTCGCTGTCTTCCTCCAACGGCTCATCCAGCATTTCCACATCTTTTCCGGCCAGATCCCCACCGACAAAATGCAGTACTGTGAAACAGCTCTTCGCGCCACGGCGGAAACCAACCGCGTCCACGTCATTAAAGGCTGTCGCGATCACTCGCTGGTGGTTCTGCAGTCCCTCGATTGCCCGGATCCGGT
Organism: Oscillospiraceae bacterium; assembly: GCA_902798545.1. Taxonomy (GTDB): domain Bacteria; phylum Bacillota; class Clostridia; order Oscillospirales; family Oscillospiraceae; genus Limivicinus. The sequence continues at coordinate 162,883 of CADBWQ010000003.1, forward strand.
CGCGCAGTTCTGCTGCTCTCTCAAAACGCAGATCCTCTGCCGCTCTTTCCATCTCCTGCCGAAGCATTGAAACAAGCTCGCCGCTTTTTCCTTCCAAGATCAGTACCGCCTGGTCGCAGCGGATACGGTAGTCCTCCTCACTGCTGTCCTTCAGGCACCAACCGGCGCACTTTTCCATATGATAGTTCAGACAGGGCCGCTCCTTTCCGATGTCCCTCGGGAAGCTTCTGGAGCAGTCCGGCAGCAGCAGCGCTTTTGAGATGGCATCGATGATCTCCCGGCTCTGATAGCGGCCGCCGAAAGGCCCGAAGTATTCTGCGCCGTCTTTCTCCGCCCGGGAGGAAATATTCATCCGCGGATAGTTTTCCCGCCGATCCATTCGGATAAAAGGATAGCCCTTGTCATCCTTCAGTAGTATATTATAATGCGGTTTATGCCGTTTAATGAGAGAGTTTTCCAGAACCAGCGCCTCAAATTCGCTCGCCGCAACTATTACCTGAAAATCAGCCACCTTCTCCACCATGGCAGCCACCTTGGGGAGATGGTCTCCATGGAAGTAGCTGCTGACGCGGTTTTTGAGCTTTTTGGCCTTGCCGACATAGATCACCTCGCCCTTGGCGTCCAGCATGATATATACACCTGGCAGCAATGGCAGCTGATTTGCTTTTTGGAGCAGTTGCTTCAGGCTGTCCATATTTTTTCCCCCTTGCCTGTCTTTGAAAAGCCCTGAAAAAGCGAAACTGCCTTTGCGGATTCCACAATGGCAGTTTCGTTCTCTATTTTGCCAAACGGCGGCAGATCACTCAGAAAAGTCGGAGTCAATCAACGCAGACAGCGTGTCGATTGCCGCTTCTTCATCAGCTCCATCAGCGATAATTTTTACCGATGTGCCTTTGACAATACCGAGGGAAAGAACACCGAGAAGGCTCTTCGCATTGACTCTTCTCTCTTCCTTCTCTACCCAGATGCTGCTCTTGAACTCATTAGCCTTCTGAATAAAGAAAGTCGCGGGTCTGGCATGAAGGCCGACCTGATTGTCAATAACTACCTCTTTGCTGATCATACTTGCCACTCCTTGTTTCCAGTCAGAATAAACAAATCAAAGTTTTTTGCCGTATGATACTTTATCAAATTTTGGGTCTCCCGTCAACTGCTTTTCGTGCTTTCGTTGTTTTGCCTATTTTATGACCTCCGGAACCTCGAAAATTATTTCAGTTCGACCACGGATTATGTCTCTTTGATTTCAACACATGGCCGAATTATCCGATCATGTGACAGGCTCTCACACTATGTATTGCCCGCTCCATCTTTTTTATGATATAATGCTTTATATAGAGTCTTCATCCGCCCTCAGAAAGGAGTTCTCCTATGTCTCATTCATCCTCGGAGAACCGTTATCTTCATGCCCTTCGTTCTCTCGCCGCCAATCCCAGGAAGATCCTGATCTACATGAACAGTGCTCATCTGCTCAACTGGCTCCCGGACGAGGCTTTTCTCCGCCTGCTCTGGAAAGCGCGTTTTGGCATTAATCTGAACCTCCGGGCTCCGCAGACCTTCAACGAGAAGATGCAGTGGCTCAAGCTCTATGACCGGGATCCTCTTCACACCGTCATGGTGGACAAGTATGCTGTCAAGGCCTACGTCTCCCCCCTGATCGGTGCGGAACACGTTATTCCAACCCTGGGAGTATGGACCGATCCGGAAGCCATTGATTTTTCTGTTCTGCCGGATCGCTTTGTTCTCAAGTGCAATCACACCTCCGGAGAGGGGCTGATCCTCTGTCGCGACAAGAGCCGTCTGAACCGCGAAAAAGCCGTCCTGGATCTGAAAAAAGCTCTGAAAGACGACTACTATTATACCTACCGGGAGTGGCCTTACAAAGATGTCCCTCGTAAGATCATCGCCGAGCCCTACATGGAGGACCATCGAGCCGTGTCGCTCGGGCTGGATACGCTGCCGGTCTACAAGTTTTTCTGCTTTGAAGGCGAGCCGCGCATTATCCAGAGTATTCAGAACGACAAGATGTCAAACGAAACCATAGACTACTTTGATCCCACCTGGAAGCTTCTGCCCTTTCGCCAGAATTATCCCAACAGTTCCGAACCGACAGTCCGTCCGCAAACGCTGGACGCGATGCTGATCATGGCAAGGAAGCTCTCTGCCGGTTTCCACTTTCTGCGGGTAGACCTTTATGAGATCAATGGGGAGATCTTCTTCTCCGAATTTACCTTTTTCTCCGATGCGGGCTTTGCCCCCTTTGATCCGCCGGAGTGGAACGACACCCTGGGAAGCTGGATACAGGTTCCATGAGCGCATAGATAATGCAACCACCTCCGGTCGCACATTTCCTGTGCTTCCGGAGGTGGTTGCTTTCTTGTATTTTCTCCGTTGGCTTTTACAGTGCGGAGAGGACGACCTCAATGACTTTCTGCTGGTCCTCTTCCGTCAGATACGGAGAGAAGGGCAAGCCAAAGTTGCATTCCGCGTATTTCTTTGCCGCCATGAGTTGCCGGTCGCCTTCATAGGGTGCGAAGGCATCCAGTTCGTGGAGGACATTGGGATAATAGATCAGGCTCGGGACCTCTGCCTCTTTCATTGTGTCCAGTACTTGCTGCCGCAGTTCGGAGTTCTCTGCCAAAACACAGTACTGTGCGTAGGCGCTGATGTTCCCTTTGGACACAGCGGGTATCTGGACTTTGCCGCGGAAGGCATCATTGTATCTTGCCGCCACTCTCTGGCGCGCTTCGATCTCCTCTTCCAACACATCCAGCTTCGCCAGCAGTACTGCGGCCTGGAGGGTATCAAGGCGTGAATTCAAGCCAATGCGCACATTGTCATATTTACCCTTTGGTCCCTTCCCGTGGACCTTAAAGGAATTAAGAAGGCCTGCGATCTCATCATCGTCCGTAAACACCGCACCTCCATCGCCGTAGCAGCCGAGAGGCTTGGACGGGAAAAAGGATGTGGTCGCGATGTCGCCAAAGCTTCCACAGCGCTTCCCCTGATAAGAGGCACCGGTCGCTTGGGCTGCATCCTCAATGAGGATCAGATTGTGTTCCTTACAGATCCGGCTGATCGCTTCGAAGTCTGCCGGATTTCCGAGGAAATCCACCGCCACCACAAATCGCGGTCTCCACTTTCCTTCCTGCTCCACACGCTGTACCTGTCTGAGCAACGAGATGGGATCAAGATTATAGGTCTCCGGGTCTATATCGCAGAAGACCGGGGTAGCCCCCAGCATGACCGCTGGCTCCACAGAGGAGATGAAGGTCATATCCGGGCAGAACACCGCGTCACCAGAGCTGATTCCGTAGGCCATAAAAGCCAGTTGGAGGGCTTCGGTTCCGTTCGCGCAGGTGATGCAATGCTTTCGTCCCACGAAGTCAGCGAGGCGGTTTTCCAGCTCCTTCACCTCCGGGCCGCCGATGAAGCGGGTGGACTCCAGCACTTTTCGGACTCCGGCGTCGATGGCTGGCTGCAGGGCGCGATACTGGGCTTTGAGATCGATAAATTCCATAGATTTCAGCTCCTTATGATAGGCTTCCTTTCCCGAAAAGGCCGGTCATGTCCGTTGACGCAAAGTCCTGCAGTGGGAGCCGGACAGGCAAACCTGTAAGCTGGCTCTTGTAGATAGCGAGGACAATTTCCAACGCTGCGCGGCCGGCTGTTGCATTCACGTAGGGCTGGCGGTTCTCCGCGATGGCCGACAGCATATCGGCATAGAGGCTGGTATGCCCGTTTCCGTAGACATTCGAGGTGGCCTCCTTCAGTCCTCGGTTCTCTTCGTCCTCCGCTACGCTCTCGGCGAAGTCCCAGACGTCGATGTTGTTGCAGGATGTACCGCCCAGCTTCACTGTGCCGGTCTCTCCAAAGAGATAGAGGGTCTCCTCCAGATTCTTCGGATAGACGTTGACCGTTCCCTCAACAGTTGCGATTGCTCCGTTACGGAACTTCAGCACCGCCATGCCCACATCCTCGCACTCCAGATAGTCATGGAACTGCTGCCGCGTGAGGCCGTAGACCTCCTCCACCTCGTCGCCCAGCATCCAGCGCAGAAGGTCGATACCGTGTATACACTGGTTCATAAGCGCGCCACCGTCGCTGGCCCAGAGGCCGCGCCAGGGTGCCTGCTCATAATATGCCCGGTTCCGGTTCCAGCGCACGTGAATGGAGCCATGGGAGAGGCGGCCGAAGCGTCCCTGTTCCAATGCCAGACGCATCCGCTGAACCGCAATATTGAAACGATTTTGATGACAGACGGCAACCTTGAGTCCGGTTTCCTCTGCCTTCCGGATGATGGCGTCGGCATCAGCCATGGCCATGGCCATGGGCTTCTCCACGATAACATGGAGGCCTGCTTCCAGGCATGCCAGCGCGATCTCCGCATGGACGCCGGAATCGGTGGCAATGGCCACAATCTCCAGTTCGGGGTGCTCGGAGATCATCTGCCGGAAATCCGTGTAACGGGCAGGCGCACCGGTGTAGCCGGTCTTCTCAAAGAGGATATCAATATGTTCCGGGACCAGGTCGCAGACAGCGATAAGGTCGAGTTCGTTGTTCACGACGGCCTTGATGTGGTTAACAGCAATACGGCCGCAGCCAATAAGTGCGTACTTCATAGCGCCTCCTCAGATGGTCTCGATGATGTGCTCCAGAATCTTGGTCTGGACACGAAAGTCGTAGTCACCCGCCGCGGAGCGAGCCCGTTCTCCCCAAACAGCACGTTCTTCCGGGCTCATGTTGTAGATCCTTCGCAGTCCGTCGGCAAAGTCCTTCGGTGTAGGGCCTTCAGTTTCGATTCCACAGTTCTTGTTCACGAGCAGACTGTGCCCGGACTGAATGGTAGAAAAGACGATCTTGCCTGCAGCGAGGTATTCAAAGAGCTTGTTGTAGTCGTAGCCGTAGTTGTTGACGGTACTTCGCTCCCAGTGCATAAGGCAGACATCCGCTTTGCTGAGTATCGCAGGGATATACTGCTTGTTTACAAAGGGCTTGAACTTGAACCGGTCGGAGAGACCGCGTTCGGCAGCCTTCTTTGTGAGTGCGTCGATCTCATAACCGCGACCCCAGATCAGGAGCTTCAGATTCGGGATATCCCGGAGATACTCCATGGCATCCAGCATGAGGCCCAGGTTGTTCGCCCGGCGGACTGCGCCGGTATAAACGACACAGAAGCTGTCGGGATCGTCGAGATCGGGGTCAGCATACGGGAAGTCCCGGATATTCCGGTCGAAAGCCTCAATGTCAACGCCGTTATTGATGTTGTAGACCCGATCCAGATCAATCGGTCCGCCCTGGGCCTTGTCCCAGCGGTGCTCACGGATGTAGTCCGGTGCCCCCTCCATGGTAAAGACCATAGCATCGGCACGGCGGTACATCAGCTTTTCTCCCGCATAGAGCACCCTTGCGATGGGGCTGTTGCGTTTCATTGAGCTGTATGCCACAAGTGTCTCCGGCCACAGATCCCGGACCTCCCCAATCACTGGGACGTGGAAATGACGGGCGATCCGCTCCCCGGCGAAGACCGTCAGTGGATGAACAGAGGAGGCGTAGACTACATCAGGCGGTCCGAATTCTTTTGCGTATTCTCGTGCTGTGGTCAGGAGGTTTAATGTAAACAGACCCATGTTCTCCACACGCGAGATTCCGTTGCCCTTATAATGGGTGGAACGGATCGGAACATAAGGGACACCAGACGGTGAGCGTTCGATATGCCACTTCAGGCGGCTTTCGAAGAAGTCCTCGTCCTTATCCTGCATGGCGTTGCATCCGAAGACCACAGGCGCGTACCCGTCCTTCTTCAGTTCTTCGGCGATCCAGTAATGCCGCCCACCACGATTAAAATATTGGTTCATGACATAATGGTTCATGATCCATACGTTTTTTTTCATATTTCGTTCTCTTTCCGGATCATCACTTCATTGTATTTCATCATAATGATCCCAGTTTCGTAATCCCCGATCTTCCGCTCATTTGCCATGCCCTGGAGATTGCGCCGAATGAGGCTCATGTGGTCACAGCCACTCTCGTAGGCATGTGGATAGCCGCCGCCGAAGCGGGGATTGACCTCGGAGATGTAGTACTCTCCGCCTACAAGGAAGATATCGATGTCGATCTGCCCGCGCCAGCCGGACTCGCGAATAAAGCGATCGAGGAGTCCAAAAAGAGCCGGATCCTTGTAACTTGCCGCCTTGTCAGTCTCACCGGCACGCATGAGGAGTTTCTTTTTCGTAAAGATGGATACCAGCTCGCCGGAGATGAGGTCAATATAGCAGTCCGCACCAAATTCCTGACCGTTCAGAAACTCCTGTATCATCAGACCAGGGCTGTGGGCAAAGAGCAGCTCTACCGTCTCCAGATCCGAGACCTTGGAGATGGCAATGGAAGCGCTTCCTCGGACCGGTTTCACGAAAACCGGGAAACAGACTTCTCCCCTGTCCAAGGCATCGCGGAATTCCAGGATATCGGTCCAGCTGCGGGCGCAGCGGTAGCCGTGTGCCACAAGCCAGCGGTACATCTCCATCTTGTCCAGTGCGCGTTCACAGAGTTCATAGGCGGATCCGATAACCCTGACCCCAATAGCACTGAACTCTGCTTCGTGCAGCGCGAGGAGTGAGAGTTCCGGATCGATGAGTGAGAGCACGCCCGTGATCTTCTCCCGGCGGCAGATATCCAGAATGATAGCCAGATAGTTCGATGCATCGATCCGTGGCACCACATAGTGCGCGTCTGCCTCATACAATGCCGGAGCAATCGCCTGGGCATCAGTTGCCACGACCCGCCCGCCGAACGGGTGGAAAGAGGCACAGAAATACTGGACCACCTTGTTTCGTGTTCCGGCGGATAGGATCAGGATATTCACTGGTTTTTCCATTTCGGTCATGTCAGTATGCTTTGCTCCTGTCTACAAGGTTGTGAAGCGGCTCACCCCGGATCAATGCCGCGATGTTTTCAATTGCTCCGTCCAGGTGCGGGAAACAGCCCTCCACAAATCCAGCCCGGTGGGGCGACATCACGACATTTTCCAACTCCGCAAAGGCATTACGGGCAGAAGGCCAGCTCTCGGATTCACCACGCTTCGGTGCATTCCACCACACGTCTGCAGCAAAGCCTGCAATGCTTCCATCGGCAAGCGCCTCGTAAAGGGCATCCTCATCAATCACCGCTGCGCGCGATACATTCACCAACAGCGCCCCGGGTTTCATCGCCAGGAGAAAACTGCGGTTTATCCTTCCCCTCGTGTCACTTGTCAGTGGGAGTGTGCACACCACGATGTCTGCATTCTTCACAGCCTCTGTCATTTCTGCCTGCGGGTAGACTTTCCCGATAGTCTCGTCCGGTCTGCGCCGGTCGCTGGTTCCCTGCACCTCAGCGCCGAAGGCCTTGAACAGGGCGGCGATCCGTCCGCCGATGTTCCCGAGGCCAAGTATACATACCGTACTGCCGCGAATCATCCCGGACTTCAAAGAGAGAGGCTGCTGGTCACGGTTCCAGTTCCCACGCCGCATCTTGCGATCATGGTAGGAGATTTTTTTGATCAGGTCCAGTGTCAGGGCCACGGCGAGTTCTGCCACCGCGTCGGCATTAGAGTGGGTGTTGCAAATGGGCACGAGACTGTTCTTCGTCGCATCGAAATTGAAGGTGTCCATTCCTGTCCAGGGGACTTGGATCAGCCGGAGTCCGGGGGCCGCAGCCAGGAGTTTTTCACTCACAAAGGGGCCCAGCAGCACGTCTGCGTTCGTTGCCAACCTGCAGAGGGTATCCTCGTCAAAGGCTGGCGGGATGATCAGTTCATACCGTCCGGCAACCGTGCGGTCCAGTCCGTCTCGGATATATTGCAGGTCTGCCGGCAGCATGCTTCGGGTCAGAAGGATTCGGCAGTTAGTCATCATCGTTTTCTCCGCTCATGTTCTCGGGTCATAGGCTTTCAGGAGGCCTGCGGCGCGTTCCAGCGTGGCCATGGGCACAGCAAACGAAAAGCGCACATAGCTGTCCCACTCCGGTCCGAAAGCGATCCCCGGCGTCGAAGCGATTCCCGTTGTCTGCAGGAGATCGGCGCAGAAGCTGTTGGAATCCTTCCCAGAGGCTGAGATGTCGGCGAAGCAGAAGAAGCCGGCCTCGGGCTTCACAGCCTTCATATAGGGCAGGGCGTTGATCTCTGCGTGAAAATAATCAATTCGCTTTTCCAGCTCGTCCACATAGGGGGCGATATGATCCGGCTCGTGGGTATAGACTGCACAGGCACCCTTCTGGATGAAGGTGCAGGTATTGGTATTGACATGCTGCTGGAGTTTATTGATCTTTACGATGGCATTGTGTGCTCCGATTGCAAAGCCAAGACGCCATCCGGTCATTGCATGGGACTTTGAAAAGCCATTGGTGACGATCAGGCGGTCGCGGATCTCCGGATAGCTCGCGATTCCGATCTGGGTTCCACCGCTGTAGACCAGCTTTTCATAGACCTCATCGGAGATGATCCAGGCGTCGTTTTCCACTGCCAGTGAGACTAGCAGGTCAATCTCCTCTCTGGAGAAGACCTTGCCCGTCGGGTTGTTGGGGTTGTTGAATAGGATGCACTTAGTTTTCGGGTTTACCGCCGCGCGCAGCTTCTCCGGATCCAGACGGAATCCCGCATCCAGGGCAACGTTCACAATCTTCGCCTGGGGCTCGGCCAGCTTCACCATGGCAGGATAGCTCACATAATACGGGGAGAACAGCACCACTTCATCCCCCGGCTCCAGCAGAGCACAGAGGGCGAAGAAGACCGCCGGTTTGATGCCAGGGGTGACGACGATGTCCGCCGCCTTGTACTCCGCGCCGAAACGCGTATTCATGTCCTTCGCAATTAGTTCCCGGAACTCTGGAAGTCCCTGGGTCGCGGAGTAATGGGTGAAACCCTCGTTCATCGCCGCTGTCGTCGCGTCAAGGATATACTGGGGTGTCTTGAAATCCGGCTCGCCGAGGCCGAGGGAGATGATCTCCCGTCCGTGAGCCCGCATATCTGCGGCCGCCTGTGCGAATTTATAGGTCAGAGATTCGCCGACTTCCTTGGCAAAAATCATGTCTCTTTCTCTCCTTTCGAAGCATCCTTCGCTTCGGCCAGTTCTTTTTTCCGCATATCGTCGAACCTGCCCCAGGGGACAGCGCTTCCTACATAGATATCGGATCTTTTCACGGTCTTGATCACGGTCTGGAAGAGGATCTTCAGATCCAGCAGGAACGAGCAGTTCTCAACATACTCCAGGTCATAGTCAAACTTTTTCTGCCATGTCACGGCTGTCCTGCCGTTCACCTGAGCGAGGCCTGTGAGTCCGGGACGCACGTCGTGCCGGTGGTGTTCCCGCTCGGTATAATACGGTAGATACTCCATCAGCAGGGGCCTCGGTCCCACAACGGACATGTCACCCTTGAAGATATTCCAGGCCTCCGGGAGCTCATCCAGGCTGGTGGAGCGTAGCACGCGGCCAAACTTCGTGAGGCGTGCATCATCCGGCAGATCTTTGCCGTCGCGATCTTTCAGGTTCTTCATAGAGCGAAACTTATACAGGCGGAAGGGCTTTTCTTTCCCGCTCTTCGGGTCGTTACGCCCTGGCCGCTCCTGTGAGAAGATTACCGGTCTGCCAAGAAACACCCGCACGAGCAGCGCCAGGATCGCATACAGCCAGGAAAACAGCAGCATCGCGATACCCGACAGCAGTACATCCAGGATTCTCTTGATCACACGCTCATAAAAAGTTCTTCGAACCATTACCGGCCCTCTCTTCCGTCTCATTCAAGTGTTGAAAGGTATAATCGTGTTATTATATCATCTGGCATTCAGTTCCGCAAGCACATCCTGCGGTGTTTCCGGGTTCTCTTTTTCAGGCGTGTGTTCCGCATTTGTCCAGACAGGGTCGCAAAGCATCACAGAGATATGTGTCATAAGCGCAGGGATGTACCAGAGATAATAGGGCATATTGTCGCTGAGTTCCATGAACAGAATGATAAACAGCATCAGTTTGCAAATGCCGCAGAGGCTCCGATCCTTGCAACGGCGGAATCGTTTTGCCGCGTACGCCAGCATCCCTATCGCCAGGAACACCGTCAGCAGTCCCCCCTCGTACCAGGTCTGCAGCAGTTCATTGTGTGCGTGGTACATGGACCACACACCGTACTCATCCGCCATCAGAATGAATCCGGGATGCAGCTGTGCGCCGACGCCCAGCCACGGCCGCTGCATCACGATCGGCACACCCAGATTCCAGAGCGGGAGACGGCCGGACATATTGCTCTTCTTATGCAGAACCTCTTCAATAAAGAGAACGACCGGATCCAGCTTCACCGTGTAATCCTGGAAGAACATCAGGCAGCAGAACAGTACCAGGATAATCGCGGTAAACACGAGGAAATCCCACTTCTGGACCCATCTACGGACAAAGGGGAGTATACAATATAAGGCCAAGATCGCTGTTCCGAGTACCGCCGTGATGCACCAGACAAGCCGCACATTCACAATCAGCGCCACAAAGTACAGTACCATCTTCCACTTCTGTCTGTTCAGCTTCCAGTCCATCAGGATAAAGAAAGCCCCCAACATCAGGGACCAGCCTGCCTTGTTTTTAAACCCGAGGAAGAATTCCTCTCTCCAGTCCTTCGCCTCACCGAGATAAAGCTGCGGAAAAAAGTAAAACAGAATGTTCAGCAGCGCCAGGATCAGGTATGCCGTTGCGATGACGGAGATATAATACTCTCTCCCTCCATCCAGTGAAAAAAACAGGAACGCCATAAGCAACGGGATCATAGAATAGAAGAAGGTATCCGTCCATCGGTCAAGGCTGCCGGTTTCGGGGTTTGCCAATGTTGCGATGAGAAAACCGAGATACAGCGCAACATATGGCAGGATCGCGCCGATGTCCAACCGGATCTTTGCCCGTCGGAGCTCCAGCAGCCGCAGTGCCGCTATCAGCCAGGTCATGGCCAGCAGGCCATAGTTCAGCAGGATCACGACCGTCTGCATCCGATAGGTGCAGTAGAGCGCATAAGTATTGCTCAGCGTAGGCTCCGTAACAATATAAGCAACCGCGAAAGCCAGTCCGAAGAGCAGCTTCAGCAGTGTTGAATTCTGTATTGTATTCCAGATTTTATCCAGCATATTGTCTCCCCCGGAAGAATCTTTGGCATATATTATCACGTTCAGGATTAAAATGCCATAGCTTTCTTGTTCCCGGGTCCATTCTGTTTGACAAACGATATAGATTCCCTTATAATCGGGACATCTATAAAGACACTTTTAAACGGGAAGGAAGTACCTCCTTTGAGTCACACAAAAACCAACGGAGCATCCGTCACCTGTGACAAACGCCCCTTTTATACAATCTGCGTTATCGTCTTTCTTGTGGTCCTGATTCTGAGTTTTCTGACTCCCATGGTGTCTGACGATTTTGCCTATTGCTTCAGCTGGAAGGACTGGACCCGGATCCGGCAGATCGGACAGATTATTCCATCCATGGCGGAGCACCGCTCCGTTACCAATGGCCGGGTGGTCGTCCATTATCTTGTGCAGCTCCTTCTGATGCTGCCCCGGACGGTTTATGGTGTTCTGAACGCACTGGTCGCCGTGCTTCTCTGTACGCTGACGCGGAGGCTCCTGTCCCTTGGTACGTGGAAACAGGAAGCCTGTGTCCTGCTCTTCGGGATCTGCAGCTTCTGCTGCTTTCTCCCCGCGCTGGGCGAGAACATACTGTGGCTGGACGGTTCCTTGAACTACTTCTGGGGTCTCGCCTGTTCGCTGCTGTTTCTGTATCCGTTTCTTGCAGAATATCTGGAACTCCCGTACTCTGAAAATAAGTCTGTTGCCGTTCTGCGGGTCCTGCTGGCTTTCATTTTCGGAACCTGGTCGGAAAACGGTTCTCTGGTCTTTCTTTCTCTTTCTGGATGCCTCTGGCTTCTGCTATGGTTTCGGACAAAGCGCCTGCCCGTGATGCCCTTGCTTTGGATCCTCGCCGCCATCGCAGGCTATGTTTTTCTGATGACCGCCCCTGCCACTGTTGGCCGCGCCGGCGCCCAGTCTGTGCCGGTCATTGGCTACAACTTCCGTATGATTTTCCGGACCGCCCGGAGTGAGCTTCTCTTCCCCCTCCTGATCAACGCCACTCTTTATGCACTGGCTGTCTCTTTCGGGGTTGACCGGCGTTTGCTCACAGTCGCTGGCCTTCTGATTCTCGGTGGGCTTCTAGCGATGTTCTCCTATGTTTTCGCAGCTTACTTCGTCCCGCGGCATCTTTGTTATCCGGTCTTTCTTCTGGTTCTGGCCTCTGTGATGTTGCTGGCCGGCCTCTGTCGTACCGGTCGACCAGTGTTTTCTGCCGTCGCTGTCGCGTGCCTTTTAGTAGTTTTCCTATTACAATTTCCGGTTGGGGTGTTGGATGTAGCCATATCCTGGCATAAGCAGCAGCTTCGGGAGCAGCAGATCCATAACGCACTGAAAGAAGGACAGACCAGCGTCACGCTGGAGAACTACTTCCCCTATACCTCTTACGGTATCCCCTTCGAGCTGAATCCGTTGGACTCAACCATCGGGCCGAATGTCAACGTTGCTGATTATTACGGTCTGGAGGCTGTTTACGGTGTCGATCCTCCTGCTGAGGGGTAGCGTATCTTTTGTTTCTCACTAACAGTACTCTATTCCCACATTTAATATATTCTTTTAATGTGCGACTATTATCGTATCGATTGATAAAAATGCTGAGCATCTCGAATGAGATGCTCAGCATTTTTATCAATCGCATTATTTCAGTCTGCTTATAGGGCTTAGCTTTAATTATTCAAAGCAGCGGTGGATGAGTTCAATGACGATCGCTTGTTGCTCCGGGGTCATTTTGTTGTCACTGGGCAGGCAAAGTCCGCGTTGAAAGATATCTGCGCCCACGTCGCAGAAGTTGGTCTCGCGGATATAGGCATTGCTGCGGGCACGGCCGCTGCCACCCCGCGTGACGAAAGCGTGCATGCGATAGACAGGCTGCATGTGCATGGGTTTCCAGATTGGGCGGCCCTCCGCGTTATAGTGAGCCATTGTCTCGAGGATCTCAGTGGGGCAACTCTTGCCCGGCTCACTGCGATAGAGGGCTTCCTGCTCTCCACGAACCTGTGGACACATGGCCTCGGGTTGGATGAGCATACAGCTGAGCCAGAAGTTTGGCTCTGCAAGTTCGGTATCAAATGGGTTCATCTCCACTGGGAGATCTGCAAGGCCATCCCGATAGCGTTCATAGATTGCCTTCTTCTGGGCTACGTGCTCTTCCAGATAGGGCATCTGACCGCGGATGACGCCGGCGATGATATTGCTCATGCGATAGTTATAGCCCAGCTCCTCATGCTGGTACCAGGGGGCATCCTCCCGGCTCTGGGTGGACCACTTGCGGACCCGATTGGCATCTTCAACCTCGTCACAGAGCAGGACACCGCCAGAACTGCCCGTGATGATCTTGTTGCCGTTAAAGGAGAGAACACTGAAATCACCGAAGCAGCCAGTCTGCACTCCTCTGTAGGTAGCGCCGAAGGACTCGGCCGCATCCTCAATAATCAGGGCATGGTGTGCGTCAGCAATGGCGCGGATTTCTGCGATCTTACCCGGGGTGCCGTAGAGGTGAGCGACCACGACAAGACGGACGTCCGGATAGAGATCAAACGCCTTCTCCAGCGCAACGGGGTCCATGTTCCAGGTGTCCCGCTCGGTGTCGATGAAAATCGCTTCCCCACCCTCATAGGCCACCGGGTTGACCGAGGCATCGAAAGTCATGTCACAGCAGAAGACTTTTCTCCCCTCCAGGGTGCCATGGCCAACCTTTGGCTGGCCGTAGAGCTTTTCGCCGGCGAGTTTCACCGCCAGGTGCAGTGCGGCTGTGCAGCTTGCAAGCCCTACCGCACAGTGGCGGCCGACCTTCTCTGCAGTCAGACGCTCTACTTCATTGATGTTCTCGCCAACGGTGCTGACCCAGTTGGTGCGGATGGCCTCGTCGACCCACTTCTGCTCTTCGCCGTGCATGGTGGGCGTCGAAAGCCATACTTTTTTCTCAAAAGGCTTAATTGCCAATGTGATATCCTCCTTATATATGTCGATCGGCCGGAATCGGTGCTCTGCGCCTGAAAAATCCGGACGCTGTGTTTTCTGTCATCTGGTCTCAATCCTGATAGGTGACATAGGCTTTTTTATAAAAATGCATCAGGATTCTGGTCATCCACCTGGGCCAGAACTTACGGAACATAACCGTGTCGTCCAGTTCCCGAGTATGGTTGTTGATCCATTCCATGCTGGTGGCCCCTTCGTGAACCCTGTAGAAGGTCAGCGGCTTGTCAACATATGCGAAGGCACCATCCAGTCCACCAAGTTTGTGGAAGGTATCCCAGTCGATGTCATATTTCAGATCGGATGTGAAAAACGAGTCTCCGAGCACCGCTTTGTTGTAGCTGACGGAAGGACAGCAGATGCTGTTTCCGAGACTGATTACGGCACGCTTCCAAAATTTGCTTCTGCTAAGAGCTGTACTCTTCAGTGGTGTCCGCAGGAAGTGCCTGATCTTGGAATTTATGTCACGCTCTCCGACCACCCCGTGCTTGATCGGTATATAGTCGGTCACGAAGGCAACTGCATCCGGGACTACCCGAATCTTTGCAAGCAGTTCCTCTACATAATGGGGATCGTATAAGTCATCCTGATGGGCAATCGTCACCCATGGTGTCCTCGCATGATTATAGGCAAAGTTCCAGTCATCGCGGATGTCGCTTCCAGTCTCCTTAATATAGAGTGGGATGTCATATTTTTTTGCCAGGTTGATGATGTGATCACACGGTGTGGAAGTGGTCATCACGAGGTTTGTCTGTACCGTCTGCTTCTTCAGCGACAAAATACATTCTTCTAAGTATTCAGATTCCTTATATGCGCTGATCGCATAGGTATGTATATCATTTACAGGCATTGGATTATGTCCCCATTTATACTTGATTTTAAACAGCACTCTGTCACGTTTCCATCGATTTACGCTTGATGGTCCCGGAAAGCCCAGAACTTGTTAATCACGAAATTCAAAGGTACGTTGAATACAAGATTGATAAAGGGTGCAATGAACTCTGAGATTCCCAGAACATTGACCCACAGGCCGAGGAGAAGCGCATTGACAAGCAGTCCTGTGAATGCGTAGGCTGCATATGTCTTGAGCAGCGCTTTCCACCAGGTACGATGCTGTCCTTCCTCCAGCTTGAAAACAAAACGGTTATTCCAAAAGAAGGACCAGGCGACACTGATGACAAACTGTACGGTGTGAGCGATGTAGATACCAAACTTCACGGGAATCGACGTCTGCCGCATCAACAACAAGGATCCCGCATAGAGGAAGTACGAGAGTGCAGTGTTGCTCAGACCGACACAGGCAAACTTGATAAATTGTTCGATTCCCTGCATGCCGGCTTCCGGGATCTGGATATGCAGGGATTGGAGAATTCTCCGGATAACGATCATTACTCTATCTATCATTTTTCGGCACATTATCGGTCTGGCTGTTCCGCAGTTTTCTTCCCGCCAGCATTGCCCAGGGCATGTATGGCAGAAGTGGATACTGGTAGCGGCAGTAATACCCATTGCAGGGAGAGGCAACGCAAATCAGCATCACAACCAAGAGCGGCACCGTCAGCATCAGTGTGACATTGTCCTTCCTCCAAATCAGCCAGAAAACCCAGGCCAGAAGGAACCAGGTGGTCATGCCCGGCATGTTCAGCACCCGGAACGGCCAGGTTTCAAAGATTTTCTCCCGCAAACTCTCCAACCCGTTTCGATATTGCGTCAGTCCTTCCGGATAATGGAAGTCAGATTTGATCTTTGCATTCACTCTGCCGAAACAGGTCTCGCTCCAGTCATATGAGCACTGCATGAAAACACAGCCGGGATACACATATTCAAAGTAATTGTTGATAAAGGCGTTCACATAGGTGGCGGGATACCTTTTCCCCATTGCCGCCCACACTCGCAGATAGCGCTGCAGTAGTTCCCTGTCTACCTGCTCGGGGAAGCGGAACTTGATATAATCCACGAGAGAAGGGTCATAGGCTGCTCCCATTTCTTCGATGGACTCGAATGTGAACATGTCCAGGATCTCGCTCTTCTCCTCTTCGGTGAGACTGTCACCCAAGTACTTGGCACAGCGCGCCGTCTGCTGCATGGGGATGCTCAGCATCTCTTTGATGCTCCCCTTTACAATCCCGGCAGCGGGATAGATCACCTGGTTGAACAGGAGATGAAGCGACAGGATCCCAAGCAGGAAGAGAGGCATCTTTTTACGGAGCGGCTTGCTGAACAGCAAAAAAACAGTATAGGAGATCATCAGGACATAAAAGCCGTCCTTTCGAAAAGCCAGGACTCCGAGTGATGACAGGATTAACAGCATGATTCCCTGCTTCGTCCAGCCCTGTCGGCAAACCAGGACCAGCGCTACAGCGAGTAGCAGTAGAAATGCAGCATAGTTGACATCCTTTGTCATGACAAACATGCAATTGGAGACCCGAGGCCCTAGAACAAACCAGGCTTCAAGCAGTACCGCCCACTTCCAGTTCAGATTCAGGTACCGAATCAAAACTCTGATCGCATAAGCCATCACCGAAAGGAAGAAAAGCAGCTGCAGCAGAGAAAGCAAGAATGCACCGGCATTCCAGGAGTGAAACACTGCGCGTCCAAGTTTGATCACACCGGTGACAAAGAGCGTATACGGGACCGGATGGTGTGTTGTGAGGGCAGCCATACCGAAGCCCTGGGGCAGAATGGTCTGGCAGTCCCCCATGAAGAGAGCCGGATAGGACGCAGCGACATATGGAAGATAGGCTGCAAGCATGGTTACAAAGGCAGTACCAAATGGATAATTCAACAGGAGTGCGGCGTAGCCTCTTGGGTCTTCAGCTTGAGCAGAGTGCATTTTTATCTCCTGTTTCTTCATCCAGTGAAACAGGCCGCAGAGAGTCAGGAAGAAGACTACCGTATATCCTGCGAATGCGCCGCAGGTCTTCATGATGCGTTCGCATGTTCCATACAGCTGTTCGGGCGTCGAATTCAGCGCAAAGCTGAAACCCACCACGCAGAATCCAGCGAAGAGGATCGCCGGGATCAGACAGCAAACCGTTCTCCTCCGATCCCTTTCCTGTTCCATAGCTGAAAGGCCCCAGGCACAGGCAGTCGCTGAGAGCAGACATCCGAAGGCAGCAGCCATGGCGCTGCTCCCTTTGAAGCACGCAACTGCCAGCCAGGAAAGCATTCCGAGAATCACACCAATAAAAGAAATTGTCAATTGTCTGCTATTCATAGATCGGTCATCCGTCCTGATATATTTGGACTTATTCTGCCCGGTAATAAACCTGATTCGTCGGGAACTCATAATCCGTCCCCGTTGTGCCCTTGATCCAGAAGCCGAACAGATAGTAATAATACTCTGGATAGGCCTGACCGACATAATACTGTGCGTTAGCGTGCTTGAAAGTTTCCCAATTGAAAATCAGTTCATGAACCGCATCATCTTCATAGGGGATGATATATCGGTTACAGCGGCTGTGGTCCTCTGAGCAGGTAATCACCATCTCACCCGGATACAGTTCTGCAGTGTCCGATGCCCGGAATCGCTCATCCTGAATATAGATTTCTTCCGCATCCGGGAGGAGTTCCTTGTCGTAGTTCAGAAAAGGTCCATGCACAGGCCGTGTAGCCAGAAGCTCAGCCGACTCGCACTTTTCTCTCCTGGCTGCTAGTATCAGACTGTCGAGCCGTCGACCGGCATTTCTTTCGGACAGCGCCCCAATATACCAGCCGCCTCTGCATACCATAAATGTGGCAAGAACACATGCCAACGCTCTGCGGCTGCGATGTTCAGTATAGAAGAATTCGGAAACCGCCGCGGCTGCATACAGATCTGTAAAGAAAAAGAAGGGATAGCATGATCGCATGAAGAGTGATCGAACCATCACATTATATCCGATAAACAGCAGAATCGCTGCCGGCAGTATAAGATCAAACAGAAACTCAATATTGGTTCGGTGTGTCCCGCGCCTTTTCTTGCTTCTTGACACGAAGGCATAAACGGCAAGGGCAGGGGCAAGCGGGATCCCGGAATAGAACATGGAATACAGAAGGATCGACAGAAGATGATTGTACCAGCCTCCCAGAGTAAATGCATTTCCTCTTGTGAGGTACGCTCCGGATTCAACACGGATCACACGCAGCACATACCTGGGATCGAAGATGGCTTTGGGAGAACATAGGAAGAATCCCGCCAACGCCGCACCGCAAAGTAGCAGTGAAACACCAATCTTCAGGTGTAGCGATTTCTCACGAAAAACGCGCCACAATACTATCAGCGGTAACCAGAGAAAAGCCGCCAGTGGATATTTGACTGCCGCCGCGAAGCCACAAAACAGCGCTGCAAACAGCAGAAAAACAACAGGTCGTCTGCCGGAACAGGCCAATGCACACCACAGGATAAGTGTCATCAACAGGAACATGGTGATTGCGTCTCCGGTGCCGTATCGAGACTGTTCCAAATGCATCAGAGAGAACACAATAATCAGCGCATAGGCGCCAAGAGCCGCTGGGCGGCTGTCTATCCAGCGGAAAATCATAAAACAACCGATAACTGCGGCAAAGGTAAAATAGGTCACCGAAGCAACACGGCTGCTGATGAATCCGCTGATCTTATGTCCAGTGGCCCGCAGAAAGAGCTCTGCCAGTATGTGGAACGGAGCCTGAAAGACATACGCGCCTTCCGGATACTCTTTCGCCTCGACGTAGAAGTCCTCGATCCCCATTAACCTGTCTTTAAGGCTGCGAGCGGCGCTGACAAATACGTTTTCATCCGGATGTAGATAACTGTTGTGCATGAGGGTCACACCACGGGTGGTAGCTACGGCCAATATCATAAGCAGTACAATCACGAATGCTGCTTTTTTCCTTTTTTGACCTTGCATCATGTTCGTGTTCCGTTCCTCATCCCTCAATCACAGGAACAGTCTTCCAGTATTGTGCTTCCTGACCAGAACAAGGCTGCAGTTGCAGCACACCGTCCCGCTGGGCAAGGTAACCTTGAGCCGTTGCCAGCTTGACGCCATTTTGGTCCTCCTGTAATTCGAAGTGGCATTCATTCTCTGCCTCCGCAGATACCGCGATCAAGCTGCCATCGTCTTCCGCTCCAAGGGCAAGGTTTCCTTCCGAAAAGAGAATGACCACAGCTCCGTCATCGCGGCAATATAGAACCAGGCTCTGAGGTTCTGCAGAGAGCACAACACCATCCTCATCAATGCCGAGATAAAAACTTTTTTCTCCAACAGTCTCCAACTGGATCAGCACTGGCGCCAGATCATAGATGTAGATCGTATTGCCGGTATAAGGAATCGGCGTTTTGAAAAATTGAATTGTATACGGGATATTTTGCCATGCCCAGGTTTTTCGGTTGAATCCACCAGCCCCGTCGACCTGATAAATAAGATCAAAGGATTCCGGGATGGCACGGTAGATCTCCGACTGGTCCGGATATCTTTCGCTCTCAGCCAGGAACCTGCCGCTGTATGAGTCGCTGGTAACAAAGTACCGTTTTGTAGCATACGGTTCGTTCACGCAGGCTTTTCCATCCTTCATATGGAACACATAGTAACGGTGTCCCGCCGCTCCGTTCGGAGAAAGGGGTGTATAGCCCTCATAGATCGAATTAGAAGTCGTGATCCCATTTTCGACACAGTAGTCCAGAGAAACGCTGCGGGTATCTTTTATTAGTTTCTCTCTGGTTACCCCCGCAGCAGAGAAAATGAGATTCAATCCCAGGATTCCAGCCAGAACAATGCAGAAAACCCGTCCGGTCTTTCCTATCAAGGGAGGCAGAGGGAGCTTTGTACATGTTTTGATAACTGCAGAAATGCCCAGTGCGACCAGTATATCATAGAAAACATAAACCGGAATTCCCCATTGCACCCAGTGATAGGACAGAGCGCTGATACAAACCAGGTAGAGCGGTCCAAGCAGGAGGACCAAGGCTCTCCTGGTCCTGCATTGAAAGCTCCAGACGATACCCGCTGCCACAAACACGAGGCTCAACGGCTCCAGCTCTCTCACGGCTGTCTTCAGATAATTCAGCATATTTCCAGCCCAGCCCAGGTTGTCTGCGCCGAGGTGGCTTGGTCCATTTTGTGCAAGCAGTGTACTGGCAGCCGCTTGAAAATCCGTGAATAGATTCGGAGCAATTGCAAAAATCACCGTCAACAGAATGATGATGCTGAGGATGCCGTACCTGAGAATGTTCCGGTATTCTCTGTCCAGAATACTGCGGTAGATCACCATAGCGGCAATTGCAATACAGAGAATTGCCGCAGGATATTTAATAGTGATTCCGATCGCTGTTACAATCACGCAGGGCCAGAGATCCTTTGCCTTGCCGGACTCCAAATAGAACTGTCCGAACAGTGCAAACAGCAGCATAAAGAACGTCTGTACTATATCCGGGGTTGCGTATGCGGAATGCTCCACCAGGACTGGGGAAAACGCAAAAAGGCCTGCCGTCATGATTTGGACGGCTTGACGCTGTCTCCCTTCAGGGATCATCCGTCCGGTGAGGATAGCGGCAAGCGGGATCATGGCTGTGCCAAACACAGCTGTATATCCCCTCGCAATCACGTAAAAGGCCATATAATGGGATTCAAACGCCTCAGGTGCCGGGATCTTAAAAAGGATCCTGGAAGCAATGGCAAACAGCGCCGCATCACACTTTATCTCGAACTGATCCGGGTGGGAATAGGCATAAGAGAGCCACGAGTGCCGGCGGATCATATCAATCGCACTGTCGACAATGGTTAGTTCATCCGGATGCAACGCCAGCGGATATCCCCAGAAGCAGGAGGCCAGCCGCATTACCATGCCACTGAATGTCAGCAAAGCGACCACCCAGAACACTGTTTTCTTTTTCTTTCCGTGAACGATCATCAATCGGCAGCTTCTCCTGACTGTTTATTATACAATGTCATTTTGAATCCTGATTTATGGCTTCATGGTCTCCCTGGCATGTATCAGTTCCAGTTCAAAGTCCTGCCGGTTCTTCCGGTTGATGGTCTCCAGGACCATTCCGGAAAAGAACGACTGAATCGCCGCAACCATTACAAATCCGCTGACAATCAGCGTTGGAAATCTGGGCACCATGCCCGTACGGAAGTATTCCATACATACCGGGATAAACAAGATGAGCGCAATCAGCGTCAGCAGGATCGCGATCAGGCCGAAAAACACCAGCGGTTTGTAGGTACGAAACAGCTTCCATATCGTGTGCAAAACCTTCAGCCCGTCGGAGTAGGTGTTGAGCTTAGAAACACTGTTCTCAGGGCGGTCGCGGTAATCCACAACGACGTTTTCGACGGACAGATTCTTGTCAATTGCGTGGATGCTCATCTCGGTCTCAATCTCAAATCCTCTGGACAGGACCGGAAAGGTCTTTACGAACTGATAGCTGAAAGCCCGATAACCGGTCATGATGTCCTTGATGTTGCTGTGGAAGAGAAGGTTGATACTCTTCCGGACAAGGACATTGCCGAGGTTGTGGAAAGGGCGCTTGTTCTCCTCGAAATATGTTGAGGAAAGGCGATCTCCCACCACCATGTCACACTGGTGGTAGAGTACGCAGTCGATCATCTTCGGTGCGTTCTCAGCAGGATAGGTGTCGTCGCCGTCGACCATCACATAGCACTCTGCATTGATTTCCCGGAACATCCGACGAATGACATTTCCCTTACCCTGCCGGTATTCCGACCGGACTACAGCTCCGGCCTTTGCGGCCAGTTGCGGTGTTCCATCGGTGGAGTTGTTGTCATAAACATAGACATGGCTGTTCTCCGGGATAACAGCCAGAAAATCTCTTACAACTTTTTCAATTGTCAGAGCTTCATTGTAGCATGGGATCAGGACCGCAACTCTATCCATTTTCTTCTTCCTCTCCCCGGATCCTTTCATGGAGTATCCGGGTTCACATCCTCTACGACGATGATCCGCACAACGTCATAATAATTCGCAATATCCCCATTTGGCCAGTCGGCGTCTGGAGCCAGATCAGGGTTTCCATATTGTGCTGTGTACTTGGTATGATAGATATATGGTGTAACTGTCACGCGCTTGTCTCCGGCAGCAGCTGCAGCGAAATCCGTCTCCCGTTTCTGCGCTTCCCGATGAACCAGGAGAATATCCTGCACCCCCAGTGAGAAGCATATTGTGAAGCAGAGGGTCAGCCCGATTAAAGCGGCTTTCATCCTCAGAGGGATTCCGGACGAGCTGCTGATTCCTGCCTCGAAAACAGAATCTGCCAGTCCAATCGTAGCCAGAGTCAGCAGTGTAACCGGTGCACAGAAGCCGCGGAGCGGGAGGTATTCCCCAAACAGGAACAGCGCAAAACCGCAAATTCCGCTCATCGCAAGAATCAGTGCCAGCTGTACTTGATTATGCTCCACCTGGCTTCGCAGTGCAACACAGAGTGAGATGCAAAAGGCTCCCAGCAGGGAGAAAAATCCGACCTGTGCAGAAGAAATCAAGCCATAGATTCCGTCGGCCCGCAAGTCGTGCAAGCTAAAAAAAATCGCTCCCATACAACAGAAGATCCCAATCACCAGAGAAATCACACATCCGGTGAAACAGGCGCCTCGTAACCGCCACAGGACCAACGTAGCCAAAATCATCAGTATCACACCGACCAATACCATAAGCAGCAGCTTATTCGGCAAGGCCGACAGGATGCGGGTAAGGTTCCCTTCTTCGGTGGGATCACCGGCATCATGCAGGCGCTGGAAAAGCTTGGATGCCGGAGCGAGCATCAGGAACAGGTATCCTCCGCAACCGGAAAGCAGGACGGCCACTTCCGCCAGGGGAAATTGCCGGGTATGAATCCAACTCCGTAACAGAAGAAAGAAAAGAATCAACAGCATAGCAAAGGAGATATGTTCTGACCAGGCACCGGATACGAAAGCAGGAATCAGAAGAAGAAGTGTTCTTCGGAGTGCATTTGTCGAATCTTTTTCCAGGCAGAGCACCCGCCAGATTATAAACCAGGAGAATGCGATGCTCCAGAAATAGTTGCATGCACCCGCTGTCCAGAAAAACACCTGTCCGAACCCCGGCATACAGACCCAGAGCAGCATCCACACCGCAGCTGCTGCACACAGTGGATGCTTGCTGTTCCTGGCCCGAAAGAACCCAATTGTCGTCCATGAAAAAAACACTGCTACTGTCGCGTTGAGTGCTGCAAATACCCAACGGTCGAACATCAGCACTATGCTCAGCCATCCATGGGAGAAAACACGTCCGTTCAGCATTCTGCGATGCCAGATCATAGAAATCCAAACATCCCGCAGGCTGCTGATACGTCTGCCATTGGAGTATCCAAAAGTATAATTGAAGTCATCCGCAATCAACGGGGTCATCAAGCTGAGTGTGAACATCACTGCAAACACAATGGCAAAGAAAAGCCCACACTCGATATGGAGTTTTCTCTGTTCATCCAGTTGCATTGCTCAGTATTTCAAAAGCTTCCTCAGAAGCCCTTTTCCTTTCTCTTTTGTCTTTCTGTCGGTTACTGAGGCTTCATTCACCCCACAAACTTCAACACCGCGACCCGCGGTTCCATCTCCGGGGTAATCTCGCATGTCCCAGCCATTGAACGGTCATCTTCTCATCTCCGTCTGTTTTGCTTATTCACTCAGTTCCGGACGATATCGCAGGTAATACTGCAAATCGGCATAGCAGTCGACCAACTCGTTCCCCTGTTCGCTCAGTTCGCGAGTGAATTGGCCGTTCTCCACATAGACACCTCTTGTACACAGAACGGGAATATGCTGCATCACTTCTCTCGTAAACTGCATATACGCAGGGCCGGCCCAGGACAGCCGATCAAAAAGTTCAACCATCATAAAGCAGGGACTCAGCATCGGCGCTTCTCCCTGAAATTTGTCTCCAAGGAGTGCCTTGGCGGCATTGTTAGCCCAGATCAGATATGGTGTTCCCAGAAAATTCTTCATTTCCTGTTCTGATTCAAGATCGTTGATGATGCCAAGTTCCCGGTATATATACTCCGAAAAGAGTGGCTTGTGATCGCCGAAAATGATGATGACAATTGGTTCGGATGCATCTTCCACATCTCGGACCTCTTCGAGAAGAATCTGCTGTGTCTCGGCGATCAGCCCGAGGTAATTGTTGAATGCATGGAACGCTTCTTCTGAAGCATCTTCCTGGCTCCAGTCACTTCCGTCGCTGTATTCCAGCGTCTCTTCACTGTAGGGACCGTGGCCCTGCCAGGAGACATTGAACGCAAAGATCGGCCCGTTCCCTTCTGCGATGCGCTCTCTGAACATGCGAAACACCTCGGGCAGATATGTTGCGTCACACTGGATTTCTCCGCCGGTGATCTCCTGGAAATAATCATCCAGTCCGTAAAACTCTTCAAATCCGAGGTCCAGGTCGGTGACTCTGCGGGTATAGAAATGGCCGGCATTGGGATGGGTCGCATAGCAATGATACCCCTGTCCCGTCAGGTACCGGACATACGAAAAGGCTGCCCTGTGATAGTCCATCTGCCGGTAACCGCCCGTGACGAAAGCACGCTCGGTGTTGATTGTCCCGCCGCCGATGACATTTGCAATCATTGTGCCGGAACAGCTCTCCGCCTGCAGTGTTCTCAGGGGCGCGTACAGGTCCGGGCGGATACCGGCGACACCGGCAGCTTCCATGTCGCAGAAACTCTCCAGCTGGATGGCAAGGATGTTGACCTTGCGGTTCTCTGGGATCGGCTCGCTCTGATAGCTCTGGAACAAAGCTTCTGTTTCTTTCTCACTGTAGTTTTCAGGCTGGGTATTCGCGCTGCGTGTGATGCTGTGCAGGAATGGATACGGGAAACCGGTAGCAATGAAGCTGTCCCTGTCGTCCTTGGCAAGCCACATGTAATTACTCATATAATTACGATAATAAAGGTCACCGTCTGAGTACACTTTTGTCCACAGCGGCCAGATCATACACAGGACCAGCAGCGCTGAAACCAGTCGCATTCTTCCACACAGCTTTCCTCTCGCAAAGAAAAACAGGATTCCCGTCCCGACAAGTGCAAAGGCGATCGCAAGCCAGATTCGAATGTTCGGAGCGATCTGATAATCCCCTGCGACCTTCAGCCCGGCAGAGATGGAAGAAATATCCTCAAAGGTGAAAGGATCCGCGCGGAACTTCAGTTTGAAGTAGTTGCCGAAAGCCGGGAGCAACGTCAGAACACTGCACATCAGAAAGGCGAGCCACTGCCTGCGCATTAGCGCAAAGAGCAGGATCTGCAGAAACAGGATCGGAAGCCAGTTGAGCAGGAAAATCAGCGGTGACTTGAAGTAACCGAGGTAAATATAGTACAGGGGCATATCACCGATGGCAAAGTTCAGGCTGACAGCGCAGAGGGCAGCGGAAGAGAGCAGAAACGCCGCAACGTTCCAGATCAGAAACAGGGTCTTCTCCCCGCCTCCGGTCAGATCATCGCTGTCCTCTGCGAATATGAAGCGGTACCACTTTCTCTCCACGCGCTCTTACTCCTCATTGCGTTATCAATGTTGCTCCTGGCACTTGTTTCTCAGTCTTCCGGAGCCAGATAAACCCGGAAACCGTCATATTGTTCTTTCTGATAGCCCCATTCTTCCAACAGCTCAAGCGCTTGGTCGATCTTCCCCTCACCCGGGATTTGGAGCTTTGAGTTTTCCTCCTCCGGAAGAATCACGATGTCAGACGGATGGTCTTCTAGTTCTGTCAGAAACTCCGCATACAGTTCGTCACTCACATCGATCGGCGGCCACTGGAAGAAGAATCGATTCTCCGTCGTACGATCCGCCGCGATATACGGCCAGGCGTAGTTTCCCACAATCAGAACAGTATCCTCCTCCGTGGTGTTTTCCTTCAGATAACGGACGACGACTGCATCTCCGGTACCATTCCGGTTGCTCATATACCGGTGGGCAGCAGAAGCAGAGACCAGGAGAACACATGACAGTATCACTATGGCATCGTTTCGGGTGCGGGTTTTCTTCCCGCAATAGCAGTCCCACAGGCAGTCAAAGAATCCCACAAATGGCAGAATCATAGCCGGAAACAGTACAAGCCTGTAATACGGGGAGTTGCGGCCACTCATCTGGGTCAGAACGATGGAGACAGCGAGGAACCACAGATTCAGCCACTGGGGTTTGCTTCTCGGATCCCGGATCAGCGCGACCACCAGCGCCACCAGTGCCGGCCAGATTCTTCCCAGTGTGTCCATTGTCAGCTTCAGGTATCCCTGGAGTCCTGGGGCCATGTTTTCCGAATATTCAAAATTGAAGCGGATATATACATCCCACATGGTTTTCAGGAAATGATCATGAATCGCCCAGATCAGGACCGGCAGAAACGCCGCTCCCATTCCGATCAGGAAGTATAGAATACAGCAGCCGACATCCTGATAACGTTTCTTCTGGAGCAGCATGATCAGAACAACAGGGACAAATGCGACCCAGACTGTAACAAGATTGACCTGCAAGAGAAGGACGACCATGCAGGAGAAGCCCAGTATCATGATCTGGAGCCGGGTATACCGTCCGGACTGGAAAAAGAGGAAGAAGATCCAGGCAGAGAGTGCGATCCAGGGCAGGGCGTGTTCTTCTGTGAAGTTTCCGCCGCTGTACATCTTGAAACCACATGCGACCAGTACCATCATGAGGGCAAGATACTTACTCCTGTAATCCCGCACCACCGGTTCGGTCAGTTTCATCATGAGCCAGGCAGTAACTGCATAGGTAATAACCTCCAGGATCCAGACACCGCCGGCAACCGAAGACGGCCAGATCAGATATCCAAGATACTGGATCAAATACAGTGCGGGACCTTTGTGGTCAAACAGATCCACATAGGGGATCTTCCCTGCATGCATCTGTTTACCAATGTAAAGGAATACCGAGGCATCGGTAGAGACGGGAACCTTTGTTCCCGGATACTGATGCAGCAACGTTCCCACCGTAAATGCAACACTGAGACAGACAATCAGATCTGTCATCCACATGGGTCGCTGTCCGAGCCCGTCTTTCTTTCCTTTGATCAGAAACCAGAACAACTGCATCAGACAGACCGCGACAAATGGAACCGCGAGGAGCCTGTTATCCCCGTAAAAAGCTTCCATCCGGTTGTCTCCTTTTCAAATGCTTCGCTGGCGCTTATTCGGAATCAAGTGCCCGATTGATATCACGGAAATCAGATAGCGCCTGACGGCCGATTTTGAAGATTTTTTTCATGTTGATCGAATTCACACCACCCTGACGTGGCCGGAAGGTGATCGGAATAAACTTCACGGTGCAGCCTTTCTTGGCATAGATGACGGACAGGATCACGTTGGAAAGATTAAAATTATCCGGAATCAGTCCGATATATTTCCGCAGTGTTTCCGTCTTCATCAGGCGGTAGGGGGTATTCGCATCCGTGACCGTCACGCCGAAGCAGATCTTGATAACCGCTTTCAGCGTCTTGGTCACAAAGACTCTCGATCCCCCGTCCTGGCGGCCTCGGCGCCAGCCGATAACCATGTCATAGTTTTCGCGTTCTTCCCAGAAGGGTGGGAACTCCTCCGGCAGGGTTTGCCCGTCGGAATCTGTCTGAAAAATGTAATCCGCTCCATGCTCCAGCGCATAGTGATACCCATAGAGCACCGTAGCACCGTGTCCTCCGTTGGGCTTGGTCAGTGGGAGCATCAGCGGTCTCTCTTCCGCGCAGGTCTTCAGGATTTCATAGGTGTTGTCTTTGCTGCCGTCGTCGATGATGACAAGACGCGACTCCCCGTCTCCATTATACTTTTCCACAACAGGATACCAGTCGTCTACAACCTGTGCAATGTTCTCTTCTTCATTGTAAGCCGGAATCACAATATAAAGCTTATCCATGTCAATTCTCCTGTTCCTTGATATAAACTTCGAAGGACTCGTAGGATTCATTTCTGTATTGTTCTAAAATCTCCTGTTCCATCCATGGCCAGACATCATATAGTTTCTGTCGGACAGTGTTTCGTGCGATGAGATCGCCGGAGATCACGATATAGTCCGATGGATGTTCTCTCAACTCGTCTTTGAATTCATCTCTCAACTTCTGGCTGATCTCCAATGGTGGAAGCTGATAAAAGAAGCGGTTTTCTGTTTTTCTGCCCGCCTGAATATAGTAGCCAAGGCTTTTGCCCAACACAAGGACATCATCATCCTTCTCTGTATTCTCAGCCAGGTAGGCCGTTACAGGTTCGATCTCCGGTTCGTGGTCTGAAATTTTGCGATAAGCAAAAGCGCCGAGAACAACGATGCAGGCAGTCAGAATGGCAACCCAGCTTCGGAGCCTGCGCGGGTGACACCGATCCAGCAGCCCGCCGAAGCAGTCAAAAAGGAAGCTCATGGGAATCACAAACGCCGGAAGAAGAACAATGGCATAATGGTTATAAACTCTGCCGCTCATGGATGTGGTAAACAGCGACGCCAGATAAAAGAGGAAATTGAACCACTGTTCTCTCCGGCGAAATCCGATTATCAAGCTGAGCAGGACTGCCAGTGTTCCAGGCCAGACCACCTGTGCAAAGCGAAGCATCATGAAAAGCCTCACCATCGGCGAAGAAGTTGCATCGTCTGTGTACTCAATGTTGAAGATGACATAGTCCTGCCACATATCCTTCAGGAAGCCGCCCAGATGAGCCCAAAGCAGCGTTGGGATCAGCACTACTGCCATTCCCAGAAGGAACAGCAGTATACACCTGCCGATTTCTGCAAAGCGTTTATCTCGGAGGAGCAGGAGCAGGACCACCGGGATCAGGGTCCCCCAGACCGCAACCATGTTCGCCCGCAGCAGCAGAACAACCATAAACCCGACGCCGAGGAGGATGATATCACCTGTGTGATACCTCCTGTCCCGAAAAAAGCGGAACATCACCCAGGCTGCAAGCGTGATCCAGGGCAGGGCGTATTCTTCCGTAAAATTACCGCCCTGCCAGATCTTCCACCCGCAGGCGCCAAATACCGCCAGCACAGCCAGGTATCCGCTGTCATCACGATTAGAAACGGTCGCAGCGAGTTTCCCGGCTGCCGCTGTCGTCAGAAGCATATTGAGTACTTCAAGCAGCCACACTCCTGTATAGCTTCCTGGCGTCAGCTTCAGGCCGACAATCTGAATCAGATAGAGCAGCGGCCCCTTATGATCAAAAACATCCCGGTAGGGTGCCTTTCCCTCCAGGATACGTTCCCCGATATACAGGAAGGCGGAAGAATCCTCCATCGGTGTTCGTGCATTTCCCGGAAACAGCCGGAACAGGCTGGATACTGCAAGCGCGGCACAGAGATAGAAGAAAAGATCTGTGCTCTGTTTTCTGTCGATCTGGCTCAGCGCGTTTTCTCCGTTTCTTTCCGTGCTTTTCGTGCCAGAGACATGCCACAGGAGCTGGAGGATAATAAGCGATCCAATCAGCAGGGCAAAAAACAGATCGTTGCCATATAGATTCACCGGTTTGCGTCCTCCATTTGTTTGCGTTGCGCCCCCGCAGGCCTGTTGCCATTATGGCGCAGAAAACTATCGCGCTATTTCTGGATCTTCCGGTAGTGGATCCCGAGAACTTCAAGTTCGGCGTCATTCTCAGGCAGAACCTGAAACTGGACATAGCGGCTTCCCTGTGTGCGGAAACTCAGGTCCGCCGTGATTACTCCATTCTCTGTTGATGTCTCAGGCCATACTGCTTTTTCCGCCAGAATCGTGCCGCTGCCTGCTTCCGTAATACGGAGTCCGCAGAGTGTATCTGCCTGCCCCACAGAGACAGGATCCGTTTTCAGTACGAAAGAGACAACATAGCTGCCTTGGAACAGATCCAGATATGGGCCATGGTCAAGTCTCTCCCCATCCTCCAGAAAAAGGCTCCCTTCATCAGTGCATTCCAGGCCATTGAGTTCAGCCATTCTTCGGAGATCTACCGTCCTGACAGCAGCATCATAATCCGTCCACTCATATCCGGCTTCTGTCAACGCGCTGATAACCGCCGCATCGCTGGAATAGACCGCCGCTTCAGGAGAAATCTGCGAGAACAGGAAGCCCTTATCCGCGAACCGCTGCCTGTCTTCCTTGAGTTGAACCACAACGCTCGCTGTTTTCATTCTCGCGAGGTCATCGCCGTGCCAGAATGCGCGGTCAACACCGGATACGATGTGCCGAACAAGCTCCGGAACATCTTCTACATAAACCCGTCCTGTGGCAGACGCTGTCATAAGTCTCAAAGCGTCCGTCTCCTCCGAGGAAATCCTCCCTCCGTTCTTTTCGGCTCTGTGGATCTCCGCGCTGTCCCGCCAGATGATCCCCGTCAGCAGTAAGGCACACAAGGAGAAGAGTACCATTTGTTTCCACGAAGGCTTTTTCCGATTGCTGAAGGCTGCTGCAATAATGAACAGGGCTGCAAACAGCCCCAGAACGGCAGTTAGCGACAGGCCACACCATACAATCGCCCTGATCTCTCCATGTGTCGAATCTATACCCCAGATCTCAAAGACGGTCCGAAGCCGACTCATGGCCGGTACGGCGGCACAAACAGCAGCAAAGGCGATCACAAGAGTCAGTCCCGTCAGGAACAGGCGCGAGCTTGCATCCCGTTTGAGAGAATGCACCTCATCTGTCTGCCCGTGCTGTATTGGAATTCTGGCAAACGGCAGGCAGAGCAGGATATTATAGTGAGCATCAGGAAAATGATGTTCAGAGAGCGCGTGAAAAGCAATCACGGTCATGACATAAAGAAGTTTCCTGTCTCCCGCGCGATTGGCCCGGGCAGCAAACCTCGTCCAGAGGGCTGCTACCGTCAGAAACAGGAGCCACCCATATCGAATCAGCAGGAGAGGATAGGAACTGTCAATGAAATAGATAGTGTCCGGCTGTATTGCACTTCCGCCGCGCCCGATCGGAGAATAGTTGCACCCAAATGGATGAAGGCCCTGATCCTGATATATTTCAAGAGTCTGCGCCAGACGATTGGAAAGAAGCCGATTCAGAATATATCCTGTGTTCCCGCCTCTGGCGTAGATGGCAAGAGCGGCAAAAAACAACACAGCAAAAAGCAGGAAAGAACATACGAGCAGGAGATGGAAGACCTGAGAGATTTTTCCCATCCGGCCCGTTTCTGTGTGAATCATCCCCGAGATCATCCTCAGCATGATGAAAAACAGAAGCAGCAGACTGCACATTGCCGAAGTTCTGCTCTCCGCAACAGCAAAAGAAACCCAGAAAGATAACAATGCCCCAGCTGCCGCAATCGAATCCGGGACACGGTTGTCGGAAAGCCAGATCATCATCACACAGAACAGCACCATCGATGCAAGATCAGTCGGATAGGCAATGCCCCAGCTGCTGCGCAGATGGCCGTCCCGGATATTCACAATATTTGGGATCACTCCTGTAAAGGAGCACAGAATCGTGATCAACAAGAAGCTTCCGACTACAGCGACATAGACCTTGATGATTCTGTGATAATCCATATCCGCCGTACCGATCATAAAGATCGGCAGCATCAGCAG
Organism: Oscillospiraceae bacterium; assembly: GCA_902798545.1. Classification (GTDB taxonomy): domain Bacteria; phylum Bacillota; class Clostridia; order Oscillospirales; family Oscillospiraceae; genus Limivicinus. The sequence continues at coordinate 194,470 of CADBWQ010000003.1, forward strand.
GAAAAGCTCTCTCCCAGTTCGGTAGGCGAGAAAACAGATCCCGAAAATGGCAAAAAGGATCGGAATCCGTGCTGTCCAACCGCCGCTCAGGTCCACCTTTAGCAGGACCAAAGCCCCTGTCACAAAGAGAACCCGGGTAAATACCTGTCGATCCGGGAAACTATAAACAGGAAGCACAAAGGTTGAACCATGAAGGCACTGACACAGCAGGTAGATCCCTGTCATCATCAGGAACCCCCACTCCAAAACCTCTATCGGTTTTTTTCTTGTCAACACAGTCCCCGCTCCAAACATCTCAACCCAACCTGTGAATGAAAACTCCGTCCTGTCGCCGGCGGTAAAAGCCGACATGCGAACACATGGATATCAGTTTATTCTACACCACAACGCTATTCTTGACAAGTAAATTTTACAGGTGGGGGCGCCCCTTTTGCTGCCCTGTAAAAGGAAGGATCAGATTTTCTGATCTCGGACCAATGCTATTTTTCCATCAACAAGTATTTTCTCAGCTTTTACAAAAATGATTTATTTACATTTGCACTCTTGCGCCCCGGCTGAAAACATGATAAGCTGTAATCAGGTTTAAAAACAAACCATATTTTCAAGGAGGGATTTCTATGGTCAGCATCCTTATGGGTCTGAAGGGAAGCGGAAAGACAAAGCGTCTTGTAGAGATGGTCCGCGCAGCGGTGAAAGAAGAAACCGGTGACGTCGTTTGTATCGAAAAGGAGCGGAAGCTCACTTATGATATTCCCTATCAGGCCCGTTTGATTGACGCCGGTGCTTATGATATTGGAAGCTATGAATTTCTGAAAGGGCTGATCTGCGGCATTCATGCTGGCAATTATGACATCACCCATTTCTTTATTGATAATTTTTACAAACTCGTAAATGACAAGGATCCTGCGTCTCTGATTTCTTTCGTTTCCTGGTTGGAGAAGTTTTCCGAAAACGAGCATATCAGCTTTGTGCTTTCCGTCACATCCGATCCGGAGACTGTGCCCGAAGCATTGAGGCAGTATATCATTTAATTCTGCATTCTTACAGAATCGTTCACCCATCCCTTACGGGATGGGTGTTTTTCATAGGTCTTTCATCTTAAGTTCTTACAACTCACGATACATTGCTGCTGCTTCAGCTTTTTTGACGTTCTCACTAATTTCTGTTACTTCTACCTTCAGATTCCGGTTGCCGAATGCAATTTCAATCACATCTCCAACTTTCACCTGATAACTGGCCTTTGCTTCTCTTCCATTGACCGTGACACGTTCGCTGTCACAGGCCTCATTGGCCATAGTGCGTCGTTTGATCAGCCTTGATACCTTCAGATATTTGTCCAGTCTCATTTCAATTCTCCGTTCCACTCAGTGATTGTCATATTCAGAACAGGATCTCACAATCCGGCATCCATCCTCGCAGATCATTGAGCGCTTCCTCAGACAGAGGATTTCCTTTCAGATTCAGCCGTCTCAATGTTGTGAGCTTCCGAAGACTCGCAACCGTACTGATCTGGTTTCCACTCAGGTCCAGCTCCTCAATTTCTGAGAGAGCATATAAGGATTGTACATCCAGGATTTGATTGTTTGAAAGATTCAATTTCAGAATTGTCGTGCTTGAAGGCGTGATCTCAAACGGATACAGACTCACGATTTCATTGTCCCGCAGGTCCAGTTCCTCCAGCCGCGCCATTTTTGACAGGCCGCTCAAGTCCGAGATACCGCCGGATGGAAATACGAGCTTTTTCTCATCACTTCTTACAAGGTGGCCGGAAAAGTCAATCTCATAGACCAGCTCCGAAGTCATGATCGCGCATCCCGGCAGAGCAGATTTCAGCGCACCAACTGCCCTGTCGCTCAAGCCGGCATTGTCTCTTAAATCGATGTTATAAATACTCTTCAGTCCATACAGCTCCTGAAGATCTGCATCCGTAATGCCGGTATTCGTCAGATTGAGGATCTTCAGTGCTTTCAGCCGTCCCAGTCCTGAATAGTCATGTACTGGATTCCCGCTCAAATTCAGGTCTGTGAGTTTCTCGATCGAACCAACTGCAGTGGTTTCCTGGATCAGGTTATTTGTTGCCTCCAGTTTGGAGAGCAGCGGCAGCCCGATCAGCGGTCGCAAATCGTTGATAAGATTATTATCGATATTTAGGATTTCAAGTTTTGAGAGGCCCATCAGCGGTGTGATATCTGTTATTTCATTCCCACTGAGATTCAAGACCTTCAACTCCGAAAAGTTTTGCAAAAGATCAATATCCGTCAGGCCTCTGTCACACAGAGCAAGTTCAGAAGTCTTAATATTGAAGACATCACCGGCCAGTTGCATCTGTATTTCTTCACTGCTCCCGAATCTGATGGCACAGTTTGGCAGCGACTGTGCCAACGTCTGAACAGTCTCTCTGTCTATTCCTGTATCTACGAGACTCACGCTGGTCAGGTATCGTAAAGACGTCAGGCTTTCTGTGTTCTCCAGAGGATTTCCGTCGAGGTTCAGTACCCGAAGACCGCTTAGGTCGGTGAGCGGTCCTATGTCCCGAATATGGTTGCCGGCAAGGTCCAGTTCATCCAGTCCTTTCAATTCACTCAGTGCCGTTATGTCTGTCAGCTGATTGTTCTGCAGTGAAAGTCTGTCCAATGCATAGAGCACTCTGAGATCGTGCAGATCCAAATCCGTAAGACCTAAACCATCGAGCGTCGCAGTTTGTGTCCCAATCTCCAGCTCCGCGCCTCCAACAGTCACGATCTGTTTCTGTACTTCCTGCATTTTTCGCTGCTCGATGGCCTGAATCCGACCGGAAACCACTGGATCGGCAGTGTTCAGCTTGCGCAACGTCTCCAGCGCCCGGGGATAATTTCCCATCGCTTCATAACAGTCAGCCATCAGGATCTGTGCTTCAATGTCTTTCTCGTCTGCGTTGGCGCGCCGCAGATAAAGAAGTGCATTTTCATAATCGCCTGTTTCATAGCTTTCACGGCCTTTGAGGATATATACTTTTGTCCTCTGGTCATTTGCGCTGCGGAGCAGAAGAGCAGCAAAAAACGCCAGCAGGACCAGCAGCACTGCCGTAATAATCAGATATATTCTCTTTTTCCTGCCCCCAAGTTTTTTAGGTGCAGGAAAGTAAAAACGTCTCATCGCCATCAGACTTCAGGCTCTCCCTCATCCACACCTGCAGGAACGTTTTTCCCTGCTTCAGATGCCTGCTGAGCAGGTTCTGGCGGGATCTTCTGATCAATTTGCAGTGCTTTTTCAGCCTCAGATTCCTTTCGTTTGTCCAAGACTCTGAGCGATTTGATTTTTGGAAGTTCTGTGGTCGTTTCTGTGACCGTTCTCTTCATGGATAACGACAGGAAAAAGAGGCCAAGCATAATGCACAGAACACCCATCTCCTGCATTCCGGCTGAAAAGCTCACTGGATTCGCAGTGTCCTGCAGGGCGGCAAGATCCTCTACGAAAATGTGATAAAGAAATGGCAGTCCAAAAAGCAGCACCAGAATCCATTTGGTACGGATAATCCCGAAGACCGTGCAGAAGTACAGCGTAATCACGCCAACATAAAGCAGGATACACAGCACCATATGCAGCTTGCTCTCAAATTCGAGAGATTTGATGATAAAGAAGACTGCACCCAGCACAACCGGGATAAAGCTCATCCAGAGCGCACGCCTTCCAAACAGCCACACACATGCGATGAAGAGCAGCGCACTGACGATCGGCAGCGCAATCTGCGTAATGGCATAGCCCCGATCTCCCCATAAGCCCCAGCATCCGATGACCCGGAAAACAGCAGACAGTGCCATCAGAATTATCATGGCATGAACGCCAATACTGCTGCGTTCCGTATAGAATCTGATCCGTTCTGTCTTCATAGTGCTGCCCCTCAGCCAAAGTTTACATAAGAATAAAAATATTATAGCATACCGTCCTGAACTGCGCAAGCAAAAGCGGGCTGTTACAGCCCGCTTTTCAAATATGGTTTATAACCTGAATGATTACTCCTCGGCAGTGAACTCATCCTTGCCTGCGCCACAGAGCTCACAGGCGAAATCATCGGGAAGATCTTCCCATTTCACACCGGCCTCTTCTTCGTCATAGACCCAGCCGCAAAGATTGCATACATACTTCATGTTGAAATTCTCCTTTCGACAGATTCAGATTTCTGCTTTTTCGCTTTCGTGAAAGACACCGTGCAGGCAGTAAAAACAGCTGTTCCTTACACTAATAAAAGTGGATTACTTGAAATATCTCTCCAGAAGGCCTTTGAATGCCTTACCGTGTCTTGCCTCGTCGCGCGCCATCTCATGGATGGTATCATGCAGAGCATCAAGGTTATACTTCTTACATAGCTTTGCCAGTTCGGTTTTTCCGGTGGTAGCGCCGTTTTCGGCATCCACTCGCATCTGCAGGTTCTTCTTTGTGCTGTCAGTAACGACTTCGCCCAGAAGCTCTGCAAACTTTGCTGCATGCTCTGCTTCCTCCAGTCCGGCCTTTTCCCAATACATGCCAACTTCTGGATAGCCTTCCCGGAAGGCAACCCTTGCCATTGCCAGATACATACCGACTTCAGAGCACTCACCCTCGAAGTTGGAACGCAGACCGGCTATTATTTCTTGCTTTACCTCTTCCGGTACTTCCGCACCAAACACCTTACCAACGCCGACAACGTGTTCAGCCGCCCAGGTCAGCTCCTCTGTCTGAAGGGTAAACTTCTCGCCGGGGACCTTGCAGACCGGACACTTTTCCGGGGGAGTATCTCCTTCATGTACGTATCCGCATACAGGGCAAACCCATTTTTTCATGTTTCATACCTCCGTTAAATATATTTATTTATGAATATGCAATCCATCAATATCATTTTGAAAATACCATACTCTCTGTATTTTGTAAAGATGATATCTGTGAATTTTCTTCAGGCTCAAATGCAGTTCTCGATCAGGGTCAGGAGCTTCTCTCTCTGAAGATCGGTCAACGCATAGACGAAGTGCCTGCGCCCTTCCGTAGAATACCATGTATCCCGGGCAATCTCGATTTTGTTCCCGTTTTTATCCGTCTCATACTTTCCATCCTCATCGAGCCGGAAAGAAATCGCCTCGGCATCCTCTGTCATCTGCTCTTCCAATGCCTCCCGGATGACCGGGAAGCCATATTCCGGATCTGTAAATCCCGGTTGCAAGAGGAGTCTTACAAACTGCCATGCGGCAGACTGCTCTGCCTCGGAACAATCCGAAGAAATCCCAAGGGATTCATCGAAGCAGATTCTTGAGAGGGATCCATCCTCTGTCGGCCAGCCGACAAAGCTTGCCCCATTTTCAAAAAAGCTGTCGTAACACTTGAGATCATCTAGGGTTGCGATATGTGCCTGGAGCATCAGCAGCCTTCCATCGTAGATTCTCTTTTCCATACTGTCGGAGTCTGCAGAATAGTCATAATAAGAGTAAGTCGCCGATTGCAGATTGGAAAAGTTCAGAAGCTGCGCATACAGTTCGATATTAAATTGATCGCCTTCACCCAAATCCCGGCTGTTTACCGCCATCAAGTCCTCAAGAAGCCGCTCAGCTGTATAATAGGGTTCGTAAAGGCTGCTTCTGGCTGGCATATCCGCATATAGATTTCTCAGCATGCTCACGCTGAGAGAGGCCTGTCCTTCCGCAACGCTGTGATCACAGGCCATGGTTTCGATTCGGAAAGATGCTGCCAGCCTTCGCAGAACATTCTGCTTATCCGAAAGCGCATTATAGACGCTTGGAAATAGGTTGTCTCTGCTGTAGAGTCTGTCCGCCTGCAGAAATCTCTCCAAATCTAAAAGGCTGCCGCTTGTTGCAAGGGCGTTATAGGCCTCTTCATCCATCACCATGATATCCTGAACGTGATCGGAAGAAATGCGCTCTTCAAGATTACGATAATCTACTGTGTCCAAAAAGATGTCTCTGTTCTCCTGGTTAAAAGCCAGAATCGCCTTCTGCAGATGATCTGAGGCAGCGTCAAATCCTATGCTGATCAGCAGTCGTCCCGTCTGGATCTCACAGGCAGATGCAGTCAAATATCGCTCCTCCGTCAGCTGGCTTTCTTCATCCCAGCTGTGTATCAGGAAGCGAAAGCTCCCGTCTGCCCCGGCAGAAAAAGCACTGACGGAAGACGGCAGAATCTCCAGTGTCAGAAGCGAGACTTTCTTGCCGCTCATTCCGCTTCTAAGATCACAATAACAAATATCGCTGTTTCTCAGGAAATAAAAGAGATCTTCCGCCTCTCCCGCACAAAAGCTGTGTGCTCCCGTGGGTATCTGCTGAGGAACCGTCACAGTGCGGTCCGAGATATTAATCACGCTGATCCAAAGCTCTTTTCTCTCTGTGAGGAGCACTGCGAGATTCCCCTCTAGTGTTTTGCAAAGTTCGAGGATTCGGAAAGGTGTGGAAACCGAGAACTGTTTTTTCCCATCCAGGCCGAAAAAAAGGACCTCGTTCCCCTGCGGGACAGCCAGAAGACTATCGTCAATCAGGACTGTATTACCACAGTCAAGCCCCTCTCCGGGTGTTGTTTCAACTTCGAAGCAGCTGAGCTCAACGCCATTTTCCTTCAGTAATCGAACGTAATATCGGTCTCTGGTCTGAGTGCCATGTGTTGTGCGCCAGCTCTCGTAGCTGTTCTCCAAAGCAACAATTCCGCCGTCCTCACGAATGCGGAATGCCCGCGGCCTTGATTCGGAGAAATACTTCTCCAGATTCTCGGTATTCTCCGGGGCCGGGCGTGGTCTGTAGCGCCGTATCATGTGCCGCTTGCCACTCTCTGTCACTGTAAAGAGAGAGCTTTCATAGATATCATATCGTCCGTCGTTGACAAAATCGGGATCTGATTTAAGCTCTGTCGGGATTTCTTCCCGGACTTTTCGATTGATATATGCCAAGAAGCCATTCTCATATTCCTGCTGATAAAGAACCGCCTCATTTCCTTCAGTAACCGTGGAAGAACTGACCGTATAAGTCTGCAGCCAGGTTTCTTCTGTCTGCTCCTCTACGATTGCTTCTTCTGCTGTCCCTGTGTTGCTTTCGGTATACCCGCAGCCGGTCAGCAGAGTCACACTCAGTATGGCCATCATAAAAAGTGTCAGCTTTCGCTTCTTTCCCATTTGTCACTCCCGCTCCCGTTTTTTTTATCATATCATATCGTATCTGCCACCGCAAGCGGAGCTTTTTCTTAATTATCTATAAAACCCTCGCGACGATACTATGCGGATTTGACAAGTTGTGATATAATAAGGATAATTTTTCATCTGGCAGATGAATGATGGAAGCGATGTGAAACGTCATGGCGTCGAAGAATCCCGCCTCTGAAGAACAACTGAAAAAGCGCCACGTTACCCGAGGGATTCTGCGTGCCGGCGGCTACACCATAGACACCTTGTCGTCTCTTCTGATTGCTGCCCTTCGACTGATTGGAACGCTTCTTCTGATCTTGTTGCTAACGGGAGCACTGTTCACCTGTATTTTTGCCTATTATGTCAAAACCTGTCTTACTCCGGATCTGGACCTTTCTCTTGAAGACTACTCTCTCAGTGAGGCCAGTACGATCTGGTATCAGGATCTTGCCGGGGAATGGCAGACCGGCATTAACATCGGCGGTGATCAGCGGCGGATCTGGGTCGAGTATGAAGACATCCCGAAATACATGGAGCAGGCCCTGATTGCCATTGAGGATAAACGTTTCTATGATCATAAAGGTGTGGACTGGTATCGTACAGCCGGTGCCTTCGTCGAGATGTTTGCCCGTATGGAAACCAGCTATGGTGGGTCGACTATTACGCAGCAACTTCTGAAGAACCTTACTGGTAAAGACCAGGTTACGGTCTCCAGAAAGCTAACGGAAATATTTGGTGCTTTGGAACTGGAGAAAAAATATGACAAGCAGGAAATATTGGAGTGGTATCTGAATGCCGTATATTTCGGCGAGGGCTGCTGGGGAGTCGGCATTGCCTCCCAGACCTATTTTGGCAAGGATGTCCAGGATCTGAGTCTCGCTGAATGTGCCGCTATCATCGGCATTACGAATAAGCCTACCTATTATGATCCGTTCTATAATCTGGAAAACAACAAGGAGCGGCAGGAGGTTATTCTTCGTGAGATGTATGAGCAGGGCTATATTGACTATGATGAGTGGCAGCATGCCGTAGAAGAGCAGCTTGTCTTTAAACGCACACCAAATCAGGAATATCATCAGGAGATCTATACATATTACGAAGAAGTCGTTATAAGAGATGTCATCCGGGATCTGATGGCTGCAAAGGGGATCAACTTTGACGCCGCGCAAAAGCTTCTTTACAGCGGTGGTTATCAGATCTACAGCTGTATTGACACCAGAATTCAAGGCATTGTGGATGATCTCTACTCCGATCCTGAGAAAATGCCGAAAGGCGGCCGTTATGAACAGCAGTTTCAGAGTGCGATTGTTATCATGAATCCCTATGACGGGCGAATTCTGGCGCTGTGTGGTGGGGTTGGCGAAAAAGACATCAATTTTGGACTTAACCGTGCTGTCCCAATCAGTTCCGGCGGTGTAAACTACGGTGGTGCGACACGTTCTCCAGGCTCATCCATAAAGCCTTTGGCAAGCTATGGCCCAGCCCTCAACGAGGGGATCATCACTCCTGACACGCTGGTCAATGATGCCAACTATATTGTTCTTTCCGGCACCAGCTGGTACCCGCACAATGACAACTACGAAAACTATGGTGTGCTGTCCATTTATCAGGCACTGAAATGGTCTTTGAACACAGTAGCAGCCCAGATCGTGGATAAACTCCCCAACGGACCGCAGACTTCCTATGATTATCTGACACAACGTCTTGGTTTTACGAGTCTCGTTCCGGATGATGCAGCCTATGCACCGATGGCACTCGGTCAGCTTACCAACGGTATTTCAGTTCGTGAGATGGCCCAGGCTTACTGTGCTCTTGTCAATGACGGCACATTCACTTACAGTCGGACCTACTCGATGGTGACAGACAGCCGCGGAAACATCGTCCTGGACAATGTTCCTCAGACAATTGCTGCCTTTGACCCCAATACCGCATACTGCCTTACCTGGATGATGAAAAACGCAGTCAACGAAGGCACCGGTACTGAAGCCCGCCTCGGTAATGTTCCCGTTGCAGGAAAAACCGGAACCTCCGGGGAATACAAGGATCGCTGGTTTGCCGGAGTGACACCTTATTATGTTGCTGTAGTCTGGACAGGTTTTGATATTCCTGAGCGTATTAATTCAAATGGGAACCCCGCTGCCCGTGTCTGGCGTCAGGTTATGAGCAAAGTACATAGCGGACTCTCCTGGGCAGATTTTACGTATCCGTATCTTGCGCCGGACACCCATGTCTTTATTGAAGCGCCCACACAGACCGCGCGCACAGACCAGGATCTTATTGAAGACGGTATTACCAGCGATGACTTTGACAATTCATATTACTGGGATAACTACTATGGCAGTACCCCTGCTCAAGGCAGCAACAGCGTTGTAATCATCGGTGGATAGTTTTAGCATGTCTATTACATCAACCACTCATCTTATAGGAATCAGATTCGGAGGTGTTTTATATGGCAAAGGCATTGGAGTATAAGGGGCATCCTCTTCAGAGGAAGGATAACTTTATCTATTATGGCAGCTTCGCTGACAAATACGTAATAATGATGCAGATTCTTGAAACGAAGAAGGTCAAGGATCTCGATGTTGCCACAAAGGTATCCGTTCAGTTGCAGTTGACAGACGCGTCCGTCAAATCCCGTGATCGCATTGTAAAAAAGACAGAAAAAGACAGTCTGTATTCCGCTATTGATGTTGCAGCTGTGTGGCTGGAGCGCGCTCTCGCCGCCCGTTGAGGCATAAAGAAGGAATACCATGCGTAAGAGCAGGTTTTGTTTGGCTCTCCTTGCTTCATTTCTTGTGACAGGGGTATCCGTCCCGGGATTAGCCGATCAGGCTATTGTCATTGGCAATGAGGTCAATGTCAGAACCGGTCCTGGAACTGCATACGCCATATTCTCCAGCCTCAGTGGGGACATGGAGGTGGAGGTTCTCAATCGTACCAATCCTGACTGGTATCTGGTCGGTTGGGAGGGCAGCAGCGGTTATGTTTCCTCACAGTATCTGGAGCTTGAGGAGGACAATTCTTCCGCATCAATCACCATAAGCTTGAATGAAACTCCCGGTTATATCAATGGCATGTATGTCTGTCTTCGGTCTGAGCCTAACGCTTCGTCTACAATTCTCGGAACCTACAGCACCGGGAAACCGCTCACGATCACAGGGACAGCAGGCACTTGGACAGCAGTCCGCATTGATGATAAAGATGGATTTGTCTTCAGCCAGTTTGTTTCCGAAGACAGGCCCAATAGCGCAGATATCGACTCCGGTAGCATCCCTGCTGACAGCGGTGTCTCCCCCACACTGGCCGACTTTGCTAACCAGAAACTGATCGTGCAAAGCGGCTCTACCGTGTTTACCGTCCGGGAATCGCCTGCTCCCTTCCCTGAAGAGCCACAATCTCCCGAATATATTGTTCAAGTTCCGACGGATGGCGTTTCCTATGCTGAGCCTGCGGAATCTCTCACGCAACCCCTCCCAGAATTCGTCTCAGCGCCTGCTGGTGAACTGATTATCAGCTCTGAAGCGTCTTCTCCTGCCCCGGCATCTGGATCGGTGCTTTCTCCATTACCGGACATTGACGAATCTGCCCCTGTCGAAGACACGGGCGTTATCGATCAACCAGTTACCAGGCTTGCCCAGGTCACGGGGAATGTCGTTCGTCTGCGTTCCGGCCCTGATACAACGTATTCAATCATTGGGACTTATGATAATGGCACTGAAGTGGTAATCTCCGGGACCTCCGGAGATTGGACCGCTGTCACCATTGCCGCGACCGGCGTCAGCGGGTTCATTCACTCTGATTATATAGAATCCGTCTCTGCAGATGTCAAAAATGCCGATCTCACTGATTCCAGCACGTTGTCAGCCCATCCTGCTTCCTTCAAAATTACTGATGGCTATATCACCGGCAGTAGTGTTCGTCTGAGAGAGGCGCCTTCTATGTCGGCGAAGGTGCTGGATGAGTTGAATTTTGGCAGTGCCGTAAGAATGGTCGGGATTTCTGACAACTGGTACCGGGTAATCGTCAATGGCAAAGAAGGCTATGTCTCCGCCTCCTTTGTTGCAGAAGGCAGTTTTGAACCGGCAGCCCAGCTCAGCGAAGCAACAGGAACGGAGCTTGGGAAAGAGATCGCTGCTTACGCGCTCCAGTATGTAGGCACTCCATATAAGTGGGGAGGGCAGTCGCCGGAGAGCGGATTTGACTGTTCCGGGTTTGTCCAGTATGTCTACGGGCAGTTTGGATACACAACCAGCCGTGTAGCAAATGACGCGCTCTCTGATGGTGTCCATGTGGATCCCGTTGATCTTCAGCCCGGAGATCTGCTCTGCTTCTACTCCGGGAACAATTATGTAGGACATCTTGGAATCTATGTTGGAGATGACATGTTTGTTCACGCTGCAAATTCCGCTACCGGTGTCGTAACCACCACTTTGGCAACCGGTTATTACGCCACTCGGGGCTATGAGATCCGGCGAATTGTCTGAGCTTTTCTCTGAGCCGTCATTATAAAAAACTCGCCATTTGGCGAGTTTTTTATTTGCCGACACAGAAACGGGCAAAAATCTGATTGGTGATGTCTTCCCGAATGCTGGCGCCGGTCAGTTCTCCTAATGCCTGCATGGCATTTTCTGTCTCTGTAAGGATGATATCCGGCGTCATTCCCTGGTCCAATGCCTCACATGCAGCCTGTATGCTTTCTGCCGCACGCCGTACAGCATCTGCCTGTCTTGCATTGGTCAGGATCTCTCCCGCCGGTACCTGTGGCAGAGGGAAAAGCTCCTTGATCTTTTCTTCCAGATCTGTAAGGCCTTCTCCAGTCACGCTGCTCACCGGAACCACAGGAAGAGCAGTGTCTATCGCGCTGGCCTTCCGTTTCAGGTCCGACTTGGAAATCACAACAATTCCATGTTCGGCTTGTTCCGCAGTCCTGATGATCCCATCTGCGTCATGGCCGGTATCTGCGCTGCCATCGATGACGGCAAGCACCAGTTGGGCTGCAGAGGCTGCATCCCGGCTTCTCTGCACACCAAGCTGTTCTACTCGATCCTCGGTTTCCCGAATCCCCGCTGTGTCAATCAGGCGGAGATTGACCCCTTTGAGTTGAACACGTTCCTCGACAGTATCTCTTGTCGTCCCTGGTATATCAGTTACAATGGCTCGATCATACCCAAGCAGGGCGTTCAGCAGAGAGCTTTTCCCTGCATTGGGGAGACCGATGATTGCAGTCGGGATTCCGCTGTTCATAAGCTGTCCTCTGTCAAATGTACAAAGCAGCCTCTCCAGCGCACATTTCTCCTCACGAAGCTTCGTACGATACTGCTGTATTTCAAATTCTTCGATGTCTTCATCCGGATAATCCAGAACTGCGTGAAAATGTGCACTCATATCCATGAGTTCGGTATATATCGCATTTGCCTTTCGGTGAATGGCACCTGAGAGCTGCCCAGCTGCATTTCGAACAGCCTCTGCTGTTTCGGCGTCTATCAAATCAATGACCGCTTCTGCCGCGCTGAGGTCCATCCGGCCGTTTAAAAATGCCCGTTTTGTAAATTCTCCCGGTTCAGCCTGTCTCGCCCCATGTGTAAACAGCTCCTGCAGTAAAACCCGCAGAAGCATTGGTGAGCCATGGCACTGGAATTCCGCTGTGTCTTCACCCGTATAACTGTCAGGTCCGTGGCTGATCGTGCACATGCAGATATCAAGTAGTTCTCCCTGTTTATTTCTCAGTTCACCGTATACGAGCTTTCTGTCTCTCTGAGCTGTTAGTCTTCCGCCATAGAAAGGATGGAAGACCTGATCCGCAATTTCGATGCTTCGTGCTCCTGACATACGAATAATGCCAATCGCAGCAATTTGCTGTCCGGTAGCGATTGCGGCAATGGTATCAGTCATGAATCATTCCTTCTTTCAGAAAAACACCCCCGCAGAAGCGGGGGCGTTCTGTATCACAGACTTTCAGGTGCAGGCCAGTGATTACTTTCCTGTTTTTGTGTTCTGGGACGTATGTTCATCCATACGTTCAGAGACAAAATAGCTGAGCGACAGCAGGCTGTCGGAGAAATGGACATTCTCGACAATAATTGGGCTGTTCGGCTCTGTGAGTTCAATATTCGTAAAGTTCCAGATTGCCTCAACCCCATTGCCAGTTAGGACTTTTGTTACATTGACAGCTACTTCTTTCGGGACACAGAGTACAGCAATAGCAATATCATTGGTTTTCAAGTACTCTTCCATCTGACTCTCTGCCAGGATTGGAACTCCTTTAAAAACTGTGCCGATCAGGTTTTCCTTAATATCGAATGCTGCCACCAGCTGTACGCCGCATTCTGCGAAACTGAAGTTATCCATGAGCGCATGACCTATGTTGCCAGCGCCGACCAGAATAGCCTTATATCCACGATCCATCCCCAGAATGCCCGCAATCTGTTCTCGCAGAACGGCGACATTGTAGCCATATCCCTGCTGACCGAATTCGCCAAAGCAGCTGAAATCCTGCCGGATCTGAGATGGCGTAAGCCCCAACTGCTGTCCCAGCTCAAAAGAAGAAATCCTGTTTGTTCCGTTCTCATGCAACTCATCCAACTTCCGCAGATAACGCGGAAGCCGTCTGATCACATTGTTCGACACCTTAACCCGTTTCACATTTCATTCTCCTCTTACCGTAATGCTATATAGTAATAAACATCGTATTTTAATCTGTAAGGTGATTATAACATATCAAAAAATAGTGTTCAAGGCCTAAATTGCAAAGAATATGTCAATATCTGCTGTTTTCTTTTTATTGAAGCTCACATTTGATTCGAGAAACAATCCGTCGGATATCTTCCAGTGTTTCCACATGCACCATCTGCTGTCTGTAGCTTCCCGAGTACGGTACACCGTGAAGGTACCATGGAAGCTGATGCCTTGCCTCCATACATGCAGACCTCTCTCCTTTTCTCTCTGCAAGCCGCTCAATCTGTGACACAGCCGCGTCCATTCTCTCTTTGAGCGGCGGGAGGGGTGGTTCCGGTACACCTGAAATAGCTGCGTTGGCTCTGGCGAAAAGCCATGGATCACCGAAGCATCCCCGTCCTATCATGACCAGATCGCACCCGGTATACCGCAGGATATGCGCTGCATCTTTCCCGCTGAAAACGTCTCCGTTTGCCGTTACAGGGATGGATACAGCACGCTTAACCTCTCTGATTACATCCCAATCCGCTCTTCCGGAATAGAGCTGTGCCCTTGTTCTGCCATGTACGGTTATCCCGCTGGCGCCTGCCTTTTCACAGCGTACCGCAAAATCCACTGCGTTCACGCTGCCATTGTCCCAGCCTTTACGAAATTTGACAGTCACCGGGATTTGAACTGCTTCTACAACCGCTGCTACGATCTCCGCTGCAAGGTCCGCATTCTTCATCAGGGCAGATCCATCCCCGCTTTTCACAATCTTCCCCACTGGGCATCCCATATTGATATCCAGAAGCTGCGCACCTGAGATATCCACAGCTGTCTTTGCCGCTTCTGCCATGATATCCGGTTCATGGCCGAAAATCTGCACGGCTGCAGGCTTCTCTCCTTCCGGGAGATACAGCAGCTCCCTGCTCTTCTGATCTCCATAGGTCAGCGCACGCGCACTGACCATCTCCGTAGTTGTGAGCGCCGCTCCGCATTTTCTGCAAAGTTCACGAAAGGCAAAATCCGTAACCCCCGCCATAGGGGCAAGGACAACGCGCCCGGGCAGTTCAACCGCTCCGATTTTCATATTTTCAGGTCAAGACCTACCGGGCAGTGATCCGAGCCCATGATATCCGGAAGAATATATGCGTCCTGAATACAGTCCCTCAGACGGTTGGAAACTACAAAATAGTCAATCCGCCACCCCACGTTCCGCTCGCGGGCAGCCGCACGGTAGCTCCACCAGGAATAGGCATTTTCCCTGTCTGGATACAACCAGCGGAAACTGTCAGTAAAGCCGGCTTTGAGGAGCTCCGTGAACTTACCCCGCTCCTCATAGGAGAAGCCCGCATTGCCGATGTTGGTCTTCGGATTCTTCAAATCAATCTCCTCATGTGCGACGTTCATG
Organism: Oscillospiraceae bacterium; assembly: GCA_902798545.1. GTDB lineage: Bacteria > Bacillota > Clostridia > Oscillospirales > Oscillospiraceae > Limivicinus. Next base: position 209,670 of record CADBWQ010000003.1, read on the forward strand.
TCCCCACAGGCAATTACAGGTTTCAACCTGTCGAGATCGCAAAGATAGCCGCGAAACGCATCTTCCCAACGCATGCGGTAATCGATCCGCTTCAAGCCGTCCTGGGAATTTGGTGTATACACGCAGACCAGATAGTGATCCTCAAATTCAAGTGTGACTGCTCTTCCCTCAGTATCATGCTCAGGAACTCCCAGATTATAGCGCACAGAAAGTGGCTGCTTTCTGGAAAACACCGCTGTCCCGGAATAGCCCTTTTTCTCTGCATAGCTCCAGTAACTCTCATATCCCGGTAATGCCAGGTCTGTCTGTCCCTCCTGGAGTTTGGTTTCCTGAATACAGATACAGTCTGCGTCCAACGCCATTATACTCTCTGCAAAACCTTTTTTCTGGGCGGCACGAAGCCCGTTCACATTCCAGGAAATATATCTTGTCATCAGGATCCCTCCTGTTTCTGATTTGCTCTGGCATCCGCCAGTGCTGCGTTACGCAGGCGCGGTGGTTCTCCTGCCCTGCCGTCCAGCGTATTCATTCCCCGCCGGGCAACCAGCATCTTGATGGCAACGCCCTCTTCAAGAAATCGACGTTCATAGTCTGTCAGTATACCACAAATGCCCTGAGCGTGCAGATCTCTGGTCAATTTCCGGATCTGCCAGCCTTCGTTTTTGAACTGTTCCACAGACCATTCAAATAGCGGTCCATTGTCTGTTTTGAAAAAAACCTCTCCGCCCTGCGGCAGCAAATCTGCATAGATCCGCAGAAAAGCAGGTGCAGTAAGTCGAAACTTTGCATCCCGGCTCTTTGGCCAGGGATCACAGAAGTTAATATATATACATTCCAGTTCTCCCGGAGAGAAAACTTCCCTCAGTCGGGCAGCGTCATAGTCCAGGAAGCAGACATTGTTAAGCTTTGCCGCCTGTGCACGCTCCATCGCCAAAATCATCGCATCCGGCACTTTTTCTATAGCGACCAGGTCACACTCCTGTTCCGCAGATGCCAATGCGCAGGTGAAGCTTCCTTTTCCACAGCCGATCTCCAGCTTCAGGCTTCGTCCTGGTTTTTTCCATGTACCTTTTCTTGTCTCCGGTTCTGTCACCAGATAGTTTTTACAACGCTCCATCCGGGGTTCCAGATTATGGCGTTTTCGCATTCTCAATTGCTTTCACACCTTTCCGTCGAAGCATATCACAGCTTTCGAAAAACATCAAGCATCACTTCACAAAAGCATCAAACCGTGGTATGATTACACAACTGAACTGACTTATCATCGGAGGATATCATGTCTGAACAGCTGGAAACAATTCTGTCCGAGGGACTGTCCTGTCTCTCTATCCCTTTCACAGATGACATTCTTCATAAGTTCCGCATCTTCTATACGCTGCTCAGTGAACGAAGTCATCAGATGAATCTCACAGCAATCAGCGGTGAGGAGGATGTCGCCCGCCTGCATTTGCTGGATTGTGCTTCCGTTCTGAACCAGTTTTCTTTTGCCGGAAGTCGCGTTCTGGATGTAGGGAGCGGTGCGGGTTTTCCTGGTCTGGTGCTGAAAATTCTCTGTCCGGATCTTTCTTTAACGCTGCTTGACAGCACCCAGAAGCGGGTAACGTTTCAGCAGGAGGTCTGCAAAGCTCTGAACATGACTGACGTTGTTTGCCTGCATTTGCGCGCTGAGGAAGCGCCCGACTCCATGCGTGAGAATTATGACGCGGTCATCTCACGTGCCGTAGCCCGGTTAAATCTCCTTGCAGAACTCTGTTTTCCCTTTGTTTCTGTGGGCGGAAGCTTTCTCGCCATGAAAGGGCCTGCTGTAGAAGAGGAACTATCAGAGAGCAAAGGAGCCATCCGTCTTCTTGGCGGCAGCGAGCCAACGCTTTCTCGTTATGAGGTTCCGGGACTGGATGCGGAGCGCATTCTGGTCCGCTCTGTAAAACTACACATCACTCCGGCAAAGTATCCGCGTCGTTTCGCGCAGATGAAGAAGCAGCCTCTGTAAACATGTCTCTGTGTTTATACAAATAAGGGAGCACTCCAACATAAAAGATGGAATGCTCCCTTCTGTTCTTTTTTCTACGAGACTGTCTGTCTGATCGGCGCAGATTGATGGCTTATTTCCAACTGAAGGTCACAAGGCCGTACACATACAACACAATGATGCAGACAGGAACAAAATACTTGAAAATCGGCTTCATCCAGTTCTGAACCTTCAGTCCCTTGCCTTCGTTTGCCTCTGCCACGAAATTATCCCAACCCCAACCGATTTTATAGCTGCAGAAAACAGAGAAGACAAATGCACCGATCGGGAGCAGGTTTGTGCTGACAATGAAGTCCCAGAAATCCAGCCACGCGGATCCTTCCGCAAAGGGCTGGAAGTGGAAAACACTGTATCCGAGAGCCGTCGTCAGCGCAAGCAGGAAAATACCAATACCACAGAACAAGCAGCCCTTTGGCCGGCTCCAGCCGGTGAGTTCACGAACGCAGGCCAAAATGTTCTCAAACACTGCAAGCTCCGTAGAGAATGCAGCAAATACCATAAACAGGAAGAACAGTGTTCCCCAGAAGCGTCCTCCTGACATGTTGTTGAAGACAGTGGCCATGGTGTTGAACAGCAGTGACGGACCGGCGTCCACTTCGATCCCGTAGGTAAAGCACGCCGGGAACATAATGAAGCCCGCCATGATCGCAACGAAAGTATCCATCAGAATAACATTTACAGATTCGCCCATCAGGGAGTGCTCTTTCCCGATATAGCTGCCAAAGATCGCCATGGAACCGATGCCGATACTGAGGGTGAAGAATGCCTGATTCATAGCCGCCACAATAACGGAACCGTTGATCTTGGAGAAGTCCGGAACCAGATAGAACTTCAGGCCTTCCTTGGCACCGGAGAGCAGCCCGCTGTGTACAGCCAGGATCAGCATCAGCACAAACAACGCTACCATCATATACTTGGTAACACGTTCCAGGCCGCCCTGCAGATCAAAGCTCAGTACTGCAAAACCCAGTACAACTGCAATCGCAAGATAGATGACATTGACGCCTGGATTCGTAATCATCGCCACAAATCCGAGATCAGCGCTCTTTCCTGTGAGGAATCTGACGAAATAGTACATCATCCAGCCTGTGACGACAGTGTAAAACGCCATCAGCGCCAGGTTTCCGACCAGCGCAAGATAGCCGTGGATGTGCCACTTCTGTCCGGGTTTTTCAAGTTTCTGGTACATGCCGACCGGGCTTGCCTGAGACGCTCTGCCCATCGCAAACTCCATCGTCATTGCAGGCAGGCCAAGGAGGAGCAGACACAGTACATACACCAATACAAAGCCGCCCCCACCATACTGTCCTGTCATCCAGGGGAACTTCCATACGTTGCCGCAGCCAATCGCACACCCTGCACTGAGGAACAGGAATCCCAAGCGGCTGCCGAGTTTTTCTCTTTCCTGATTCATAAAGGACCCCACTTTTATAATTTAATTGATTATTTTTTATTATACCCTCTCTTTATAAAAAAGCAATGTTTTTTTCATTTTTTTTGCAGGTGTGAACATATTTATTCTTTTCGCTTTTTGAATAATCATCAGCAAGAGCGGTGCCCCTCGAAGCACCGCCCTTGCTTTGATTTGGTCACATATTAAACTGATACAGTTTCCGGCTGCTTTGGCTCTGCCTTCCTTGTTTTCGGAGTCAGAAGAATCCCCGCATAGGTCAGAAGCTCTGTCACTTCCGAGACAGGAACAACGTCAATCGCATTCTTGACTTCGTCAGGTACATCGCGTAGATCTTCGACATTCTCTGCCGGGATAAACACTTTCTTCACTCCTGCGCGATGTGCTGCCAGCAGTTTCTCCGGGAGTCCGCCGATAGCGGTTATTGCGCCACGCAAAGAAACCTCTCCTGTCATAGCCCAGTCAGCAGGAAATGCAATCCCGCTGACTAGCGATGCAATTGCTGTCGTCATCGTGATGCCGGCAGAGGGGCCATCCTTGGGTACCGCCCCCTCAGGCACATGGATGTGGAGATCGTTATCCTTAAAAAGCTTTGCCTTGTCCGGGAACATGCTTTTAACAAGGCTGACCGCTATCATCGCGGATTCCTTCATCACATCACCAAGCTTGCCCGTAGTCTGCACATGTCCACTCCCCTTGGTGAACAATGATTCAACATACAGAATCTCTCCGCCAACGCTAGTCCAGGCAAGACCTGTTACCACGCCCGGCTTCTGCTTATCTGGAACATGATTATGCCGGACCGGGCGCATATCCAGATCCTCCCGGAGCTGGTCGGGCGTTACAGAGAACACTTTGTCTCCGCCGCCTGCCAGAGAAACAGCCGCACTTCTGCAGAGTGTATCAATTCTCTTTCTGAGTCCACGCACACCGGCTTCTCGTGTATAATCCGAAATGAGCGTATTAATGACCTCATCCGAAATATCAATCTGGCCCGGGCCAATCCCCATGGCTTTCATAGCCGTGGGAAGCAGATGCTCCCTTGCGATGGAGAGCTTCTCAATCGGCGTATAACCTTCAAACTGGATCACCTCCATACGGTTCAGCAATGGTTCTGGAATAGTGTCCGTAGTATTGGCCGTGCAGATAAACAATACATCCGAAAGGTCGTAGGGTACATTCATATAGTGATCTGTAAACGTATTATTCTGTTCCGGATCCAGAACTTCCAGTAATGCGCTTGCTGGGTCACCATTATATGAGGAGGAAAGCTTATCCACTTCGTCAAGGACTACAACTGGATTCGAAGCACCGCTTTTCTGGATTCCGTCCATAATCCTTCCTGGCATTGCGCCGATATAGGTGCGCCGGTGGCCGCGGATATCCGCTTCATCCCGTACGCCTCCAAGGCTGACACGGACATATTCTCGCTTTAGTGCCCTTGCGATACTGCGTCCAATGCTTGTTTTTCCGGTTCCGGGGGCGCCGACAAAGAGCAGGATAGAACCGGATTGCTCTCTTTTCAGATTCATAACCGCAATCTGCTCAATAACCCGACGTTTGACTTTTTTCAGGCCATAATGATCCGATTCCAAAACATCCCGCGCTTCATCCAGGTCTATTATTTCCGGCTCGGTTTTCTTCCAGTTCAATGAAGTCACAAAGTCCAGATAATCGTAAAGCATACCATACTCCGGAGATTTGTTTCCCTCCTGTTTCAGCCGGTTGAGTACCTTGACCGCCTCTGCCCGTGCGGTCTCATTCATGCCCGATTCTTCGATTTTCATCTCAAATTTCCGCACGTCGGAGACCTGCTCGGGATGCATCTCATCCAGCTCTCGCTGGAGGTATTCGAGTTGCTTTTTGATTGCGGATTCCTTATAGATATCCTGGTACTCTTTCTGGTGGGCAGAATTGGCATCGTTGGTAACTTTCGTCACTTCCAGGAACTCGTAGATAAGTTTCTCCATGAGTTCTGCCCTTCGAAGCGCACTGTCTTCTGCCAGGATCTCATAGTATTCCTCATTGGTCGCTTTCATCCAGATGGAAAGCATACCCGCAAGTGTCCCAAGTGAATCCATATGCTCTACATAGGCTGTCACCGCAGCGCCCCACTGGTACCCCTGGGAGAAGTCTTTTACTGCTTCTTTCGCCTGATTGAGCTTCTCCTCAGCCACCTCATCTGTCAGATCCTGAATATCCGGGCGTCTGCTGGTCATCAGCGAGATGGATCGGTCACGGTTGATGACCACACTCTCGATGTTTACTCTTCCGCCTGCATGCACAACGGCATAACCATCATTACTGATCTCTGATACCGTTCCTGACAGACCGATCGGATAGAAACTCTCTTCGGTCCGCTCTGCTTTGTTCTGGTCCTCACGGGAAACCAGCAGGATAACCTTTTCATCAATTCCCACGTTGCCGGCAAGATAGCGGAACTGATCCCTGCGAAAGTACAAATCTGAATCCGGCGCTATCAGTTTCTCATATACCGGAATAACTGTCATATTCATCATCCTCCATAACAGGTCTGGTTTATTAGTTTACAGTATACTCAGCAGCATCCTGTGTTTCATGAATATTTTGTTAATTGTTTTATATAAATAATTATGTAATTTATATTCCGCAGACTCAATTTTTCATTGGCAAGAATATGAAATACATCTTGACAAAAAGAGAAAAAGGAGTATAATAACAGAGCTTGACGGGGTGTAGCGCAGCTGGTAGCGCGCTTGGTTCGGGACCAAGAGGCCCGGAGTTCAAATCTCCGCACTCCGAAATCCGAGTTTTATTTTGATCTTCCGCCTGAGCTGATCGCCCAGACGCCGATTCCCGAGCGCGACCACTCCCGACTGCTTTGTATGGATAAAGTAACCGGAGAGCTTGCTCACAGACATTTCTACGAGCTTCCCTCGCTGCTTCACGAAGGCGATTGCCTGGTTGTGAATGATTCCCGCGTTCTCCCTGCCCGTCTGATTGGACACCGCCCAAGCGGAGGCGCCGCGGAGTTGGTTCTTCTGAAAGAACTCGGTGACAGCTGCTGGGAATGCCTCTGCAGACCCGGAAAGAGGCTGCGTGAGGGCGCTGAGGTTCTGTTCGGAAATGGCGAACTCACTGCCACTGTCGAAGAGGTGCTGCCAGGGGGAAATCGAAAGATTCGTTTCCATTATGAAGGCATCTTTCTCGAAGTCCTCGACCGGCTCGGCAAAATGCCCCTGCCACCGTATATCAAGGAAGAGCTCTCGGACCGTGAACGCTATCAGACTGTCTATTCCCGTGAGCTTGGGAGTGCTGCAGCGCCGACTGCCGGCCTGCATTTCACACCGGAGCTGCTGGCCAGGATTCGGGAGATGGGAGTTCCTATTTGTCCAATCACGCTGCATGTAGGCCTTGGCACCTTCCGGCCTGTGAAGGAAGACGAGATCGAAGACCACGAAATGCACTCAGAGTTCTGTATCGTCCCCGAAGAGACCGCCGAGACCGTCAATCGCATTAAGAGGAACAACGGGCGGATCATTGCCGTCGGCACAACATCCTGCCGCACGTTGGAGAGCTTCACTGATGACGATGGTACTCTGCGCGCCGAATCCGGGTGGACCGACATTTTCATCTATCCTGGCTATCGCTTCCGTTGTATCGACGCGCTGATCACGAACTTCCATCTCCCCGAGAGCACCCTGATCATGCTGGTTTCCGCGCTCGCAGGGCGGGAGCACGTGTTAAACGCCTATAAAGTAGCTGTCGAGAATCGATATCGATTCTTCAGTTTCGGAGACGCGATGTTTCTCTCCTGATTGTCTCGCGCGCCTTGCCGATCATGCAAAAAAGACATCTGTTCCAGCGTTTTCTGCTGTTAACAGATGTCTTTTTTGTATCTTCTGTTCTATCTGCTTCGAGATTCTCATGACTGGCTTTTATGAAACCACATTCTGGTCTGGTCTGTATCACTCAAGATCTGTTCGGCAAGTCTCTCTACAGATTCAAACTTTCTCTCCGGGCGCAGGAAGTGCAGAAACTCCACCCGCGCGTGTCTCCCATAGAGGTTGCCGCTAAAGTCAAGGAGATGGCTCTCTACGCTCACCCGCTCGCCCTCGCTCACAGTCGGTCGAACACCGACATTTGTAACCGCTTCATAACTGGAACCGTCATCCAGCCATACTCTGGCAACATAGACTCCGTGTCTGGGAATCACAACACCTGCCGGGAAAGCCATGTTTATGGTAGGGCTCCCCAATTTTGTCCCCAGATGAAAACCGGAATGAATCATGTCTGAAAGCATGTGCGGATGACCGAGAAGACGGTTTGCCTCTTCTATCCTTCCCTCTGCAATCAGGGTACGGATTTCGGTGGAACTTACTACTCTTCCGTCTATCTTTACTGCGGGAATCACATCGCAGGAAATCCCTCTCTCTTCACACCAGCGCTTCAGGCGTTCCGGAGTTCCCTGCCCGTGGTACCCAAATGAAAAATCGTGCCCGACAATAACGGCAACAATTCCGAGTTCGTTGACCGCGGATGAAATAAACTCTTCCCACGGCATTTGCATCATTCTTCGATTGAAGTGGAGAAATACAGTTGTATCAATTCCGAAGACTCTTCGGATGATTTCTTCCCTCTCCGGGGCACTGTTGATCAGCGGGACTTCTTTTCCGAATACCAATGTATCAGGATGAACATCGAAGGTCAGGACCACCGGTTCAGCGTTCAGCTGCTGCGCACGTTCTTTGACTCGCTCCAGCAATGCCGCATGGCCGAGATGAAGGCCGTCAAAGAACCCGAGCGCTACAGCTCTGCGACTTTCGTTCATGTTGTCAAAACCTCAAAGAAAGATTTGATCGTACGGCATTCTCCGTCTGTGTTCTGACCCAAAGCCAGAAATTCGCCTTTCTCTGAATAGAGGCGCAGGATCGGGCTTTTCTCCGAAATCCGTATGGAGTTGCCGTTTCGGATGCGCTCCTCCGCTGCGGCAGAAACTGTCCATGCCGGATAGTTCTGAAAAAGCAGATCTGTCGGAAGCAGCAGCTTTTCCACGCATCCGTCATCTGCCGCCCGAGCCGTCTCTTCCAGCGTATGCGCTTCTTCGACAGTAAAGCAGCCTGCTTCCGTCCGCCGCAGAGCACTCATACAACCGCCGCATCCCAACGTTTCTCCGATATCATGACAGAGGGTGCGGATGTATGTACCTTTCGAGCAGCGGATGTCCAGAATCCAATCATCGCCTTCCTGTCCCAGCAGTTTCAGGCTGTGGATGGTGATCCTGCGTTCTGGACGTTCGACGGTCTCTCCGCGCCGTGCCAGCTTATACAGTCTCTCCCCGTTCACTTTCACCGCAGAATACATGGGCGGTGTCTGTCTGGTCTCTCCCCGAAACAGGGTAAGTACCTGTTCCAGATCTGCCGGTGTTACATTCGCCTCATTCTCTGACAGGATTCTTCCCGTACTGTCCTGTGTATCTGTCGTGATCCCCAGACGCAGTTTCGCACGGTATCGCTTTGCATCTTGTTCTGCGAATTCAACCGCTCTGGTGGCGCGGCCAATAAATACCGTCAGAAGCCCTGTTGCCATCGGATCCAGTGTTCCGGCATGCCCCACCCTTCGCTCATGCAGAATTCCTCTGAGCTTTTGGACTACATCATTGCTTGTCCAGTCTGCAGGTTTGTCAATCAGGAGAATACCGGTCACAGCTGTTCCCCGCAGAGTTCTTCAACTACATCGAGAAGCAGCTGCTCTGCTTTCTCCGGGGTCGCCTGGATGGTACAGCCGGCTGCAAGCTCATGTCCACCGCCGCCAAAGGCAGCACAGACAGCTCTGCTGCTGACCCCGGATGCTGAGCGTACAGAGATTCTGCTGCTCCCATCGGCCATTTCCCTGATCGTGATATTCATAACTGCATTCTCTGCGCGTCCGGAAAGCCCTGCCAGGTCATCGCAGTCGTCTTCTGTTGCCTGTGCCTCCTGCATCATTTTCTGTGTCACTGGCGCAACGACGAGCTTTCCGTTGTGGTATACATGCATACTGGAATAAACCATTCCCTCCAGTCGCAGGCGAGAGAGAGATGCTTTACGGAAGAAATACATCATGACAGACTGGTTGTCCGCACCTGCTTTCAGGAGTTCCGCTGCGGAAAGAAAACTCTGTTCATTCACATTGGCATACTGGAATGCCCCTGTATCAGTAGTAAGTGCAATAAACAGCAGGGTTGCTTCCGTCTTTGTGATCTTGCCTGTGAACTCCCTGATCAGCTTCTGCACGATTTCTCCGCAGGCCGAGTGCTCTGCTTCAATCAGTTCCGAAGAAGCGAAATGACTATTGGTGGGGTGATGGTCTATCGCCAGATCCACCGTTCCCTCGAACCCGGAAGGAAAAAGGTTCTCTGTAGCAATGTCGACAGAAACAACAAACTTTGGAGTAAAGCCCTCCGGAGCAAACAGCTTATCCACAAACGGCAGCATTTTCTTTGTAATCATCGGATTGCGGTACAGATAGGCCTTTTTGTTTTTTCTTCTCAGAGCACGGCAAAGGGCGGCGGCACTCATAACAGTGTCGCCGTCCGGATTTTTATGTGTCAGAAGCAGAAAACCATCCTTGCTGCCGAGTAATTTCGCACATTCCTGTACGGTCATGAATCTTCCTCCGCTTCCTCTTCTGTCTGATGAATATCAAGATCGCTGATCAGGCGATTGATATGAGCACCGTATTCAATGCTGTGATCCAGTTCAAAGACGAGTTCCGGCGTATAGCGCAGGCTCATGGAATTTCCCAGCTCACGGCGGAGCCAGCCGGAGGCAGACTTCAATCCTCGTTTAAATTCCTTTTCATCCTGCATTCCGTACACGGAAAGCCATACCTTTGCATAACGCAGGTCACCTGTTGTTTCCACTCGGGTTACGCTGATCATGCCCTGCTGTACACGCGGGTCTTTCACGTTACGCAGGAGTTCAGACAGAACTCTCTGGATGTCGTCATTTGTTCTGGCAAGTCTGTTGTTTGCCATATTCGCTCCTTCTCAGGCCTCGATCTGCTCCATCACGAAGCATTCAATGATGTCGCCGACTTTGACATCATTGAATTTTTCTACCTGCATGCCGCATTCATAGCCGGAGGCGACCTCACGAACGTCGTCCTTGAAACGTCTCAGGGAAGCCAGACTGCCCTCATGAATAACAATATTGTCTCGCAGCACCCGCACATCGCAGCCACGCTGGATCTTACCGTCTGTGCAGTAGCAGCCGCAGACTGTGCCGACCTTGGAGACCTTGTACGTTTCACGGACTTCGGCGTGCCCAATGATAACTTCTTTGAACTTCGGTGTCAGCATACCCTTCATGGCATCCTGAATCTCGTTAATGCAGTCATAAATGACGCGGTAAAGCCGTATATCAACATTGCTGCGGGTAGCGCTGTCTCTTGCCGCATTATCCGGACGAACATTGAATCCGACTATAATGGCATCGGAAGTTGCCGCGAGCATAACATCCGACTCAGAGATAGCGCCGACAGCACTGTGGATTACTCTGACGCGTACTTCATCATTGGAGATCTTCTCAAGTGAAGATTTTACTGCTTCCGCGGATCCCTGCACATCAGCCTTGACGATCAGATTCAGAGTCTTCATTTCACCTGCCTGAATCTGGCTGAAGAGGTCCTCGAGAGATACCTTTTTGGCAGGTCCGGCTGCATTGGCCTGCTGACGACGTTCCTCTGCGAGTTCACGGGCCATACGCTCATCCTTGACCGCATTAAAGGTATCACCGGCACTGGGAACCTCTGACATTCCGGAAATCTCCACCGGGGTAGATGGCCCGGCTTCCGTCACACGGTGTCCCTTGTCATCGATCATCGTCCTCACGCGACCGACAGAACTGCCTGCAATGATAATATCACCGGTTTTCAATGTGCCGTTCTGTACCAGCACCGTCATAATAGGTCCGCGGCCCTTATCCAGGCGGGCCTCAATAACTGCGCCGCTGGCTGCGCGGTTCGGGTTGGCCTTCAGTTCCTGAACCTCAGCAAGGATGACGAGGTTTTCCAGCAGGTTGTCAATGCCCATACCGGTTTTTGCCGAGATCGGGCAAATAATGGTATCGCCGCCCCATTCCTCACTTACCAGATCGTATTCAGTGAGCTGCTGCTTGATCCGATCCGGGTTGGCGCCCACCGTGTCCATCTTATTGATCGCCACAACGACAGGAATTCCTGCCGCCTTGGCATGATTGATGCTCTCAACGGTCTGCGGCATGATGCCGTCATCTGCTGCTACGACCAGAATTGCGATATCCGTCACCATTGCCCCACGGGCACGCATGGATGTAAACGCTTCGTGGCCAGGAGTATCCAGGAAAGTGATGGGGCTTCCGTTAATCTCAACCGTATAGGCGCCGATGTGCTGCGTAATGCCGCCAGCTTCCCCGGAGACAACATTTGCATGGCGGATATAGTCCAGCAACGAGGTTTTTCCATGGTCGACATGACCCATGACCACAACGACAGGCGCGCGAGGCTGCAGATCTTCTTCCTTGTCCGGTGTAGCATCAATCAGGCGTTCCTCAACAGTGACAATAACTTCCTTCTTAACTTCACAGCCGAGTTCCATTGCAACAAGTGCCGCCGTATCATAGTCCACCGTATCGGAGACAGATGCAAAAACACCGGCTTTGATGAACTGCTTGATCACCTCGGCGGCCGTCTTCTTCATGCGGGAAGCCAGTTCTCCCACGGAAATCTGGTCGGGTATTTCTACCACCAGAGGTTTCTTCTTTGCAAGTTCTCTCTGGAGACGATTCTGTCTGTCCCGCTCTTCCTGGCGCCGTTTGGCCGGAGACTGCTGCTGAGCCTGCTGACGTTGTTTGGCCTGAGACTTGATTTTTTCTTTATTGCCGTTCCCGCCACCGCTGCGCATCTTGGAGGAGTTTGCCTTATTGCCGGCCATGTCCTCAAATTTCTCGTTGTACTTCTCGATGTTAACGGCAGCGCCGCCGCGTGTATCGACCACACGCTTCTCCGCCACCTGCCGGGGCACATGAGGTTTGTTTTCTTTTTTCTTCTGAGGCAGAGTGCTCTGTTGGCTCTGGGTCTGAGGCTGCTGCGGCGCAGACTTATCCTGTACCGGGGTTACCTGGGCCTTGCTGCGCGTCTCCGTCGCCTTTCCGGCAGGCGCTTTCTCTCCGGACGCTTTCTCGCTCTGTGGTTCCGGCTTTTTCTCCGGCGGGGCAACCTTGAAGATGTCTTCAAGGCTTGCTACCTGATTGTGCTGTGTCATATATTCAAAAATGACATCCAGCTCAGGGTTCTCCAGAACCTGCATATGATTCTTTGGCGTCGTAGCATAGTCAGTAAGGATCTGCGTGATCACCTTCGATGTTGTATTAAAATCCTTTGCGACCTCATGAACCCTGTATTTCATCATAGCCATAAGCATTCTCCTATCTGTAACATCCGGTATAACCGAATATTGCCTAAATTCTTTCCAAATCGTCAGCGTATTTCTCGATCAGAGCCTGTGCAAATCCTTTGTCACATACCGCAGCTATTGCGCCTCCTGCCACATGCAGTGCATCTGCCAGCTCTGCTTTCTCCGCTTTCAGGCGAATCAGCGGGACCTGTGCCCTGTGAGCAAATCCCCTTGCACGATCTTCTGCATTTTCAGAGGCATCGGACGCCAGCAGGATCAGAGCCGCTTTCCCTTCGCGCGCTGACTGTCCGGTCCCCGTCTCTCCGACCGCGAGCTTTCCCGCTCTCCGCATCAGCCCAAGGAACCGTAACATCTCAGTCTGCATCTGTGCTTCCCAGTTCTTTCTCAAGTCTCACGACAACTTCTTCCGGAACCTGTGCGCCAAAAGCCCGTTCCAGGGCACGTGCCCTGACCGCCTTCAGCAGGCACTCTGCATTGCGGCAGAGATAAGCGCCGCGTCCATTGGCTTTTCCGCTGAAATCCAGGCTCACCAGCCCCTCGGGAGAGCGCACAATACGTACAAGCTCTCTCTTCGGCCGGTGCTCACGGCAGCCGACGCACTGCCGCACAGGTACTTTCTTCGGCGCTGGAGACATTCTTTATACCTGAGAAACCGGCTTGATATCAATCTTGAAGCCGGTCAGCTTTGCTGCCAGACGCGCGTTCTGTCCTTCCTTGCCAATTGCCAGCGAGAGCTGGGCGTCCGGAACCACAACCTGGCAGCTTTTTCCGTCTTCCAGCATAGTCACGCTGACTACTTCAGAGGGGCTGAGCGCCGCAGCGATATAGTCTTCCGGAATCTCACTGTAATTTACAATGTCGATCTTCTCTCCGCCGAGTTCTTCTACGATCTCCGCCACACGTGCGCCCTTCGGCCCGACGCAGGAACCGATCGCATCAACGTTCGGATCATTGGAAACGACCGCCATCTTTGTCCTGCTTCCGGCTTCCCGAGCAATCGATTTGATTTCCACGGTGCCGTCATAGATTTCGGGGACTTCAAGTTCGAAGAGTCGCTTCACCAGACCGGGGTGAGTCCGGCTGATCATCACCTGGGGGCCGCGCGTAGCATTCTTGACTTCTACGACGTATACCTTGATCCGGTCTCCCTCGACAAGTTCCTCACCACGTACGCGCTCATTGGCCGGGAGCAGTGCTTCGGTGTATTCGCTGTTGGAAGAAATACGGATGGAAACACTTCCGTTGCGCGGCTCCACATGGGAGACAATACCGGTCAGAATCTCATGTTCCTTGGAGTTGAATTCCTCATAGACCAGGCCACGTTCCGCTTCACGGATACCCTGAATAACAACCTGCTTGGCAGCCTGTGCCGCGATCCGTCCGAATTTTGTTGTTTCCACCGGAATCGCAACCGTGTCGCCGACTTTTGCCCGCTTTGAATACTTCTTTGCAGAATCCGGATCGATTTCATGTGTGGGATCTGTCACTTCTTCCACAACCAGCTTATTCACCTGCATGTCAAGGCGCTTTTTATCCTCATCAAGGATAATTTCGACGTTATCCTCATTCTCTGGATGATCACGCCGAAATGCTGTCAGCATGGCCTGGCGAATTTTATCGTACATATAGGTTCTGGGGATGCCCTTTTCCTTTTCGATATCCTCGATGGCAGTAAAAAATTCTGCATTCATAATAGCAAGCTCTCCGTTTCTGATTCTCTGATCAATAAAAATATAAGTATTATCTTATCTTAAAAATAAGGGGGCTTTCAGTTAATGCTCACATAGAGGCGAACTTGTGCGATCTGATCCTTTGTGAAGTTCAGGATTGTTTCTCCCTGAGCAAGGCTGACCGTGCCGTTTTCATATGCTGCAAGTGTTCCTGTGTAATGTTTGCTACCGCCCACCGGACGGAAAAGCTTTACTTCGATTTCATTTCCCATAAACTGTTCGAAGTCACAGGGCCGCTTCAGTTCCCGGTCAGCCCCTGCAGAGCCAACTTCAAAAACATAGCTGTCGGGAATCGGATCTTCTTCATCCAGGATCGGATCAAGCCGTCTACTGACGCGCTCACAGTCATCAATGGACACGCCCCCGTCCTTATCGATAAAAACACGCAGATACCAGGTACCCGCTTCTCTGACATATTCCACATCCCACAGGGTGCAACCTTCCTCTTCTACGATGGGACGCGCGATCTCTGAGACTTTATCTGTCAGCTTACTCATGTCCCGTTTTCCCCCAATCTTCACAAAAAAGAGTGGGCAAACACCCACTCTTCAGGATCAAGACTTAAACACTGTGCGTATCATAGCACGTTCTCTCTCGTTTGGCAAGCTTTTTTTCAGCATTTTTCGGGGTTTTAGTACTTAAATTCGGGCACATAATGTTTATAAAACTCTTCATAGCAGATTCCGTGCTCCATGATATAAGTCGCAGCTTCTATTCCGACGTAACGGTAATGCCAGGGTTCGTCCCAACCGGTGAGAAGAAGCTTTCTCGTCGGATAGCGCTTGATGAAGCCATATTCAGCACAGTGCTCATCCAGCCATGCAAAAAGCTCCTGATCCATGTTTTCATAAATCAGGCTTTTGTACTGCCGGTCCATGATATCCACCGCCAGTCCGAGCTGATGCTCACTGCTCCCCGGGTACATGACAATGGTCTTTGCCTTTTCAGCATATTGCTGATAACGGGGATCCATATAATCAATATCTCCAGCGAGCTGGCTGGCTTTTGCATTAAACATCTGGGTCTGGTAAGAATATGTTCGATAGGCGGCGGCAATATAAACCGTGTGTCCTGCATCCTCTGCCGCATGGATCATTGCATTCAGGTACGGAACATAGTCCGCATCAAACATCATATATTTGGTTCCGTCGATCACACTGCAGGTCGGCTCGAAGGAAGAAGGCAGCAGAAATTCCGTATCGTCGTTGACCATACGGTATTGTCCCTGTGTAATATCGATATCCGGCCAGCCGTCATCTTCCTGGACCTCAGGCGTAGGCGTAGTGTTGGCAGCCGCAAAGACATAGGAATCCGTCGATACGATTGCACCGTCCACGCCGCCGAAAATGACATCCGTTTTGGCTTCCAGTCTGGACATGACAATACCGGCAAGGACAAGCGACAGGACGCCCATGCACAGCAGCCATGCAACTCTGTTTTTCATTTATGCATACGCCTCCTCTTGTGGTCTAGCAATGCATTTTACAACCAATTGGTCTCTGTTTCAATAAGAATCCGTGAATTCTTACAATTCAGAGGCCTCTGGCTCAAAGTCCGAATAGTATCTTCCCATTTTCTGCAGTGCATTTTGCAATCGTTTCTATCGTTGATTCCTTGATTTCGGCAATCTTCGCACAGATATATCTTAGATTCGAAGGGTCATTGCGCTTTCCACGCATCGGTACAGGCGGCAGATATGGACTGTCCGTCTCTACGACAATTCTGTCATCTGGACAGATTCGCAGCACCTCCAGAGCTTTCTTTGCATTTTTATATGTCACCGGGCCGTCGAAGCCCAGATACCATCCCATGCGCAGAAGCTCCTGTGCCATCTCTGGGCTCCCGGAGTAGCAGTGAAATACACCCCGCAGCCCCGGGTATTGTTTCACGATTGCCAGGCAGTCTCCATGTGCTTCCCGATCATGAACAATGACCGGGATATCCCTTTCTTTCGCGTAAGAGAGCTGAGCATGAAAAAGTTTCTTCTGCTCTTCCTTATGACTGTCGTCCCAGTAATAGTCCAGTCCGATCTCACCGATCGCACAGCATTTCGGGTGCCCGGTCAGAGAGAGGACCGCTTCCAGAGATTCTTCCGACAGAGATTTCAGCTCTTCCGGATGGAACCCCGCCGCGAAACAGACGAACTCGTACGTTTCCGCCAACTTTGCTGCTTTTCGGCTGCTCTCCAGATCACAGCCGGGGTCAAGGACGCTCTCCACGTCCGCTTCCTGCAAATGGCGCATCACTTCTTCCCGGTCTTCGTCAAACGCGGCGTCGTCAAGATGTGCGTGAGTATCAAAATACATATTCCAGTTTCTCCATTGTTCAAAACTAATAATTCAGAAATATTATCACAGATTACTTTAGTCTACAACAAAAAGACTGCGGCATCCTGTTTCCCACAGGATACCACAGTCCATGATCTCAATTCAGTATTATCGTTCTGGCTGCCTCTCCAACTTCCGCGAAGTTGGAATAACCATCGATCTCAGTGACTTCCCAGTCAACCAGGAAGTTGACTCCGGCTAAATTGTCATCCTCCATCAAAGTAACCTTATAGTTGGTCTGCGGTGGAATATCAGCGATGGTATACCCCTTTTCCCCGAGATATCTTCCCCGGTTCCAAGTGAAGACATAGTAATAAAAACGCAAGCTTATCGTATGCCGTGTGTTATTGCGATAATCTGTAGTATAGTTATACGGTCTGTTGGTCTCTGCCGGCCAGGTCGCTGCCCTGTCTATCTGATTGTGCATATCCTGATAGACTTCATGCAGAGCCGTATTATAATCACGCATGTGTGGGAGTTCCCCTACAAACTCGCCGACAAACTGAACATTATCTGCCATAAAGTCATAATCCTGATACAGATTGTTAAGCACTTCGAAATTCATAAGTATGCCGTCATTACTTGCCAGATCTCTTTCTGACTGATAAATCTCTGACCGGGCATCAACCTGTTTCTGAAGCGCATCCAGATACTGCATGGCATATCCCTGAAGTTTCTGATCCTGAAAATATCTGTGATCATAGTCTTTCAGGAACATCAGTTCACGCACAACGACATCTCCGTCATCATCCGGGTCCAGGCGTAAAGTGATCGCCTTTTCCAGATCTTCCAGAAATATCTGATCATAAGACCTTGCACGATCGGCTTCTGCCTCAATTCCCTTATCACACTCCGCCATCATCTTGTTGACACTGTCGAGTTCAAAGGCTTTGACCTGTGAAAGGTAGTCTTTGGCTTCTTCCCATTCTTCATTATCCATCGCCTGCTGTCCCAGATTATACAAGCAGTAATCTGCTTTTTGAAATGCTTCCTGCTTAAAAGGGAAAACCTGTTGCAGTACACGGTATCTGGAGAGGGCGGAAATATAATCGCCTGAATTATATGCAATATCTCCTTCGCGCATTACATAACTGTCACGGAAATAGAGCACCCCCGCTCCGATCAGGAAGAGAATCAGGCAAGTAAGCAGAGTAAGAAGAATCGCACGCAACGGATTGAGTTTGCTGTTCATATGAGCTCCCTCTTTTCACGAATTTGGTTTCATTATAACCGCTGTTTTTCTTCTTTGCAAGGGAAAAGTCATTCCGGTTAGGAAACCGGGAAAGAGGCACCTGTGTGCAGGAATCAACCTTGCCGCAGGTGCCTCTTTCCCTATTGCATAAAACCCTATACCATCAGAGTTTCATCTGTTTTGCAGGGGTTGTAATTATTTGATCTCCAGCCGTCTGCTTGCCGGAATCGTCTCAACCTTTTTCGGCATAGTGAGTTTCAGAATGCCGTCATTGTATGCAGCCTCAATTCCATCCACATTAACACCGGATACATCAAAACTTCTGCTGAAGGAACCATAGAAGCGCTCTCTCTTGATGAAGTTTTTCTGTTTCTCCTCCTCGTCCACCTTGCGCTCTGCGGAGATGGTCAGGCAATCGTTTTCAACATCGATTTTGATGTCTTCTTTCTTAAAGCCGGGGAGCTCCGCATCCAGTACAAAAGCGTCGCCAGTGTCTATGACATCTGTGCGGAACATGCTGACTGTCTGATGATTGTTGCCTCCGAAGAAATTGCGCTCCATCTCATCAAACATACGGAATGGATCATAAGCGGAAACTCTGTTGCCTCTGCGCTCAAAAGGAATCAGTTCAAACATTTTATATACCTCCATATTTTTTAAATACAGTTTCTAATTTCGATGTTCAGTTCATTTCTTTTGTTTCATCGTGTATATAAAATACCATTCAACTATGAACAATTCCTCTGTAAAATATGTCTAATTTATGAATATTAGCACTCTTGTTACAAGAGCGCTAATATTTGTGATCTCTATTATCTCGTTTTATATACCAAAGACCAGGCTGTATTTTATTCCACGTAGATCCGTCCAACCCGCGGGGTCAGTCTTGCTGTCAGATCACAGCCTTCCCAGCCAATCAGAGCTGCAACTTCCTGCGCTGAGAGGAGCGCGCCGCTGCGATCATAACCAAACAGTGTGACTTCATCGCCCGCCTGGCAAGGGATCTCTCCCAGATCGACAAAGCTCTGATCCATGCAGGATGCCAGCAGTCTGGCGCGTCTGCCACTTACTAACACCGGCGCTCCGCTGTCAGCCAGAGCAGGGTCAAGCCCGTCCCCGTAACCGATGGAGAGGACGCCAACCTTTGTATCCTCCTGCAGAACCACTCTGCTGTTATAGCCCAGTGTCTCGCCTGCTCTGCGTATTCTGACATCTGTCAGATAAGCACGGAAGGATGCAGCTTCCCGTATTTTGCCTGTTGGTCTTTCCGGATTATCCAGAAAGAGTCTGCGGCCTACACGGACAGCATCAAAGAGACCATCCTGATCTGCTTCCAGCGACGCGGATGAGGCCATATGGCACATGCCCGGGTCGATGCCTTCGCTTCGCAGTTTCTTCAAAAAGTCCGTAAAGCACGCTGCCTGCTGGTGAATCTGTTTCTCACTGTCGCACATATAGTGTGAAAATGTATCGACAATCCTGATCGTGCTTTTTGCTCTGTTCAGTTCTTCACAGAGTTCTTCTGCCTCTGAAGGCAGGAAGCCGATCCTGTGCAGGCCTGTATCTAGTTTGAGTGATACCTGGATCTGCCGTCCGAACTGCCTTGCCGTCTCGGTCAGCACCGGGAACTGCCGAAAGCTGCCGAGCGTCAGGATCAGATTGTTCGCAACCGCCTCTTCTACCTGGAAATCAAGAGGCAGACTCATAACCAGAATACGCTCTTTAATCCCGGCCCTGCGCAGTTCAACACCTTCCTCCACATGAGACACGGCAAACGTATCAATCCTGCTGAAGCCACTGTAAAATGCAGCCAGGCGGGCAGCTCCCAGTCCGTAGGCATTTGCTTTCAGGACCGGGATCAGTTTTCTTTCCTTTCCGATCTCTTTTTGAATCTGGATTACGTTTTCTCTCAATGCAGCGAGATCAATCTGTAGATAGGAATTTGCTTTCATTTTGAATTGTTCATTCATCACAGCACTTTGGAAAGGAAGTCTTTCAGCCGCGGATTCTGTGGATAATCAAACAGCTCATTCGGAGTATTCTCTTCCAGGATCTGCCCTCCATCCATGAATATTACACGGTTTGCTACCTCACGTGCAAATCCCATCTCGTGAGTGACTACGACCATCGTCATACCTGCTTTTGCGAGGTCACGCATCAGGTCTAGAACTTCATTTACCATCTCAGGATCCAGGGCAGAGGTCGGCTCATCGAAGAGCATCACTTCCGGCTCCATCGCCAGCGCTCGTACGATCGCGATCCGTTGTTTCTGCCCACCGGAGAGCATGTTGGGATATTCATTTGCCTTGTCTGCCAGGCCAATTCTCGCCAGAAGTTCCTCTCCTTTTGCCTTGGCCTCGGACTTTGTTTTCAGCTTCAGGTGGACAGGAGCCAGCGTAATATTCTGCATTACCGTCTTATGTGGAAACAGATTAAAGTGCTGAAACACCATGCCCATTTTTCTGCGATGAAGATTGAGATCAACTTTTTTATCAGCCAGATCCACACCATCAAAGTAGATATGTCCGGAGGTCGGAGTTTCAAGCATATTCAGGCAGCGAAGCAGAGTACTCTTTCCGGAGCCGGATGCTCCGATGATTGCAACGACCTCGCCCTGATGTACAATCAGATTGCAGCCGTTCAACGCTTTGATCGCGCCGTTATTATACTCTTTTTTTACATCTACGACACGGATAAGCTCAGCGTTTGTCGCCACGACGCATCCTCCTTTCTACTGCTTCGATAGCCTTGGAAGCGGGATAGTTGATGCAGAAATAGATCACAGCAGCTACTACGTAGGGTCCCAGAGAAATATAAGTGGTAGATGCTACTGTCTTTGCTGCGAACATTAGTTCTACCATACCCAGCATGGAGCAGATGGATGACTCTTTTACCATGGTGACGACCTCATTTGCCAATGCTGGAAGAACATTCTTAATTGCCTGTGGAAGGACAACCAGTTTCATGCTTGACCAGGATGAGAGTCCCAGAGAGCGCGCTGCCTCTGTCTGTCCAATATCAACAGCAAGAATACCGCCCCGGAATATTTCTGCAACATAGGCGGAGCTGTTCAGCGCCAGTGCCACCACGCCGGGGATAAATCTGCTGATGTCAACAAATCCAAGAATTGTAATACGTGGGATGCTGATCGCACCGAAAAGTCCAAAATAAATAATGCTCAGCTGAACAAGCAGCGGCGTAGAACGAAAAACTGCAATATACGCTCCGGAAAGCCCCTTCACCAGCTTGTTCTTACTCAGGCGCATGATTGCCAGCAAAAGCGCAGGAATCACCGCAATCAGCACAGATACCACTGCCAGAAGCAGCGTGTATGCAATTCCTTTCAGAAAGTAAGGGCCGTATTTCGGTAGGAAGGAGAAGTTGAAGAAGGACGCCGGAGATGTATTCGTAAACAGATTACTCCACCACATAAAAGAATCCTTTCGATAGATTGATGCGTTGCCTGAAACAATTCAGGCAACGCATATTATTTGCCTTATAAGATACTACGTAAGGATTAATCAGCTCTCTTCCGGAGCATCGACGGAAACTTCGATGGCATCTCCGGCATCTTTGATAGCATTGGCCGTTTCAACAAAGCCTTCCATGACATTCTCTTCCAGCATTTTTGCAATCGCATCGTTGATTGCCGGCAGGAGGCCTTTCGGGTCGCCCTTTGCCACCGCAACACAGTATGGCGCGGCCTCGCCCAGTTCGGAAGATGCGTCTGCGATCACCAGATCACTGTTTGCTTCCACGAAGCTAGTTGCCACCGCGCCGTCCAGCACAACTGCATCCAGCTTGTTGTATACCAGTTGATTGATCAGGTCATTTACGTTCTGAATGGAAACCAGCTCTGCCCCTTCCATGTCATCACGGACGATGTCTTCTTTCGTTGTGGCAGTCTGTGCACCGACAACCTTGCCGCCGAAATCGCCCAGCGTCTTGTACTGCTCTGCATCCGCTTTCCTGACGACGATCATGGCCGGGATATCAGTGTAATAGGGATCGGAGAAGTCTGCTGCGTTCTCGCGCTCCGGAGTATCTTCGATCGCCGCCATGACGATGTCATAATCTCCCTTGGAAAGAGCGACCAACAGATAGTCGAAGCTCATATTCTCCACAAGCAGCTCACGATCCATCTGCTCTGCAATATAACCTGCTGCAGATACATCAATCCCACCATATACCATTTCGTTGTTCTCGTCCAGATACATAAATTCAAAAGGGGGATAATCCGCGCTGGTGCCGAGGACAAGTTTGGTGTCATCCGCAGAAGCAAATACTGCAATGCTGAGTACCAGCATAAGCGCAAGTGTCATAGCAATTATTTTTTTCATAGCAGTTTTCCTTTCTGTTCGTATATTTCTTTCGGACGTCGGCTATTATAGTGAATATTTATTCATTTGTCAAGTGTTTCTGCGTATTGTTTTTAAGTTTCCTTTAAGTCGCCAGCTGTTCATCTCTCTTTCCCTGGCTGCTGTAGATGATTCCGCTTGCACATACTTATATTCTCATGCTATACTGCACACAACAGCAGGAAAGGTGGATAGCGCGTGAATATTTGTATTTTTGGTGCTTCTTCCAGCAGATTGGATCAGATCTTTTATCAGGAATCTGAAAAAACGGGGCGTCTGATTGCCGAAGCAGGACACTGTGTTGTTTTTGGCGGAGGTTCCGACGGTCTGATGGGAGCCTGTGCGCGCGGCGCCAAAGCCGCAGGCGGCCGCATTATCGGTATAGCGCCAAAAATCTTCGATGAGCCCGGAATCCTTCTCCAGGACTGTGATGAGCTGATCCTTACAGACTCACTGTCCGCGCGTAAGGAGAAGATGTTTTCTATGAGCAATTCTTTTCTTGCTCTCCCCGGTGGAATCGGTACGATGGATGAGTTTTTTGAAGCGATCACCCTGCGGCAGCTGGGGCTGCTGCAGGGCCCGCTCGTTCTGCTGAACACGCGGGGTTTTTATTCCCCTCTCGTCGCTTTTCTGGAAAACATGGCTGAACAGGGCTTTCTGAGTCATAACTGTCTCTCACTGCTCCGGGTATGTGATACTCCGGCTCAGGCACTTAAGGCTCTGCTTCTCCCGGATCATCTTGCCGGCAGCATTCGTCGTCTGGAGGATTACACCAGATAATCTGCCGTCGCCATGCCCGGCGGACCGTCTTTTTGTCTGATACTCTCTCTGCTTGCGCAGAGGGAGTACGATTTTATTTTTGCCGGAGTTCGCGTATCTTCCGTATTACCCGGCTGACATTCTTTCGAAGCTGGATCTCTGTCAAAGTCCCGCGTTTCAACGCTTTGCGGATATCTTCCGCATCTTTTCTGCTTCCCGGCATAAACAGATCTCCGCCGGCAGCAGCAACACGTCCTGCGTCAGCAACAGGATACCGGCTTCTCTTGTTGGTAACCCCCGTCACCACCCAGTCGGTCATGACAATGCCTTTGCAGCCGAATTCGCAGTGCAGGATATCCCAGATCAGTCCCGAAAGCTCCGAAGTATGCGTTCCGTTCAGAAGGTTATAGGAGGTCATCAGTGCGTGAGGCTGCGCCTCTCGAATGCACAGTTCAAAGCCCTTCAGGTAGATTTCGCGCATCGCGCGTTCACTGACCATGCTGTTGTTGTTATAGCGGTTATACTCCTGATTATTTGCCGCAAAGTGTTTGATTGTGGTGCCCTTTCCGGGATGAGCCTGCACCCCCTGCGTGATGGCAGCAGCAAAGAGGCCGCTCACCAGCGGGTCTTCAGAGAAGTACTCGAAGTTTCTCCCGCATCGGATACTGCGGTGGATGTTGAGTGCAGGCGCCAGCCACAGGTCCACATTCATCCTCTCCATCTCATCCCCGACGATATCTCCGCACATTCTGGCAAAATCTGTATTCCAGCTCTGCGCGATAGCAGTTCCGATCGGGATCGCGGTCGCATACTGATGCAGCACGTCGCCGTCGGTTTTCTGCTTTTTTCCAAGTCTGCCAATCAGCCATTGTGCAGGCTTTGGCAGGAAGTCTTCCATTGATTCAAGAGAAGATTGTCCAACGCTGACCGGGCCCTCTTCTCCCATGATGTAATCTTTGCTCAGGCGCAGACCCGCAGGTCCGTCTGCCATTACAAGCGGACGAAGCCCAAACCGTTCCGATTCTTTGCAGGTCTCACCTGCCGCACCTGCGACAGCAAACCCCGCGCTGCCTACGACGGCGGCAAAGCGGTTCCTCGGATTGTACGCGCCCAGTTCCATTTGAACAAGCTGTTCCGTGCTCATCTGCTTTACCGCATCATCGATCACAGTGTCATCTGTATAGTCAACGATCTCTGTCGGAATTTTCTTTGGATCGACAGTCAGAATCGGAACATCAGGCGCAAACAGATCGATTCTCTCCAGTGTCGGTTTCCAGTCTGTAAAATCCGTTACCCCGCAGACGTTTTTTACCTTTCGAACAGCAACTTCTTCATCCAGACGGAGTCGTACGACCGGCTTTGTTTCTGCAGAGCTTGTACCGAGGCGCAGGAAGTAGTCTCCCTTTTCGAGCACCCAGCTCTCCCGCCTGCTGTCATAGGATGCCAGATCTGAGAAACGGAAAGACATGGAGACCGTCTCCTCATCCTCCGGTTGGAGTTCTCCGCTCTTCGAAAACGCTATCAGGCTTTGGAAAGGCTGGTCCAGCATAACTTCCGGTTTGGATACGTAGACCTGAACGGTTTCTTTCCCCTTCACAGTCCCTGTGTTTTTCACTTTTGCAGATACTGTGACAATATCCCCGCTGAGATCAGTCTTCTCCTCGCTGATTTCAAAATCCGTATAAGACAGGCCAAAACCGAAGGGAAACGTCGGTATCACACCGGCAGAGTCGAAGTACCGATACCCGACATAGATTCCCTCTTTATAACGGGTCTCGTCCATATCACCAAATTCCCCGATCGCCGGATAATCCGCAAATGCCGCCCAGGTCGTCGCCAGTTTTCCGGATGGAGTTGCTTTTCCCAATATAATGTCTGCCAGTACTGAACCGGTCTCCACACCGAGCTGGGAAAGGAGCAGAATGTTCCCGACATCGTCCACCACCGGAGAAAGATCAATCGGGCCGCCGACGTTCAGCACCAGTATAAACTTCTGATACTGTTTCTGCAGTTGCAGAACATCCCGGATCTCCGTCTGAGTCAGAGCAATGTCCCCCGGGATATTCTCACGGTCGTTGCCTTCCCCGGAACTACGTGAAAGAACATAAACGGCAACATCTCCTGCTCCATCCAATGGCAGCTCATACTCAGGCTCCGGCATAACCGCTCCCATTCCTTCTATGATTGCATTTGTGTGATTGCGATGGGCGCGTGCTTTGATCTCTTTGATAAAGCTCTTTTTCGCCTGGGCCCGGACCGTGTCGTATGCATCAAGCCAGTTTTTCGTAGTGATATGGAACCCTGCTTCTTCCAGGCCTTGTTCTGCATTGATAAAATAACGTGAATTAACCTCACCTGACCCGGTACCGCCCTTCACGGTCCGGCGGCCACCACTTCCGTAAAGCGCCAGGTCTCCGGCTTCTCCCAAAGGGAAACTGCCGTCCGTCTTCAAAAGGACAGTACACTCTGCAAGCGCTCCCCGGAGCTGTTCAATATGCTCACGTTCATAACCCAGAAGTTCCATAGTATCATTTCCTTCCCCATCATCCGTATTGGTTTTTCAAGCTGCGGCATACGATCCATTCTGTCGTTCTGCCGGAGGCACACTGTACCAGTTCTGATGATTCACGTGCGTCTATTATACGCAAAGTTTTTGTGTTCGTCCATTCCTTTTTTGTGCTCTTTTCATCTTGCGTTTTCTCTCTGACTCGCATATAATCCTTCTGCAAATTAACATGAAGAGGCTTTTATCTATATGAATCATTTTATGGATCATCTTCTCCTGGAATGCAGACGATACACGATTTACCTCAAGGCATTGGGGAAATGGGTTCTGGTCTCCGGGATCGTGGGTGTTCTATGCGGCGCTCTCGGTACAGCATTTCATCTTGGCGTTGACATGGCCACTCAATTTCGTCTTGGCCATCCCTGGCTGATCTGGTTTTTGCCTGTGGCCGGAATCCTCATCGTAGCAATCTATGCTTTTTTCTCCGTTGAGGGCCAGAGTACCAACAACATCATCAGCGAGGTTCAGTCCGGGAATGGTCTGAAGCTCAATCTCATTCCTTCGATCTTTTTATCCACATTGTTAACTCACCTTTGCGGGGGGTCAGCGGGACGTGAAGGTGCCGCTCTGCAAATGGGCGGGACCATTGGATATGAAGCCGGCAAACTTCTTCACCTTGATGACAGGGATTTGCGCACTGCAACGCTCGCAGGGATGGCAGCTTTTTTTTCCGCTCTTTTCGGGACTCCATTGGCTGCAACCGTTTTCGCCATGGCAGTAATCAGTGTCGGTCTTCTGTATCATGCTGCCTTGCTCCCCTGTCTTCTGGCATCTTTGGCCGCTTATGGCATTTCCTCCCTCTTTGGGCTCAGTCCAACCCATTTCAAGGTGATTGCGCCACCCTTGCAGCTTCTGATGGTGCTGAAAGTAGCAGTTCTTGCCGCACTCAGCGGTTTTGTCTCCTTCCTCTTCTGTAACATTCTTCACTGGATGGAACACATTATGCAGAAGCATTTCCCGAACCCGTATCTTCGGATTCTCGCCGGTTCCGCAGTCCTCATCGTTCTCTCGCTGCTCTTCTCCTCCGGTGATTATAACGGAGCCGGTTCTTCGGTGATTCACCAGGCCGTCGAGCTGGGGCAGGCTGATCCCTTGGCATTTCTGCTGAAGATTCTCTTCACCGCTGTTACTCTCTCTGCCGGATTCAAAGGCGGTGAAGTTGTTCCGAGCTTCTTTATCGGTGCCTGTTTCGGCTGCGCTGCCGGTCCCCTGCTTGGCCTTCCCGCAGGCTTTGCAGCTGCGATAGGTCTGATCTGTGTCTTCTGCGGCGGAGTCAACTGCCCTATCGCCTCCACTTTTCTTGCGATAGAACTGTTCGGCGCGGAGGGCTTGCTGTATTACGCCCTGGCATGTGCACTGAGCTATCTGCTCTCCGGTTACACCGGCCTCTATTCCAGCCAGCGGATTATCTATGACAAACTCAAAGCTCAGTATATTGACGTCCATACAAATGCCTACCACGAAGGGGAACACACCCCGATGGAACTTAAATATCATTGAGATTTTTCCTTCTGCCGGGCGGAGAGCAGGTTGAACAGCAAAAATGGCACTGGATGCTGGTGTTCCACATCCAAGTGCCATTTTTGTTTTGTTTTGAAAATCTTCGATGCACACTGTTTTGTTCAGTGCGCGGTTAATTGTTGCAAGGGAACAGCAGATCAGGCAAGATAGCCCCATCCATACACATCGTTATAGATCTCCACAAGCTGATCGTCGCTGAAATTGAAATAATCCTCCCACATATCATAATCAACGCCGCCACTTGTGGTATCGGTGGACGCGTCATAGGCCTCCCAGCTTCCGTCCGGTCTTTGTTCAACGTAAGAACCGTCCCCGTTATAGTAACTGTAGGAGCCGTCATTGGACTGATATGAGAAACTGCCGTTCAGATAATCTGTATAGCTGGAACCATCCCAGTAATAGGTTGTATAAGAACCGTCCGGATAATACACGTCATACTCCAGGTTGCCATTCTCATCATAACCATAACCGCCAAACGTACCATAGCTGTAGTAAACCGGCGTATGGTTCGTAAATGTCTGTGTCTGGCTCTGCTGCTGAACCGGCTGCTGTGTCTGTTGTCTGGCAGCTACATACATATAAGCCGTGTTGGTACGCGCCGTCTGTCCATTGTTATAGAACGTGCAGTATACTCCCCACCCGCTCATATCCATGCTCAGGTTTCCGACTGTCAGCGTTGTAGATTCTGCACCGCCCACGCTGCAGTACGGGAACGTGTTCTGGAAGCTTTGCACGGAGAACTCACCGCCCTGCGGAGAGATGAAAGTCCAGGACAGAGACGTGTAACCGGAAGCACCGGAAACAAACCACGCTGTCTCACCTGCGCTCCGGCTCTCATTGGTGGGGCTTTTCGTGATCGTCATAAAATTGGTTGAGACAGGAGCCGGTATGGGAGTCGGTACGGGTGACTGAGCTTCAGCAGGGGCGTTTGCCTGCTGTGTCTTCTCCGGAGGCTGTCTGGTGCCCTTGAACACTGCATAGCAGTCCGCCAGTCTTGCTTCGCTGACTTCTGCTGCGGGAATCCAGTCAAAGTTCGTGCTGCTCTTGACCATATCTGCGCCGCTTGCAGAACCGGCGGTGTTATACTTTTCACCGGAGATGATCATCCCGCTGTTATCCATATACAATTACTTTATGAACCGCAGCCTGTTCGATATGATTCTGTTAGATCGTTGACGACAGTTGATGCAAGCAGAAGCCCGGCTGCTGCAGGGACAAATGCCGTGGAACCCGGTGTTGCGCGTCTTTTGCCATTCTGTGGCTCTTCCGTTCCTGCGTTTTCCTCGCACTCCGTCTCTGGTTCCATGGTTTTCGGGATCAGCGGTTTCTCTCTGGAATAAACGACCTTCAACCGATGAATTCCTCGTTTTCTGGCCTCTTTGCGCATAATCCTTGCAAGCGGGCACTCCGAGGTCTCATAGAGGTCCGCAACCTCCAGAAGCTCCGGATGGATCTTGTTTCCGGTACCCATTGCCGAAATGATCGGGATACTATTCTTCTGTGCTGTCTCTGCCAGCAGGAGTTTGGCTGTTACGGTATCTACCGCGTCAACCACATAGTCATAATCCCGAAAGTTGAAAGCTCCTGCTGTCTCCGGAAGGAAGAATGTCCGATACGTTCTTACACAGCAGTCCGGATTGATATCACGGATGCGTTCTTCTGCGGCGTCAACCTTGTAGCACCCCAGCGTGCTGCGTACTGCAATGATCTGCCGATTCAGATTTGAAAGACTGACCCTGTCATGATCAATCAGGTCCAGCGCTCCGATGCCGGAGCGTGTCAGCGCTTCCACCACGTAGCCGCCGACACCGCCGACGCCGAACACCGCAACGCGTGCACGCTTCAGCCGCTCTATGGCCTCGTCCCCGTAGAGGCGTGCCATCCTTGAAAAAGCTCCCTGCATGATTCAGCGCAGCTTTTCCAGGGCAATTCTCAGTCTGCGCAGCGTCTCCTCTCTCCCCAGGATGCGGCAGATCTCTACTGCGCCGCCCGGTGTTACAGCTTTTCCGGCGACGCCGATACGCACCGGCCACATAACTTTTGCGTTTTTGACTTCCCACCGCTCTGCAAGACCGGTCATGGCGTTAAGTATGTTCTCATCTGTCCATTCAGGCAGAGTCTCAAACGTGGGGATTATGTTCTCCAGTACTGCACGGGAGCTTTCGAGATCCGACTTTGATTTTTTGTGCACGAAAAGTTCAGTCTCATATTCCGGCAGCGTATCGAAAAAGCCCAGTTTCTCAGGAATTTCAGTGAGGATCTCTGTCCGCTGCTGCAGAAGTGCGGCGATGTCTGCCGCATTATAGGCCTCATTCTTTACTGCCTGACGAATATACGGCTCTGCCACACGGGCAAAAGCCTCCGGTGTCATGGCGCGAATATAGGCCGCGTTAAAATAACGTAGTTTTTCGATATCGAAGATCGCAGGAGACTTTGATATTCCGGAGATTTCAAAAATATCCTTCAGCTCATCGAGGCTGAAAATCTCCTGTTCACCACCGGGACTCCAGCCGAGAAGCGCTACATAGTTGATCACGGCATCGGTCAGATATCCCTGGGCAATCAGGTCCTCATAGGAAGGGTCTCCGTGCCGCTTGGACATTTTGTTGTGCTGATCGCGCATCACCGGTGAGCAGTGGACGTACTTCGGGATTTCCCAACCAAAGCCCTCATAAAGCAGATTGTACTTCGGTGCGGAGGAGAGATACTCGCTGCCGCGTACAACATGGGTGATACCCATAAGATGGTCGTCGATGACATTGGCGAAATTATAGGTGGGCAGGCCATCCCGCTTCATCAGGACCTGGTCGTCCAGTGTGTTGTTTTCCACGCGGATATCTCCGAAGATCTCATCGTGGAAAACCGTCTCCCCTTCATGGGGAATCCGTTGACGGACAACAAACGGTTCCCCTGCATCTGCCCGGCGATCCGCCTCAGCCGGATCCAGACTCCGGCATGGATCTTCGGCGCGATTGAATTCGCCGCTGTCTTCCTCACTCTCCGCTTTTTCGCAGAAGCAACGGTAGGCATGCCCGCGGGAAATCAGGAGCTCAGCATACTTGCCGTAAAACGGTCTGCGTTCGGTCTGTATATATGGCGCCACCGGTCCACCGACATCTGGCCCCTCATCGTGGTCCAGACCGCACTCCTTCATTGTCTTATAAATGACATCGACCGCACCTTCTACAAGGCGTCCCTGATCAGTGTCTTCAATACGCAGGATAAAAGTTCCTTCGGAATGCCTGGCAATCAGCCAGGTATACAGTGCTGTTCTCAGATTTCCGACATGCATGTAGCCGGTGGGTGACGGTGCAAATCTCGTACGCACCTTTCCCCTTGGGATCCGGGTTTCCATCTCCTCAAACCAGCTGAGATCAATCTTCTCAGGCATATCCTCTTCCTCCTGTTGTTTTAGGATTTCTTTATAATATTTTACATTTTTCCTGTTGTCAAGCAGAACTTATTCTGCTACAATAAATTGATTGTCCATATGTCGTATTGCATGGGCAGATTGTACTATAGATATTGAAATGGAGAGACCTTGAATGGATCAGCAGACTGAAAGCAGAAAAAAAGTGATGTTGTCCGGCATCCAGCCCTCCGGCGACCTTCATCTCGGCAACTATCTCGGCGCAGTTAAGAACTGGGCTGAAATCGCAGATGAATTTGACTGCTACTATTTTATGGCCGACCTGCACAGCATCACGGTCCGGCAAACCCCCGCAGAGCTTCGGCGGCGGTCGGTCTCTCAACTGGCGCAGTATATTGCCTGTGGACTTGACCCTCAGAAAAACACGCTGTTCATTCAAAGCCATGTTCACGAGCATGCGGAGCTTGGTTGGATTCTCAACTGCTACACCATGTTCGGTGAACTGAGCCGCATGACCCAGTTCAAGGACAAAAGTGCCAAGAATGCCGAAAACATCAACGGTGGTCTCTTTACCTATCCTTCTCTGATGGCCGCAGACATTCTTCTGTATCAGGCAGATTTTGTCCCTGTGGGGCAGGACCAGAAGCAGCATTGTGAGCTCACTCGCGATATTGCCATTCGCTTCAACAATATATACGGCCCGACTTTTACTGTGCCGGAGCCTTATATTCCAAAAGTTGGCGCACGGATCATGAGTCTTTCCGTCCCCACCTCAAAAATGTCGAAGTCTGACCCCTCCGGGTGTGTTTTCATTATGGATTCACCAGAGGAGATCGCCCGGAAGTTCAAGCGTGCCGTCACAGATTCCGACACAGAAAACTGTGTCCGCTATGATCCTGAGAACAAGCCCGGTGTTGCAAATCTCATGAACATCTATTCCGCTGTAACCGGTCTGAGCTTTGAGCAGATCGAGCGTGATTTTTCCGGAAAGGGCTACGGCGTATTCAAGCCGGCCGTCGGAGACGCCGTGATCGAGACTCTGCGGCCCATCCGTGAGGAAAGCGAGAAGATGATCGCTGAGAAGGATTATCTCCGCTCCGTCTACACCGAGGGTGCGCAGCGTGCGACAGCTGTCGCGCGCAAGACTCTCCGCAAGGTATACAAACGTGTCGGCTTTGTAGAGAAACCTTTCTGAGCAGGACTTTGTCCTTTGCCCCGGTCACCGGGCGATTTCATTAACTGGAGTCGTAATTATGCAATCTTTTGATTTTCCAGGCTGGAAACTATTTGCCGGTCCTCTGGTTGCTTTCCTGATCTGCTACTTCATGACGCCGCCGGTCAAGCGCTTTGCAGAAAACGTCGGTGCGATTGATGTACCAAAGGATGACCGTCGAATCCATGACCATCCGATTCCCCGTATGGGTGGTCTCGCTATTTTTGTCGGTTTTGTACTGTCTGTTCTGATCTTCGTCAATATGTCCATGCAGGTCATGGGGCTTCTCCTTGGCGCCGTGATCATCGCGGTCATGGGCGCTTTGGACGACATTCTCTGTCTGAACCCCTGGATCAAGCTGGGCGGTCAGTTTCTCGCGGCGCTGGTTGCGATCCGATGCGGCATTGTATTCGACGCCATCTCCAACCCTGGTTTTTTCCCCGCTGAAGCCACTATCCAGCTGGGCTGGCTCTCCATTCCCTTTACCATCTTTTGGATCATTGCCTGCACCAACGCAGTCAATCTCATTGATGGGCTGGACGGTCTTGCCGTCGGCATCTCTGCCATCAGTTCCATTTCGATGATGATCGTGTCGATGATTCTCCCGGCAGGGATCGGGAGCATTCCGCTGCTGCTCGCCTGTCTTGCCGGCGCATGCTTCGGTTTCATGCCTTACAACCTCAACCCCGCTCAGATCTTTATGGGTGATGTAGGTTCTCAGTTTCTTGGATATGTTCTCTCCTGTGTCTCCATCATGGGTCTGTTTAAGTTCCATGCGATCATCACATTCCTGATCCCTCTGCTGTCTTTGGCCGTCCCTCTCGGCGATACCATCTTCGCCTTTTTCCGGCGCATTATTCACGGGCAGAGTCCTTTTCACGCCGACCGCGGTCATATTCATCACAAGCTTCTCGCCATGGGGATGAGTCAAAAACAGGCGGTCGCCGTGCTCTATGCAGTCTCCGCCGTTCTCGGTCTGATTGCGGTACTGGTTGCCGGCCCCGGCACCGGGATTCGCATTGTCTGTATTGTAATCGCATTTGCGATCTCTCTTACAGTCTGGCTTTTTGTCTTCAAAAACATGCAGATTCACCCGGAGCACAGGGAGGGCCCTTCTCCCGCATCTGAGATTGCCTCCTTCAAAGCTGCCGCTTCTGATAGCTCGGCGGAGAGCGAGGATAAAGGATGAAGATTGCCGTTTTCTCCGACACCCACGGTGTAACCCGACCGATGCTTGACGCGGTCTCCCGCTGTTGCCCGGATGCGGTTTTTCATCTTGGCGATCACGACCGCGATACTGTGGCCCTTCTAAGGCGCTTTCCTGAAATTCCGCTGTACAACGTTGCCGGGAACTGTGACTTTTCCTCTCTAGCACCAAATGTCCTCACGGTTTCTCTTGGCCCGGTCAAGGCTTTCCTCACTCACGGACATCTGTATCATGTAGACTACGGTCGGGTGGATTCGCTGGTCTATGCCGCGCAGGAGGCCGGCTGTCAGCTGGCACTGTTCGGTCATACGCATATTCCGTATCATGAGGATGTTGGCGGTGTTAAAGTTGTAAACCCCGGAACCGCAGGAAAAGGCCGCAGTTTAACCTGGGCGCTTCTCACGATCTGCGAAAACGGCGGGATCGCAGTCGAGATGAAGGATCTTGATCCTCACATCTAAGTTGAGTATTATAACAAAATATCCGGTTTCCCGGTCCGCTGCCGGGAAGCCTTTTTTATGAAAGGAACAACATGGAAGAACTCATCTCAATTCTGGCAGAAGAACTGGGGCAGAAGCCCGAGTATGTTGAAAACGTCATCCGTCTTCTGGACGAAGGTAATACAGTTCCCTTTATTGCCCGTTATCGCAAGGAGCTGCATGGTGCCATGGACGATACTGTCCTCCGCACGCTGGAAGCACGCCTGCAGTACCTGCGCAATCTGCAGGAGCGGCGTGAAACCATTCTTTCATCTATTGAGGAACAGGGCAAGCTCACGCCAGAGCTCGCCGCCTTGATCGGCAAGGCCGGGACACTTGCAGAGCTTGAGGATCTCTACCGCCCTTATAAGCAGAAACGCCGCACACGCGCTACCATAGCAAAGGAAAAGGGCCTTGAGCCACTGGCGGAGCTGCTTTACCGACAGGCTCGTGACTGCCCGGTTCCGGAAGATGCTGCAGCAGACTATATTAACCCTGGCAGCGGTGTAGAGACAGTTGAAGACGCACTGGCAGGTGCCTCGGATATCATTTCCGAACAGATCAGTGACCGCGCCGATCTCCGAAAGGCCTTGAAAGAACTGCTGGATCGGATCGGTCAGCTCCATTCAGAGGCAGCTACAGAAGAGGATTCTGTCTATCAGCTCTACTATGATTTCACACAAAATCTCTCCCGCATGCAGGGGCACCAGATTCTCGCCATCAACCGCGGGGAAAAGGAAAAACTGCTGCGCGTTTCTGTGCTGCTGGACCATGAGATTGCCATGCGTACAGTCTACCGCATGGTTGTCATGCCGGGTACCGCAGCTATGGAATTCATCCGTTTGGCGGCCCTGGATGCATATGATCGTCTTCTCTTCCCTTCCCTCGAGCGTGAAATTCGTTCCGATCTGACTGCGAAAGCCTGCGAAGGTGCCATTGGTCAGTTTGCGCTGAACCTGCGCCCTCTCCTGATGCAGCCACCCGTAAAAGGAAAAGTAACCATGGGCCTGGATCCCGGGTATCGCATGGGCTGCAAGGTTGCGGTTGTGGACGGCACCGGTCGTGTCCTGGACACCGCGGTCGTTTATCCCACCTATGGTGAACGGCAGAAAAATGAGGCCATCCAGAAACTCGCCGCTCTTGTACACCGGCACGGTGTCGAGCATATCGCCATCGGGAACGGCACGGCCAGCCGTGAAACCGAACAGATGGCTATCGAGCTGATCCACCAGGAAAACGCGCATGGTGCCAACCTGAGCTATATGATAGTCTCCGAAGCCGGTGCTTCTGTATATTCTGCAAGTCCTCTCGGTGCGGAAGAGTTTCCCCAATTCGATGTGAATCTGCGCTCTGCTGTGTCCATCGCCCGTCGGCTGCAGGACCCGCTTGCTGAGCTGGTCAAGATTGAACCAAAGGCAATCGGCGTCGGACAGTATCAGCACGATATGCCGGAAAAACAGCTGGAGTCTGCTCTGGATGCGGTGGTCGAAGACTGTGTCAACGCTGTCGGTGTCGATGTGAACACCGCTTCTCCTTCCCTCCTTCGCCGTGTATCCGGCCTCACTGCGACGACTGCCAAAAACATCGTCTCCTTCCGCGAAGAAAACGGGCCGTTCCATGATCGGAAACAGCTGCAGAAAGTGCCGAAACTCGGTCCGAAAGCCTTCCAGCAGTGTGCCGGTTTTCTGCGTGTACCCGAAAGCAGTAGTATTCTCGACAATACCGCCGTCCACCCCGAATCCTATTCCGCAGCTTCCGCTCTGCTTAGTCTTACAGGGCACAGTGAGTCCGACCTTCGCAATGGAATGCTCTCCGATCTCCCATCTCGCGTAAAGGAATACGGCACAGCCAAAGCTGCTGAAGAGCTTGGGATCGGTGTTCCCACATTGCTGGATGTCATGCAGGAGCTCATGAAACCCGGTCGTGATGTACGCGATGAACTGCCGAAACCGATCCTCCGTACCGATGTCATGGAAATCTCCGACCTTAAGCCCGGAATGAAACTCTCCGGTACCGTGCGCAATGTCATCGACTTTGGTGCCTTTGTCGATATCGGGGTCCATCAGGACGGCCTCGTCCATATCTCCGAGATTTCCGACCGCTTTATCCGCCATCCATCCGAAGTACTCTCTGTCGGGGATGTCGTTCAGGTCTTGGTTCTGAGCGTAGATGAAAAGAAAAAGCGTATTGGTCTGTCCATCAAACAGGCCAAAGAAGAATCCGGCAAGTCATTATGACCACGGATACGGGTTCCTGATTTTATAATTTATAAATATTATGATCCCGCTTTCACGAGCACTGTGTTCCCCTGGAGACGCAGTGCTCGTTCATGCTATCCAGGAAGAATTCATACCGGCAGGCCTGATAGCTTTATACAATCTTAATATCTTTTTAAAACTCTTAATCCTGTTTTAACCCGAATTGTGAGAAACTGTTCACAGATATAATCTTTACAGTTTCTTAACGCTCTGGTATAAGTGTCATAACACACTCAAGCGGAGGTTTGCCCTTATGCCAAGTCATGACGGAAGCATTCTAATCTGCCTGTCTCCTGCTCCATCAAACCGCATCATCATTGAAGCAGCTGCCGGTATGCACCGCAGCAAAGACGCCGCTCTAATTGCACTGTTTATTGAAACCCCCGGGTATGAGCAGCTCTCTGACCGGGATAAGCAGCGGCTGAATGCCAACATGGCATTGGCCAGGACGTTCGGCGCAGAGATCGAAGTGGTAAGCGGGGTGGACATTCCCTTTCAGATTGCGGAATATGCGCGGCGTCAGGATATTTTCCGGATTGTAATGGGCCAGGGCATTGTACCGCATAGCCGCCTCCTCCCTGTCCAGGACTTTGCTGAAGAACTGCTGCGGTATTTACCGGAAGCTGAACTGCATATCATTCCGGACGGAAGTCGCAAGGCTCATTATCGGCCTCATGAGGATGATCGGTCCTCCCGGGAACAAATACTGGTCGATCTTCTGTTCAGCCTGCTGATTCTGTCAGTCGCGACACTGCTCGGCACACTCTTTGATTCTCTTCATTTTTCTGACTCTACGATTATGATGTCGTATCTGCTGGGAGTCCTCCTGATCTCGATTGGTACCTCTCACCGTGGCTACAGTCTTGTTGCCGCAGTCGTCTCCATTCTTTTGTTCAACTACTTTTTTGTCCAGCCCCGATTCTCTCTTCAGGTTCTCGAGTCAGGTTATCCGGTCACTCTTCTTGTTATGTTTCTGACTTCCTTTATTACCGGGACCCTCGCCGTCAGACTGAAGAGCGCAGCGCGTCAGGCTGCTCAGACCGCTTATCGGACAAAGATCATTTCGGACACGGACCAGATGCTTGCCAAATGCAGCGGAAAGTCCGAAATACTGGATGTATGCTCCCGCCAGGTTCAAAAACTTCTGTCGCAGCCTTTTCAGCTTCAGAGTCATGATGACGGTGTTTGCCTTGCCGTATCTGAATTCGAATCCTCTGATTCTCTCGCGAACTTCCCGCTTCAGAGCAAGTCCCGCATATATGCCGTTCTATCTGTCGATGTCAGCAGGAAGCCGATCGAAGTAGCAGAACACGGCATTCTGCTATCAATCCTCGGGGAATGTACTCTGGCCCTGGAGAACGAGCAGAACGCCCGTGAAAAAGAGGAAGCTACCGTCCAGATTGAAAACGAGCGTATGCGCTCTACGCTTCTTCGCGCCATCTCTCACGATCTCCGAACCCCCCTTACCTCCATCTCCGGTAATGCCAGTAACCTGCTTTCTCATGAGAACGACTTTGACGCACCGACACGCCGCAGTATCTACCACAGCATTTATGAAGACTCACTCTGGCTCAATCAGGTAGTGGAAAACCTTCTGGCAAGCACCCGCCTTGAGAATGGTGAGGCACAGCTGTATTTCTCTACCGAAGTTCTGGAAGACATCATCGTCGAATCCGTCTCTCATATTCTCTCCTTCAGTGGTTCCCACAAGATCGTGATTGAGCCCTCGGATGAGCTGATTCTGGTGAAGGCCGATTCCCGTCTGATTACCCAGGTACTCATAAACCTTCTGAACAATGCGATCAAATATACGCCGGATGGCTCCACCATCAGGATCCGCACGCAGAAGCGGGCCAGCTCTGCCTGTGTCTCCGTTGCGGATAACGGTCCCGGTGTTCCGGATTCTGACAAAGCAAGGGTATTCGATATGTTCTATACCGGTTCGCAAAACATTTCTGACAGCCGGCGCAGTCTCGGCTTCGGGCTTGCGCTGTGCAAAACAATCATTCAGGCTCACGGCGGTGAGATTTCCGTTTCAGACAATGTGCCGCACGGTGCCATTTTCACTTTCTGTTTACCCGCGGAGGAGGTGTCTCTGAATGGATAAAACACAGATTCTGGTTGTGGAGGACGATATACAGGTTCAAAATCTGATTACGGTCACACTGAAGGCAGAGGGGTATCGATACCTGACCGCACAGACCGGTCAGTCCGCTGTCATTGCTGCAGCCACGCACAATCCTGATGTCATTCTGCTGGATCTCGGTCTCCCTGATATGGACGGCGTTGAAGTGATCCGGCGGATTCGGTCCTGGTCAAATGTCCCCATCATTGTCATCAGTGCCAGGAGCGAGGACACAGACAAAATCGACGCCCTGGATTCCGGGGCCGATGATTACCTGACCAAACCCTTCTCGGTGGCAGAGCTTCTCGCCCGTCTGCGGGTTACCATGCGCCGAATCAACGGGGTCGGATTTGACACTGCCTCTTCCTTGTTTCGCAACGGTGCTCTGACCATCGACTATGCCGCCGGCTGTGTCACCCTCGGCCGTGAGGAAGTCCGTCTCACGCCCATTGAGTACAAACTGTTATGTCTGCTTTCCCGGAATGTTGGGAAAGTATTAACGCATAAATATATCACGCAGAGCATCTGGGGGAACTCTCTGGACAGCACAACTGCTTCTCTCCGGGTCTTCATGGCCACACTGCGGAAGAAACTGATGCCCTCTCCTGACAGTCCCGCCTTTATCCAGACCCATGTCGGTGTCGGGTATCGGATGATCCGCGTGGAGGACAAAACGGAGTATATGACATGAAAAAACGGCCTGCATTTCGATTCGGTATGTTCCTTGTGACGATCGGTATCGTCTATGGCGACATCGGGACCTCTCCGATGTACGTCATGAAGTCCATTCTGGAAGGCAACGGCGGTATTAGTCAGATTGATGAGCAGTTTATTATCGGTTCGCTTTCCCTTGTGATCTGGACCATCACCCTCCTTACGACGATCAAATATGTTCTCATTGCCATGAAGGCAGACAACCACGGTGAAGGCGGCATTTTCTCCCTTTATTCACTGGTGCGCGACTGCGGCAAGTGGCTGATCGTTCCCGCGATGCTGGGCGGTGCTGCCCTGTTGGCAGACGGAGTTTTGACACCGGCAGTCACCGTCACAACCGCTGTTGAAGGTCTCCGGAGCATTGAGAGCATGGATCGTTTTCTTGGCTCCGGTCAGTGGAAAGTCGTCATCATCACACTGGTGATTATCACAGCGCTCTTCTCAGTACAGCATGCCGGGACCAGCCGCATTGGAAAGGCTTTCGGGCCTGTTATGCTGCTTTGGTTTTCATTTCTCGGTCTGACCGGTGCAGTTCATATTCTCTCTCTTCCCGCAGTCTTGAAAGCTTTCAACCCTTTCTATGCGATCAAGGTTCTCATCAGTCCTGCCAACAAGCTCGGCTTCATGATTCTCGGCAGTGTTTTTCTCGCCACCACGGGTGCCGAAGCGCTCTACTCTGACATGGGCCACGTTGGGAAGGAGAATATCTATTTCAGCTGGCCCTTCGTCAAGCTCTGTCTGATTCTCAACTATCTCGGTCAGGGCGCCTGGATCATTCAGAACCATACCAATTCAGCACTTGTTAATGTGATGGATCTGAATCCCTTCTTTCTGATGCTGCCGGAGCTTCTGCGTCCGTTTGCAGTCATTCTGGGAGCCGCTGCCGCTGTTATTGCTTCTCAGGCATTGATCACCGGATCTTATACTCTGGTTTCGGAAGCCATCCTTCTGGACCTCCTGCCCCATCTGGAAATTCGTTATCCCTCCGATACCAAAGGTCAACTTTACATCGGTACGGTCAACAACGCTCTATGGATCGGATGCAGCCTCGTAGTACTCTATTTCCGCTCCGGAGCCAGAATGGAATCCGCATACGGTCTCGCTATCACGGTAACCATGCTGATGACAACGGTTCTCCTCTGCGTCTATCTCCGTGCGATTCGCCGGCGGGGTGCGCTTGCCTATCTCATGCTGGCGGTATTCGGAGGAATTGAAACAATCTTCTTCGTCTCCAGCCTCAGCAAGTTCATGCACGGCGGCTATGTCACCGTGATTCTCACTCTCATTCTTCTGGCTCTTGAAGCAGTCTGGTATCGCGGAACCCAGCTGGAGCAGAAATATGCAACCCGTCTCCATATTCGTGAACATGTCGATAGTCTTGTCGCTCTGCATAACGATCCTGAAATCCCTCTTCTGGCGCACAATCTGGTCTATCTCGACGGGGAAAAAGACCTTGAGCTGATGGACCGGGATATTCTCTATTCTATTCTGGACAAGGACACCAAGCGTGCACAGGCTTACTGGTTTGTCAGCGTACACGTTCTGAACGAGCCAAAAACCATGACCTATGAACTGGAAACATACGGAACTGACTGTATTTTCCGCATTCGTCTGAATCTGGGCTTTCAGTGCTCACAGCGTGTCAACGTCTATCTGCGCCAGATCGTACAGGATCTGCAGGCCAGAGGGGAGCTGCCGATCCAGGACAAAAAATACTCCATTTACGGCAAATCTACCGTCGGCACTTTCAAGTTC
The DNA here is from genome assembly GCA_902798545.1 of Oscillospiraceae bacterium. GTDB lineage: Bacteria > Bacillota > Clostridia > Oscillospirales > Oscillospiraceae > Limivicinus. The sequence continues at coordinate 250,099 of CADBWQ010000003.1, forward strand.
TGTATCATCCACAAGTCGGTAACGACAAAGACCGAGCTCTCAGACCTGGATGAGTTCGTTTTGAACGCAAAATACGCAATTCGCCGGGTTGCCGGCTCCAAAGAGCGCTGGTACGGTCTGGATACCTCGTCTCTGATCATTGAAAATGTCCCCCTGATTACCGGAAGCGGAATCCCGCATGAAAGGATAAAACGCATCTCATCTGAAAACTAATCGCAGCCCCCGCCGGCATAGCCGGCGGGGGCTCTCTTTCTGTTCGATTGTTCTGTTCTTCTGTCTGTCATCCGTATTCCGCTTCAGAGAATTCGATGTTCCGGTGTTTTTCCGGTAAGAAGAATACTGATTTCATTCTCGTTGAGGTCAGCGCCGATCACAGTGATTGCCGACCGATTCTCCGGGACTTCTTCCACATTGGTCTCATCTATTGTGGCGTTGAGCTGATACCATCTGCCATTTTCCGGAAAGAAGCCTTTCACCCGCAGGATACGGCCGTACTTCGGTTGCGTATACAGCAGTCTGATTCTTCTCTCCAGTTCCTTCCTGCCCAGCGGCAGCTCCAGAAATGACAGGGACTGAAATTCGCTTCGCCCGCCTGCGATGGTCTTCATGTAATCTGTCGGATAACTGCTGCAGTCCATCAGGCGCCGGAAGTCTTCATCTGACAGCTTTGCCCAGTCTCTGCACAGGATCCGGTTCTCCGGCACCGGCGTACCGTGGATGTGCTCCATAGCCCGGTTGAGATGCGCAATCGCAGCGCCGATCTCTTCTTCTGTTGCCAGCTGTACCCGGCTCAGCAGGACACAGCCCGCGCCTGCCGCCTGTGAGGCCAGGAAGAATTCTTCCTCCTCTGTCATCGGCGCATGGAGCTTTGCATCTACAATGGCGATAACACTTCCGGCTTCATACCATCGGTCAATGGGCGATTCATGCAGCGTATCAAAGAATTCATCCATGTCGAACACACCGGAAGGCTCGATGATGACCCTGTCGTATCCACTCATCCCCATGGCGATAAGCTTCGTGCGAAATCGTCTTTTGTGACACTCGGGATCACAGCCGCCGGCCAGCATTTCCAGCTCACACTGATCTCCCCGCAGTTCTTTCAGAAGCGGCATATCCACGTTCACAGCCCCATGGTCGTAGACCAGAATCCCGATCTTCATTCCCTGTGCCATCAGGTATCTGGCATAGCGGAGAAGGAATGTCGTTTTTCCTGCCCCAAGGAATCCAGTAATCAGATCTACTTTAATCATACTGCTTTCTCTCCAGGGCTGTCGGGTTTTCTCACGCCCATACCAGCCAGATCACCAGCGCTCCCGCCACAGCTGCAATCAGTGTGAAGGGAATACCGATCCGCAGGAAGTCCCCGGTTGAGACCTTATACCCCTCTCTTTGCAGGATACCGATACCCGCAATGTTGGCAGAGGCGCCGACAGGAGTGATGTTTCCACCCAACGTCGCTCCAATCAACAGGCCGAAAGCGAAGAGATAGGGCTCCAGTCCCAGTTGGAGGGCAATCCCGCTCACCACCGGCAGCATGGTCGCGACATAGGGGATATTGTCAATGAACGCGCTGAGCAGGACAGAAACTGCCACGATCAGTACATATGTGACGAGCTTGGAGCCTCCTCCCAGCTTCACGAAAAGTGCGGCAATGGCGTCGATCACGCCTGCCTGTGTGATGCCTTCGATTACCATGAAGAGACCTGCCAGCAGGAGCAGCGTCTTATAGTCGATGGATTTCAGCACACTGGATGCCACTCCCGCGGAGCGCTGACGGATCAGTTCATAGATGATCCCGATGACCGCCAGGCCACAGCAGATATATCCATTGGTAAGCTCCGGTTTGTTTTCAAACTGAGAGGCCGCAATGAGCAGTACCACCGTACCGAACATCAGGATCGTCGGCACAAAGTCGCTCACCACAGTTTTAACTTCTGCGCTCACCCGTTCCTTCTCCTTTCGGAAGATGAACAGCAGGACCGGGATCGTGAGCAGCGCCCCCGCTTCCACCGCGAAGGCAATCCCCGGCTTCCCCATGAACCAGAAATAGTCATTGAAACTCATGTTCATATACCCTGCCAGCAGGATCGATGTGGTGTCGCCCACCAGTGTCGCGGCTCCCTGCAGATTGCTGGAAACCGAAATGGCAATAATCAGAGGAACCGGGTTGGTTTTCAGCTGTTTTGCCACAGCCAGGCCAACCGGTGCCACCATCAGCACCGTGGCGACATTATCCACAAAAGCAGAGATCACGCCGGCGAAGACAGAGAGGGCTACAGCAGCCCACTGGATATTGGGCACCTTCTGCAGCAGTTTTTCCGCCATCAGCGCAGGCATCCTGCTCTGTATAAAGAGCTCCACGGTTGCCATCGTTCCGGTCAGCATCATCAGGACATTCCAGTTGACCGCGCCCAGCGCGCTCATGGGCGGCAGCAGTCGAACCAGCATAAAAACAGCTGCTGTAGCCAGCGCGATGATCCATCGATAATCCGAAAAGACCAGCAGCAGTACATACATGATTCCAAAGAGGATCAGTGCCAGAGTCATCGTATTCATTTCCTGTATCTACCTCCGTAACAGAACCGTCCGTTAATGTCTGGGCTTGTACTCGTTTTCTGTGCCGCGCTTTTTTACGCTTCTCACAGTCGAATCGGTTCTTTTCACTTTCTTCACACCACGTTCCGGGTTCTCAGCTTCCTCTGTGTCCCTTCGGCGGCTCTTCGTTTTCCCGGTTCCTTCCGAATCCGTCCAGTCCAGTTCTTCGCCCGCCATTGTCTCATCTTCCGCTGCCCGTTTTCTCGCGATGAGAAGCAGGATCAACGCCCCGATAATCACTGCGGCAAGTACTGCCGCAATAATGATCACCGCTGTTGGAATTCTTTTTTGTGTATTATTCCCATCTTCCTGCGAAATTCCGTCGAGTGTATTCACGTTCCCCGCAGGATCCGGATTCTCATCCGGCATAGCCGGAAGAGAATCGATACTTTCTGTTTCCGGCATCTGCATTTCAGGCTCCGCATCGTTCGCCGTCTGCTCCAATGCCAGCGCTTCCGCTTCTGCGCGTTCTGTCTCTGCCTGTCTCCACGCTTCCACCTGCTGATCGAGTTCAAGTGAGTAATCTGCCAGATGCTCCCCCACCTGGGCGATAATGTTCTGATAGTCCATAATATTCCGCGTCATGACGGTGACAATGATCGGGGTCGGTGTGTAGATAATCGCAGTACAGTGATTGTTGTTATTCCCGTTCGGCTCCTCATAGGCGCCAAACTTCTGGGCAACCTGATAGCTGCTTTCTACCTTCTGAGACAAGCGGAAGTACGCCCCCGGCTGTGCCTGGAGGAGATATTCGATCACATGGGGAAACTTCTCTTCTCCTCCGTCATAGAGCGTTTTCATCACTTGAGTCATATACCGTGCGGTGTAGTAGCTCACATCGATAAAATCAGAGGAGAAATAATCTGAGGGAAGGTCTGTATACTTTTCTGTCTGATCGCTGCATTTACCGGCGTAGGTTCCGCCGAGATAGCTCACAATCGCATGTCCACTGTCATTGTTGGAATACACCAGTGCCGTCGACTCTGCATACTCGACCGTAATTCCGCTGACGATACTTTGCTGTGTAAGCTCTCCGGAAGCAACCTTTTCCGCCAGCAGCATCGAAACCGGCACCTTGTACATGCTTGCCGAATACATCCAGACATCGGCATTGTAATACCAGCTGTCCCCCGTTCCCGTATAGCAGAATCCAATGGAGAAGTCCTTGTAGCTGTCGGTCAGCTGGTGCTCTGTGGCGAAATCATCCGCCCACTGGTTCAGCAGCGCGGCATCGATGATTCCACTGTTTTCAGCCGCCTCTGCCGCAACTTGCTCCGCAGACGCCTCCGGAGCCGCTGGTTGTTCTGCAAATGCGGTATTCTCCGCCATCAGAAACGCCAGTACCATCAGCAACGATAGTATCTTTTTCATAGTTCCAGTCATATTTTCTCCTTTTCCTGATCAGAGAATACAGATGTTACGCTGACACCATTTTAATCAGTTTTTATATTATATGCGAAATCGGCGTTAATAGCAAGGAAAGAAAATCCCTGTGCAGGGAATATTCCTGTACAGATTTCTTTTCGCTCTCATTTTTATTCATCTCTCCAAATTTATATTTCTCGCCATTTTATTTATATATTTTTATTGACATTTTTAGTCTGATGCGTTATAATACACCTGTCAGCTGGAGAAGCGTGCTCCACTGAATACCTTTTGAAGGGAATGATCTTTTTTGAAAAAGACTTTATATAGCCTGATGCTGAACGATGAGGTCGTACGTGAAGTGGATCTGCTGGCCCACCGTATGGGAACGAACCGCTCTGCCCTCATCAATCAGATTCTTGCGGAATACGTGAACTATACGACTCCGGAACGCCGCATCAACGACGTGCTCTCCGCGATTGAGCAGCTCATGCAGCCGAGCAGTGAACTGGTTCCTTTCTTTGCGCCGAACAGCTACAGCATGTCGCTCAAGAGCTCCCTTGAATATAAATACCGCCCGACGGTGAAATACGAGGTTCAGCTCTTCCGCGGAGAAGAAGAAAACATCGGCGAACTCTCCGTGGTTTTCCGGACGCAGTCAGCCGCATTGATCAATGTGATGACGGAATTCTTCCGTCTCTGGAAGAGCATTGAAGACGCTCACCTTGCACCCAAAACTGGTCATCGCCAGCACTATGCACTGTATGACGGACGTTTCACTCGCAGCATTTCTGCACCGGACCGCGACTGTACGACAGATCAGCTGGCTTCTGCGCTGTCGGAGTACATCAAGCTCTTTGACAAGCTGATGAAGGCCTATGTCAGCGGCCGTCTGAATGCCCACGAAGTGGAAGCTGCTTATTATTCCCAGATGCTGAACAGTCCGATCCATATCTGACAGTTTCGCCTTTGATCAGAGGATTACCACCCGTTCTTCCTGTCGAAGCTGCCTGTACCTGTGTTCTTTGTACATTACATAATATAATATTATGTTAATTTAATCTTGTTCTAAACTATTGCAATCTCAACAAGGAGGTTTGATCATATGAATGCACAGAATCTGACTCAGAAGAGCCTCGAAGCGATTCAGACCGCCCAGTCCATGGCTCTGGAAAACAGAAATAACTATATCACCCCTGAGCATCTGCTCTATGCACTTGTGGATCAGGACGGCGGACTGATCCCATCTCTGCTCGGAAAGATGGGTGTCGACTGCAACGCCGTTCTGGCCGAACTTGACACCGCCATCTCCGCTCTGCCGAAGGTCGGCAGCACTTCTGATGCCTACCTCTCCCCGGAGACCAACCGCATCCTCACGGCCGCGGAAAAAGCCTCCAAGTCCATGGGTGACTCTTACATTTCCGTCGAGCACCTGATGATCGGTTTATTCGCTGCTCCCACACCTGCGATCAAGCGTATCTTCTCCGACCACGGGATTACCAAAAATGCTTTCTCTGCAGAGCTTTCCAAGGTAAAATCCTCCCCTGTCACCGGGGATAATCCGGAGAGCACCTATGACGCACTTACGAAGTACGGCACCGATCTGGTCAAGCGTGCCCGCGAAAATGAACTGGATCCTGTCATCGGACGTGACAACGAAATCCGCAACGTCATTCGTATTCTCTCCCGTAAGACCAAGAACAACCCGGTTCTGATCGGTGAGCCCGGCGTCGGCAAGACAGCCATCGCCGAGGGTCTTGCTCAGAGGATCGTCAAGGGAGACGTTCCCGAGGGCCTGAAGGATAAGAGTATTTTTTCTCTGGACATGGGTGCCCTGATCGCCGGCGCCAAGTACCGTGGCGAATTTGAGGAGCGCCTGAAAGCCGTGCTGGAAGAGATCCGCAAGTCCGAAGGCGGTATCATTCTTTTTATCGATGAGCTCCACACCATCGTTGGCGCCGGCAAGACCGAAGGAAGCATGGACGCTGGTAACCTTCTGAAGCCGATGCTTGCCCGCGGCGAGCTTCACTGCATCGGTGCCACAACACTGGACGAGTATCGAAAGTACATCGAAAAAGACGCCGCCCTGGAACGCCGCTTCCAGCCGGTACAGGTGGATGAGCCTACCGTAGAGGATACCATCTCCATTCTCCGTGGACTGAAGGAGCGCTATGAGGTTTACCACGGTGTCCGTATCCATGACAGCGCTCTGGTCGCTGCCGCGACTCTCTCCAACCGCTATATCACCGATCGTTTTCTGCCGGACAAGGCCATCGATCTGGTCGATGAGGCCTGTGCCCTGGTCCGCACCGAGATTGATTCCATGCCGGCCGAGCTCGACGATATCCGTCGCAAAATCATGCAGATGGAAATCGAGGAAATGGCCCTCAAGAAGGAAGAAGACAATCTCAGCCGTGAGCGTCTCAGCAAGCTTCAGGAGGAGCTTGCGAACCTCAAGGACCAGTTCAATGAGATGAAGTCCCGCTGGGAAGCCGAAAAGAGCAGCGTTGATGATGTCAAACGCCTGAAGGGCGAGATTGAGCATATGCACGCGGAGATTGAAAACGCCCAGCTGAACTATGAATATGAAAAAGCCGCCCGCCTGAAATACTCCGATCTCCCGGCACTGGAGAAGCAGTTACAGGAAGCGGAAGCGCTCTCCGAGCAGAAGAACGCCAACTCTCTCGTCCATGATACGGTCACTGAAGAGGAAATCTCCGGCATTGTGGCGAAGTGGACCGGCATCCCCGTCTCCCGTCTAATGGAGGGCGAGCGAGAGAAGATCCTTCATCTGGATGAATACCTGCATAAGCGTCTGGTCGGGCAGGATGAGGCTGTACAGAAGGTTACCGAAGCCATTCTCCGCTCCCGCGCCGGTATTGCAGATCCGAACCGGCCGATCGGTTCCTTCCTCTTCCTCGGTCCCACCGGTGTCGGCAAGACCGAACTGGCCAAATCTCTTGCCGAGTGCCTCTTTGATGATGAGCGCAACATCGTGCGCATCGACATGACGGAGTACATGGAGAAATTCTCTGTCTCCCGTCTGATCGGAGCGCCTCCCGGATATGTCGGCTATGACGAGGGTGGCCAGCTGACCGAAGCAGTTCGCCGCAAGCCCTACAGCGTTGTTCTTTTCGATGAGATCGAGAAGGCACATCCGGACGTCTTCAACATTCTGCTGCAGATTCTGGATGACGGACGCATCACCGATTCCCAGGGGCGTACGGTGGACTTTAAGAATACCATCATCATCCTGACCTCCAACCTCGGCAGTCCCTACCTGCTGGACGGCATCAATCCCGACGGCAGCATCAGCCAGGAGGCCCAGGACGCCGTCATGGCGGAGCTGCGTCGCTCCTTCCGTCCGGAGTTTCTGAACCGGCTGGATGAGATCATTCTCTTCAAACCCCTTACGAAAGAGAACCTCAACAACATCGTGGATCTCCTGATCGCCTCTCTGCGTAAGCGTCTGGCCGATAAGGACCTCGATCTTGTGCTCACCGATGAAGCCAAGCAGCTCATTATTGACCGTGGCTACGACCCGCTCTACGGAGCACGTCCTCTGCGCCGCGTGCTGCAGAGCAGCGTGGAGACCCTTGTCGCCCGGACCATTCTCCGCGGAGACCTCACTCCCGGCTCCACCATCACCGTGGACGTGCGCGACGGTGAGCTCACAGCGGAATAACCGAAGGGCGAACAGATCAGGAATCACCCGGATGCCTGACGCGTTCTCCATGATAGAGCAAAGACGGAAACCTGTTTTTCAGGCTTCCGTCTATTTTTTATTTACGCCTGTTCGTCTACAAAAATATGGGCTGCATTTCGAGGTAACAGGAAATGCAGCCCATATTTCTGTAATATTTGTTTTATCTTGCTCATCTTCTGGAATCAGCCCTCTGAGGCCAGAAGCTGTTCCACCAGATGCCGCTTTTCATACAGGACACAGCCCCCGGCATGGTCCTCCATCAGATGTCCGCCGTCACGCAGTTCGCGAAACAGCCTTGAGTTCATCGCATCCAGCAGCGAGGTATCCACCACGCTGATGTCGGAGTACGGAGAAAATGGGCATGGTTCCGCTCCGCCGTGGGAGTTGATATGGAAGAATCCTCTGCCGGCTGCTAGGCAGCCACCCGAGCTCTTTTCATCTCCGGGGAACGAGACAAACACGATCTCCGGGTGTTCCACGCGCAGACGGTCAATCCCCTGGCGGGTCTTCTCTCTTGCGTCGTCGTCCGGTGCCAGGTGTTTCGCCTCATCCGTAACCGGCACAAATTCAATGTAGATGAGTGCCCTGCAGCCGCGTCCGGCCAGATCATTCACGAATTGGTCGGACATCACTTCGTCCAGGTTCTCCTTCGTAACCGTCACCGATCCGCCAAAGAGCAGTCCGCGGTCCTGCAGCTGCTTCATATTGCCGGTGATCTTATCGTAGATGCCTTCCCCACGCCGTGCATCCGTCTTCTCTCGCTCGCCCTCGATACTGATCACCGGAATCAGATTTCGGCAGCGGTCGAAGAGCTCGAAATACTTCTGATTCAGGAAAGTCCCGTTGGTGAAGATCGGGAAGAGAATGTTCTGTTTCTCCCCTGCTGCGGTCAGTACATCCTGTCGGAGAAGCGGTTCTCCCCCCGCCAGAAGAATAAAGCTGATTCCCAGCTCTTCCGCCTGGCGGAAGATATCCTTCCACTGCTCTCCAGTGAGCTGCCGCACCGGTGCACAGTCATTTGTGGCTTCACTGGCACGGGAATAGCAGCCTGCGCAGTGCAGATTGCAGCTTGAAGTGATACTCGCGATCAGATAGGACGGAATATGTGTCCCTTTTGCTTCCCAGGATTCACGCTTCTTCGTTGCTTTCGCAGATGCGGCAGCAAAGCGGGCCATGAATGCGCTTTCCTTTGGGTTTCGCAGTGTTGCGCGCAGCGCATCCTTGACGATGTTCTCTACGCCCTCGGTTAAATAAGCCTGTAAATTGGTGATCTGTTCTGCCATGTCATTTTTTCTCCTCCTCTAGGATCTCATAAAGCAACTGGTATAGTGCCAGCGCTTTTCCCGGCGCCAGCTGTATGCATTTTCCGACCTGTGCGGGGACTTCTTTTGCTTTTTCCTGCAGGGCACGCCCGTCCTCGGTCAGGCTCACCCTCACCACACGCTCATCTTCGGAAGCGCGCGATCTGTACAGCAGTCCCTCCTGCTCCAGCTTCTTCAGCAGCGGGGATACTGTTCCGTTGTCCAGATAAAGCTTTTTGCAGATCTCGCTCACCGGAATCTCATCCTGTTCCCACAGAACCAGCATGACCAGATATTGGGTGTATGTCAGGTGCAGTTCGTGCAGAAAAGGTGTATACAGCCCTGTCACTTTTCTTGCCGCCGCGTAAAGGGGAAAGCAGAGCTGGTTGGAGAGCTTCATCAGCTCTCTGTAGTCGTATTCGTTTGCTGTATCCATTATTTTTCCTTTTCTTATTTGATGAAATATATTTTATCCTTTTCCATTTGAATTGTCAACACCATATTGCCAAATTGCTGTTATCATCTTTTTTCATGCTTTTGGTGCAGTAATTATAATATTGCTTCATTATTCGGAGCATATTGGTTCATACTTTTCAAATTTTAAAACTGGGTATTGACATTTTCTTGAAATTCGTGTATATATATTTTATCAAATATTATTTCAGGAGGCATTACTATGAATCTGTATGATTTTACCGTCAAGACCCGCAAGGGAGCCGATGTCGCCCTTTCCGACTTTGCCGGCAAAGTTGTCCTGGTTGTCAATACCGCCACCGGCTGCGGCTTCACTCCCCAGTATAAGGAGCTTCAGGAGATCTACGATGCCTATAAGGATCAGGGTTTTGAGATTCTGGACTTCCCCTGCAACCAGTTTGCCGATCAGGCCCCCGGCACCGATGAAGAGATTCACACCTTCTGCACCGGTCGTTTCGGCATCACTTTTCCGCAGTATGCAAAGATTGATGTCAATGGTGAGAACGCGATCCCTCTCTACAAATGGCTCACATCCAGCACTACCTTTGATGGTTTCAATGGTCCCATGGGTCTGATGCTCAGCGGTGTTGTGAAGAAGATGGACAAGGACTATAAGAACAATGGGAACATCAAATGGAATTTTACGAAGTTCCTGATTGACCGTGAAGGCAACATTGTTGCCCGCTTCGAGCCGACCATGTCCATGGACAAGGTCCGTGACGCTGTCGCGGCTCAGCTGTAATCAGTTTTCTTTGCTGTCTGATCTTCTCTTTTCTTTCCCCTCCGGTCTGCGACCGGAGGGGCTTTTCTTTCTCTGGACGCTTTTCATGTCCTGCACTTTACAAACGTCCGGAAAACCAGTATAATCATTTCCATCCGCAGAGTATCGATCTGATGTGAGGAAACCCTATCATGAACATTATCCTGCTTGGCGCCGCCGGCTTCATCGGGACCAACCTGACCCTGGCTCTGGCCCGGAACCCTGAAAACTGCATCACTGTTGTAAGCCGCAGACGCGCGTCTTTTGCGGATGTGGAAGCCATGGCGTTTCCAAATGTCCTCTTCGTGGAGGAGGATCTTGTGGCCGCCCCTCATTACGACCGTCTCCTGGCGGGGCAGGATGTGGTCTATCATCTTCTGAGCACGACTGTGCCCACCACCTCCAACCGTCAGATCTCCGAGGAGCTCTCGGCCAATGTGATTCTGTCTGCTCAGCTCTTTGAAGCCTGTGCTGCTCAGCATGTGAAGAAGGTCATTTTTATTTCCTCCGGCGGAACGGTTTACGGAAGGGCTGCGGCCTGCCCCCTGCATGAGGATACGCCCACCGATCCTATCACTTCCTATGGCATTCAGAAACTTACGATTGAGAAACTTCTCTATCTCTATCACCATATGTACGGCTTTGACTACCGCATCGTCCGTCTTGCAAACCCCTACGGTCCCTATCAGCGCCCCAACGGCGTTCTCGGCGCCGTGACCACCTTCACCTACAAGGCGCTTGCCCATGAGCCTATCACCGTCTACGGTGACGGCAGTGTGGTTCGGGATTTCCTTTACATTGACGATGCCGTCCGCGGGATTCTCAACATTGTCAGCGGCAGTGCCCCCCATCGGATCTTCAACCTTGGCAGTGGGCACGGTACCAGCATCCGGGAAGTTCTGGATACCATTCACCGGGTAATCGGGGCAGAGCCGGAGATTGTCTGGAAGGAAGGCCGCCCGGTGGATGTTCCGGTGAATTATCTTGATATCAGCCGTTATGAATCCGCCTATGGCGCACTGAGTCCGCTCCCGCTGGATCAGGGGATCCAAAAAACCGCAGCATTCCTGAAGGATTATTATCATCTTTAAAACATGAAAAAGAGGGATGGTTTCCATGTTCCGCAAGGGGAGCAGGAATCCATCCCTTTTTTTCTTTTGATCTCAGTGCTGTCAGATTCTGGCGACCCCGCTCTCCCGGGCGGCACGGGCCGCCGCCGCTGCTACCGCATCCTTCACCCTGGGGTCGAAAGCTTTGGGCAGAATGTAATCGGCACAGAGCTCTTTCTCCGAGACGAGATCTGCCAGCGCTTTTGCTGCGGCAAGCTTCATGGCATCGTTGATGTCACTTGCCCGAACATCCAGCGCACCGCGGAAAATGCCGGGGAAGCACAGAACGTTGTTCACCTGATTGGGATAGTCGGAGCGGCCGGTGGAGACCACAGCAGCACCGCCGGCTTTGGCATCCTCCGGGAAAATCTCCGGGGTCGGATTCGCACAGGCGAACACAATGGCGTCCCGGTTCATGGTCCTTACCATCTCTGTGGTGAGCATTCCGGGTGCGGAAACCCCGATAAACACATCTGCTCCCTGCAGCACCTCTGCCAGCGTTCCCTTCCGATGCTTCGGATTGGTGAGCTCGGCAATTTCCTGTTTGGCAGGATTCATATGCTCGTTTCTCCCGTTCCAGATAGCCCCGCTGCGATCACAGAGTGTCACATCCACCGCGCCCGCCGTGATCAGCAGTTTCGTAATAGCCGTTGCCGCCGCTCCGGCACCGTTCAGAACGATCCGGACCTCCGGCAGCTTCTTCCCCACCAGTTTCAAAGCATTGGTAAGACCTGCCAGGGTGATAACCGCTGTCCCGTGCTGATCATCATGGAAAACAGGAATCTCTGTACACGCCTTGAGCCGCTTCTCGATCTCGAAGCACCGCGGTGCTGAGATATCTTCCAGATTCACTCCCCCGAAGGACTTGGAAATCAGACGGACCGTCTCCACGATCTCATCAACGCTCTTGCTGTCTATACAGATCGGGACCGCATCTACATCCCCAAAGGCCTTGAACAGGGCGCACTTGCCCTCCATGACCGGCATGCTGGCCTCCGGCCCGATATCTCCAAGTCCAAGAACCGCAGTGCCATCGGTGACAACTGCTACCATGTTCCAGCGGCGGGTCAGGTCATAGCTTTTGGACGGATCCTTCTGGATTTCGAGGCACGGCGTTGCCACCCCTGGAGTATAAGCCAGACTCAGGGCTTCGGAGGAATCCACCGCGGCCCGTACCGCGACTTCGATCTTGCCTTTCCATTCGGCGTGTTTTTCCAGTGAACGCTTTCCGTAATCCAAGTGCTCGCTCCCTTTCATTTCTGTCGTCAGGCCCTGTACAGCCCCGTTTTCGGCTTTGTCAGCCGACTGACTGATCCCCGCCGGCTAACTCCCAGTAGCTGTCCAGAATCTTTTTGTTGTATGCGGCAAGATCATCCGGGTGTTTTTCCGTCTTCTGCGCGACGGCAATGGCAGCTGCAATATTCTCGTATCCCACCAGCCCGTCACTGTATTGCTCCAGATTCTTCGTACAGTAGAGCGGCAGCCCCACCACCATGGCATCCATGATGTTCAGCGGATGCCCCTCATAGCGCGAAGTGGAGATAAACGCATCCATCTTCTGCATGATGCAGTATGGGTTGGAGCGGCTGCCGAGGAAAAACACCTTATCTTTCAGGCCAAGCTCTCCGCACTGATTTTCCAGCGCTTCCCTGTCTTCCCCGTCGCCGATGATGTAGAGCCGCAGATCTTCCCGTGTTCTGCAGGCTTCGGCAAAGTAGTTCAGCATCAGGTCATACCCCTTCTGATGAACCAGTCTCCCCAGTGCCACGAAATTCACGCAATTCTCATCCACCGTTACATCCGTTGGCTCCTCAATTTTCTTCCGGATCGCTTCCACATCAATGAAGTTGTGGATTGCGCCGTAGGGCTTGTCCGTCACCCCTGAGAGGCGTTGAAACGGCTCGATAATGGAAGCCGTTCCCGCCACAAATGCGTCGAAGTGCTTGAACTTGCCCTTAAAGAAATGCCACAGCACCCGGTATTTCCATTCGTTTCGATACTTGATCTCCACATCATTGTGGATGAACATGACGCGCTTCTTCGCCGGTACGGTCAGTGCTCCCACCGCGCAGGAACACTGGTAACTGTTGAAATCCACAGCCAGGTCGAATACGATTCCCTTTGGGAAGTCGTAGTGAATGTGCTTCAGGGCGAAGTCAAAGGGAACAAAGGAATAGAACCGCGGAGTCGGATTCAGATAATGAATCTGCAGCTCCTCAGGAAAGTCCAGATTCCAGAAATCCTGCTTTTCCGATAGAAACAGATGCATCTCAAAGCGGTCATAGTCCATGTTCCGCATCAGGTTGACCGCGGACTTCTGGATGCCTCCCACATCGAGGTCATTCTGAAAGAATGCAATTTTCTTTTTCATTCTTGATGATTACCTCCTCAGCGATATACGTTCATGTCGCCGTCATAGGTCTCCAGCCGGGTAAATTCGGCGAAATCCGGTGCCAGCTCCGGACACAGCTGCCGTAATGCCCCGGCCAGCAGGTCCGGATTCAGCGTCGGCTCCTGGGCTGAGATTCTGGCCTCCACCCGGATATTCTCTTTCTCTGCCGCGAATGCGATCTGCGCAATCGCCGGGCAGATATCGGTCTGTCCGGTCCCTCGCTTTGTTTTCTTCTCGATTACGATTTCTGGCCGACGGTAAAAGGCCTCCAGTTCTTCCACCGCCGGCGTACCGTGATCATACTCAAACAGTCCCGTTACGTCCAGCCATTTGAGCTGGGCGCTTTTTCTCTTAGCGGGGTAGGCCTCCAGTACCCGGATTCCCTCCGGCAGTACCGCCGTCAGCCTCTCCGGCAGTTTTGCAAGATCCGTTTCCTCCCGAAGGCGGAAGTCCATCAGTTCGCATACGCTCGCCGTACCGACGGAGAGCGGCAGAAGGATGGAGATCAGCGGATGGGGATTGAATCCCTCGGAATACTTGAGTTCCAGTCCGGCTCGGGCAAATGCGCGCTGCATCGTGGACATCAGATCCAGATGAGAGATGTAGATTGCCCGACCGGTCTTTTCAAAACGCAATCTAAGTTTATCCATCACATCTTCCCTCCGTCAGGAGCGTGGCTGCGCCGCAGGCCGAACACTGTTTCCGGCAGTCCGGCGAGAGTTCCGCACGATAAGCCCGCTCCCGCTCGCGCAGCAGATGTGCCTTGCGTACACCCACATCAATGTGATCCCAGGGAAGCACCGCATCGGTCGGAATCTCCCGATTGGCATAGAAAGCCGGGTCGATGCCGCAGTCCTGAAATGCCTGCATCCAGCGCTCAAAGGAAAAGTAATCCGTCCATGCATCCAGCCGCCCACCGCGCCGGAATACCAGCTCAATCGCATCCGACACGCGCCGGTCTCCCTTCGACAGAACGGCTTCAATGAGACTGGTCTCTGCATCGTGCCAGTTGTAGACCACGTTCTTTGCCGTAATGGCATTGCGCAGCAGGTTTACCCGTCTCCGGTATTCATCCAGACTGATCTGGGCTTCCCACTGGAATGGGCTGTGGGGCTTTGGGATAAAGCAGGAGGTCGAGATGGTGATCTTCACGCCCCGGTTCTTGTTCTTTGCGTTCAGACGCCAGCAGTGCAGAACCTGATTCGCCATCTCCGCGATTCCGAGAATATCCTCATCCGTCTCGGTCGGGAGGCCAAGCATGTAGTACAGTTTCACATTATTCCAGCCGCCGGCGAAGGCGATGCTGCAGGTGTGCAGCAGGTCTTCCTCCGTAACATTTTTGTTGATGCTGTCGCGCAGGCGCTGGCTTCCGCCCTCCACAGCGAAGGTCAGGCCGCTCTTACGCACCTTCTGCAGGCGCTGCATAATCTCCATTGAAAAGTTATCCGCCCGCAACGAAGGAAGCGACAGGCCGATACTGCGCTCCTCGCAGTAATCCAGCAGTCCGTCGCAGAGTGCCGGGAGCTCCCGATAGTCGCTGGTGGAGAGGCTCAGCAGCGTCAGCTCCTGATACCCGGTATTTTTCAGGGCTTCGATTCCCTGCTGAACCAGCGTCTCCTTTTTCTTGGCCCGGATGGGTCGGTAGACATGTCCCGCCTGACAAAATCGGCAGCCGCGGACACAGCCGCGAAAGAGTTCGAGGCTCACCCGGTCGTGTACAACTTCTGTGGATGGAACGATGGGACTGGTCGGGAAGGGTACTGCGTCGAGGTTTGAGATAATGCGCTTTGTGACCTTCGCAGGTACGCCGTCTCCGGGGGTGACAGCTGCGATGCGGCCGTCTTCACGATAAGTGACTTCATACAGCGACGGGACATAGACACCGCCGATCTGCGCCGCCCTGTGCAGGAAGTCCTGTTTGCTCCAGTTCTCCCTCTTTGCCTGATGCAGCAGGGTGAGCAGTTCATTGTTCACCTCTTCACCCTCGCCGATAATGAAGAGATCAATGAACGGTGCCATGGGTTCCGCATTCACACCCGCCGTGCCGCCGGCCCAGATGAGGGGAAGCAGCTCCGGCCGGTCCGCAGTCCTCAGTGGGATGCCCGCCATATCAAGCATATCCAGCACGGTCGTGTAGGCCATCTCATATCCGATGGAAAAGGCAACGGAGTCAAACTCTGAGATAGGGTCGCCGCTCTCCAGCGCATAAAGTGGGATACCTGCCCGCTTCATCTCGTCATACATGTCCCCCCAGGGAGCAAAGACGCGCTCACACCAGACGAAGGGCAGACTGTTCATTGTGTGGTAGAGGATGCTGAGTCCCAGATTCGACATGCCAATCTCGTAGGTATCCGGGAAGCAGAATGCCAGACGGAGATCCACCTCATCCCTGTTCTTCAGAATCTGATTGTATTCTCCCCCGGTGTAGCGTGCGGGTTTCTGCACCCGCGGCAGAATTCGTTTCAGTCGTTTATCCATTCTCTTCTCCGTCTTCTGCCTGTCCGAACCTCTCCAGGAAACTGTGCATCTCCCCGCCGGTTTTGTAGCCCGGGAAGGTATCCAGATGCACGGCATGAATGCTGTTAAAGATACTGCGGTCGATGTTGGGGTTTCCTTCTCGCAGTTTTCGGATCAGGAGCTTCGTCTCCTTGCGTTTGCTGCTGTGTTCGTCGCTGTCACAGTTCTGGGTAAAGCGGCAGGCACAGCGGATAAAATGCAGATCGTTATACCGGCACCAGGCCAGAATGTCGTCCTCATGGACACAGTAGAGCGGGCGGATCAGGCTCATACCTTCAAAGTTTTTACTGTGCAGCTTTGGCTGCATGGCCTGCAGCTGCGAGCCGTAGAACATGCCCATCAGGGTTGTTTCGATCACATCGCTCATATGATGTCCGAGGGCAATCTTGTTGCAGCCGAGCTCCTTTGCCTTGCTGTAGAGATAGCCACGGCGCATTCGGGCGCAGAGATAGCAGGCCGAGCCGCTCTTTCCGATCGACGCCGTAACATCAAAAATATCCGTTTCAAAGACCGTGAGCGGGATATTCAGGAGCCTTGCGTTCTCCTCAATCGCGCGGCGGTTTTCCTCGTTGTAACCCGGATCCATCATCAGGAAAACCAGCTCGAAGGGGACGTCGCTGTGACGCTGCAGCATCTGCAGGAGCTTTGCATTCAGGAAGGAGTCTTTTCCCCCTGATATGCACGCGGCAATCCGGTCTCCCGCCTGTACAAGCTCGTACTGTTTCATGGCGTTGATGAAGGGTCTCCACAGGCTTTTGTGGAACTTTTTGTTGATGCTCTGTTCAACCAGCTGGTATTTTTCAAGCTCTCTGCTCATGCTCTTCCCCCGAAAATCAAGTCTTTTTATGATACCATGCACGCCGGAAAAGTGCAATGAAAAAACGCAGAAGTTTCCTTCTGCGTTTCTTTGAACATGCGGTATTCTGATCCCTCGCTGCCCTCAGTCATGGGAGTGTTCTTGATGATGACCGTGGTCGTGGTGGTGATGTTCATGGTCATGATCTGTGGATCCGTCGGAGAAGAGCATGTCCATCCCGTGGCAGATTGCCTCCAGCACCGCCGCCAGGTTCTCCCTTGCCGCCTTCTCGCTGCCCGGGAGATTCACAATCAGGGTCTTGCCCCTGATCCCGGCTGCACTGCGACTGAGGCATCCTCTGGGTGTGATTTGAAGACTGGCCCAGCGCATCGCCTCCGGGATGCCGCGGGTCTCACGCTCCACCACCGCCAGCGTCGCCTCGGGCGTGATATCCCGCTGGGAGAAGCCGGTACCGCCCGTGGTCATGACGAGACCGAGCTTTTTTTCATCTGCGCAGGCGATCAGCTCCGCCTTGATCTGCTCCATCTCGTCCGGAATGATACTGGTATAGGTCACGTCAAAGCCTGCGTCCTCCAGCATTCTGCATACTGCCGGTCCGCTGGTATCCACCCGCTCGCCGCGGGATCCCTTGTCGCTGATGGTGATGACAGCCGCTGTGTACTTCATAACAGGACCTCCCTGATTTCTGGTTTGGTTATTAATCTTGCTCAGTATACCGCGAACTGCCGGATTCTTCAAGCTGCCCTCTGCATTCTTGTCGCGCAGTGCGGTGCTGCGCACTCCTCAAAGTGGCCTTTTGAGGCCGTATCTTGTGGTGGTCACGTTCTCACCGGCCGGCTCGAACATCCCGTCGTTCACCTGCTGGAAATTCCAGAGGATATGGTCCGTTCCCGTGAGCATCAGGCCGTTGGTATAGCAGTCGTGGATACAGCAGTCCTGGAAGATGAAATGGCCGCAGTTCCAGAGATTTGCTCCGTATTCACTGCACTCATAGATTTCAGTGTCGCGGATGATGAAGTCCGAGCAGTTGCTGGCTCCGATGCCGTTCACGCCGCAGCCGAAGAGACCGCAGTTTAGGATCTCCACATCCCAGCATCCGGAAAACTCGAACACGTCCCCCGCGCAGGAGCCGGGGGCCTCGCGCAGATGACCGGCTGTGAGATCACAGATGCTGATCCCCGTACATGAGTCAAAGTTCAACACATCTGCATAGCGTGGTGTTGCCTGGAGGATGGTCTTGTCTTTTCCCTGACCGATGATCTGCAGGTTCCGTACACCCTGAATCACCAGTCCCGGTCCGTCGTAAACGTCCATCCAGTAATAGTACACACTGCCTGTTCCGCCGTAGTTGCTTGCGGTGCTGAAGTCGATCAGCGATGCATCGACATAGATCACACTGTTGTTTCCGATGGCGGCGAGGAATTCATCCGCTGTCGTGACGTGGCTTACCGTCATCCCTTCTGCCATCGGCAGATGCTCCTCCGAATACGCAGTCTCGCTGACCGGAGGGGCATAGCTCTCGACATTGAAGGGCACTCTCATCATCGCTTCCACTCCGGCCTGTTCCAGACTTGCGCCGTTCTCGTCGACGATCGGAACCGCTGCCGTGGGGATGTCCGCATCTGCATGGAAGAAAGGTCCGCTCACCTGATTATTGTCATATTCCGTTCCGCTCACCATCACCGGCTGGCCACACACGAAGAACACACCGCCCCAGTCGTACTGCCCGATGGTGTTGTCATGGACACTGCAGCCGGCGATCAGAAATCCCTGGGTATAATCGCTGTGAATTAAAGTCTGGGTGACGTTTCCGGAGATCTCGGTGTTGAGCACCGCAAAACCGGTGCAGGACTGCGCATGCAGCAGGTCGAACGCGTACCAGCCGTCGTCCTCGTGTTCCTTGCTGAAGCCGCAGTGCCGGATTATCCCGTCCACAAAGCGGACATCCTGGCAGCGGAAAGTCTCAATGGCGCCGTAGGTGCAGTCATGGATCGCGGTGTTTGAGGCAATGACAGAGAAGCTTTCCGTCGCCGTGATTCCATAGGTTCCGCATCCGTAGAGGTCACAGTTTTGGATCCGGACCCTGCTGCAGCTGTAAAAGTCCAGGACGCCGCCCGAGCAGTATCCCTCGCCCGGTGTGTGTCCTGCCGTGAAATTGGAAAAATGCAGATCGTCACAGCTGTCCGCCGCCAGGACATTGGCATAGCGGGGCTCTGTCACGATGCTGCAGCGCTGTACGTCGCTGCCCTCCAGCCAGAGTCCGGCGACATTCCGGATCACAAGCTGGTATCCATCGTAGGAATCCACCCAATGCCAGTATTCGCCCGCGCTTAGGTCACCGTAACTTCCGGCCTGAGTCAGGTTGTATTCCCCGTCTTCCAGCTGGATTATGCGGTCCGGTCCAATCGCTTCCAGCAGTTCATCCACAGTGCTGACATGGAAAACGGCTTCCGGTCTCGTGCTGTCTTCCGTGGCCGCTTCCGCTTCCCCGTCGGCCCAGGCGTCGGGGACAATTCCTCTCCCGAAGCCGCCGATGGCAAGAAGCAGCGCCAGGAGCAGCGGAAGCAGGGTTCTGTTCCTTCTGTCTGCTCTTCTCTTCATCATTCATCCCGTCCTTTCCGTGACAGATGGTTCTTGTCCACTGTTTTTCGCTTCTGAACACAGTATAGCAGATTCTGACAGAAAAGAGTCTGAAGAATCCTTAATCCTGTTTTTCAATTGAAGCCCTCTTTCGTCATCACGTCCGGGTCAGGTTTTTTCGATACGTCTCAATACTGAGTATCTTCAACTGATTCCATCCTCGTGGCAGTCCCTCTGTTGAAGCCATTTTTTCTGTATCCCGCTTCTCACAGCCGGCTTCCCTGTCGGATCTGGTCCCTCTCAAAAGCCCGATTGATGTCGTTCAGCACCCGTTTTTTGTCCGCACTCCACTTTGGGGCGATCAGGCTGCGTTTTGCTCCGTCGCCGGTCAGGCGGTGTACCACCATCCCCGGCGGGATGCTCTCGATGCATTCTTCCAGAATCCGGATGTATGCGGCCGGGGACAGGACCTCGAACGCTCCCGCCCGGTACTCTTCCGCCAGTTTCGTTCCCTCCAGCACATGGAGCAGCTGGAACTTGATCCCCTGTACACCGCTTCTCCCGATATAGGCCGCTGTCTGTCGGATCATCTCCGGCGTCTCTCCGGGAAGACCGATAATCATGTGTACAACCACCGGGATACCCGCAGCCCGCAGCCGCCCCACCGCATCGTCGTACACCTCCAGCGGATAGCCTCGCCGGATGGCCTTTGCAGTCTGCTCATGAATGGTCTGCAGGCCCAGCTCAATCCAGACCGGCTTCTCGCTGTTCAGGTCTGCGAGCAGCGAGATCACCTCGTCATCGAGACAGTCAGGCCTGGTCCCGATGGACATGGCCGCGATGTCCGGGTGCCGGATGGTTTCAGTATAGAGGTTCCGCAGGCGTTCAATCGGCGCATAGGTTCCCGTATAGCTCTGGAAATAGGCGATGAACTTCTTCGCGCCCTTGTCCGCCACCACCGCTTTTGCCATCTCGATGGCTTCCGCGACATCGTCTCCCACCGGGATGGCAAAGTCGCCGCTCCCGCCCGCGCAGAAGCTGCAGCCGCCGGTTCCCTTGCTGCCGTCTCTCGTCGGGCAGGTAAATCCGCCGTCCAGCGCCAGCTTGTACACCTTTTCCCCGAACTGCTCCCGCAGGAAGCTGTTCAGGCTGCGGTAGTGCATGCCTGCCTCATTCTGTTTTATCTGCTCATTCTCTCTTGTCATTTTGCTCCACCTGCTCTGAACACGATGATACCACAGGTCCGTGAAACAGGAAAGGATAATTCAAGTCATTCTCTCCAAGTCCTTGTGTCCTCATTCCAAAAATACAGGCTCTTGAAACCTGTCCCATGTTTTGCTGTACCTAAGGGTGAGAGTTCTCAGACAGCAGACAACCTGAATTACAGCGGAATCTGGATCTGATCGTGCGAAATGGCGGGTCTGCCGGAAGCAGGCCCGCCGTAATCTGTTATATTGATTGCTTTTTCCGCCAGTCCGGATCCCGGAAGAGCGCCCTTCCGACGCCGATCAGGTCGGCCTTTCCCTCCTGTAAGAGTTTCTCCGCCTCATCTGTTGTCGTGACGCCACCGGTGAGCATCACCGGAATAGAGACAACGGCTTTGATCTTTTCTGTCATAGTGCCGAAGTATCCCGGTTCCGGGTGTCCCTGTCTCACGAACCCACACATGCCGCCCGAGATATCCAACAGGTCGACTGTTGCCTGTTCAAGCAGACGACAGGCTTCGGCCGCGTCCTCCTCTGTGGAGCCGCCGGGAAGATAGTCCGCGCCGCCCAGCCGGACTGCTACCGGCACCTGATCTCCCACCGCTTCGCGGACCGCCGCGACCGTCTCCACCAAGAAGCGAAGCCGGTTCGTCAGACTGCCAGAGCCGTATTCGTCTTCGCGCCGGTTTGTGAGCGGAGAATAGAACTGATCCAGCAGATAGCCGTGGGCGGAGTGGATCTCCACACCGTCATACCCCGCCTTTACCGCACGCAGAGCTGCGTGCGCCCAGCAGACCTCAAGGCCCCGGATTTCCTCCGCAGTCAGGGGCCGCGGCTTCTTCTGCAGGGTCTTTCTCAATGCCGGGACATCGCTCGCCGAAACCAGCTCTCCGTCGTCGAAAGGCTCCGCAGCGTTCCCGGCGTGGTTCAGCTGGATAAAAACCCGGCTTCCGGCCTCATGCACCACATCGGTCAGCAACCTGTGTTCCGCGATGCATCCATCTTCAGCGATAGAAAGCTGGCCGCTGTCGGCACGGCCCGCTTCGCTGATACAGCAGTGTTCCACAATGATGATGCCCGGTTCACTGCCGATCGCGCGGGCATGATAATACGCCGTCAGGTCATCGGTGACGCGGCCGTGATTGCTGCGGTCCGACTGCATTGGCGGCATTACCAGCCTGTTTTTCAGCTGCAGATTGCGGATCAGGATCGGATCGTTTAACATGTCGGCACCTACTTTTTCTTATGTTTTTTGTTTCGCGTCTGCTGTTTCCAGCGCTTCATGGCCTCTTCTTCTGCACAGAGCTCTCTGTGTAGCCGCTGTGCGGTCCACTTTCGGTTGTGTTCGGTAACCACGGCCTTCAGTCGGATGCTCTGCCCCTCCCTGCGCAGGGTATCCAGCAGTTCGTGAAATTCCGCCTGGGACAGCGCATGCATCAGCATCAGTTCATCGGCAAAAGGTTCTCTTTCTCCTTCCGGCTGGGCCGGATTCGCCGCCGCGCCGCTCAGGAGCGCTTCGAGCGTCTCGCCCTGCCGTTCGGGAAGAATCTCCCGGCACCTCAGGCCCAGCCTGAGCGCGGTCAGGCGGATCGCGGTTTTCTTCTCAGGATCCTGAATATTAAACAGCAGCAGTTCTCCCATGCTTTCCATCTCCCCTATCCGCAGCGCTTACGCGCCGACGATGCTGGCCTTCCGTTTCCACTTCCCGGTCCGGTAAAGGACGAAAGTGATGGTCGCGCCGATGATCCAGGTGACCAGCAGAGAGACGTACATCATGGCGCAGTTCCCCTGCGGCAGCTCCGGCGTTCTGGAAAGAGCCACCAGGCCGTAGGCCAGCGGCACGCGTACGATCACCGTGTTGATGATCGCGATCCACATCGGGGTCACCGTGTCCCCCGCGCCGCGCATGATACCGGAGAGGCACTGGGTCACTTCCATCGCGATGTATCCGGCAGCGAGAATCTGCATCATCCGATAGCTCAGATCAATCAGCTCCGGCGTTTCGGTAAAGACCGCCATCAGGCTTCGCCCAAAGAGCAGGATCAGCGCCGTAATCACTGCCGAGACTCCCATGGCGGTCAACGTTCCCTGTCTTGCCCCCTGCAGCACCCGATCCATCTTTCCCGCGCCGATGTTCTGGCCGGCAAAGGTTGTCATCGCAGTCCCCAGTGAAAACGCCGGCAACATGACGAAGCCGTCGATGCGCATGACGATGACATTGGCGGCGATGAACTGCTCCCCGAAACTGTTGGTCAGCGATTGGACGATGATCATCGACATGGAGAAAATCGCCTGGGTCACCCCCGAGGGCAGGCCCAGCCGGACGAGAGAGGTGACAAAGCGTTTCTCGGGCCGGAGATATTCTTTTTTCAACTGGAAAAGATCCGTCATTCGCACAATCTTCCGCAGTGCGAGAACAGCCGAGATGACCTGTGCGATCACAGTCGCCCAGGCCACGCCGGGAACACCCATGCCGAACTTTGCCACAAACACATAGTCAAGCACAATGTTCACGCCGGTTGCCACCAGCAGATAGACCAGTGCGGAGGCCGAGTCGCCTAGGCCGCGCATGACGCCGCTCATGATGTTATAATATCCGCCGCCCGCTATGCCGAGGAAGATGATCGTGAGGTACGACTGGCACCAGCCGATGACGCTCTCCGGCGTGTTCAGCAGGCGCAGCACCGGTCCCGCCAGCAGCGGCCCTACAATCATGATGAACAGCGACGCGACACCGGTCAGCGTGATGCAGCAGCCGATGGTCTTGGCCAGATCTTCCTTCATGCCGGCACCGAAGTACTGCGAAACCATAATGCTTGCGCCCACAGAGATGCCCATGAACAGCACCAGCATCAGGTTCAGCAGCGGGCCTGCACTGCCGACCGCCGCCAGCGCGTTGTCGCCGACAAAACGCCCGACAATGATACTGTCCACCGTATTATACAACTGCTGGGCGATGTTCCCCAGCAGCATCGGGATCGCAAAACGGACAATCTGTGTAACCGGATGGCCCACCCGCATATCCACTGTCTGAAACAAGTTCATAAATCAGTCTCTTCTTTATGATTTGATAGCTGTATGATGATAACAGCAAGCAGACTGTCCGTCAAGCCCTTCATTTTTGCCTTTCGCCTTGGTTCCACAGCTTCAGACATAGATCTCTGTCTCCACGAACTGCCGACCTTTCCTGGAATTACCTCCCAGGCCGCTGACCGTGCCTTTCCCCTTGCCGCGCAGGGAGATCACGTCACCCTCCCCCACCGGCGCATCCGTTTTCATGCAGACGCTGTAGTTGAGGCTCACGTTTCCCTCGCTGATCTGTTTGGCACAGGCGCTCCGGGAGAGGTTGAACATCCCCGCCGCCACCGCGTCCAGACGCATGCTCATCACCGTAAAACTTCTCTTTCTGTATTCCCGTTTCGGGATCTCCACCTCATTGAGCGGTATTTCCTCGGCCTTTACGCTGACTCTTCCGATCCGGTCCACCGTCAGCAGGTGTCCGCAGATTCCCGGCAGGCAGAACACCGTAGTCTCCACTCCGTTGATCAGGATATCCCCGAGACGGTCTCTCACAATTCCGGAGGCCAGGAGTGCACCGAGATAATCCCGGTGTCCCGGTTCGCCGAAGAACGCCTTGAAGTGTACAGCCCGGATCAGTCCGGCGCCCCACTCCTTCGGCTCTTCTTCCACGTCCTCTTCCGAAAGAAACACCGCGATGTTTCGCTCGCTATCTTCATAGCCGCCATAAAAGCACATCTGCGTTCCCAGGTCTGGATGGATCTTCTCCCGCAGTAGCATCTGTTCCGCCGGGGTCAGAAAGGCGGTGGCAGTTGGTTTTCCGCTCCGCTCGCTCCGTCGGAAAAGCTCTTCCGCCCGCTTCAGCAGTTCGTTTTCTTCCATTGTGCTTCCTCCCTTATCTTCCGAAAATCAAAGCGCCGGATGAAACGGGCACTTCTTCCGTTTCATCCGGTGAGTACAATTCATACGGTCTGTTTACTGACCCGCCCGCTTTTGAGGCGCGGCAACCAGTAGTCTTTGCCATAGGTGATGATCTCCGCCACCAGGCACATCGGCAGCGCCCAGAACACGTCCAGCGCCGAATGCTGCTTGACGAAGCATACGGCCAGGCAGATCATCAGTACCACGAAACCAAGCATGGCTTTCCAGCCGGCTCCGAGTTCGCGGTCTTTCAGTGCCACGGACAGGATTCCGAGGGAATAGCCAACATGGAGCGATGGGCAGATCCCTGTACTGGTGTCGAAGGAATAAATAAACGCCATCAACGCAGTCAGTATATTCTCCCGTTCGAAGACAGTCGGTCGCAGGTCCTGTCTGCTCGGGTAGATCACATAGCAGGCCATGGCAATCACCTGCGTGATGATGATGTAGATCTGCAGTTTCCGAAACTTCGGGACATCATAGAAGAACGTATAGGCCAGGGCCCCAAAGACGAGAGCATACCAGCCCACGTAGAAAATTACAAAGAATTCATTGAAAGGAATCATGTCGTCCAATGCGCAGTGGATTGGATGGCACTTATCCAGAGGGATCAGATTTTCCGTGATAAAATACATGGCAAAGTAGAAGATCCAACCGCCCAGCAGCTTCACATGGGAAAATCTGGGCTCATTCAGCCTGCGAAGGGAGAAGCCACTGTAATCAACCGGTTTTTTCTTCTGTCGCGTGTTCATTTGCAAATACCTCGAGAGGAATATTTTTCGGATAATACCGTGCTGAGACGTTGGGGTATGGAATCACCGTGTGCTCCGGGAGCGACACCGCCATCTCTGTGATGGCGTCCATCAGTTCGCCGCAGATCCGCCTGCGTTCGGTCTTGATGTCTGCATCCGCGTGGAAGCGAATTGGCTTTCCATAATACACTTTTTTCAGCTCCGGTGCAAGATACATCGGGACGAAATCAAGTTCAATTCCTGTCTTTTTATAATAGAATCGGGCGAGGTCGATGAACTTATCCTGAAAGTCGTGGACGATGTTGTTGTGCTCATTGTAGCATTCCGGGAAAATAACCATGCTGTAGCCTTCCTTCAGCTTCTCGATGGAATCCCGATAGGTTGAGATCAGGCGTGTATCATGATAGACCGCAATCGTGTGGGCATTATTGAACACACACAGCGCCAGCGGCGTGATCAGGTGACTCATCAGCCTATAGAACCAGCGTGTCCATTTCGGCTTTCCGGACCAGAAGTCATGGTAGGCATAGGCCGATACCTCTTCCCTGTGCATCATCTCCCCCGCGCACCAGACATAGTGCCTGATCGGGGTATAGAGCTCTCCGGCGATCGGTCCGTACATGTGGCTGTGATTACCGACAATCACACAGGGCTCCTTTGGGAGATTCTCCGTTCCCTCCAGCGTGTATTTCGGTGAAAAGAGCCACACCAGCCATCGGATCACCCGAAAAATCCAGCTTGTTTTTTTATCATTCAGCATTTCCAGATTCATATTCTCATCCTTTGTTTGCCTGTAAAACAACAGCCTGCGGTCAAACCGCAGGCTGTATTATATCCCCGAATTCTAAACCGGAAATAAACAAACTGTTAACTTCGTTTTATCGTTTCTGTCAGCTGCACTTTTCTCCACGCAGCCAGACCGCTTTCCGGTTCAGCTCCGTATCGCAGATAACAAAGTCTGCCTGCTTTCCGATCGCAATGGAACCCACCCGGTCAGCACATCCCAGCTGTCTGGCCGGATTCAGTGTCGCAGAGAGGATAGCCTCCTCCTTCCGGATTCCGAAGCGCACCGCATTCTGCATGCACTGATACAGCGTCGCCGCGGAACCCGCAATGGTACCATCCTCGAGCCGCGCAATGCCGTCCTTCAGGAAGACATCCTGTCCCCCAAGGGTATACTGACCGTCCGGCATGCCGCAGCAGCGCAAGGCATCAGAGATCAGGCAGATTCTGCCCGGGAAGAGCCGGAACGCCATCCTTACAGCGCTGGGATGAACGTGCTGACCGTCACAGATGAGCTCTGCATAGACGTTCTCCCGTTCCGAGGCTGCGCCGATCACGCCAGGCTTGCGGTGATGGATAGCGGGCATGGCGTTATAGAGATGTGTCAGATGTGTCGCCCCCGCCGTATACACCGCCGCGGCTTCTTCGTAGCTTGCGTCCGTATGCGCTACGGACACGGTGCAGAGCTCTGCCGCCTTCCTGGTGAATTCCACCGCCCCCGGGAGCTCCGGCGCGAGGTCTGCAATTCGGATCAGGCCGTCAGACACTTCATAGAGGTGTTTGAACGCTTCCCAGTCGGGGTTCCGGAGATAGGCACCATTCTGTGCCCCCTTTTTCTTTTCAGAGAAGAAGGGCCCCTCCATGTTGATGCCGAGCAATGTCGCACAGCCCTCCGGCTGCTCGTCCCTCAGGCGCTTTGCTGTAAGATATGCCGTCTCCAGCACGTCATAGGGCAGCGTCATGGACGCCGGGGCAAAGCCGGTCACGCCGTTCTGAGCCAGGTACTGCGCCATCGTCTTGAGTCCTTCATAATCTCCGTCAGAAAAGTCCGCCCCGGAGTTGCCGTGGGTGTGGATATCAATCAGGCCGGGGATCACATACTGCCCCTGCAGATCGATGCCATCTGCGGGGCCTGCGCCGGGAATGATCTCTGTGAAAACACCGTTCTCTACAGAGAATCCCGCCTGCACAAAGCCTCTGTTTTCCAAAAAAACATTCGCATTCTTAAATTGCATCTGCATTCACCTCATAAGAGAAATGGCCTGAAACTCAGGCCATTTCCAAGTTTGCCAATAGAATACTCTGTTCAGCAGTATTTTGCAATCAGATTCTGGATCTGTTTTGCGGTTTCTGCTGCGATGGCGAGATCCCCTTCCTGCAGCGGGTAAAGCGGGGCACGTACACCGCCGACATCCGGGCCGCCCATCTCACGGATGATGGCCTTGATCATGGCGTACATATTTCCCTGCCCGGAGCACATTTTGTAAATCATCTGGCAGCAGGCGTCCTGGATCTCTCTCGCCTCCGGGATTCTTCCCTCACGGACAAGCTCAAAGATCTTCAGATACAGCTCCGGCATGGCGGCGTAGGTTCCGCCGATACCGCCGACCGCTCCGGCCGCGAGGCCGGAGAGAAGCTGCTCATCCGGGCCATTGAAGACAATCGCGCCCTCGTCGCGCCACATCTCGATGTCCTGCACCGGCATGGAGGAGTTCTTCACACCGATGACCTTCGAATTCTGCAGCATCGTGCGAAGAAGTCCGCTGGACAGTGCAACTCCCGCCAGTTGCGGGATGTTATAGATGATGAAGTCGGTGTTTGGCGCTGCGGACGAAATATCGTTCCAGTACTTGGCCACCGCTCTGTCCGGCAGGTGGAAATAGATCGGCGGGATTGCCGCAATGGCATCTACCCCGAGACTCTCCGCATGGGCCGCCAGCTCCATGCTGTCGGCGGTGTTGTTGCAGGCCACATGCGCGATGACCACGATGCGCCCCTTTGCAACCGCCATGACGTTCTCAAGAACGAGCTTACGCTCGGCAACAGACTGATAGATGCACTCGCCGGAGGAGCCGCCCACATACAGGCCCTGAACCCCCTTGCCGATCAGATACTCCGTCAGTGCGCGTGTCGAGGCTGCGGAGACCGCACCCTTCTCATCATAGCATGCATAAAACGCCGGAAAAATGCCCTGATATTTTTTCAGATTCTCTTTCATTTCTCTTTCGTCTTCTCCGTTTTCTCTAAGTTAACCCTTAACTGCGCCCATGGTGATGCCCTTGGTAAAGTATTTCTGGAAAATTACAAATACGATAATGATCGGGATCGCTGCCAGCGTCGCACCAGCCATGATCAGGCCGTAGTCCGTGGAGTTTTCCGCCTGCATTGTGGCGATACCAAGTGAAATAGTATAATTCACATTGCTCGCCAGCATGATCAGCTGCAGGAAGTAATCGTTCCAGCTGTTGATGAAGGTGAAAATGGCCAGAGCGCCAACACCCGGCTTCACCATTGGATAGACAATCGTTGTAAACGTCTTCCACTCACTGGCACCGTCGATGCGGGCCGCTTCCAGCATTTCTCCCGGAATCCCCTCTGAGAACTGCTTCATCAGAAACACGCCGAACGGCCAGCCGACTGTTGGGAAAATAACGGACCAGATTGTATCATACAGGTGGAGCTTGCTCATCTCACGGATCAACGGTATCAGGATGACCTGTTTTGGTAAGGCCATCGCCGCCACGATCAGCGAGAAGAGGAGTGCTCGACCGACAAAACGTTTTTTTGCAAGAGCATAACCTGCCATGGCCGCTGTAATGCAGGTGAGGATCATGGCCATGACCGCCATAAACACCGTATTCAGCAGCCAACGGATTGCCCCCGGGACAGTCGGCCCTACCAGACTTCCAAATTGGAAGAGAGGAGCACTGCGTTTGGAAAAAAGCACCTGGAAATTGCGTAGCGTGAACTCGCTGGGCCACCACTGGGGCTTTGCTGCATTGATGGCTGCCGGGGTTTTCAGGGCGCCGGTAATGATCCAGTACAGTGGGAACAGGAAGAAGAAAGCCAGAAGGATCAGAATGATCCAGCTGAACACTCTGTAGCCGGTAGAGGCTCCGTTCTTTTTACTCATGACTCATTCCTCCCCTACTTTTCCTTAGCCAGGCGGAACTGTACTGCCGAGAGAATCGCAATGAATATCGCCAGAACCACACCCATTGCATTGCCGTAGCCGAAACGGAATCTGGTAAAGGCAGTGTAGTAAATATAATACATAATAGTATCCGTTGCGTGGTTTGGTCCGCCGCTGGTCAGCAGCTGAATCAGTGCAAAGCACTGGAAAGAGTTGATGGTTGTGATCACAAGGATATACAGCGTGGTCGGCATGATCTGCGCCCACTTGATTTTCCAGAACACCTGGGTATTATTTGCGCCGTCCACCTCTGCTGCTTCTACCAATGAATTATCCACATTTCCAAGTGCAGAAACATACAGAACAATAGGTTGGCCAACCGAAGTCGTCAGCAGGATGATAATGATACAGGCCAGTGCATACTTCGGATCACCGAGCCAGTTGATATTTTTGTCTATGATGCCGCCGTTTTTCAGGACATAATTGATGATACCGGTATAGTTTGAGTACATCCACTTCCATACAACCGTGACGGCAACTGAGCCTGTAACAACAGGAAGGTAGAAGACCACACGGAAGAAGCTCAACGGGCCTTCTTTCATATTAAAGATCGCAGAGGCAACCCAAAGGGAAAAGATGCATACGACCGGAACACTCACCACAACAATGATAATAGTATTACGTAACGCCTTCAGGAAAATTGGATCCTGCCACAGCTCCTTATAGTTGGCAAGACCGATAAACACGTCCGGCTGGTTGGAGTTCATTGTCGCATCCGTAAAGCTGGTAATGATGCACATCACCATTGGAATCACAACAAACCCAAGAAAGAAAACCAGGCTTGGCAACAGAAAGAGATATCCGGAGATGGTCTCCCTACGTCGAAGTTCAGGGCTCATTGTTTGACGCACATTCACACCCCATTTTTAATGTATTTCGTGTTTTAGAAGCGCCTCCCACCGCGCTGGCGGTGAGAGGCGCGATTGTAACAATGACGAGCTTACAAGGCCTCTTCAGTCTGATTAGCCAAGAGTCGCATCTGCCTGAGCAGTGTAGTTTGCAGTAGCTTCTGCGATGTCAGCACCTGCGCCGATCTCCTGAAGCATATTCCACCAGAGAGTGCGAACATCTGCAAATCCGTTGGTAATGGTGTAATAGTCGCCCAGGTTCGGCATGATGGTTGCATTGTAGACGTTCATGTCTTCATCATCCGCGAAGATTCCAGTGAGGTCATTACCCTCAGCGGCAGTACGGGCAGGGAAGAAGCTGGACGCCACAACTGCCTCAGCGGTCTTGTCGCTGTCGCAGACGTACTTGATAAACTGCTTGGAGGCCTCGATGCGATCCGCATCGCCGTTATCGAAGATACCGAAGCCCCAAATACCACCGCAGAGAGCAACATTGCCATCGTCAGTCGGGAAGTTCATGAATGCAACTTCATCTCCGGTGAGAGTCTTTCCAACTTCATTTCCGTCATCAGTATTCTTGTGTCCGCTGATGTTCCAGCAGAAAGCCATGTTGAGGATGCCCTGACGGAAGAGCTTCATCTCGTCGCCGCCAGCGATGGAAGCGTCGAAGTTCACTCCGTCCAGGTCATACAGAGTCTGCAGAGCCTTGACATTCTCTTCGGAGTTCCACTGATAGCCGGTACGGGCTTCATCGATGAAGAGGCCACTATAGAGGTTATTTACAAGAGCACGGGTGCCCTGGTCACCGCCCTGGCCATTGCAGAAGACCGCGGCGACTGTATCATTGCCTGCAGCATTGAGCGCTTTGACTGCTTCGATAAAGCCTTCCGTCGTCCAGGTGCGGGTCTCGAGATCCACATACTGGTCAGCTCCGGCGCGTTTAAAAGCATCTACATTGATGGCCATGCAGTGTGCATTCATGCAGAGAGGATAGCCGGTGAGTGTGCCATCAGCAATCGTGAATGCAGCCAGTGTGGAGGGATTGATCTCTTCCAGGTCTGTTGCATCGAGCATATCGCTCAGGTCGACCATGTGGCCCTGCAGGCCCCACTGAACAGCCAGACGCTCGGGTCCTTCCATGACCATATCAGGAGCCTGACCGGCTGCAATTGCGGCGTTAATCTTGTTGTCTCCATCTCCGCCGTAGGCAAGCAACTCAACCTTGACCTTAATGCCGGTTTCTGCTTCAAAGGCATCTGTGAAGGTCTTGATGGTCGCTTCATCACCCCATTTGCCGATCGGGTAAGTCCAGAGGGAAATCTCCGTAGCATCCGCAGAAGCAGTAACGGGGACTGCCAGCGCAATGATCATGACCAGCGCGAGCAGAAGTGCGAGTTTCTTTTTCATGGGTTTCCTCCTTAAAAATATTGTTCGTTTTATTATCGCACGCCAATGCGTGTAATAATTCTTCTCCAGGTGCCTCATACTGATGTCATTGTACCTGAGGCAGCGCCTCTTGTCAATCACTTTTTGAAAGAAAATTTCAAAATCGTGGCGTTCTGAAAATTATTTTTACACTTTTCACAAAAAAGCACCTCACCTTCTATGCAAAATGACGGAGAGACTGAAATTAATTTTCAGCCTCTCCGTCATTTCAGTTTGATTACAGGTGTTTCTCTGCCAGAGCAGTTGCCACTCTCTCCCTTGCCGCATTGCAGCGGTCCAGATCCTGCCGGCAGTATTCGGAAAACAGCACATCCAGCAGGAAAAGCTGAGCAAGCTTTGCGGGGACGGAGCTGAGCTGAAGCGGACCTTCATTCGAACCGCAGCACAGAACGAGATCCGCATATTCCGCTCCAGGCGATCTGGCGAAGCGGGTCACAAGGATGATTCTCGCCCGCTGCTCCCGCGCCACGGCAAGCGCTTCCAGCAGGTCGCGCGTTGCCCCGGAGTAAGAAAAGAACAGCAGGACATCCCGCTCGCTCAGATTTGCGGTTGCAATGATCTGCATATGTGAGTCCTTCACCGGGAAGAACTTTCCACTCACAGTAGAAAATAGATGCGCTGCCTCTTCAGCCATCACCATGGATCCTCCCTGACCCATACACAGGACTTTATTTGCGTTGGAGAGGATCCGGACAGCCGTCCGGATCTGATCCGGGTTGATGAGATTCAGTGTTTCCGTCATCGCCGCCATGTCCGCGGAATACAGCTTGCGGCACATGTCTTCCAGGCTGTCGGACAGCTCGATCTGCCCTGAGAGATCCTCCGTTCCGGAACGCTGCCGTGCGGTGGAATTGGCAATTGCCAGCTTGAAGGCGTTGTACCCCTTATATCCAAGTCTGCGGCAAAAGCGGGAAACCGTGGCCTCAGCCACGCCGCTCTCCTCGGCCAGTTCGGCAATGGACAGGAACTGGCTCTCCCGCGGATGGCGCAGCACGTAGTCAGCGGCCTTTTTCTCCGCTGTTGTCAGCTCATAATATTCTTCGCTGATCTTGTCGATGACATTGACACTGCTCAGAGGCATCCCGCTTCCTCCTTATTTCACTTCAGCTCCGTCAGCTCTCCCATCATCATGTCCACCATGCTCAGCATGCGGGGCAGATGGAAGGGTCCCTTGAAGGTAGAACCCTTGCAGGGCGGCTCCGTCGGCTTTCCGTCACGCCGCAGATACCCGTACCACTCGCCGTATTCCGGGTCGGAGAAGTAAGTGCGGCAGTAGTCCAGCGTCTTAAAGAACCACTCGAGATATTCCTCTTTTCCGGTGTCGCGATACAGCATCATGGAGGAGATCATGATCTCGTCATGCGGCCACCAGAGCTTCATGTCGTGTTCATAGGCCTCGGGCGGTTTTCCCAGGCAGTCGATGAAGTACAGCAGTCCGCCGTATTCCTTGTCCCAGCCGGCATTGATGGCCCGGTTGAAGATGGTCTCCGCCTTTCCGACCAGATCCCTGTCGCCGGTGCGTTTGGCGTGCTCCAGCAGGAACCAGACGCCCTCGATGTCATGGCCCGGGTTCACGATGCGGCCCTCGGTCACATCCAGACGCGCTTCGCCGTCAGGTCCGACGTTCTCCAGCACGCAGCCCAGGTCATCTTTCACGTGATAATGGAAGATATCCTCCACACAGGAGGCCGCGCGCTCTTCATACAGCGCCTTCTGCTCCGGATCCACCCGCATCAGGACGCTTGTCACGTTCAGGTAGATCATCGGGATACCGAAGGCTCTGCCGCTGCGGGTCTCCGGAATGGTCTTGGGTCCGAGCCCGGTGGGATCCGGCATGCCGTGATTGAGGTTCCAGTAGAGATCGTAAGCCCTCCGGGCGCGCAGCAGGCATTCCCGTTCTCCGGTGACACCATAATACTCGGCGTTTGCCATGGCGTAAAAAGCCTCTGAGAAGCAGTATCTCCTCTGGCGCAGGGGCTTTCCCTCCGCCGTCACGGTGAAATACATTCTATCTCCAGCCTCGCGGTTGATGCAGTGCGCCTCCATGAAATCCAGACAGCTCTTCGCCGCCTGCAGCCATTCGTCCTTCACACCGTACAGGTGGCAAAGCCAGGAGAAGATCCAGCCGCACCGGCCCTGCATCCAGACGCTCTTATCCGTGGAGAAGATCTTTCCCTCCCGGTCGAGGCAGGTATACACGCCGCCGTTGACGGGGTCCATGCCGTTCTTCAGCCAGAAATCTGTGCAGCGGTCCAGTTCCTCCCGGATCCACGTTCTGCTCTCCAGCAGTTTTTTCTTCACGCTCTCATCCATCGTTTTCTTCCGCTCCTTATTAAAAAATATATAGCCGGTCAGACTTCTTAACAGACATCATCTTTTTGCTGTTCACAGTGTACCAGTAATGAAAGAAAATTTCAATAAAAATATTATCTGAAATTTTGTTCAAAAACCGGGTGACAAACAGCATGGAAGATGATACAATGCAATCAACTGTATTTCCCGGCTTTGTGAATTCTACTTCCGGGCGCCGGGTGATCCATCCATTTCTCTACAAATCGAATCGGGAGGCGTATTCTATGAACCTTTATGGGATCGAAATCAATCTGAAACATGTGCCCGAGCTGGATCCGGACTTTTTTCCGCTTCAGCGCTTCAATGAAGCTTTTCTCGCAACCGCCACGAAACCCATCGGGATCGCCGTCGAGCGCACCGATGGCCAGATGGCTTCTGTTCAAACCTTCATTCACGGCACGCCCGAAAAGGCGGAAGCCGACCGATATTATATTGAGCGCCTGGTCAAGACCATTCTCTGGATGAAAGGTGGCTTTCGGATCATGGTCTGCGACGACGAGGGGATCTGCCGCTATTTGAAGGATACCTATTGTGAGAGCGGCAGGCAGGCCTTCGATGCTGACTTCATGGCCAATGTCTTTGAACATCCGTTTGAAGTACTCTCCGTGGATCAGCTTCCCGAGGCCAAAGACGACCCGAAGGCCATCGGCGGGCATCTGGACGGCTGCCGGATCGGCTTTGACGCCGGCGGCAGCGACCGGAAGGTCTCCGCCGTTATCGACGGAGAGACGGTCTATTCCGAGGAGGTTGTCTGGTTCCCGAAAACCACCGCCGACCCGGACTACCACTATGACGGGATCGTGGCTGCGCTGAAATCTGCCGCCTCCCACATGCCCAGAGTGGATGCCGTGGGAGTCTCCTCCGCGGGGATCTATATCAACAACCGCACCATGCGCGCCTCTCTCTTCCTGCAGGTTCCTCCCGACCTCTATGAAAAGAAGGTCAAGGACATCTACATCCGTGCCATCACCGATACCTTTGGGCCGGATATCCCCTTCTCCGTCATCAACGACGGGGACGTCACAGCCCTGGCTGGTGCCATGAGTCTGGAGACCAATAACGTTCTCGGTATCGCCATGGGTACCAGCGAGGCCGTTGGTTTTGTGGACCGTGAAGGACGGATCACTGGCTGGCTGAACGAACTGGCCTTTGTTCCGGTGGATGCCAACCCGGAAGCCATGGTGGATGAGTGGAGTGGCGATATTGGCTGCGGTGTCAAGTATTTCTCTCAGGATGGTGTCATCAAGCTTGCTCCCGCCGCCGGGATTGAGCTGGATTCTTCCCTCTCCCCCGCAGAGAAGCTCAAGGTCGTTCAGAAGCTCATGGAAGCGGACGATCCCCGTGCTGCAGCGGTCTACCGGAGCATCGGATGCTATCTCGCCCATACTCTGGCCTATTACTATGCGCTTTACGGCTGCGAGAACCTGCTGCTCCTCGGCCGCGTGATGTCCGGGAAGGGCGGCGATGTTCTGCTCGACATCTGCAAAGCAGTTCTGGCGGATGAGTATCCCGCCCTTGCCGGGAAGCTGCGTCTCGCACTCCCGGATGAAAAGTTCCGTCGTGTCGGCCAGTCCGCCGTCGCGGCCTCTCTTCCGGAGGTTGTAAAATGAAAAAACACATTGTCTGCTTTGGCGATTCCAACACTCACGGCTATTGCGCCGATCCCACCGACTGCGCGGACGGCGGCGACCGCTTTAACGAGGAGGAGCGCTGGACCTGTCTGCTGCAGAAGGCGCTCGGGGATGAGTATCTGGTGATTGAAGAAGGCCTCTCCGGCCGGACCTCCGTTTTCGACGATCCGTTGCACGAGTGCATGTCCGGTCTGGATGTCATCTACTCCACTCTGATGAGCCATGAACCCGTGGATCTGCTGATCATCATGCTGGGAACCAATGACACCAAGGAGCGTCTCGGCATGAGCGCTGCCTGCATCTCCATCGGGATGGAGCGACTCATCATGAAAGCCAAAACTGTCATGGCCTGGCGGAATGGTGTTCCAAACATTCTGGTTATCTGCCCGCCGCACATTGGAGACGGGCTCTACCTCCGTCCGGAAGGAGATGCCATGGGCTATGGCTGCCCGCAGAAATCCCGTGAGCTCTCGAAATATCTCCAATCGATGGCAGAGGCCCAGCACTGTGCCTTTCTCGACGCGGAGGGTGTGGCGGAGTTCAACAAGCTTGACTGCATGCACCTGACAAGAAAAGGTCATTCCCAGCTGGCCGAAAAGCTCACCGGGCTGGTACCGCAGATTCTCTCCTGATGGGCCGCAGGTTCTTTAACCCCGACACCGGGATCTGGCGCTTTTTTGGCTGGGTCGGTGACATTGTGATATTGAGTCTCCTCTGGGCGCTATGTTCGATTCCCCTGATAACCTGCGGGGCCGCTTCGACCGCACTTTATGATTCCGTCGTCCATGTCGTGCGGCGTAAGGATGACTCGTTCATTTCCCGCTTTTTCGGCACTTTCCGCAGGGAACTGAAGATGGGCTGCCTCTCGACGCTTCTCTGGGGCGCAGTCGTTTCTCTTTTCCTGTTCCTCTACCGGATACTCGCCGGCACCGGGCCAGATGGACAGGTTATGACAGTCTGGAGTGTGGTACTCATACTCCTGCTGTACTTCATCCTTGGGATCCTGAGCTGGCTCTTTCCGATTCTCTCACGCTTCACCTTTGGGTTTACCGACCTGAACCGCACTGCCCTGCGCCTCGCCCTGGGCAACATTCTGCGTTCGGCCACCATGGCGCTTCTGATAGGGCTCGGGATCGCTGCCTTTTCACGGAACTTCTATTTTGTCTTCTTTGTTCCCGGTCTCGCCTCCTGGCTCTCCAGTTTTCTGATCGAACCGGTATTCGAGAAGTACAGCAATCCGGAGTGACACAGTTCCGGCATAATTAAAGTGCCGCGGAGCAGACTGTTTTGTCTGAACCGCGGCGCTTTCTCGTTTATTTTGTCTGCTTACAGATCTGATTCCGCTCGGCAAGCGCTGTTCTGATCTCCTTGATCAGCACCGTGTCTCCGCTACGCTTGAATTCATCCAGCAGGATATCCAGTTTCATCTCAAGCTTCTCTGTTGCTTCACTGGAAACCGGGTCGGAATAGCGGAATTCTTCTGCAAGATCTTCCACTTCTTTTTTGAGTTTTGGATCTTGACAGGCTGCGGCAATCGATGCCGCTTTGCTTTGCAGCTGTCGCATCGTCTCTGTTTTCACAGGTTTTGCTGTTTCCTGCCGTTCCACTTCTTCCCGTACACCTTCTGCTGTGATCAGTCCGATCAGTGTCAGTCCAAGCAACACAGCGTAAACAATCAAGGCGATCCAAGGTGGAATCACAATCTGCTTAATACCGGTCAGTAAGATCACCACGAGACTCAGCGCCAACTGTATAATCAGATATACCGTTGTGATTCTGGCAATCGGGAATCCATATAGCTTGCTTCTTGCTCCATGTCCACCAAATGCCTTTGGATAAGAATAAGCCTGAATTGCTATTGCAATCACAGCGAAAGCATAGCTCAGCCAGAATGCCAAAGATTTCTCCACCGGAATTACAAAAGCAATTACGCTGACCAAAATCAGCAGAATCAAAAGGACAATATAAAATCTTGCTCTATTCCTTGTCATATTTAAAATCTCCTCAATGTTATAGAAGGCGCTGTTCGTTACTGTCAGCTCTTTTTTATCACTGCATTCAGTGTCGAAATAGCTATCCCTGATATGCCGGGGAATGTTAAACTATCCAGTACTGCACACAAGATTTCTTTTGTTCCGTTAATGGCAAGATCTTTTAGTCCTTCCTGTATATTTCCCGATAAGATTTTCTTAATCGCCGGGTCATCTTTCCCTGCTATTTTCTTTATTTCTCTCAGTTTGCTTTCTTGACCACTTGATAGGTCAATCTGTTCTGTTTCAGACAGCTTCTCACATATCTTTAGGAAAATATCAAGCTTGCACCGAAAAAGCTTATAATTGCTTGGATATTCGTCAAACCAGTGATATTCCTCGATATAGTTTCGGAGTTCAGTTTGGACAACTATCTCTGGAATCAATACTGATACCATCCGTGTATTGGGATCAAAGTCCGCATATTTCAGTGCCTCCACAAAAGTGTTCTTCCACTCTACTCCAGTCTCATTTGGATATCGTAGATCATTTTTCATTTTCAAGCTTCTGACTTTACTTTGTGTTATTCCAAGGCTTTTAGAAATAGTGTAATCATCAGTTTTACTCCCAACATTGAGCAGATGGTTGAAATATATATTGAAGAGAAGTGTTTCAAAGTCGGTCTTAGACATTGTGCCAAAATTATGTGTAAAGAATTCATTGGCAATTCTGTCAAATGCTGCGATTCTTTCTTGATCAGTAAAGTTCATTTTCACATCTCCCTTAACCAATTTGACGATACACTCAAGATATTATCGCGTCCAATTCCTCCAGATCGATCCAGAAAACGGGACGAACCCCTCCATCGCCTTCGTTGACGAACCGGGAGCTATGGTATTCAACAAATCCGCCCGTAAACACGAATGCCGCACAGTTCCAACCATCGCCGGGCGACCGCAACCACCACCAGGTGTTCCCGTAGTCATTGACATAGGCTCCTCTATAACTTGCATAAGCTGTAGGCTCACATTTTCTGCTACTGTCAGAGCTGAAATACTTTCTTGCCTCTGCGTAACTAAGCAGGAAAATCTGATCGTTCGTGTTGCTCCCACCATAGGTCGTCGTCCATTCGCTGTTTCCTTGACTATAACTGTTGTCCACAGATGTCATCAGAATGGTTTCCCTCTCTTCGTCGGAAAAAGCTTCGTTCAGGAACCTATCATTCAACCAGGAACGCAGAGAGCATGTTTCCCAAGTAACATCGCCACGTTTTGTATTGTACGGCTGGCCATCCAGAGCATAGCGACTGATCAGCAGGCTTCTACTTCCCTCATTTTCCAGTACAATCCATTCGATATTCTCTTTTCCGTTGGACATGTTGTTGTCCTGTTCATAAGCGCCGAAGGTAACCGTGCTCCCAATTTTTTTATATGTTGCAAGCTTCGCTTTGTGAGCAGCAATAGCAAGGAGATTCTTGTCCGTGCTCAGCAGTGTGTCAACATCTTTATAGCCTTGTAATGCGCTGTATTTACTGTATGCTTCAGCATAGTCTCCGTCAGAATATAGATTTGCCGCCTCCTGATAGGCTGCTTCTTTCTTTTCCGTCTGTATCTCTGTTATCTTGGACTCGCTGTCCTTGTAGTCTCCAAGTGCTTGAAGCGCACCGATAGCCTCATCATATTGTCTCTGAGAATAAAGTGTCATCGCCTCCTGGTAGGCTGTGCTTCTCTGCTGTTCCGGTATCACAACCTTTGTCACGGCAAAGAACGCCGCTATAGCAAGAACCACGAGGATCGCAAGAATCGCCGATGTCCTTTTTTTCTTCGCAGCTGCCTTTCTGGCCTGCTCTTCTCTTTCCTTGTGCTCCCGGGTCTGAATCTCCCCGATTGCCTTTTCGCAGGTCTGGATTCTTGCCGCTGTGTCCTGAAATCTAGGCGTCTTTTTCAGCTCCGCAATCGCCGCCTGATAGTCTGATACTGTCTTTGCCTTTCCCTGGAGGCTGACTGCGTTCTGGTAGATTTTTGTCTGTTGTGTGCGAGCTTCCTGGTTCAGGTCCTGGGCTTTCTGGTCCGCTTCTTTCAGGAACTTCTCATAGTTCTGCTTTGTTCGGTTCCGGTTCTCCTCTTCCTGCTTCTGGGCCTTTTCCACATTCTCCTTCAACCGGGTAAATAAATTGTTCTTGAATCCTTCGATCCGTGTTTTCTCTTCTCCCTGTGCAAAGCGAAGCGCCCGAGTTAGATTTCGGTTAGTCTCAATCTGCTGCCGTACTTGATTCTGTATCTCCTGTTGCCCCTTCTGGTTAGAGGAATAGCTCCTGTCAAACTGGTACAGAGCAGTCACAGTCCCTTCAGAGAGATAGTTGGGAACTTCATTCTCTGCCACTGATTTCCGGATATGCGCAGTTTCTTCCGGGATGTTCAGCTTCTCCGTTTTCGGCATCTGTGAAGTCGCCGCACGGATATAGCTCTCCGGATCCTTTGCTCTGAGTTCCGCCATGGCAATGCCGAAGTAGGCTTCCGCACACTCGGCATCCAGTGTCAGCGCCTGATCAAAATACTGTTTAGCCTTCTCCCACTCGCCGTCTTCCAGAGCAAGCTTGCCGCGCTTAATGGCGGCGTCGGTTTTCATACTGCCCTCGCTCTGTTGCTGGACGA
Source organism: Oscillospiraceae bacterium (assembly GCA_902798545.1). Lineage (GTDB taxonomy): Bacteria > Bacillota > Clostridia > Oscillospirales > Oscillospiraceae > Limivicinus. Next base: position 290,491 of record CADBWQ010000003.1, read on the forward strand.
TAACCTTTTCGGTTACCTTTTCAACCTGTACCGTCTCCTGTTTTTTGAGTGGAACCAGCTTTTCCACACCTCGAACCAGATCCTGCATCGCGCCGACTTTACCCATATCCTGGGCCGAAAGCTTCGCGAACTCCTTGGGCATATCATAGGCGTCCATGTTCTTGAAGACAGGGATCAAGGTCTTTTTCTGCCCGGAGGCAATCAGCTTCAGGAAACGGCTCCATTCGTTCTTCACCCAGACAGCGTCAAAGTTCTCATAGTCCGTTCCGACAACGAGCATGACTTTCGCACTGTTCAGCGCAGCGAAAATATATGGTTCATACTCCGTTCCGAGCTTGCTCTCCAAACTGATTCGGGAGAAGAACACCCGATAGCCTTTCTCTGTCAGTTCGCTGTAAATATCCTGAGCGATCACGCTGTCGAGGGTGCGCTCTCCGTTCTCGTCCGTCTCCTTGTAGCTGATGAAGATGTCATAGGGATCTTCTTTCCCGGAGACCTCAATGATGTTTATTCTCAGCTCTTCGATCTGTCTTGCTTCGTCCCGATAAACCCTCCGGGCAATCGCATCCGCGTTCTCACAAGCCTGCTCGAAATTTGCGTCATCCAACACACTCTCGAAGCTGCTCCGATGGCAGGTCGGAACCTTCTTCCCGGTTGCCGGGTCGTCGACATACTCGATGCCGTATTTGCAGAGAACCAGTCCCCAATAGGCTTCCGCCTCTTCCGGAAAATCCGCGACGATGGTCTCGAACACGCCGGAGGCTTTGTCGAACTCACAGTTGCGCAGTAATCGAGATGCCCGTGAGAAGAGTGTCATTTTCTTCTCATTATCCACGCTGGGCACAGTCTGCCTTGTTCCGCAGTATTCGCATTCACAGACTGAATGGCCCTCTATAAGCTTCAGGTCTCCGCCACACATCTTGCACTTGATGATTGCCATTTTCGAACTCCTCTATTCAACGCTTACTTAAAGTATTCTGACTCCAGATTGATCCAGAAAGCCGGGCGAACACCGACATGGACGTTGTTGACGTCAGTGGCACCAACATAGCCGTCCGTCCAGACGTACTCCGCATAGTATAGATTGTAGCCAGGCGACCGCAGCCACCACCGGCAGACGCTGTCATTATCATATGCCCCTTGCACCTTTGCATAAGCCGTTGGCTTGCAGATACGGTCCTCACTGGAGCTAAAGTACTTAGCTACTTCTGCAACGCTCAGGAGGAAGAGCTGATCCGTCGTATCGTTCCCGCCGGCGGTGGAATATCCGATTCTACCTTGGCTCTTGCTGTTATCTACGCTTGTCTTCAGGATGGCATTCTGTTCCGCAGAGGAGAAGGCCTCGTTTACAAAAGTACCGTTCAGCCAAGGACGAAGAGAACAGCTTTCCCATGTCACGGACTCACTTTTTTTGCTGTACTTTTGACTATCCAAAGCATACCGACTAATCAGAAGGCTTTTGTTTCCCTCATTTGCTAGGACGATCCATTCGATAGCTTCTTTCCCGTTGGCTGTATTGTTATCCTGTTCATAGGTGCCAAAGGTGACAATATTTCCCACATTACGTAGATTCCGACTGTTTGCATATTGCATCTTCGGAATCACGATTTTCGTCACAACAAAAAACGCTGCTACTCCGAACGCTGCCAGAACACACAAGATCGCCATAGTCCTCTTTTTCTTTGCCGCCGCTTTCCGCTCCTGCTCGGCCTTTTCCCTGCGTTCCCGTTCCTGAATATCCGAGATTGTCTTCTCACAGGACTGGATCCTCGTCGCCGTGTCCTGGAATCCCGGTGTTCTTTTGAACTCCGCAATCGCCGCCTGATACTCTGCTATTGTCTTTGCCTTTTCCTGCAGGTTGATCGCGCTCTGATAGGCACTTGTCTGCTGCGCGCGGGCTTCTTGGTTCAGGCCGTGGGCTTTCTGATCAGCTTCCTTCAGGAACTTCTCATAATTCTGCTTCACCCGGTTTCGATTCTCTTCTTCCTGTTTCTGGGCATTTTCCACATTCTCCTTCAGCTGGGCATACAAAGTGTTCTTGAATCCATCGATCCGTGTTTTCTCTTCTCCCTGCGCAAAGCGAAGCGCCCGATTCAGATTTCGGTTTGTCTCAATCTGCTGCCTCACCTGATTTTGAATCTCTTTCTGCCCTTTCAGCGTGGAGCTATAACTCAAGTCATAGCGGTACAGGGGTGTGATTTCGCTTTCCTTGAGGAATCCTGTGATAGCATTCTCCGCCACTGCTTTCTGGATATGTGTATTGTCTTCCGGAATACTCAGCTTCTCGGACTTTGGTACCTGGGAGGTCACAACGCGGATATAGCTCTCAGGGTCTTTCGTTCGCAACTCCGCCAGAGCGATACCGAAGTAGGCTTCCGCACATTCGGCGTCCAGCGACAGCGCCTGATCAAAGTACTGCTTTGCTTTCTCCCATTCGCCGTCTTCCAAAGCGAGACTGCCGCGTTTGATGGCTGCGTCGGTCTTCATACTTCCTTCGCTCTGTTGTTGGACCACGATTGTTTCTTTCACCGCGTCATGAGTGGTTTCCTTCTGTCGATCTGCAGAAAGCACTTTATCAATGCCGCGAATCAAATCCTGAATGAATCCAATCTTCCCCATATCATAGCTCATGAGCACAGAAAGCTGTTCCGGCAGATCATACGGATCCATATCCCGATAACACGGAATCAGAAGCTTACTTCTGTCCTTTTTCATCAAGCTGAGGTAACGGCTCCATTCATTTTTAACCCAGACTGCGCTGAGGTTCTCCTCGCTGGTACCGATTACAACCATTACTTTGGCCGAATTCAGCGCTGCAAAGATATAGGGTTCATATTCCGTCCCAGGAACATCCTCCAGTGAGATCCGGGAGAAGAAGACCCTCCATCCATGTTCCATGAGTTGATAATAGACATCCTGTGCAAGCACACTGTCCCGTGTTCGTTTTCCATCGCTGTCAAGTTCTTTATAGCTGATGAACACATCGTAGGGTTCAGTGTTCTGACTTGCTGCAAGTATCCCGCGCTGAACCTCTGCAATCTTCGCAGCATCCTTTTGATACTGCCGGCGAGTGATCCCGTCTGAATGTTCGACAGCCGCAAGATAATCTACATCTTCCAGGAAGCTGTCAAAGCTTGCTCTGTGACAGGTCGGCAGCCATTCATAAGTACTTGGGTCCTCTACATATTCAATTCCAAAGCGGCAGAGTGCGCAGCACCAATGTGCCTCTGCGTCGTTCTCATCTTCCGCCACAATCCGCTCATAGACCGCAAGCGCTTTATCAAATTCCCCGATCCGGCGAAAATGGTTTCCACGGTTGAATGCGGCTGCCCTTTGCTCATCGCTGACCTTTGGGAAGGTCATGGTACTTCCGCAGTATTCACAGGTTCCGAAAGTCTTGTCTTTCGAAAGTACGACATCTCCGCCGCACATCTTACATTTGATGATCATGGTTTAATCCTCCCGCTTACGACCGCAATTGGGGCAAAACTTCGATGTAATTCCCGTACTTCCGCAGTCCGGGCAGCTCCACACGGTTGGTTCCGGTCTTTTACCACCGCAGTCGGGGCAAAAACGACTGAGAATTCCGGTTTTGCCGCAGCTTCCGCATGTCCACCCACTCTGAATGACAGAGCCGCTCGGCTCTGCCGGCGATACATTCTGTGCGGCACACGCCCCCTGTGCCGCAGGAGGTTGAAACCCCTGCATCATGTTTCCGATCTGCGGTGCGATTGCCCCTGCCGCCGCAAGGCCCACACCAAGTCCCAGCATGTCACCAAGGACTCCGCTTCCTGCTCCGCCCCCGGTGGAGATGGCCGGTCCCATGTTTCCGATACCGGCGGCATAAGCCTTTTGTACTTCTGCCTGCAGCACATCCTTTTGATTAAAGCCTTGAGCCTGCATGATCTCCGCCTCCGTCAGGCCGGTCACACGACGAGCGGCGGCATCCGCCTGTGCGGAAATCACTTTTCTTTCCGCTTCACGTCTGGCGATCTCAGTTTCTGTGGTCTGTTCTTGCATAACCACATCACGGTGTGCCGCAGTAATGGCTGCTTTGCTCTGTTCCTGCGCCACGCGGTATTGGGCTTCACTTTGCGCTTTGGCGGCCAGGACAGTCGCTTCTGCCTGATAGTAGCGTGTCTGCAGGGTGATCGTATGCAGCTCACGGATTCGTTTAAAGTTTGGATCCTCCTCCGGCAGCACCACATTCGATACATAAAACTGTGGAATTGTGAGTCCGTACTCCTCAAAACCAGGGAGAATTTTCTCCCATAACTTTTCAGAGAGCGTATCCAGCTTGCTGTCAATTTCCAGAATGTCGATCGCTTCGGCAGTGATCGCATTCGGGAGGTTTACTTTTACTGCATTGGTGATCAGTGGTCGGAAAGACGCCTGAAGAGACTGCGCCAGGTTCACTTTGTCCTCCCAGGCTATTCCGTCCATGGTTCCGACAAGTTTGATCAGCAGCTTCCTTGAATTCGATACCTGCAGATTGAGCGCTCCGGAAGCACCAAGTTCCAGTGGGACGCCGGTAAGCGGGTCGATGAAACGGATCTTTTCCGGGGTTCCCCACTTGAGGGCCATTTGGATAGTTCGGTTGATAAAGTAAACCTCAGAATGAAACGCCTGGTCTCCTCCGGTTGGCAGTTTATAGACCTTCTCCAGGATTGGCAACGCTTGGGTTTCCAGCGTGTACCTTCCGGGGCCAAACAGGTCCAGGGCTTGCCCGTCCCGAAAAAAAATAGCCTCCTGGCTCTCATGGACAATGAGCTGAGAGCCATACTTGAAATCTTTCGTCGGATGTTTCCAGACCAAAGTATCGTTATTGCCCTCATATTTGATGATGCTGACCAGTCCGTCTGTTTTCGGTGCCATCGTGTTCCCTCCGATCAAAATGCAACAAAAAAGCGTGACCCCAAACGGAGCCACGCCGAAAAACGCAAAACTCCGATTGTTGCCACACAATTCTTCGACAAACACAGAGAATGCCAAAGTGGAGAATGCATTTTTACCTTGGTAAAAACACATTCCCTGCGTTTGTCGTTCATCTTTATAGAATTATGTGGCAATTGCAGTTTATCACATCCAATTATGACAAGCAACCGTTTTCTGCTGCTCTTTACAAAATATGAATTGACATCTTTACCATTTTCTTCTATAATTTAGTTAGCTAAGTTGGCTAAGGAGGGGGTTGAGAGATGACATCTGTCAGCATGTTTGAAGCTAAAACCAATTTATCCAAGTATGTCTCCGCTGTTTCCAGCAAGCAGGAAGAATATATTATCATCGTCCGAAACGGAAAACCTGTTGCAAAACTCGTTCCTTATGAAAATGAAACCTGCCACAGAATCGGTGTTGCAAGAGGTTGTCTGCCCATCATGCCTTCCCTTGAAGACTTTAACAGCATTGACACTTCATCCGATTTCTATGGAGACGGTAGTCTGATATGAAATTACTGCTTGATACACATATCATTATTTGGGCCCTCACAGACGATCCGCGTCTGTCTCAATCCGCCAGAGAACTGCTCTCTTCACCGGAAAACATCATTCTGTTTAGTATGGCTTCTCTGTGGGAAATTGCCATCAAAAATCAGAAAGCTCCAGAAAAATGCCCATACCACGAAAATGAGATCTTGCACTACTGTACTCAGGCGGGGTATCTCCCTCTGGAAATCAAATCCGCACATGTCCTCGGTCTGCGAGAATTGAAGACAAAGCCTGACCGCTATCTCAGCAATTACGATCCGTTTGACCGTATGCTCATCAGTCAGGCAAAAGCCGAAAACTGTACGGTGCTCTCACATGATACCTCGTTTCAGAATTATGATGAGCCATGTATCATGACAATCTGATCCTGCAGAATAGACAAGCCCCGTGAACGGATTATTCCATTCACGGGGCTGCTGTTTTTTATTCTGCTGTCTGGTACGCGGCTCAGAGCGCGTTGGTCTTGTTGACCAGCTTACTGAGATCGACGTACTCTTCGGCCTCGGAAGAGATGGTCTCGTCCGTCTCTTCCTTGAAGTTGCGATAGACCTGAAGGCCGGAGCCCGCCGGGATCAGCTTACCGATGATGACGTTCTCCTTCAGGCCAACCAGGCGGTCGACCTTGCCCTTGATGGCGGCATCGGTGAGGACGCGGGTGGTCTCCTGGAAGGAGGCCGCGGACAGGAAGCTGTCAGTGGCAAGAGAGGCTTTCGTGATACCCATGAGCAGCTGGGTCCATGTGGCTTCGGTAAGACCCTCTTCCCCGTTTGCGATGCGCTCACGGACCTTGCGGTTGGCTTCCTTCACGACGGCGATATCCACCGTCGCACCGCTCAGCAGATCGGTGCTGCCCGCTTCTTCAACGCGGACTTTCCGCATCATCTGGCGGACGATGACCTCGATGTGCTTGTCGTTGATATCAACACCCTGCTGGCGGTACACCTTCTGTACCTCGCTGGTGATGTAGCTGCGTACGCCCTGGCGGCCGAACTCGTCGTCGTTGATGCCGCGGATGCGGAGCACGTCGTGGGGATTCAGCGCACCGGAGGTCAGCGCCTGGCCGCGGTCGACGTGGTCACCGTTGTGAACTTGGATGCCGGCGTTATGCGGAACCATATAGACCTTGGTCTCGCCCTCGGCCTCGTTCACCACGGTGAGGGAATACATGACGCCCTTCTTTGCTTCTTCGACCGTGACCGTACCGGAGATTTCGGAGAGAACCGACATCTTCTTGGGCTTGCGCGCTTCGAACAGTTCTTCGACACGGGGAAGACCCTGGGTGATATCGTCGCCTGCAACGCCGCCGGTGTGGAAGGTACGCATGGTCAGCTGGGTACCGGGTTCACCGATGGACTGGGCCGCGATGACGCCGACGGCTTCGCCCATGTTGACAGGCTGGCCGATGGCCAGGTTAATGCCGTAGCATCTTGCGCAGATGCCGGTCCGGGCTTCACAGGTCATGACGCTGCGGATAAAGGCGCGGTTGATGCCGTGGGCCTCGAGGACCTGAGCATCCTTCGGCATGAGCATGTGGTCCGTATCGAAGAGCACTTCACCGGTCTGCGGATCGGTGATGGGCTTTGCCGGGAAGCGGCCGTGGATGGCTGTGCCGAAGTCCTTGACCAGCTGACCGCGGTCATACTCGGCCTGAGCCCAGACGCCCTCGGTGGTACCGCAGTCTTCCTCACGGATGATGACGTCCTGGCAGACGTCGACCATACGGCGGGTCAGATAACCGGAGTCGGCGGTACGGAGTGCCGTATCGGCCATACCCTTTCGGGCACCTCTCGTGGAGATGAAGTACTCCAGAACGGAAAGGCCTTCACGGAAGTTGGATTTGATGGGGATTTCGATGGTCTTACCTGCGGTGTTCGCCATCAGGCCGCGCATACCGGCCAGCTGACGGATCTGGTTCATGGAACCACGGGCACCGGAGTTTGCCATCATGTAAATCGGGTTATACTCATCGAGCGTTCCCTGAAGGGCGTTGGTGACCTTCTTGGTGGTCTCTTCCCACTCAGAAACGACCAGGCGGTAGCGCTCATCCTCGGTGATGAAGCCGCGTTTGTACTGGCGCTCGATGTTGACAACTTCGTGCTCGGTCTCGGAGATCAGGCGGTTCTTCTCGCTCGGCACCGTCATGTCCGCAACAGAGATGGTGATGGCGCCCTTGGTGGAGTATTTGTAGCCCATGGCCTTGATGCTGTCCAGCACCTCGGCGGAAATCGTGAAACCGTACTTCTGGATGCAGCGGTCGATGATATCGCCCAGCTGTTTCTTGCCAACCTGGAAGCTGATCTCATAGTCGAAGGCATGCTCCGGATCGCTCCGGTCGACATAGCCAAGATCCTGTGGGATCGCTTCGTTGAAGATAATGCGGCCGACGGTAGTGGTGATAATGCGTTTGACTTCTTCACCGTCGACGGTCTTGGTCACGCGCAGCAGGATCGGCGCATGGAGGCCGACGGCGCCCTCGTTGTAGGCCATGACTGCCTCGTTTGCGTCACGGTACATAAGCAGGGGCTTGTACGCGGCGGGTCTGGTCTTCTCCTGCTCGGCCCTGCGGTTTGCCGCGTAGAGCTCGTCACCGTCGACGATGGCATCGACCTCAAAGCCGGTGTCGCCCGGCTCGGTCACGCGCATCACTTCGGCGCCCTTTTCGGCCTTGCCGATGCGGACCATAGTCAGGTAGTAGGAACCGAGGATCATGTCCTGGGTCGGGACCGTGACCGGGTGGCCGTCCTGCGGACGCAGAAGGTTGTTGGCGGAGAGCATCAGAATACGAGCCTCTGCCTGTGCCTCGGCGGACAGTGGAACGTGAATGGCCATCTGGTCGCCGTCGAAGTCGGCGTTATACGCGGTGCAGACCAGCGGGTGCAGGCGAAGTGCGCGGCCCTCGACAAGGATCGGCTCAAATGCCTGGATACCGAGACGGTGCAGCGTCGGTGCGCGGTTGAGCAGGACCGGGTGTTCTTTGATGACGTATTCCAGTGCGTCCCAGACCTCGGTCTTCTGCTTGTCGACCATCTTCTTGGCAGACTTGATGTTGTTGGCAATACCGTCTTCCACCAGCTTCTTCATGACGAAGGGGCGGAACAGCTCAATCGCCATCTCCTTCGGGACGCCGCACTGATAGATCTTCAGATCCGGGCCGACGACGATAACGCTTCGACCGGAGTAGTCGACACGCTTGCCGAGCAGGTTCTGACGGAAGCGGCCCTGCTTGCCCTTGAGCATGTCACTGAGGGACTTGAGGGCACGGGAGTTGGCGCCGGTGACGGCTCTGCCGCGGCGGCCGTTGTCTATCAGGGCATCAACGGCTTCCTGCAGCATGCGCTTCTCATTGCGGACGATGATGTCCGGCGCGTTGAGCTGCTGGAGTCGTTTCAGGCGGTTGTTGCGGTTGATGACGCGGCGGTACAGGTCGTTCAGGTCGGAGGTGGCGAAGCGGCCGCCGTCCAGTTGGACCATCGGACGAATCTCCGGCGGGATGACCGGCAGGATGGTCATGACCATCCATTCAGGGCGGTTGCCGCTGGCGCGGAAGGCTTCGACGACCTCCAGGCGCTTGACCAGCTTGGCCTTCTTCTGCCCGCTGGCGTTCTTGAGTTCCTCCCGGAGCTCAGCCGCCAGCTCGTCGCAGTCAATCTGTGCCAGGAGCTTCTGGATGGCTTCGGCGCCGATGCCGGCCTCGAAGTCGTCCTCATACTTCTCGCGCATCTCACGGTACTCGCGCTCGGAGAGGATCTGGCACTTCTGCAGTGGGGTGAAGCCGGGGTCAATGACGATGTAGTTCGCAAAGTACAGGACCTTTTCCAGAAGCCTCGGCGTGAGATCCAGCATCAGGCCCATACGGCTCGGGATGCCCTTGAAGTACCAGATGTGGCTCACCGGAGTGGCAAGCTCAATATGGCCCATACGCTCGCGGCGGACCTTACTCTTGGTGACTTCGACACCGCAGCGGTCGCAGATCTTGCCCTTGTAGCGGATCTTCTTATACTTTCCGCAGTGGCACTCCCAGTCCTTCGTGGGTCCGAAAATGCGCTCGCAGAAGAGGCCGTCCCGTTCGGGCTTGAGTGTACGGTAGTTGATGGTTTCCGGCTTCTTGACTTCGCCGTAGGACCATTCGAGTATTTTTTCAGGAGAGGCAATGCCGATCTGAATGGCATCAAACGGTGTATAGCTCATCACTCATCCTCCTCTGTCTCATCATCGGCGAAATCGCCGCCAAAATCCAGGTCAGCGCCGAGCTCATCGACCGGTACATCGTCGATGGAGTAGCCCTCAGAGACGATCTCCTCATCGCTGCCCTGATAGAGCTCCTCGCGGACCTCTTCGCTGGGAATGTAATCATCGTCATCGTCGTCCTTCAGCTCGATCTCGTTGCCCTCTTCGTCGAGAACGCGGACATCAAGGCAGAGGCTCTGCAGTTCCTTGATCAGCACCTTGAAGCTCTCGGGCACACCCGGCTGTGGGATATTGTTGCCCTTTACAATAGCTTCGTAGGTCTTCACGCGACCGGTGACATCGTCCGACTTCACCGTCAGGATCTCCTGCAGGGTGTAGGCAGCGCCGTAGGCCTCGAGAGCCCAGACTTCCATTTCACCGAAGCGCTGGCCGCCGAACTGGGCCTTGCCGCCCAGAGGCTGCTGCGTAACCAGGCTGTAGGGGCCGGTGGAGCGGGCGTGGATCTTGTCGTCGACCAGGTGGTGCAGCTTCAGGAAGTAGACCCAGCCGACCGTGACGTCGTTGTCAAATTTCTCACCGGTGCGCCCGTCATACATGACGCTCTTGCCGTCCTCGCGGAGGCCGGCCTGCTTCAGGGTATCGCGAATGGTCACTTCGTTAGCGCCGTTGAAAACCGGTGTCGCGACCTTCCAGCCGAGGGCCTGGGCGGCGTAGCCAAGGTGGACTTCCAGGACCTGACCGATGTTCATACGGGAGGGAACACCCAGGGGGTTCAGGACGATGTCCAGCGGTGTGCCATCGGGCAGATAGGGCATATCCTCACGCGGCAGAATGCGGGAGACAACGCCCTTGTTTCCGTGACGGCCGGCCATCTTGTCGCCGACGGAGATCTTGCGCTTCTGAGCAATATAGACACGGACAACCTGGTTGACACCGGGATTCATCTCATCGCCCGCCTCGCGGGTAAAGACCTTGACATCGACAATGATGCCGCTCTCGCCGTGGGGCACCTTCAGGGAGGTGTCGCGGACTTCGCGGGCTTTCTCGCCGAAGATGGCACGCAGCAGGCGCTCCTCCGCCGTGAGATCGGTCTCTCCTTTCGGGGTGACCTTCCCGACGAGAATGTCTCCGGCCGTGACTTCGGCACCAACCATGATGATGCCGCGCTCGTCCAGATATTTCAAAGCGTCGTCGCCGACACCGGGGATGTCTCTCGTAATCTCCTCAGGGCCGAGCTTGGTGTCACGCGCATCGCACTCATACTCCTCCACGTGGATGGAGGTAAACACATCCTCCATCACGAGGCGCTCGTTGAGCAGGATGGCGTCTTCATAGTTGTAGCCTTCCCAGTTCATATAGCCGACCAGGATGTTCTTGCCGAGGGAAATCTCGCCGTTGGAGGTGCTCGGGCCATCAGCAAGCACGTCACCCTTCAGTACGCGGTCACCGGTCGAAACAATCGGGCGCTGGTTGATGCAGGTGCCCTGGTTGGAACGGGAGAACTTAATGAGCTTGTAGTCTTTGTTGGTGCCGGAGTCATAGTGTACCGTGATATGGGTGGAGTCCACACGCGTCACGACGCCGTCTTCCTCCGCCAGGACACAGACACCGGAGTCGACGGCACACTTGTGCTCGATACCCGTGGCAACAATAGGCGCCTGGGTGGTAAGCAGAGGAACAGCCTGGCGCTGCATGTTCGCGCCCATCAGGGCACGGTTGGCGTCATCGTTCTCCAGGAACGGAATCATGGCCGTCGCGATGGAGACCATCATCTTCGGGCTCACGTCGATGTAGTCGACATCTTCGCGGTTGACTTCGATGGTGTCGTTGCGATGACGGCAGGTGACACGCCTGTTCAGCAGGCAGCCGTTCTCATCCACCGGCTCGGAGGCCTGGGCGACGATGTACTGGTCTTCCATATCGGCCGTCATATAGGTGATCTCATCGGTCAGGCGGCAGGTTCCCTTCTCGACACGGCGGTAGGGCGCCACGAGGAAGCCGTATTCATTGGCACGGGCATAAGATGCCAGATAGTTGATCAGACCGATGTTCGGACCTTCCGGCGTCTCAATCGGGCACAGACGGCCGTAGTGGCTGTAGTGCACGTCTCGAACATCAAAGCTTGCGCGCTCACGGCTGAGGCCGCCGGGGCCCAGCGCGGACATACGGCGCTTGTGCGTCAGTTCGGAGAGCGGGTTTGTCTGGTCCATGAACTGGCTCAGCGGAGAGGAGCCGAAGAATTCCTTAATCGCTGCAGTGACCGGGCGGATATTGATAAGGCTCTGAGGCGTGACGATGTCAAGATCCTGCAGGGTCATACGCTCGCGAATTACGCGCTCCATTCTGGCAAAGCCGATGCGGAACTGATTCTGCAGCAGTTCGCCCACACAGCGGACACGGCGGTTGCCCAGGTGGTCGATGTCGTCAGGCTCGCCCATGCCGTGTGCCAGGCAGTTCAGGTAGTTGACAGAAGCGAAGATATCATCGGCAATGATATGTTTCGGGACGAGCTCGTCCATGTGCTCGCGAATGGCATCTTTCAGCGCATCACCGGAGAACTGATCCATGAGCTCGCGCAGGATGATGCCGCGAACTTTTTCCTTGACGCCAAGCTCTGCAGGGTCGAAGTCCACATAGTGGGCCATGTTTACCATGCCATTGGAGAAAATGCGGACCTTCTTGCCGTCAATGACGACGTCCATCATCACAACGCCGGCATCGTCAATCTGGCGTGCCTTCTCGCGGGAGATGACCTCACCCTCTTCGGCGATGATTTCGCCGGTGGCAGGGTCAGAGACCGTGCAGCCCAGCTCGTAGCCGACAATACGCGGATACAGCGCGAGCTTCTTATTGAACTTATAGCGGCCGACATTCGAGAGCTCATAGCGGCGGCGGTCATAAAACAGGCCGTCCAGCAGGGTCTCGGCAGACTCCACAGTGGGAGGATCGCCCGGACGCAGCTTGCGGTAGATTTCGATCAGGCATTCGTCACGGTCCTGTGCGGTGTCCTTGTCGATGGTGGCGAGCATGCGTTCATCCTCGCCGTAGATCTCCTTCAGGCGCTCGTTTGTAACTGCGCCGACCGTTTTCTCCGCCACACAGCTGAGCCAGGTGGAGGGACGGTTCTCGTCATAAGCACCCATCGCGCGCAGGAACCAGGTGATTGGGAGCTTGCGGTTCTTGTCGATGCGGACGTTGAACATGTCGTTGCCGTCGGTCTCGTACTCCAGCCAGGCGCCGTGATACGGGATCACTGTGGAGGAGTAGATGCTCAGCATGGACTTATCCACATCGCGGCCGAAATAGACACCGGGAGAGCGGACAATCTGAGAGACAATCACGCGCTCGGCACCGTTGATGATGAAGGTACCGCCGTCTGTCATCACCGGGAAGTCTCCCATAAAGATTTCCTGTTCCTTGATCTCTTCGGTCTCCTTGTTGCGGAGACGGACACGGACCTTCAGGGGACGGGCATACGTTGCGTCGCGCGCCTTGCACTCCTCTTCGGAGTACTTCGGTGCGTCGTTCATGGAGTAGTCGATGAAGCTCAGCTCCAGGTTGCCGGAATAGTCCGTGACGGCATCCACATCCTGGAAAACCTCCTTCAGGCCGGTGTTCAGAAACCACTGATAAGAGCTCTTCTGAATCTCCAGCAGGTTCGGCATGTCCATGATCTCCGGTGTGCGGGCAAAACTCTTTCGCAGCGTTTTCCCGTAGAGAACATCAGTTGGCATTGGCACACTCTCCTTATTCAAGAACGCCCGGGTGAGTTGAAACTTTTTCAATCCCTTGCGTTGATTTTACTCGCTGATCATGCTATACTGACTTCAGGATGGGGTAGGAGGGTTTTCTTCCCCACGCACAATGAGCAAGGTATTCTAGCATCAGTGCTTGGCGTTTGTCAAGCTTTTTTTGTTAAATTTCACTTGGCGGGAGTGACAGCTCCGGCCATTTTCATTTTTTGCGAGATTCTTAGGGATATTTGAGGTATATAATTCATGATAACGGAGATGACTTCGGATTTTATCGTCGTGATCGCGGTCCTCGTTCTGGAAGGTCTTCTGGGACTCTTCCTGCTTTGGCGTTCCGGCGTTCTTAAGAACAGGGCGGCATGGCTCGTAAGTGTGCTCCTCCTGGTCCTTGCGCTCGGTGCCCGTGCTTATCTGTTCGATTACGAAACCCTGGACTACATCAACTTCCTTTCCCGTTGGGTGGAGTTTTTCCGCCAGTACGGCGGCTTCCGGGCGATGAGGTATCCGCTCGGGAACTATAACATCCCCTATCTGTATTTCCTCGCACTGTTCTCTATCCTGCCCATGGATGACCTCTATCTCATCAAACTCCTGAGCACACTTTCGGATGTTCTCCTGGCCTGGAGTGTTTTGCTGCTCTGCAGCCGCTTTACCGGAAGCCGTCCGCGTCTGCTGGCTGTGTTCTTTACAACGCTCTTCCTCCCCACCGTCTATCTCAACAGCGCTGTATGGGGCCAGTGCGACAGTCTCTATGTAGCTCCTCTTCTCCTCGGAATCTACTGTGCGCTGTCCAACCGGCCCTGGACTTCCGTGATTCTGGCCGCGGTTGCCTTCGGCTTCAAGCTGCAGGCTGTGTTCATTCTTCCGATCTATGCGGTCTTCCTGATGACAGGGAAACTGAAGTGGAAACACCTGGTCGTCTTTCCTGCGACATATCTGGTGCTTGTGCTGCCCGCGGTTTTCCTGGGCAGGCCGCTCTGGGAGACGGTAACGCTCTATTTCAGCCAGACCGGAAGCATCGGCAGCGGCCTCAATTACAATTCTCCCTCTGTCTTTGCATTGTTCACAAAGGTCAAGGATCCGTCGCTCGCCGCAACGGTGGCAATCGTTCTCGCCTTTTTCTATATGCTGAATCTTCTGGCTGTCACCTGGGTCAACCGGAAGAAGACGAACGACCGTGCTTATCTGGCGCTCTGTCTTCTCTTCGCCATTGGAATTCCTTTTCTTCTTCCGCACATGCATGAACGATACTTCTATGGTGCGGATATTCTCTCGCTGGTTCTCGCATTTTCCATACCGGTTTATTTTCCCATGGCATTGCTGGTTCAATTTGCCTCTCTGCTGGGATACCACGCTTATCTCAGGATGCGTTACCTGCTCCTGATGAACAACGGAGCTGCCGCCCTGATCACCGCATTGGCGCTCTCGCTGCTGTGCCTGCTTGGTGCGCTGCAGGTCGGCCGTTCCAAAGGGCGAAGGTCCCGCTATCCCTCGCGGAAGTAGCGGAAAGCTGTAAGCCAAAAATGTTCGTCAGGTCGAAAATTCCTTCTTGACAAGTGAGGTTCCCATGTGTATAATTGCTTTTGCCTTTAGGGGCAGATGCGAGAGTGCTGGAATAGGTAGACAGGCACGTTTGAGGTGCGTGTGTCAACCGACGTGTGAGTTCAAGTCTCATCTCTCGCACCACGGTAGCGGCAATTCGTAAGGATTGCCGCTCTTTTTTCTGCCTTTGATCATGATCGGCGCTGTACCGCTGCAGTCCGGAAGTGTGGTGGTTTTCGGTTCTGCATTTCTCTCAATTGGGGTTTGATTTCTTCCCGGCAGCGCTGTATAATGAGTTATCTTTTCTTTGGTTCTTCCCTTTTTGACGACAGGAGGTTTCAGCAATGATCATCACCATCAGCAGAGAATACGGTGCCGGCGGACATTCCATCGGTAAAAGTGTTGCGAAAGAGCTGGGCATTGAGTTTTATGACAGAGACATCATCAAGGCCGCGGTAAAAGAGAGCGGGCTGGAGATGCCGGAAGTAGAACGCGTGGAAGAGGAGATCACCCGCACGGGGTTTTTCCTCCGTATGATTGCTCCGGCGGCCTATGTGGATCAGCAGGAAACCATCCGCACAATCGAGCAGCGCATCATTGTGGAGCTGGCCATGAAGGGCCCCTGTGTCATTCTCGGCCGCTGTGCGGACGACATTCTGGCAAAGGCGAATATTCCCAGTCTGAATGTTTTCCTCTATGCCAGCGACATTCACCGCGCTTCCCGCGTCAGCGAACTGATTGGCAGCAAAAATCCAACCGAAATCCAGAAGAAGATGCAGAAAACCGACGCCGCGCGGCATACCTACTATGAGCAGTTCACAGGCAGGAAGTGGGGAGACAGCCGGAACTATACCATGTCTCTGGACACCGGCTTTCTGGGCTATGATACCTGTGTGCAGGTCATCTGCGAGGCGGCACGCAAGGCCGACGCGCTTCAGGACTGATCCGCGGTGCTCAAAAATCTTTCGTACAACCGCACGGGCAGCGCCATTGTTCTGAACATGCTGTTGGCGGCGGTCAGCCTGTTTGTCAACGGTTTTGGGATCTATCTCACCATTCAGGCTAATCTCGGTGCCGCGCCCTGGGACGTGCTCAATCTCGGCATCTCAAAGAGCCTCGGCATCCTGTACGGGACCGCGTCCATTGCCGTGTCCTGCTTCATTCTCGGGATTGACATTTTTCTCCGGGAGCCGATCGGCATCGCCATGTTCATCGACGCCTTTGTCGTAGGAAAATCGGTGGATTTCTTCAATTTCGTTCATGCTGTTCCTGTCGCCTCTTCCCCTCTCACCGGTATTCCGATGATGCTTCTGGGGCTGGTCATCCTGGCCTATACTCAATACGCCTACATGATTGCCTCTCTGGGCTGCGGGCCCCGCGATACACTGCTGGTCGGTTTGACGAAACGGGCCGGTCACATTCCCATAGGTGCCGTCAGCATCGCGCTTTTGAGCTCAGCTACCTTTATCGGCTGGCTGCTGGGAGGGCCGGTCGGGATCGGAACGCTGATCTGCGCCTTCGGGGCCGGCCCCGTGATGCAGCTGGCTTTTCGGACCGTGCATTTTGACGCCACAGGGATCCATCATCAGCATCTGCTGGATTCGTTCAGGATCCTGTTTACGCATTTCGGCGCCTGAGGGCAGCGTTGCTCCCTTAAGACGAAACGGCACAGAGTTGGAATTCAATTCCTTCTCTGTGCCGTTTTCTGTTTTACCAATGTCTCTTGCTGCTGTTCTCCCGCTCTCCAGCCCGGTTCATCCCGGGCCGGCAGCGCAGATTACTCCGACAGTGCGATGGCTTCGATCTCGCAGAGGACCTGCTTGGGGAGTTCCTTTACGGCGACGCAGGAACGCGCCGGCTTGCTGACAAAGTATTTCTCATACACTGCGTTGAAAGCGCCAAAATCCTTCATGTCGGCGAGGAAGCATGTCGTCTTGATAACCTTGGAGAAGTCGATGCCTGCCGCTTCAAGAATTGCTCCGATGTTCCTGCAGCACTGCTCTGCCTGCGCTTCGATCCCGGTACCCACAACCATGCCGGTGGCGGGGTCCAGGGCAACCTGACCGGAGGTGAACAGGAATCCATTTGCTTTATAAGCCTGGGAGTAGGGGCCGATGGCTGCGGGAGCCTTGTCTGTTGCGATAACCTTCATCTGAACGTTACTTCCTTTCTTCAGTCTTCGATGACTCGTCTTTCGTTGTATCTATATTCAGCGGCCGGCAGTGTTAAGTGCCGGAGCCGCCGGATATTCTTCTGATCTGATTATTCAAAAAGGTGATAGCCGCGCTCGGTCAGTTCTTTACGGATCTCTCGGATGTGAGCCTCGTCGCGGGTCTCAAGTGTCATCGTCACGACGCAGGTGTTCACTGAGGTTTTGGCGTCTTCGCGCTCATGCTCGATGTTCAGGATGTTTGCGCCGCTCTCCGCCACACAGGCGAGCAGCTGGGCCAGGCTCCCCGCCTTATCCGCCAGTTTGGTCGTGATGCGGACAATTCGGCCGGTCTTCTGCAGGCCCTTCGTAATGATGCGCGAGAGCGTCGTGATATCCACGTTGCCGCCGGAAACCACCACAACCGTTTTGAGTGTCGGATCAACCTTGCGGAATAGATAGGCTGCAACCGTGGTCGCTCCGGCACCCTCGGCCAGAGTCTTTCTCCCCTCCAGCAGGGCGACAATCGCAGCTGCGATCTCATCTTCACTGACGGTCACAATCTCGTCCACATATTCCTGTACCAGACTGAAGGTCAGCTCGCCCGGCGTAAGAACATGGATACCGTCGGCGATGGTAGGGCCATCCTTGACGGTGGTTATCTCGCCGTTGCGGCAGGAGATGAACATGGAGGGGACCGTAGCCGCCTGCACACCAATGACTTTCACATTCGGCCGCATGGACTTCACCGCCACGGCGATGCCGCTGATGAGCCCGCCGCCGCCGATGGGGACGATAATCTGCTCCACATCCGGCACCTGGTCCAGGATCTCGAGGCCAATGGTTCCCTGTCCGGCGATCACATAGGGGTCGTTAAACGGGTGGGCAAACGTGTAGCCCTCTTCTTTGGAAAGCCGCTCCGCTTCTCTCGCAGCGTCGTCGTAGACTCCGGGGACCAGGACGACCTCGGCACCGTAACCCCGTGTCGCCTCGACTTTGAGAATTGGAGCGCCCTCCGGCATGCAGATTACCGATTTGATTCCGAGTCGTGTGGCGGACAAGGCAACACCCTGTGCATGGTTTCCCGCGGAACAGGCGATAACGCCGCGGCTTGCCTCTTCAGGAGTGAGATTGCGGATCTTGTTATAAGCGCCCCGTATTTTGAAGGAACCGGTCTTCTGCAGGTTTTCGGACTTTATGTAGAGGTTCTTGCCGAGACGGGTGGATGTGACGATGGGCGTCACTTCGGCAACACCCTTAAGCGCCTCTCTCGCATCGCGGATCATTTCCAGTGTGACGGCGTTGTTCATAGCGAAGCTCCTCCCTGACACGATATGGTATTATTTATAATATCACATTTTCAGAATAAATCAATTTTCTCTTCCTTTTTCCGGCAACAAAAAAACCGCCCTGACGGCGGTGCAGCAAAAACAACAAAAAGAAGTAAGCCCTGACTGCAGCTTCAATCGCTCAACACAATCAGGGCCTACTTCTCTGAATTCTTGATATCTAACATCATATTAACCTCTCTTTCTACAGAATCAAACGCACCGCTGCATCATTCACGGAATCCTCTCTCTAACACATCTTTTGCGCCTTCGCGCCTATCTCATAAGTGAGATCATCTTCTCGTTGGAGCGTTCCCCTACCATGATTCTCAGCGGTACTCACCCGGTCCCACTTACCGGGGAGCTTGGAGTTCTTTACCTCCTTCATTTTCTGTCTATACTATACACGATTATTCCGGGAATTGCAAGATCGCATCTTGTACAAAAATAACAACTTTGTTTTGTATAACATGCCCATCTCTATTCATTTTTGTATAAACTGCCGGATCCTTCTCCGGTTGCATTGTTTTCGGGTTACACGACGGCCTGCGCCGGATGCTCAGCCGCCTGTTCCCCCACCCGATCCGCTCGATTCCAAGCCGCCCGAAGCATCTTGACCCTTCCGCTTTTTTATAGTAAACTACAAAAGCAAACGACAGGCTGCTATCGGGCCGGCAGATTGTTGATTGGGGGAAAGAGGATCATGAGAATTGTAGTAAAGGTTGGGACTTCGACGCTGACGCACCCGACCGGTCACATGGATATCCGGCATGTGGAGACCCTGTGCAAAGTCCTCAGCGACATCAAAAACGCCGGGCACGAGGTTGTCCTGGTTTCCTCGGGCGCCATCGGCATGGGCGTCGGAAAGCTCAACCTCTCCCAGCGGCCTGCCGACATGCCGACCAAGCAGGCAGCCGCGGCTGTTGGCCAGTGTGAGCTGATGTATGTCTATGACAAGTACTTTGCCTCTTACAATCACACCGTGGCTCAGATCCTCCTGACCGGAGAGGACCTGCGGGATGAAGTGCGGCATCAGAACTTTGCCAACACCCTGCAGCGTCTTCTGGAGCTTGGTGCCCTGCCCGTCATTAATGAGAACGACACGATCTCCACCGTCGAAATTGCGGTTGGCGACAACGACACCCTCGGTGCTCTGGTCGCAGTCAGTGTGAAGGCCGATCTTCTGATCGTCCTTTCTGACATTGATGGGCTCTTTACCGCAGATCCACGCCACGATCCGGATGCGAAGCTCATTCCTGAGGTTCACGAGATCACACCGGAGATGAAGTCCGGTGCGGGAGGCGGTGGGTCCGCACTTTCCACAGGAGGTATGGCGACGAAACTTGTCGCTGCTGATATCTGCATGCAGGCCGGGACAGATATGGTGATTCTGAACGGCTCGCGCCCTGCTCTGCTCTATGACGTACTGGAAGGGAAATCCATCGGAACACGCTTTATCGGGAGGGAACAAAAATGAGATCAACCCACGACATTCTTCTGGAAACCAGAGCAGCACTGCCGACGCTGACCGCCTCCAGAGAGAGGAAAAACGCCGCACTCGCGGCGATCGCAGACCGTCTGCTTTCCGAGCAGGACGACATTCTGGCCGCCAACCGTGAAGATGTGGAAGCCTCCCGCGGTCGTTACGGTGAGGTCATGCTGGACAGGCTCACGCTGACCCCGGAGCGCATCGCCGGGATGGCGCAGGGTGTACGCGAAGTTGCGGTTCTGCCCGATCCGGAGGGAAAGGTCCTCCGCCGTGTCGAGCGGCCGAACGGCCTCGTGATAGAGAAGACCTCAGTTCCCCTCGGGGTTGTTGCCATCATCTATGAGAGCCGCCCGAATGTCACCTCCGACGCCGCTGTCCTCGCCCTGAAATCCGGCAATGCCGTTATTCTCCGCGGCGGCCGTGAAGCTTTCCGTTCGAATGCCGCCATCGTCAGGGCCATTCACCTTGGGCTTGAGGACGCCGGTCTCCCTTCCGCGCTGGTCGGCTTTGTTGAAGATACTGACCACGCCAGCGCTGAAGAGCTCATGAAAGCCGTCGGTCTTGTCGATCTGCTGATACCAAGAGGCGGTGCCGGTCTGATCCGCCGCTGCACCGAGAGTGCCAAGGTCCCATGCATCCAGACCGGGACAGGGATCTGCCATATCTATGTCGATGCCTCCGCAGATCTGGACAAGGCACTCAATATCATCGAAAACGCAAAAACCAGTCGTCCCTCTGTCTGCAATGCGGAAGAAGTTCTTCTTGTTCACAAAGATATCGCACCGGTCTTCCTGCCCAGGCTGCATGCCCGCCTGACCGAAGAACGTCAGGCACGCGGCATGATCCCTGTGGAGCTGCGTCTTGACCCCCGCGCTGCCGCCATCATCCCGGGAACTCCAGCCGGGGATAAGGACTTCGACACGGAGTTTCTCGATTACATTCTTGCTGTCGGCATTGTGGACAGCACTGACGATGCCATTGCCCATATCGGGAAGCATTCCACCGGCCACAGTGACGCAATCCTCACCAGGGATGACGAGAGTGCCGCGAAGTTCACTGCTTTGGTCGATTCCGCCGCGGTATATGTGAATGTCTCAACCCGCTTCACCGACGGGGGCGAATTCGGTCTCGGCTGTGAAATGGGCATTTCCACGCAGAAGCTGCATGCCCGCGGGCCGATGGGTCTGGAAGAGCTCAACACCTACAAATATATCATCCGCGGAGATGGTCAGACCCGCTGACTGGAAATCGAATGCAGGCTTTCTTTTTAAAAATACACGAAATTTCCGCTTTCTTACCGGAGCATCATGTATAATCATACAAAAATGCCCGGTCCGTGCCAGAACGCACTTGAAATGTAAAATTGATCATGCTATAGTAGCATCACAATTCAATACCAAGGATGCTTTCGGAATCATCTGAAACCGAAAGCGGAGGAACTCTGGAGATCTCGTTGAATCGAGAGCCGAAGGTGCAAGGCGCAGGCCGAATCTCTCAGGCAAAAGGACAGAGCGGAAGTCTTGATTTTCAGCCGTCAGGCTGTCTTTAAGATGTATTCCGGAGCTGCTCCTGAGAGCAGCTCTTTTTTATTCTGTGTTGAATTGAATTCTTCATCAAAGGACGGAACACTATGAGCAATTTTGTTTCCAAAATCGAAGCCGTTAACGGTGCGGTCAACAGCTTTGCCTGGGGCCCGCTGATGCTACTGCTGCTGGTTGGTACGGGCGTCTTCCTGACCATCAAGGTTCACTGGCTTCAGGTCACTCACTTTGGAAGAATAATGAAGAACACCGTCGGCACGCTTTTTAAAAAGCAGGATGTCAAGGACCACGGCGCGAACATCTCGCCCTTCCAGGCGGTGTCCACCGCCCTGGCAGGAACGGTCGGTACCGGGAACATTGCCGGCGTCACCGGCGCCATCTTCACGGGCGGCGCAGGGGCGGTCTTCTGGATGTGGGTCGCGGCTTTCTTCGGTATGGTGACGAAATACGCCGAGATCGTCCTCGCCATGAAGTACCGCATCAAGGACGAGAACGGTGTCTATCACGGCGGCCCCATGTACTACATCGAAAACGGCATTGGCAAGGGCTGGAAATGGCTTGCCGTCATCTTCTGTCTTCTCGGCGGTCTGGCGTCGTTCGGTATTGGCAACATCGCCCAGAGCAGTGAAATTTCCGGCGCGCTGAGCGACCTCTTCCGTCTCCCTCCGCTGGCCTCCGGCATCCTGATTGCCGTAGTCGTCGCGCTTGTCACGCTGGGCGGCATCAAGCGCATCGGCAAGGTCACCTCGCTGCTGGTCCCCTTCATGTCCGCTTTCTATATCCTCGCCGGTATTGTTCTCATCATCATGCGCATTGGACACATCCCCGCCGTCTTCGGTCAGATCTTTGCCGGTGCATTCTCTTTCAAGAGCGTCGGCGGCGGTCTTTTCGGCTACACCATCATGATGGCCATGAAGCAGGGCTTTGCCCGCGGTGTATTCTCCAATGAAGCCGGTCTCGGCTCGGCGCCGATCGCGCATGCGGCCTCCTCCACAGATGAGCCCTGTGAGCAGGCCATCTGGGGCGTGTTCGAGGTCTTCATCGACACCATCGTCATCTGCAGCATCACCGCGTTCGCAGTCCTGCTCTCCGGCATTCTCGACACTGAAGGCGGTCTTTCTGCCTTCACCTCCAAGGGCGCCGCTGCCGCCGCCGCGTTCAACACCATCCTGCCCGGCACGCTGGGCGGAAAGGTCATTGAGCTTAGCCTTCTTTTCTTCGCGCTCTCCACGATTCTCTCTTGGGCATACTACGGGGAAAACTGCTGGGGCTACCTCACGAATAACAACAAACCCTTCCTGCTGATCTACAAGATCATCTTCGCCCTCGTCTGCATCGTCGGCGCCACAGGCTCCGGCACACTCATGTGGGACATTGCGGACACACTCAATGGCCTGATGGCCATCCCCAACCTGATTGCACTGCTGATGCTCTCCGGTGTTGTGGCGAAACTCACCAAAGACTACTTCTCAAAAAACATGCTGAAGTGACCGGACCGGCATCCGCATTTCATTCTCTCCATCTATCCATCAGATCCGTGCTCTTCCATCCGGACGGCACGGATCTGATTCCGTTCCGGATGCAGCTCTTTTTTCATTTCTCTCTTGCACTTTCGGCTGTTTTCCGCTAAACTGTTTCCAATCTTTTTATACACAGGAGTGACAGTCTGTTATGAAACTTGCCAACATCACGACCAACGACGGCATTCACCTTGCAGCCGAGACCCCGCGCGGCGTTATCGATCTCTCTGCCGCCGGCTGCCCGCTCTCGCTTCAGGAGCTGATCTGGGATGGCGGCCTGGACTATCTGAAACCGTACATTGAAAATCCAAATATCCGTGTTCTGGAGTCCCCGGTTTTCGGCAATGTCGTGTACCCGGTCGGGAAGCTTCTCTGCGTCGGCTTCAATTATAAGTCCCACACCCTCGCCACCGGTACCGAACTGCCAAAGTATCCGAATCTCTTCTCCAAGTTCGACAACGCCCTTGTTCCCCACAACGCCCAGGTGGAGCTTCCGCCCTGGGAGGTCAGCTATGACTATGAGGCGGAACTCGTCATCGTCATGGGCAAGTCCGCCTGGGGCGTCAGCGAGGAGGAAGCGATGGGCTGTGTCTTCGGCTACACCTGTGGAAATGACCTCAGCTGCCGCGACAGCCAGATGCGCAGCGGCCAGTGGCTGATCGGAAAAACCATGCCCGGCTTCGGCCCCTGTGGCCCGTTTGTCGTGACGGCGGACAGCTTCGACCCGTTCCAGCCCATGAAGATCCGCAGCTACGTCAACGGCGAGCTCCGCCAGGACGGTCTCACCACCCAGATGATCTTCAACTGCGCCCAGATCATCAGCTACGCCTCCAGATATGTCCGCCTTGAGCCGGGCGACCTGATCTTCACCGGCACGCCCAGCGGGGTCATGCTGGAGAAGAAGGACCCTCAGGAGAAGAAATGGCTGAAAGCCGGCGACGTGGTTGATATTGAAATTGAAGGCATCGGCACACTGCGCAACACCATGAAGTGATCATCAGCATCTGATCAGATGGGCGGGATTCTCCGCCGAAATTCCCACCGCAATCGCGCGGAGGCAATCATTCTGACAGAACTTGTATATGTA
Organism: Oscillospiraceae bacterium; assembly: GCA_902798545.1. GTDB lineage: Bacteria > Bacillota > Clostridia > Oscillospirales > Oscillospiraceae > Limivicinus. The sequence goes on from CADBWQ010000003.1 coordinate 314,576, forward strand.
TAAAGGTAATGCCCGTTACCGACTTTCATGTCGGAAACGGGCATTACCGTCCCCATAGAATTCCGCCTCCGGCATCAGCCGTCTTACAAGCTCCACTTCTTCCGGGTTCTCCGACAGGTGAGACTGAGGTATATTCCCACGCACAGTCCCTCCCGGCAGACTGCATAAGCATTCGGAAGGACCTTCATTTCTCTTCCCTGCGGTGTATACAGCAGTATCAGATTTTCAGGCTCAGATTCTCGCCGCAGATGCCTGCAAAAGCTCCGTTTTTCTTATGGGGGGAATCGGGGTGGCAGGTCAGCCATTTATTGCGCATCCAGAGCATCTTCTCTTCACCCTCAGCAGTAGTATTTACTGAAGTCAGGGCTTCATTCGTGCCCTTCTCGAGAATTACCAGGCAGCGGAAACCGTCTTCGGTGATGCGGCAGGGTGCGAAATGCAGCACCAGGGGGAAGATTTCTACCAGCACACCGGCCGGCAGATAGAAGCCCACTACATCGGCGCTGTCCAGTCTGCCATCGTCCAGCTGCTCCGGCAGCGCCAGCAGCAGCACCAGCCCGGTGGTAGTGAAGTTCACTTCACTGCACTTGTGGTACTCCATGGCGTTGAGCTGGAAGCCGCGGCCGTTGCAGTAGCCCGCCTCGATCGGCATATCGCCAAATACAACGCGCTTCAAATCCTTCATGAGGCCAGCCGCCTCCAGCACAGGCACAGAAGCCTGGTAGCAGTTTCCCTCTGCCGGAATGGCGCAGGTATCCAGGGCGGCTGCAAGCTCCGCGGTCTCACCAGCCAGAACGCGTCCATAGCGTCGGAACTCCGGGTCCGTCACGCAGTAGAGGGGCAGACCGGGGTTCTTTTTCCGAAGCATTTCCAATACATTTTCCATTACCGTATTCCTCCGTTGTCGATATAGTTCTGAACTGCCAGCAGACCGGCTGCTCGATCCTCCAGCTGCTGGTTGTACTTGCTCTTTTCAACGACCACATCGTGCCGGGTATCTACCCCCTCCTGCAGCTCGCTCATGAGCCTGGAGAGGTAATAGGCGTCCTCAAACAGACTTCCATAGAGGACGATCTTCCCGGGGTCCACCAGATAGATCACCGCCTTGATGGCTGTTCCCAGTGCCTGAATCGCACGGTCGACGATCTCAGATGCTCCCTCGTCGCCGTTGCTTGCGGCAGCAAAGACATCGAATACACTGAGGCTGTCGGTATCCCGGTTCCGGTATTTCCGCCACAGCAACGGTGTCTTCTCCGGCGACAGGATCGCAATTGCGTCCTCACGCATGGACCCGGGTGAGGCAATGGTCTCGAGGCAGCCGCTCTTTCCGCAGTGGCAGGGCTTGCCGCCCCGGCGGATCACTGGGATGTGACCGATCTCGGCGCACTGTGCTGTTACACCGTGCCAGATTTTGCCATCGATGGAGAGCGCCGCACCGATGCCATAACCGCATCGTACAAAAAACTGGGAGCCGGATGTCTCGTCTCTGGAGACAAACATCTGCGCCGCAAAAAGCGATCGGACATTGTTCTCCATGATTGTCCGAAACCCGGTCAGTCTTTCGAATTCCTCACAGAGTGGATAGTCGGTCTCGGCCAGTGCGCCGAAGCTGTTTCGCACGATACGCCCATCTTCGGACGTGATGCCGCGTACCGCAAGTCCGAGGCCAATCACGGACTCTTGTTGAATTCCGTATTCCTTCGTGAGTTCCAGGAGTCGGGCGGAGAGCCGTTCTGCTGTCTCTCTGGCTGCGGCTTTCGGCCCAAGCTCGATTTCCTCGGAAAAGATCACATTCCCGTCCAGCCACACCGCTGACAAAATCGCCTGCCTGAGGTTGATGAGCACGCCAAGGCCGCAGGCAGCCTCCGCATTGATGTCAATCAGGATCTCGCGCCGCCCGGCACCGCTGCTGGAGAGTATCTCTCCTTCTACCAGCAGGCCGTCCGCGATCATCTCGCCGACGATCTTGGTGATGGCGGCGGGTGTCAGGTGCATGTTCTCGGCAAGCCGCTTGCGGGACATCGCGCCCTTCTCGTGGAGGATCCGCAGCGCCGCACTCCGGTTGCTGCGTTTCACACTCATCAAATTGTCACCCTGATAGGACATGAACTACCTCTCTTCTGATCTTTCAGGTGTCGCGGGTCGGTCTCCCGCTGTGATTGATTCGGCCGCGCTGCAGGATCACTGCTGCGCCGGCCAGCACCACCAGGATACCCAGGACCTTTTTCACCGTCAGTTCTTCGTTCAGGAAGAATACGCCGATAAAGCAACTCAGCACCGGCATCAGCAGGAGATACAGCTTGACCAGCCAGACTTCGAAGTGTCTGAGATTGCGGTAGTAGAAGAAATAGATTCCCGTCTGGGCAAGTCCGCCCAGGATCACCAGCCACCAGAAGCCGCTCCCCATGTTCTGAGGGATACGGAGCTCACCGTGCAGCGCGGCACTGCAGCCGAAAAGGATCAGCACCACAGCATTGTTGTAGTAGGAGATCATATCCGCGTCTTCATGGTACTTCTCCTGAGCCGCCTTGATGATAAATGCGTTCGCGCTGACGCAGGCTGCGGAGAGCAGAAAGTAGAGGTCCGTCACATGCAGGGTCATGCCGCCGAAGTCGACACCCAGCACCAGCAGCACGCCGCCCAGCATGATCAAAGTCCCAAGCCAGTCGGAGATGTAGAGCCGCTTGTGGTAGAGAATGACCGTGGCAAGGTTCACCATGAGGACATCGGTCTTCAGCAGCGCGGTACCGGTGCTCAGTGAGCCGCCGGCATAGCCGAGATTTGCAAACAGATCCAGCAGAAAACCGAACACGCCGATCATGACCAGGATCCGCACCGCCTTGCCCTGGTGGAAAAGGCGGCTGAAGTTCCGGTCGGCCAGCAGCTGGATCGTCAGAAAGATCAGCGCTGCGCTGCGCAGGAGGAAGCCCGCAAGCCTCGCGGAACCGGTCGCATCCACAACGATTTTGCTTACTGCGTAATAGATCGACCAGGAGACCACCATTCCGATCACCATCAGGGTGTATTTCAAGTCATCCTTCATACCATCGTCCTCTTGTGAAATCCCCGCCCGGCCGGGCGGGGATTGAATTCTTCACTCCGGCCATCCCGAAGGTATGGCGGTAAAACGGTTTATCAGGCCAGCTTCTCGAACATTGCCCGAAGGGCAGCTTCGTCCATCTGCACGGGGTTATTGTTCATCAGGCCGTGGACGGCACAGTCATGAGCCAGCTTATCGAGATTGACTTCACCCAGGTCACCCAGGCGGCTGCGCAGGCCGGCCAGTTTCTTGAGTGCCGCGATGCGCTGAGCGAGTTCTTCGGTTCCGGTGAGACCGACCCGGCGGCAGAGGAGCTCCAGGCGCTCGTCTGCGTTGATGCGGACAAAGCTGTCCAGCGTGAAGGCGCAGGCCTCGCCGTGGGGCAGATGATAGTCCTCAGACAGAGGATAGCTGCAGGCGTGGCAGCCGGCGGTTTTCGGCAGGGCGAAGCTCAGGCCGCCAAGCAGAGAGGCATAGGCCATGTTGGAACGCGCTTCCAGGTTGCTGCCATCGGTATAGGCCGTCTCCAGGTTTTCCAGAATCGTCCGGACGGCTTCCACCGCCATCAGGTCAGAGATCGGCTGGTGGTTCTTGCTCCAGTAGCCTTCGAGTGCGTGTGCCATGGCATCGAGACCGGTGTTCATGGTTGTGCGAGGAGGAACAGTACTGCTGAGCACCGGGTCTACGATGGCCACTTTCGGCATGAAGACCGGGTTATTGATGGTCTTCTTCTCGGTCTCGTGGCTGATGACGGAGACCTGTGTCACCTCGCTGCCGGTTCCGGCCGTTGTCGGAACCGCGATGATGGTCAGGCGCTCTGCCGGGAAGGGCTTCTCCCCGTGATAGTAGTCGATGGCTTCCCCATCGCTGAGGGCGATAGCAGCGGCGAACTTCGCCGTGTCGATGGCGCTGCCGCCGCCGATGCCGATGATGGCGTCAGCCCCGGTCTCACGGGCCAGGCGGGTGGTCTCGATGACACCGGAGAGCTGTGGGTTCTGCTCCACGCCGCCGAATACGGCGACAATACGGCTGTCATTCCCCTGCATCTCCTTCGCCGTCGGGGCAAAGTGTCTGCCGCAGGCGATGACGCAGCGCTCCAGCCCGAGTTCTTTCAGGACTTCACCGAGCTTTGCAAACTTTCCCTTGCCGAAATAGATCTTGACCGGCTGGGAATAGATAAAATCATGCGCCATAGATCTTTGCCTCAATCTCGTCCACCTTGGCGGCAAACTTGTGCATGTTGGCGGCACGCCAGTCTTCCAGATCCTGACACCAGTCGGTGGCGAGGAAGGTCTTGACCATCTCGACGGCCATTTCCGGTCCGACGATCCAGCCGCCCATGCAGAGGATGTTCGCATTGTTGATGGCGCGGGCCATCTTGGCGGAATAGACGCCCTCGCAGGCAACCGCGTAAACACCCTTGTACTTGTTGGAGACAACGGACATGCCGGCGCCGGTGCCGCAGATCAGCACAGCCCTGTCATAGGTGCCGTTCTGGACCAGAGGGGCAACCTCGCTCGCAACCTGATAATAGGGATGAACCTGTTCGAGATCGGTGGTGCCAAGATCGTCGAACTCGACACCTGCTTCGGCCAGATATGCTTTGATGGCTTCCTTCGCGGAAAAACCGGACTTATCGCTTCCAATGGCAATTTTCATCTTTTTTCTCCTTTATTCTCCGCAATTCCGGACAGAATCGGATATCAGTCAAAAGTATGATCCCGCCCCGCAGGGCGGGATCTTTCATGTTGGAATGATTACTTCAGGGTGACTGCCTTTCTGGCGCTGGCGAGGATGTTCTCGACCGTGAGGCCGGTGGCTTCGCGCAGATACGGAAGCTTCCCGACTTCGCCAAAGTGATCCTGGACACCGACGGCGACAACGGGGATCTTCTCCATTGCGAGGGCTTCGAGGACTGCCGATTGCAGGCCGCCGATGACATTGTGGTTCTCCACGGTCAGAACCGCGCCGGTCTTGCGGGCGGAGGCGACAACCGTTCCCTTGTCGATGGGCTTGATGGTGTGGACGTTGATGATCTCGGCATCGATGCCTTCCTCGGCGAGCTTTTTGGAGGCCTCAACAACGTCGGCGGTCAGCATGCCACTGACAAAGATGGTGAGATCCTTGCCCTCCTTGATGGTGTCGGCCTTGAAAAGATCAAACTTGTAGTCCTCTCCGAAGACGACAGGAAGCTGCTTGCGGAACAGGCGGACATAGACCGGACCGTCATACTCGTTCAGGACTGGCATCGCGGCACGGAGCTGAACCTCGTCCACGGGCTCGAAGATGACCATGCCGGGGATGGAGCGGATGACACCAATGTCTTCCATGCTCATGTGGGTACCGCCGTTGAGTTCGGCAGAGATGCCGGGGTCGGTGCCGACAATCTTGACGTTGCGCTTGGCATAGGAGATGGAGATGGCGATCTGGTCGCAGATGCGGCGGGTTGCAAACGGAGTGAAGCTCTCAATCCAGGGCTTGAAGCCGTAGCTGGAAAGGCCGGCAGCGATGGAGGCCATGTCCTGCTCGGCAACGCCGCAGTCAAAGCTCTGCTCGGGGAACTTGGCGCGGAGGCTCAGGGTACCGCTAGCCTTGCCCAGGTCGGCGTCCAGAATGACAACGTGTTTGTCCTTTTCCATCATTTCCGCGAGGCACGCGGCATAAACAGCTCTCATTTCCATGGATTAGTCCTCCCCTCTGATTTCACGGATGGCTGCCTCAGCCTGCTCCTCGCTGACCGGGCAGTTGTGGTTGCCGGAACCCATGTCTTCAATCCACTTGACACCGCAGCCTTTCAGGGTGTTGAGGATGATCATGGTGGGCTTGCCGCTGTCGCGGCCGAGCTTGGCATGCTCAACAGCCTTTTCGACCTGCTCGACATCGTTGCCGTCTTCCACGTCGATGACGTTCCATCCGAAGGCCGCCCACTTCTCAGCGAGAGGAGCGATGTCGTTAACCTCGGCGACCGTGCCGTCGATCTGCTGCTTATTGTAGTCTGTGAAAGCGATGAGGTTGTCCAGCTTCTTGGCAGCGGCGAACATGGCCGCCTCCCAGATCTGGCCTTCCTGGCTCTCGCCGTCGCCGATCATGGCATAGATCGTCGCGCCGTCTTTCTCGAGCTTGGAGCCCAGTGCCACGCCGACAGCGCAGCTGAAGCCCTGGCCGAGGGAGCCAGTGGTCATATCGATGCCGATGGTGCGGTTCATATCGCAGTGGGACGGGAGATTGGTGCCTCCCTGGTTGAGGGTGAGCAGCTCTTTCTTATCAAAGTATCCGCGGTTTGCCAGTGTCGCATAGACGGCGGGGCCCGCATGACCCTTGGAGCAGATGAAACGGTCGCGGCCTTCCATCTTCGGGTTGGCCGGGTCAATATTCATTTCCTTAAAATACAGGACTGCAAGTGCCTCGACAACGGACAGGCAGCCGCCGATATGCCCGACGCCCAGGTGGCCGATGCAGGTCATGATATCGCAGCGGATATCTTTGCAGACTTCTTTCAGATCATAGTTCAATGGTATGTCCTCCTCCTTTATAAGTACCTCATAGAAGATGAAAATGGAAAATAACTTTGGAAGCTTCATTTAATTAAAACTTCTAAACAACTGACAGTGTAACCCTAATTGCTGTGTTTGTCAATAGTGTATTCACTTCGCCCGGGAAATTAGATCTTGACATATCCCTGCTTTATGGTTATTATGTTTTACGCTGTTAAGCAATTTTAGGAGGTATCATGATGAGCTTCTGTTCTGTCTATATTCCCGTGGGAGTTCCCACCTATCACCTCGAGACTGCCCAGGATCAGTTTGAGCGCTCCTGCAGCATGCTCCGCAGCGTGGACGCCAACTTTGTCTGCCCGGATGAGATGCTGCTGACGCTGGACAAGCTGCGCGCATTTCTTGACGGCTTGCAGCCGGACCTGATTGTGTTCCAGAACCTGACCTTTGCCAACGCCGCCTATATGGCCGAGGTGCTCCGCCGCTATGACTGCCCGCTGCTGCTCTGGACTCTGCGTGAGCCGGTCATCGACGGCGGCAGGCTGCGTCTCAACTCTCTGACCGGCGCATACTCTGCCGCGAACACCCTTGCCGCCTTTGACAGCCGGGCATTCAACTGGTGCTTCGGTGCGCCGGAAGAGGACTCTGTCGTCGCCGCTGTGAAATCCACCGTCGAAGCCGCGAAGGTCAGGAAAGCAATGCACAGCCTCACCATGGCCGCCATCGGCCATACGCCTCAGGGCTTTGGGTTCGGCCGCGCGTTGGACAGCGAGCTGATGAACACCTTCGGTGTTGAGCTGGAGTCCATCGAGGCCCGTGAGCTGATTGACATGGCAAAGTCCTATACCGATGAAGACTGTGCCAAATACCTGCGGGATACCGAGAAGTGCACCTGCGGGCTGGACAGGACGCCCGAGAACAACCGGAACGACCATGCCCGCCTGCTGAAAGCCTATCGCGACTATGTCACTTCCCATCATATCGGTGCCCTGGCCTCTCGCTGCTGGCCTGATTTCTTTACCTCATTCGGCACTCCGGTCTGCACCGTGCTCAGCATGCTGAACGACGAGGGCGTCGCCGCAGCCTGTGAGGCAGATGTCTACGGTGCGCTCTCCATGTGGATCGGCATGCAGCTGTCCAATGAGCCCGTCTTCTTCGGAGATCCGGTCGCGATAGATGAAGCCGAGAGCAGCATCACCTACTGGCACTGTGGCGCCGCGGCATGCAGTCTGGCGCGCAAGGATACCGGCGCTGTCGTCGGTGTACACCCCAACCGCAAAATCGGCCCCGCCATGGACTTTGGCTGCGAAGCATTCCCCGAGGCCACCATCTTCCGTATCGGCCGCAAGCCAGACGGCAGCTTTCGTTTCTTTATCGCTGAGGGTTCCGTTCTTGACAAGCCCAAGCAGTTCATCGGCACGTCCATCGTCGTAAAGACCGACCGCAACAGTCGTGAAGTCGTCGAGGAGAGTATCCGCTCCGGCTTCGAGCCCCACTTTGCCATTGTCAAAGGCCATCACGCCGAGACCCTGAAGGTTCTGGCGGAGATGTTCGGTTTTGAAGTCTGCAAGTATTGATTTGATGTTCCGGCCGTTCTCCCCTCTCGCGGGAGAGCGTTCCAATATCACCTCTGGAAAAGGGAGCCTTTTATGAAACTAATCAATAATCTTTCCGACTGGTGCCTGGAGCGTCACGGCGAAACCCTTCTGCGCTCCTCCGCGTCCTTCCCGATGATCTACGTCGGCTGCGGCCGGGAGAACTTCAAGATCGAGGACTATGTCATCGAACGCCGGGCACTTTCCCCCACTTCCTTCACGGAGCAGCCGGACGGCGCCGTCGTCGAATACGGCGAGGATCTCAGTCTCCGTCTGACACTTGACGGTGACTGCGCTGTGCTTCGCTTTACGCAGAAGAATCCCGCGATCAACCGCGTCTGGCTCCGCGTCCCCGCAGAACAGGACGAGAGCTGCTGGGGCTGCGGCGAACAGATGTCCTATTTCAACCTGCGAGGCAGACATTTCCCGCTCTGGACCTCCGAACCCGGTGTCGGTCGTGACAAGACCACCTATGTCACATGGCGTTCGGACGTGGAAAACAGGGCCGGCGGCGATTATTACAATACGAACTTCCCTCAGCCGACCTTTGTATCCAGCCGTCATTACTATCTGCATGCGGACACCACCGCCTATGCCGATTTCGATTTCCGCCATCCTGACTTTCACGAGCTGCAGTTCTGGGAGGTTCCCGCCTCCGTTCGGATCGAGGCGGCGGACAGCTTCCTCGACCTGCTGCGGAAAGAGACCGCGTTCTTCGGTCGTCAGCCGGAACTCCCCGACTGGATCTATAACGGTCTGATTATAGGAGTTCAGGGCGGAAATGAGCGCTCATTCGGCCTGCTGGAAAAGACCCTGCAGCATAACATCAGGGTCTCCGCCGTCTGGTGCCAGGACTGGTGCGGCAAGCGCGTTACATCCTTCGGCAAACGCCTGCAGTGGGACTGGCATTACCATCCCGGGATGTACCCCGATCTCCCCGCAGAGATTCGTAAGCTGCATGACCGCGGGATCCGGTTTCTGGGTTATATCAATCCTTATCTGGTCGAGGGCGGGGAGCTCTATCAGGAAGGACTGGAAGCCGATGCGTTTGCCCGCCGCAGCGATGGAAGCATCTATCTCGTTGATTTCGGCGAGTTCAACTGCGGCGTCATCGACCTCACCAATCCAAAGGCCTACCGCTGGTTCAAGGACGAGGTCATAAAAAAGTACAGCCTCGACATCGGTATTGACGGCTGGATGGCCGACTTCGGGGAATATCTCCCGACGGATGATATCGTCCTCCACAGCGGCAGAAGTCCCATGATCGAGCACAACCACTGGCCAGCGCTTTGGGCGAAGTGCAACTACGACGCTGTTTCGGAGTCCGGCAGGCTCGGTGATGTAGTCTATTTCATGCGTGCCGGCTTCACGGGCAGTCAGAAGTACTGCACACTGCTCTGGGCAGGTGATCAGAGCGTGGACTTCTCACGCCACGACGGGCTCTGCACCGTCATCTGTGCAGCGTTGAGTGCCGGAATGAGCGGCTGCGGGCTGACCCACAGCGATATCGGCGGTTATACCAGTCTATTTGACAATACCCGCACAAAGGAAGTCCTTCTCCGCTGGGCAGAGATGGCAGCCTTTACGCCGGTCATGCGTACCCACGAGGGCAACCGGCCGGACACCAACTTCCAGTATTACGACGATGAGGACTGTATGGACCGGCTTGCCCGTCTGGTAGATATACATATTGCGCTTGCCCCCCTGCTCAGGGCGCTGGTAAAAGAAAATGCGGATCAGGGCATCCCTGTACAGCGCCCGCTCTTCCTGCATCACGAGGATGATCCGCGCTGCTATTCGGAACAGTTTGAGTATCTTCTCGGCGAAGATGTTCTCGTCGCCCCTGTCTGGCAGGCAAATCAGAGTGTGTGTACTGTCTATCTTCCCAGAGGGGAATGGATTCACCTCTGGACCGGGAAAGCCTGGGCGCAGGGTGATCATACCGTCCCCGCCCCACTGGGCGACACCCCCGTCTTCTATCGGAGTGACTCACGCTGGGCAGAGCTGATGGAGGACATCCGTGCCCGCTTTGCGCAGCAGCATGGAACAGGGAACTGTCTCTGACTGCCGCAATCCCGGATATTGATAACACGCTGCCCGGCATGAGCAAATGGCTTATGCCAAAGACGCCGTCAGAGCGGTGGAAGCCGTCTACCGCTCTGACGGCGTTTGTTTCTCCCCTGAACGACACTCACACAAGCCTGCCAGGCCATATTCCGAAGAAGATTGCGCTTGCCTGGAATCGGCAAATCGCATATACTTAAGAAAACGGGTATCGGCATCCGTCAGGAGAAGGATGGATGAACAGAACGACGGGAGGTGTGTTGCCATCGTATTCTTTCAGCAGTTTTATCTGGACCGGGAAAAGGATATTGTTGTTGACCTCTATATGGAAGGTGAGCGGATGCATTACATCATGCGTACGCCCAACCACCGCACAGGAAACCTGATCCGGAATCTGGCCAGTCTCTTCGATCTCGCAGCGGCACAGGATGAGAGCGGTCTGCTCGTGATCCGTGGAGAAGTTCCCTGCTATTTTGACGGTGCAAACCGTCGTATGTATATTCTGCGCCTCGGCGGGACAAAGGTTGCAAACATTTTCCCGGACGGAAGCGTTGAACTCAAGGCGTCCATTCCTGCCATATCCAAAACACTGATGAGTCAGACCAAGGACTACCGGCTGGGTGTAGAAAAGACCCTGGTTAAGACCTATATCCGCAGCGAGTGCAAGTTCCATACCGATCTGCATACACACATGAACGGAAATCTTCCACCCGAGCTTCTGATTGCACTTGGCGTGATGCACCAGATCCGCTATCCCTATTATTACATAAAAAAGCTTGGTCTGCACTGTACGCCGGAGCAGCACGGGCGGCTGGAAGCGGCCAGGGAGAAGGCGGAGCGGGAACTGGGTGATCTTCCGATGACTGGGAAACACCGGGAACGGCGAATTGATGATTTCACCTTTATCAATTTTGCCGATCTCATTCTCGGCAATCCCGCAGACGCAGCGTCCAATATCGCACGCATACGCAATTCCCTGACCATCCCGAAGGATGGGCAGGCTGTCTTTGCCGATCTGGAAAAAGTCTATCTTTACCGCTACATCTTCACGAAAGGGATCGCGGCAGAAAAGCAGTTTCCTGCCCTCAGCATTGAGCAGATTCCCAACCATGAAGTCCGCAACTATGCCTCCCGGATCCGGGATGACCGGGGGGATATACGCTATCGCCGGAACACGCTCTTTCAGGATTTGCTGCTCTGGATCGCAAGAGAATACCGGCGCTATGGAATTGAGTATGCCGAGATCACGGATACTTCGCTGCTCAATGCGGCGGAATTCCCGGCAAAACTGCGGCAGATTCACGAGGTCATGCCGAATATAACGCGGGAGACCGGGGTACTGCTGCGCTTTCTGGCGGGTATCCGTCGTACGCCTCTGACCATAGTACGCGATCAGGTAACACCCGGCGACTATCTGGCGGAGAACTTACGCTGTCTCGGCATCACGGCGCGCGACCCCTATGTGGCTGGCGCGGATATCATCGGCGAGGAGATCAACGATATTCTTGAGCTGCGCGGTGTGATCGGGGAACTTGTCAGAATTGCGGATGAAAACAGCGGTTTCGTCATCCGTATTCACGCCGGCGAGAACGACAGTCTGCGTGACAATGTGGCCAATGCCATTCGCTGTGTTAAGGACGCGCTGCACGAAGGACAGGAATTCCCAACACTGCGTATCGGCCATGGCCTGTACACCTGCGACCTGAGAAGCGCCAAAGGGGCGCGCCTGCTTGAGGAGCTCCGTGACAACAGGGTCACGCTGGAGTTTCAGATCAGCTCCAATGTAAGGCTCAACAATCTCAGCAGTCTGGAGCACCACCCCCTGCGGCAGTATCTTGATGCCGGGGTTCGCTGCGTACAGGGTACGGACGGCGGCGCCCTGTACGGCACAAACTCCATCGATGAGGAATTGAGCCTTGAAAAACTGCTCGGCATGCGGTTTGAAGAGCTCTGCCGCATGCGTCAGAGCGAAGATGAGATTCTTGTGAGCAGCCGGCAGGTTTTTGAAGAGAAATCCGAACAGTTTCAACGGGAGTTCCAATCCGGAGATCCGGAACGTTATTACCGCACACTTCTGGAACAGACAACGCAGAACAGCAGAATTCTCTGGCAGGTATCTGAGAAACTGAACGCTGAGGAAGTACTCCGGGATCAGCTTTCTGAGCTGCCGGAGGATGGGTTCCCGATCATTATTGCAGGTGGAAGCTTCAACAACAGCAGCCACCGCAGCAGGCTCCGCGCGGATGACCGGGAATTCCTCGAAGCGCTTCTTGAGAATGCGAACCCGGAAAAGGCTTTTTTTGTGATTGGCCACAGTCTGACCGGGCAGGAAGCCTTTCTTGTACAGCAGGCGGCAGGCCGATTTCGGATCTTTGCCATCGTGCCCCGCCTGATCAGCCGTGCAGAGAAGACACGGCTGCAAAAATCAGGGGTCCGTGTGCTGCTGAGCATTGAGAGTTCTCCCATGGGACTGTACAAGAGCTTCGCCTATGAGATTTTCAAGCGCAGGCCATCGGCACTTCTGGCATTCGACGGGAATTCGGCCGCCCTGAATCTGATTCAGGAAGCCAGGAACGGGCGGGAGAAATGCCGTATCTACATCAATCCCCGCTCACGCGGTCTTGCCGTGAAGGTCAGGACCCTTGAAGGCTATGTGCAGCCTCTGCGTAACGCCGTGGCAATTCTGAATGCGCTGGGAATTGAAAGAGCCTGAAATCCGTCCCTGATGTTGTTATGCTCATACAGAAAACTGTGTAAAATGCCACTTGACGAGTTCTTTATTGCAGATATAATAATCACCGCATTTTTATAATAAAGCGGTGATTTCGATGCATGAGTCTTCCCGTCTGCTCCGTGTCGCAAATTTGGAATACGCCCTGATTCAGGGGCTTTACTGGGGCAGCTTCTGCGGCATTGTAAGCTTTGCCTCCGTCTATCTGCAAGCCCGCGGGTACAGCAACACCGGGCTCGGCCAGATCCTCGCAGCCGGCTACATTCTGGGGTTTCTGATCCCTCAGCAGCTGGCAGCGCTGGTTGATCGCTCTGAGAAGGTCACGGTCTACCGATGCCAGTGGCTGCTGCTCATCCTTCAGGTGGTTCTGGTTCTCCTGCTGCGGCAGCTCCCCGGCAGAAGCCTGGCCGTCTCGCTGCTGACCACTCTGCTCATCGGTGTCGAAATCACTCTGAATCCCATGAACACGGAGATCAGTGTCGACCTGGGTCTTCGCATCGGCCATATCAATTACGGAGCGGCCAGAGGAACCGGTTCCCTTGCCTTTGCGCCGGTTTCCGTGCTGATCGGTCATCTGCTTGAAATGATCGGTCCTCAGATCCTGCCGGCGGTGTTTCTCACCGGCATCGGACTGCAGGCGGCGGCGCTGCTTCTGCTCTGTCTCAGTATGCGGAAAGTCGAAGGAGATGCAGATCTTCGCCGCAGGAACAAGTCCGCCTCCAGCAGCTTCCCGCAGTTTTACCGGGAGAACCGCCGCTTCTTCGGTGTGCTCGCCGGGGTCGCGCTGCTTTTCTTCACCCACAACCTGGTAAACAACTATCTGATCAACGTGGTGCGGAACGTCCATGGCGACACCTCGGACATGGGCCTGATCAGCGGCTTTACCGCCGTCATGGAGATCCCCATGATGTTTCTGTATGATCGCCTGCTCCGCCGTTTCAGCTGTGCCTCTACTGTCTGCTTTGCCTCCTCGATGTTTGTGTTCAAGGCGGTGGCGATCGCTCTGGCTCCCAGTATGGGCGGTCTGTATGCAGCCAATGTTCTGCAGCTGGTCTCCTTCGCCATGATCACCCCGGCGATGGTCGAGTATGTCATTCTGAACATTGATCCCAAGGATTCCGCCAAGGGTCAGGCACTCGCCTTTGGAATGGTGACTCTGGGGAACATTCTCTCCAGCGCCATCGGCGGTCCGCTCTATGACGCGCTGCCGGTGCGCACGGTCCTTCTGATCGGCGCCGGCGCGTCACTCGCGGGCGCCCTTCTCTGCCATGTTTTCACCCGTCCCGCTGTGCGTGCTGCAGTCTCTGCTGCCTGCTGATCCCTCACAATCCCCTCATCCGTTATGAAAAACCTCACGCTGGTCACGGAACTTCCGTTTCCTGCGTGAGGTTTTCTTGTTTCTCCGTCAGCTCAGGGTACTCAGCTGTCCCCCGTCCATCCGAAAAGCCACGTCTGCGTTGTTCAGAGCATCGATTTCGTGGCTGACGATCAGGACCGCAGCTCCCTCCTCCGCTGCCTTTCGGAAGCAGCCGAAAACCAGCTGTGTGTTCTCATCGTCCAGGTCTCCGGTGGGTTCGTCCGCCAGAATCACCGGCGGATGCATACAGAGCGTCCGTGCGATGGCCGTCCGCCGGAGTTCACCGCCGGAAAGCTCGGATGCCCGGGAATCTGCCAGTCCGTCGATGTGCAGAGTGTCCATCCAGTGCGCCGCCTCTTCGGATCGGTCTTCTGTCCCGTAGAGCAACGAGGGCAGCAGGATGTTTTCTTTCACAGTCAGGGTGTCGAGGACGCTCCGTGCCTGCGGCACAACGCCGATGGACGCGTTTCTGAGTTTTGAAAGCTCCTTGTCCGATAAGCTGTAGAGGTCCGTCTCCCCCAGCAGCACCCTTCCCTCCGTCGGCGTCAGCAGGCCGGAGAGTATGTGCAGCAGCGTCGTCTTCCCTGAACCGCTTCTTCCGCACAGGACGGTTACGGTTCCGGGCCTCAGCATCAGGTTCAGGGGCTTCACGGCGTAGAAGTGATTGGCTTCGCCGGATTTGCGGAAGTACCGCTTGCTGATCTGTTCTGCAGATAAGATCATCTCAGTTTCCCTCCCGCAATACCGTGCCCGGATCGACCCGGCTCAGCCGAAACGATGCCCAGGAGGATGCCAGCGAACCCACCATGACGGTGGCCGCCAGGGCCGCCAGGGCAAGCGCAGTGATTGTCCCGGCAGAGGGTCTCAGATACGGAAGACCAAGTCTCGTCTCGATCAGCGTCGTGAACGGGAAAACCAGCATCGACGCCGTCAGCACGCCAAGTGCGCCGCCCGCCAGGCTGCACAGCGCTGATTCCTTCAGGATCATGCCGCCCAGCATCGCCCGTGAGGTTCCCAGCAGACGCAGCACCGCAAATTCCCTCTTCCGCTCATTGGCGATCATCACGAAGGCCACCACCAGGATCACCAGAGACAGCAGCCAGATGGCTCCGATCAGGGTCGCCACCGTGCCCGAGATCGCCGACAGGCTGTCGGAGACGTCGGTCAGCATGCTCTTGGTCCTGACCGCACTGCACTTTCTGGTGTGGCCCTGGATCTCACTGTTGACCGCCCCGATATCATAACCGTCTTTCACCTTGACATAGATGGCTGAGATCCGGTCATCCGACTCGTCACTGCTGACCTTGTGGGAGACGCCCTTTTCCTCTGCTGCTGTCAGCAGCATTTTCATGGTGCTCAGATTGCAGTAGACCGCGGTGTCCAGTCCGGTTCCGGTCGCTGCGAGGCGGCCGACCACCTTGCAGCGCTCATCATAGATGCGGATGATCTCGCCTACACCGGATTCCACCTTGCTCCCCACCACCACGTCCAGATCACCGAGCTGTCTTGTGTAGCTCTGTTCGATCCACGGCCGGACAAAGAAGTCTGTCTCCGGATCAAACCCAATGACCTGGATTTTCACCGAGCAGCAGTCCGCCTTCAGAGACGCAAGAAACACCTGCGGCGCGGCAAGTTCCACACCTGCCACCTCCCGCACTCGATCCAGGTTTTTTCCGTCCATGTAGAACGCGCCGTTCGTTCCCTGCAGCAGCATGTTCTGGAAGCTCACTTTTGACTGGGCTGAGGACGGCACCACAATGATATCCGCTCCGAGCCTGGACTCCAGGCTGCGAAAGCCCTGCCGCAGAGATCCCACCACCACCGAGCCGCCAAACACCGATAGTGCCAGCAACGCCGTCAGAATCACCAGGGCGGAGGTTCGACCGGGTTTCCTCAGCAGATTTTTGACTGCAAGACTTCTGCGCTTCATTTTTCGCTGCCGGCCTTTCTGTACGCTGCGATCCCACCTGTCAGGCAGGAGAGTGCCGTGAGCGCACAGAGCAGGGTCATCGCCGGCCGCATTACTGCGCGGCAGCGCATGGTCGCCATGCCGCACAGGTGAATCAGCGTTCCGGGAACAAAGATCCCCAGGATCGCGGCCGCAGCTGCAGCGAAGAGCATCCCCGCCCGCAGTCTGCCGTCTTTCACCAGCAGCGCCGCGAGGCTCAGCACCGCGAGAAGCAGGCCGATGCCCAACAGCGCCTGGCCCGCCCAGTGGCAGGAGCCGAAGCTTCCGTCCTCATGGACACAGGGGCCGAGGAGGCTCACGCTTCCGACGGTGATCACGGCAGACAGCGCCAGCGCGGCGGCTGCTCCCGGAGAGAATCGTTTCATATCGAGCGCCCCCGTTTCTTTACTTTCCGAAGTTCTCGTTGATGACTTCCCTTGCCACACGGCCGTGCTCCAGCACGATGGTGCGCTGTGCCGCCTCGGCGACCTCGGGGTCGTGGGTGACGACGATCAGGGTCGTCCCCTCGTCATGGAGCTGACGGAAGAGATCCAGCACGATGTTCTCGTTGGTCTCGTCCAGGTTGCCGGTGGGCTCGTCCGCCAGGATCAGCTCCGGGTGGTTGATCAGCGCCCGCGCCACGCAGACACGCTGCTGCTCACCGCCGGAGAGCTGGCTCGGAAGGTGTTTGGCTCTCTCCCGCAGTCCGACGCGGCCCAGGGCTTCCAGCGCCTCCTCCTCGTCCGGCATGGAGTGATAGTACTGGCTTACCATCACGTTTTCCACTGCCGTCAGGTAATTGACCATATGGAACTGCTGGAACACCAGGCCGATCTTATCCCGACGGATGTCCGTCAGAGCCTTGCTGCTTTCCTTTGAGATGTCCACGCCGTCCAGAAGCACTTCCCCGGTGCTCGGCTTGTCCATGCAGCCGATGATGTTCATCATTGTGCTCTTGCCTGAGCCGGAAGGCCCCATGATCGCCACCCATTCTCCCTTATCCACATGGATGTTTACATTGTCGAGCGCCTTCAGCTCCCCGTATATTTTGGAAACGCCTTTCAATTCCAGAAGACTCATTGCATTTTCCTCCTAAACTTATTCACCCTTGAGCACCAGAGCCGGGTCGATGGCAACCGCGCGCTTGATGGGCAACAGGCACGAAACCGCCGCGATCATCATGGAGATCAGCAGCGTGATTGGCAGAAGCAGCGGTTGGAACGTAATGGAAGAGCCGAACACATTCACGCTGACCACCTGTGCAAACACAAAGCCCAGCAGGCCGCCCAGCAGGCCGCCGAGGCCGCCAAGGAACATGCCCTCACCCAGAAATTCCGCACGGATGGAGCTGTCCGGCGCGCCAAGCGCCTTACGCAGACCGATTTCACGCCTGCGCTCCGATACTACAGCCATCATCGTGGTGGATACGCAGATCATCGTGAGCAGCAGCACAACCACCGTCACCAGGAAGACCAGCGCCTGGAGTTTACCAAGGACGGCGGTCTCCGAGCGGGTCACCCGCTTGACAAGCCGTGCCGTGATGCCGGCATCAGAACCATCGATGGCTCTTGCGTATTCCTCCAGCTGTTCGGCGTTGGCAGACACGCTGAGTTCCGCCACATCCAGCAGCTTGTCGTTCGTGAGTCCCTCCAGGTCTTCCAGATTCATGTAGATATAGGACTCTTCCTCTCCGCCGGTGACCAGAATGCCCGTCACGTTGAAGTAGTCGGAGCGCTCTGCCGCGGCACCTCCCTTTTCGGTGCTGCGGGCATTGTTCAGGGCGTCCACCACCGCCTGAGAGCTGATCGTCGCACCGGAGACAGCATCCACATCCTCACCCAGGGTCACCGGCAGCGTCTGTCCGATGAAACGGGATATGAAGTTCCGGTCCGTTTCCACCTGGCCGCCGATCTCCGGAGTCTGGGAAGAAGCATCAATCTCCAGCGAGGCAATTTTCCCTTCGTCGTCGAGGCTGGCTTCCACCACCACGATTCCGGCGTTAAAGCCCTCCGCGCTGCCGCTGAGCCTGGCGTTCGGCACCCAGTCGTCAGAGGCATTTTCGTGGATGGTCACCACAGGCCGCCAGGTCAGCTGGATATAGCTTCCGACCTTGGCCCCGATGGTATCGGCGATTTCCTTTCCAAGGAGGATTTCCTTCTCCGCCTGCGGATATTCGCCCTCCACGCTGAAGTAGGGGCTGGTTTTTTGTACCTCGGCAAAATCGGTTCCGGCCGTCGTGAAGGACTGCTGGCGGCTGGTCATGTCAAGGCGAACATAGCGGTAGGGTGTCGCACCCACCAGCTGATCCTCCGGGATGGCTCTGAGCGCATCCTGCAGCGTATCGGTGGTGAGGCTCTCTCCCTCTTTTGCCAGAAGAATCATGTTTGCTCCGTAGGAGCGGAACTGCGCGCCCATCTGCCGTGGCACGTCATAATAGATGGTCACAAGCCCGGAGAGAATCGTCGCGCCGATGGCGATCGACAGCAGTGCGATCAGCATGCGGGAACGGCGTCTCAAAAGAGAGGCAGTGATCATCCGCAGGAACATTTTTCTCTTAGACATCAGACTGTTCCTCCCTTCTCAGTGCCCGCCGTGGAGCACTTCCGCCGGGCGGAGGCGCAGTACCGTGCGGATGGCCGGAAGGCTTCCCGCCATGGTGACCAATGCGATCAGAGCAGCAACAATCGGGATCACCTTCAGCTTCATCTCCACCGCGGAGCCAAACACACTGTGTCCGATCAGCTGGGCGAAGCCGAAGCCCATAAAGTATCCGATCACACCGCCGATCAGCGCGGTGATCAGGATTTCGACAATAATGACGCCGGTGATGGAGCGGTCCTTTGCACCGATGGCTTTCAGCAGGCCGATCTCCTGGGCGCGTTCCATGACGCTGGCCGTCACAAGATTGGAGATACCAAGAGCCGAGCCCACCAGACTCAACGCCGTAATAAGGATCATCAGCAGCTGGGTTTTTTCAAGGATGGTGCCTTCGCTCTCTGCCACCTGGCGTATCGCCGAGGCGACGCAGTTGGGGATTGCCTCCTGAATCTGATAGCAGATGGCGCTCACATATGCGGTGCAGTACCAGGTCTCATAGTCCCTGCTGCTGAGCGCCTGTGGATTCTTGGCTGCGCGGCGTGCCAGGTCGTTGTCCGGAGTGGTGATGGCGGAAACCTCGATGGAGGCCACCTTGTCTTCCCTTCCGGTCAGCTCCTGCACCAGGTCAAGCACCGCGAAGATCTGCGAGTCCTCATCGCCGCCGGCGTCATAAATCCCCGCAATCTCGACTTCTCTGCTGCCCTGGGAGGCAGACAGCGTCACCCTTTCGCCGGGCTTCCAGCCCTGCTGCTGTGCAAGCGCAGTACCGACCATAATCTCATCCAGAACGTTTCCGTCATTCTCATCGAGCCACTTGCCTTCGGTCACATCCCACCAGGAGCGCATGCCGACCACGCCGGCATCCAGTTCCTCGCCCGTCGGGAGGGAGAGATGGTGATTGAACCAGGTCCCCACCAGCTTGGCAGCACTGCCGTCCGGAAGCGTCACGTTCGTATCCAGAAACGGGGTAAAGTCCACAATATTGAACGCCCAGAAGATTGTCTTCAGCTTTCCGAGGTCGCTCTCTTCCAGATAGGAGGCGTTCAGCTCCTCCTCTCCTTCTTCCAGGTTATAGATGTCCGAAAGCAGGGAGGAGTCTTTCGGTTTGACGGTGATATTGGCCCCATAGGTCTTCAGTTCCTGGTTGACCTTGTCGCCGACATCCATCATGACGTTCAGCATGCCCGTCGCAAGGGATGCACCCAGTGCAATCGTGAATGCAATCAGCAGCATTTTACCTCTCTGATGGAACAGCACACCGCGTATCATTTTGAAAAGCATCTGTTCTCAGCCCTCCTTTACCGGAACTCCCGCTCACCGGCGAGAATATCCGCCAGCCCGAACACGAGATTTCCGTCACGCACCTCATAGCTGAGCGGAATCGGGTTGCACCCGCCCTTGAAGCCGATGGTGTTGATGTTCATGACGACGTCGCAGCGGCGGCAGACCACCTGCCCGTTACGCTCAAAGTATCCGGCATTGCCGCAGACCTCGCAGGCATCCAAGCCCGTGCCGAAGCTTGCCGAACCTGGCTTCTTCACCACGATCCAGCGGACGCTGATGTTGTTTTCGGTCTGGTACTCAAAGCGGTGCAGATGCCCGTCCGAAACCGACTCCATCGGCACCAGGATCTCTTCGCCCTCGACGCTGTAGGTCTCAGGAGGCGAGAGCTCGATCACGCGGGTGTCATACTTCTTGACCGGGCTCAGAATCACGATGACCGCCGCGAGAAAGATCCCGGTCGCTGCGGCGAGTCTTCTGTGCAGCCGGTTGCGTGCGCGGAGTTTTCGGTGCTGCGCGGGGTTTTCATAGGGATCCGTGACCTTTGTGTTCTCCGCAAAGAACGCCACAGCCAGGATCAGCACCAGCACGGCCACCGTCCAGATGAAAAGCATGAAATTTTTGGAGCCGAACTGCGTCAGCTTTCGGATCCAGCCGTATTCCTCCGCTGTATAGCGGATCGGCCACTTCAGCCACTTGGCGCGGCTGACAAAGGGCACAAAGAAGTAGCAGAAGCAGTAGAAGGCGTTCCAAAGCGTGCCGAGCACCAGAACCAGTCTGGGAAGCATCGCTCTCTTTATCTGCAATGCGCATTCAAACAGCAGATGCGCATATATCACCAAAATAACCAGTGCGAGCGCCCAGCCGATCAGGCGCTGCATGTAATACCAGGACCAGTAACCGTTGCCCATGGTATTGAAATTGAACGGATAGCCCATGACGCCGGGCAGCTTGAAGAAGATCCAGCTCGCAGAGAGTCCGGCACCCGCCAGGCACAGCAGTCCCTCACCGAAGCCGAAGATCGCTGCATCCGGCTTTTTCCGGCCGAAAAACAGCAGAAACAGAACAAAAGCCAGCGTGAAGCCCATGATGACCGCGTAGATCACATGGTTCCAGTGGCTTGAGATAATGAGATTCGATGTGTTTTTGTAATAGGCCAGCACCAGTGATGCGAGGTTGCCCAGAATAATGCCCGTTCGATGGAACGCGCGCCCTTTTTTCCCGAACTGTCTTCCGAGTACTGCGTGCATCAGCGATACGAAGGTAACCGGCAGGAACAGATCCTGCGTTACCATCCAGAGATATTTCAGCATAGAATCATGCCTCCAGATACGACTTGTAAACGCGCTTACTGCTGACAAACAATACCCCGCGTATTGTTTGTCAGCAGTGAAGCCTTAAGTTTTTGTGATGTCAGGGATTGCCGCAGCAATTACCACTGTTTGACAAACTCCCATTCAGTCCAGGTTGCGGTCAGGGGTTCGGTCCAGAACTCGTCAGCCTCAACACCGGTCTCGTCGTCAACATGAAGCAGATAGCCGTTCTCGGCCGGGCTCTTGATGGAGAGGGTAATGTCATACAGACCGTCGGCCAGTGCGATGTTGTTGCCGTAGTGCGGGCCGTCGGAGGCGGCCATCGGCATCATGGAACCATCGAGAACCTTTTCGCCGGTCGCGTGATCATAGATCACATAGTCAATGCTCAGATAGGGAACCCAGCCATCCACGGGGAAGCTGTAGGGGTTCTCATTGGCGGTGAGGTCAACCTCGATATGCAGGTCAGAGCCCTCTTTCGGGGTCGCGCTCTCAACCGGAGCCATATCAACAGGCTGGAAGTAGACCATGCTCATGGTCATGAATCCGACTTCCTGTTCGCCTTCCTTACCCAGTTCGAACTCGTCGAAACCAGCCTCATCCTCAGCAAAAGCGACGACGCCAACGCTGAGAACCATCATGACAGCCAGCAGAACTGCAAGAAGCTTTTTCATTAGAAGATCCTCCAATAATACATTTTACTTTACCCCTTCCAGGGGCAGTTCTATTGTCGGAGCGGCATACCGCGGGGGAATACCGCCCGAAACAGCAGATCGGATCAGGCTTTTGCTCCTTCATATTTTGCGGTGAGCTCCGCCCGCAGCGCGTCCATCTTGCCGCGATAGTGAGCTACCAGGAAGGTCACCAGCAGGATGACGGAGAGGATCAGCTGCGGGACCAGGGTCTCCAGCCATGGATAAATGCCGAAGATCTGAATCACATCATTTTCGGGGATGCCCGGCACGTTCATGGTCAGGTCGAAGACATTGCCTTCGGCCAGTTCCTTGATGCCGCTGCCCAGGAAGCTGACGCACATGACCGCCATCAGGATGCTGGTCGCAGTGAAGAAGACCTTGATCGGCAGACGGATAGAGAGCTTTGTAATCGCCAGGTAGACAAACACCAGCAGCACGCAGCCCGCGGCAAAGCCTGCCCAGACCATGCCCGGATTGCCTTCGGACAGCATCGGCTGATAGAAGAGCACCACCTCGGCGCCCTCGCGGAAAACACTGAGGAACGCGGTGAAGGCCAGGGCGAAGCTGCTGCCTGTCTCTACAGAAGAGTGAACCTTGTCGTCGATATAGCGGCTCCATGACGCTGCTTCGGATTTCGAGATCATCCAGTTGCTTACGTAGAAGAGTACGCAGACCGCGATCAGGGCTGTGATGCCCTCGATGACCTCCTGGCTCTGTCCAGCCCCTGTCCACACGCGCTTGAGGTAAGAGAGCAGCCAAGCCGCAATGAAGCTCGCGACAATGCCGAGGACCGAGCCGATGTAAACGTTGCGCAGAGTCTTCTGATTTCCGCTCTTGACCAGGTATGCGATCATACCGGCGATGACCAGAATCGCCTCCAGGCCCTCGCGCACGATGATTCCGAACGCGCCGAGGAAGGTCAGCAGACGCGGATCGCTCTGCTTTGTGCTTTCTGCTTCTGGCTCCCCGGCCTGTGCTTCAGCCGCGGCGGCGACTTCCGCCGCCTTCGCTTCCTCTTCCTTGGTGTCCAGCGCCTTTGCCATCTTCAGGATGTCGTTTTTCGCACTGTCGGTGCTGGTGCGGTACTTGTTCTTCTGATATTTTTCCTCTGCCGAAGATATCAGGCTGTGCAGTGTGGTGAAGTGTCCGTCCATCTTCTGGCGGTCCTTCAGGGAGAGGTCGGTATAAATCGCGTGATTCAGGCCGGACTCCTCATACACGGTATAATAGGCAGTGTTGATGTTGTCCTCGGCAGCTTCAAAGTCCTTGTCCAGATAGCCCATATACGCCGTATCAAGCAGTTCCTTGACCAGCGTCGCCGCTTCATACCAATTCTCGTACTTTGCGGCTGCGCCGGGGTCCGCAGAGAAGTCTGCATACGGGTCGGAGGAAACCAGTTCTCCGCGCAGATAGTACTTCATCTCGCTCTGCACGCCGCCCTGCAGCGCCGCAAGCTTGTTTCCGTCTTCGCGGATCATGCTTTTGAGCTTGGTCAGGGCTGAACGGACCTTGACCTTGGTCTCCAGATCGGTGTTATCCTTCTTTACCGCCGCCTTACAGGTTGAAAACTGCATCTCCACCGCATTTTTACGGTTGCCGGAGACATAGCTCATGGTCTGCCGCTCAAAGCCGGTCGTCTCATAAACACGGAAATATGCATTACTGACGTTGTCGTATGCCGTTTTCGCGTCTCCGTCCAGATAGCTCTCAAACGCAGCATCGAGGTATTTGTCGATTTCATCCGCCGCATCCGCCCAGCGGGTGGAAGCGCTGTCTCCCGCAAATGCAGCGATACCTGTAAACGCGGAAACCAGCAGAGCAAGCATCAGCATGGCACTGAAACTTCTTTTCAGCAGGTTCATTGCTGTCCTTCTTTCTTTCCGGCTGTTTTGGGGCCCGATTTAGTAGGCAAAGCTAATTATTCTGGCCTAAAGTATATTAGAAACCTCTAATCCGCCGTCAAATATAAACCGCACAGTCGACCCGTTTTTCGGTATCTTCCATGCGCTCTCGCCGTTCCGATCGGTTAAACTGTTTTTATTTAAATTAAAATTGTTTAACTCTCTGCTAAAAAAATTAGACCTCTTTAATTCGGAACTGTCTGGATTATAGTCGTTCATTCTGCGCTTGTCAAGTATTTTTCTCACTTTCTGTTTTTCTCCAACTTTTCTCCAAAATCCGCTCCCCGCGATCCATCCGGCTCCTTCATGCCGCAGGCAGAAAGAGCCCGCAGGACGCGGGCGAACCGTGTTCTGCGGGCTGTTATTCCCTTTGTGGTCTTGTTGCTCATTGTTGTTTCCTTCTTTCTTGTCTGACGACAATGTGCAGCAGATCCAAAAAGAGAAAACCGCCATGTGCAGGTCTCACAATTACTGGTTCAGGACTGCACGCTTTGACGGCACGGCGCTTAGTCGATGAGGCCGATCTCGCGGTAGTAGCGCTCGACGCCAGGATGCAGGGGCACGCCGGCGAGATCCTCACAGGCCTTTTCCGGGTCGGCCGCTTTCAGTGCGGCGAAGTTCTCCGTCAGGCTGTCCCAGTTCTCCCAGAAGACCTTCGCCATCTGGTAGGCGGTCTCCTCGTCGACATCGGGCGTGAGGAAGAGCGTAAGCTTTACCGCGGAAGTGGGGACATCCTCATCCTGTCCGGCATAGGTTCCTGCCGGGATCGTATAGGCGGCATACCAGGGATAATCTTCCTGCAGAGCTTTTACGGTCTCCTCCGGGATGGCAAGAAGGTGCGCATCGCTGCTCGTGAGAATCTGTGTCACACCGGCATTTGGTACGCCGGCCATGACCCAGGCACCGTCCAGCTGCTTGTTCTGGATCGCATCCGCGGAGGATGCCACATCCATATACTCCGTCTTCATGTCGTCCAGGGTCAGATCCGCAGTGGCCAGGTGATGCACCGCCTCGTCGATGGTGGTGGATCCGGCTGCACCAACAGAGAAGTGGGCATCTTTGAGATCGGCAATGGTCTCGATACCGCTGGCATCCGTCACAACGACCTGATTCGGATTATAATACAGCCCGGCGAAGATCCTGATATCGGGATTGGCGTCACCGTCAAATGCATCCGTGCCCATCATGGACTGATAGACCAGATTTGCATTCGCGATGCCGATCTGTGCCTCCCCATCCCTGGCCTGATTCAGGTTGTCCACACCGCCGCCGGAGGGTGTCGCCACGGCGCGCATTCCTTCGATGTTCTCGTTCCAGAGCTTCGCCACCTCCACGCTGATGGCATAGAAGGTGCCCGAGGTACCGGCGGTGACAAAGTTGATGTCCGCGGCCGCGCTCGCACTGGCAGGAATTGCCGCAGACAGGAGCACCACGCACAGCATCATCGCAAGCAGTTTCTTCATGTTGTTTTCCGTCCTTTCTTCTGTATGGTACCGAATATGAATCAACGCCCTCGGCGTCTCATCCGTTCTCAGGCCGGTGAAGCCGGCGCCGCTCTCCGGAGAAAAACCCTCTCCAGCAGAGCCTGCAGCACAATCAGCCCGGCTGCAGCTGCGTCTGTCGCAAGACTTGGGCTCACAAACAGGATCCCGGCTGTCATCAGCAGTCCCCGGCAGCAGAGCCGCAGAGTCCTCACCTTTCCCCGTTCTTCCCCAGGCGAAAGGCCTGCCAGCCCGGAAGCAAGCGCCAGCACTCCGACAGAGGCCGTGAGGAAGGCATAGAGCGTCGTTCCCGCCGCAACTCCTTCGGTGCTCCCGTAGAGCAGCACCGGATTGTCAAGGAAGAAGAAGGGGACGATAAAGCCCGCGATCCCCAGCTTGATGGCAATCAGGCTCGTTTTTGTCATGTCGCTGTCCGCGATGCCGCTCGCGACATAGGAGCTCATCGCGACCGGCGGTGTGATGTTGCTGAGGCAGGCGTAGATCAGGCAGAACATATTGGCCGCCATCTCGGTCGCGCCCACGCCCCGCAGGACCGGGACGGCCACTGCGTAGACGATCACATAGGCCGCCACCCCGGGAACCCCCATGCCCAGGATGATGGACATGATCATCACCATAAGCCCGCCGAGGAAGAGCTGTCCCTCCCCGACCACCTTGAGGATCAGACTGCCAAAGTTGACGCCGAGACCGGTCATGTTTACCGAGCCGATAATCACACCGATGATCACACAGCTCACACCGACACCGATGGCGCCTCTGGTTCCCTCCAGAATCGCCTGAAGAATGATCTTCGGTGTCATGCGGGTCTCCTTCCGCAGCCAGGACACCGGAACCGTCATGAAGATAGCGAAAATCGCCGCATACAGCGGTGTATAGCCAGCAAACATCATCCCCAGCAACAGAACAAGCGGAATCAGGAGATGGCCTCGTGCCTTCATCACTTCACATGCCTTTGGAATATTCTCCGGGGAGAGGCCGGAGAGGCCGAGGCGTTTTGCCTCCAGATGGACAGACCAGAGCAGACCGAGATAATACAGGAAAGCCGGAATCGCCGCTGCAAGCATCACATTTGTATAGCTGACAGACATGAATTCCGCCATCACAAAGCCCACAGCCCCCATGATGGGTGGGGTGAACTGCCCGCCGGTGGATGCAACCGCCTCCACGGCTCCCGCGAATTCTTTTTGATAGCCCGTCTTTTTCATCAGGGGGATCGTGATGGTCCCGGTGGTTGCAACATTTGCAACCGCAGAGCCGTTGATCATGCCCATCAGGGCAGAGGCGATGACGGCCACCTTGGCAGGCCCGCCCGGAGACCGCCCCACCAGTGTCAGAGAGATATCGTTAATGAACTGAGAAAAGCCGCTGTACTTCAGGAAAGCCCCGAACAGGACAAAGATGAAGATATAGGTGGCGGAAACGCCGCTGCCCGTTCCCAGGAGTCCAATGGTATCCCAGACCAGCGATTTGATCACCCGTTTCAGCGTAAATGCCGCCGTGCCGAAGGTCCCGGGAACGTAACGTCCCCACAGGGCAAAATAGGAGAGAAAAATCAGGGCAATCACGGCAAGGTTCCCGCTGGTCCGGCGCGCCGCCTCAAAGGAGACGATCAGGCACACGATCCCGACCCACACATCGGTGTGATTAAGCCGGCCGGTCCTGGCCAGCGCATCATAGCGATACAGGATATATCCGAAACAGAAGATCGCCGCCGCACACAGCAGCACGTCCCAGACCGGCGGCATTCTGCGGCGGCGCCGCTCCGAGCGGTATGTTGGATAAAGCATAAAGGCGAGCGGCAGCAGGATCATAATATGCGCAGTGCGGAGCTTCACAGCGCCGAGCCTTCCGGTCAGATTCGCCCACAGCTCAAAGAGTGCAAATCCAGCCAGAACCACGGTGAGTGCCATTTCCATCCAGCCGGTATAGACCCTGGTGCGGCTGTCAGAGTCGGTTTCTTCCATCAGTTCCTTCGCTTTCCGGTCCATCTCCGCGCTCTTCTCCGCCACGCTGTTCACCCCCTTCTTGCCCTCTTCTTTAGCGGAATAATTTGCAAAAGTATACAGAAGAAACAGCCTTCTGTCAAGAAAATACCGCCGGAAATACAGCCGAAATCGCACCTGAAAAAACTCCCGCAGAACCCGGACGGTTCCGGGTTCTGCGGGATCGTTCTGTCAGGCAGCGGGAAGGCCCAGGCTCTGCCTGACGTAAAACGGAATCTGATGTTCCTTTGCCTCGGTATATTGGAGCTTTACATCCAGATGTGTCTCAAGATCATGCGCAACCATACGCAGACTGCCTCCACAGTGCAGTTCAATGCCGGACAGCTGATTGTTCCGCAGGATGATCCGGATCCGGCAGTCCTCATACGTGATCTGCAGGTTTTCCAGGTCCGGTACAAGCTGAACGGCGATATTCTCTGCCTCGCCGGCGTCCAGCAGAATCGTGAATTCTTTCTGTTCCCCGGCTGTCAGGCAGTCAAAGTTTCCCTTCATGCAGAGCTCCTTTGCAACCGGGACCAGCTGCGCCACGTCCAGGAGACGATTCTCCGCAGAGCTGAGATTCACGCCTTTCGACGTGCATGCGGCAGAATCGGTGAAATACACCGTAAAGAGATTGTTCCCGACACAGGAGACCGTCCCCCCGTCCACCTTCTTCCTGAAATAGTCATAATCCGAATTCAGGTTCAGGACACCGCATTCCGCATCGAGGGCGATTTTTCCGTCAACTGTCTCTGACATCTCATTGCGGACCCAGGCGGAGAGCAGGATCAGGAAATCATCTGAAAACGCCTCTGCCTCTGTCTTCCCGTCGGATATGGCAGTGAGAACTGCATTCGGGATCGCCGGGCGTTCTGTCATCGCCTGTGGTTTCAGATCTGCGTCCAGAACGAAGGCTGTCCCGTCCGGTTCTGTGTGCTCGCTGGCAAACGCCAGCTCTGTGAGTTTCCCGTCTGCCTCGGTCATCCGCACCGTCACGTTGTCCAGTTGCCCCACGCCAAGTAGCGCTTCCGTGCTGTTGCCCAGCAGGATTGACACGATTTGTCTTGCCTGATCGCCGTGGATGTCGATCTCATACGTATTCCCTTCATCACCTTGACTTTTCTCGATCCGGTTGCTCTGGAACAGTTTCAGAACCAGATTCAGGATTGCACTCTGATCCAGGCGGTTCAGCCCGATGGAAAAGGCTCGTCCGTTATCCAGATAGGCGATTCCATCGTGTACATAAAGCGTGATGCCGTACTGCTGAACACAGCTGATCATATGTCCGTCCTGCTGAACCCGCTGTATGGTAGTAGAAACTTCGTTCTTCTTATCTCCGGATTCTGTCCGTACCTCCGCAAGGATATCCGTCTCCTCACGGACAAACTGCTTGAGCAGCCGGTAGGTCTCCAGACTGGTTGTGATGCTGGTATGCCGTGTGACGCCGACGGTGACCAATGTGGCAGTCAGGACTGCGGCCACACCAATGATCAGGGGCTTTCTGTGCGCTCTTACCCAGTGTCTCCGCGCTCCCTTCCTGTGTCTCTTCAGTTCGCCGGTCCTCTGCGCATTGTGTCGCTGTTTCATCCCCCTGATGAAAAGCACAAGGATCCATATCAGCGCCGGGATCAGCAGCAGACCTTCGATCAGGAACACCAGGATCCACCAGGACTGTATTGTTTCTACAAGCGCAATCTCTGCACTAGTTCCAGGTACCGTAAACCGGGTATAGCTGCCGAAGGAATCTTTCTCCAGTTCTTCCCATCCACTGTCAGTCCTTCGATAAATACGGAAGTCATTCTGGTCCTCATAGCCTGTGAGGTAGCGTACGGTGTGCTCCTTGAGTCCGTCATCCGGGAAAACCAGTTCCAGCTTCTCCGCAACGCCGACACAGACGGACCAGTCCGGCTTGTGCTCCTGAAAGATCGATCGCAGCTGTTCCCGGAAGATTTCGGACCATGAACTCTGAAAGTACTCTGTATCAGCTTCTTCGACAGGCAATACCGTCGTGGTGAGGCTGTCACCCTCCTGGAATTCTCCGTCCACATAGATCAGTGCCCGACCATCAGCCCGATTCAGTTCCGAGCGCAGAACGGTCTCGTGCATCCGATATTCTGCAGTTACGACTGTATCAAACCGGAGATCCGTCAAGTCCGTCCGATCCCAGACCGCGTAGGCTCCGTCTTTCTTTGCAACTTCCGGAAATACACTCCTGTCGAAGGACGCCCCATACTCAAACGGCACCGTCTTGACTGTCTCTCCGTCCACGACGAATCGTAGCGTGAAGTGCTTGCATTCCTCCGGAATCCCTTCCACTCCGCTGAATGTCTCGAAGCTGATGGGTTCTGCATATCCGTGCACGCTCAGGCGGTCAATCCCGGCAAAACCACTCTGGACAAAGTAGTTTCCATAGAAATTTCCCTCGCTCCCGCCGGAAATCGCACCCGCGTACTGTGGCCGGTCCGCGATTTCCACAAGGCTGAAGCAGCCGGAAACCGTGCTGGAATTCTCTCCCTCTCCTTTACCGGTATAGCCGTTTCCGACAATACCGCCGACATACTTATTCCCGCTGAGGCTGCACTTGGCGCAGGAGTTCTGGATCGTTCCGTAGCATAGGCCGCAGATGCCGCCGGCATAGCTTCCGTCTTCCAGAGAGATGGACCCATAGGCCGCGCAATTGGTGATGTATCCCAGATCTGCCCTGCCGCAGATGCCGCCGGCGCACTCCCGTTTTGCCTCTGCCTCTCCGCGGTTGACACACTGGACAAGGACCGCATGGAAGCTGTAGCGGTTCTGGATCAGGCTGTTTCCGGAGCTTGTGAGGTCACTCTCCGGATCCAGTTCATTCTCCAGCGAGATCGCGCCTGCGATCCCGCCCACGTCGCTGTCTCCCGACACCGTTCCCTCATTGATGCAGGCGTTCGCTTTTCCCAGGATGATGGTATCCGCCACACTGCTTCCCGAGGCATCGGTGAGAATGCTCTCATAGGATTCCTCACTGGAGAGGATATAGACCGTCTGCATTACGGTACCGGAGAGAGCATTGAGGTTATCCGAGATATCCTGCAGATCACCCTCCA
This sequence comes from Oscillospiraceae bacterium, assembly GCA_902798545.1. Taxonomy (GTDB): domain Bacteria; phylum Bacillota; class Clostridia; order Oscillospirales; family Oscillospiraceae; genus Limivicinus. The sequence goes on from CADBWQ010000003.1 coordinate 345,157, forward strand.
GGACGCCGGAATTTCCGTCGATATTTCCGGCAATGCGCTGGATCTCATTGGACATGCCGAACACCGTATCCTCCATGGCCATGCGCAGGGCATCCAGCGTATCCGGGAGCTGATCGATGACCTGGCCCTGGAACTGGTCAGGAAGCTGGTCCGGGATTTGCTCCGGCCAGTCCTCCGAGGAAAAATCCGGCAGCTCAATGGGCTGTGTGAGGTCTGGAAGCTGCGAAAAATCCAGACTGCTGAATGCATTTCTGATCGGCGCCATGAAATTCGGAAGTCCTGAGAGATCGGATACCAGATCGCTCGACAGGCCGTTTGCATCCGCAATCGCATTGTTGATCGACTGGTTCAGCGCGTCCATCCGGTAGCTCAGGCTGTCCAGAAGGTTCTGCGCTGCTTCCACCTCAATAAAGGGTTCCGCCTGTCCGACGATTCCGCCTGCGTCCTTACGTCCGTAGACCTCCCCGAAGTTGGTGCAGCTGTTCAGGTATCCGCTGGAGCGTCCGGCGATCCCGCCGACGTTGTAGCCCAGATGCTGATACCCCACGGTCGCATTGTTGATGCAGTGCTCGACAAAGCCCTTGTTGTTTCCGACCACACCGCCGATATCTGTGGTGACCCCGGCATTGTCCGTAGTCAGGCTCCGAAGAAAATTCAAAATGCTGCTGGTGTCGATGGCATCCAGACGGAGCGACGGGTCTACGCTCTCGGTATTCACATAGCTGTTGTTTTCGCAGGCAAACAGCGTCCCCTCATTCAGGCCGGCGATCCCGCCGGTGTTTCCGAGGCCGCTGACCGTTCCGGCGCTGCGGCAGGCAGTGATCAGGCCGGTCGCTTCATTCTTCCCTGCGATGCCGCCGACCTGATCCACCGCAGCCACCTGTCCGTTAAAGCTGCAGTTGGAGAGCATGCCCGCATTTTTTCCCACGATTCCGCCGACCTGACTGTCATCACCCTGTGTCAGAACCGCGCCATCAACGTTCAGGTCATAGATCATCGCGTCTTTTCCCGTCTCCAGGAACAGGCCGCAGGGAGACTGCGCATCCTCGATCGCCACATCAAAGATGGTATATCCGTTTCCGTTGAAGCTGCCGTTAAAGTACGGGATCGGCGTGAAAGCGGCTCCGGACAGCGAGATATCGTTGTCCAGTGCAACCTTGACGCCATCGGACCATGTGTTCAGCGAACAGCGTGCGGCAAATGTCATCAGATCCCGCGCATCTCTGATATGCAGGATGTCATCGCTGTCTCCGACTTCTTCCAGGTTTTCCCCAAAAACCATCGGCACTGCTGACAGGATCAGCATCAGTGCAAGAAATACACAGATGATACGTTTTGTCAGACTGCTCACGTCTGGTCCCCTTCTTTCTTTTCATGCTCCGGCAGCAGAGGGCTTCCCTCCATCTTGCCGGACACCAGCTGCACATTCACATCTCCGTTGATCGTCCCTCTGAAGACGCCATAGACCGTTCCGCGGATTTCTCCGTGGATCAGGCCGTCCACAGCGACCAGACCACTGGCCTGACGCTCTCTGCTGACGCTTGGCATGGCAAAAGAAGTCTTTGCAATGATTTTCCCCCCGACGAGCAGGATCTGCGGCAGCACAAACATGACCAGGGCAATCGAAATCATGGTGCCGCGTCCGATGGCCTCTCCGATCCCGTTGATCGTACAGTCTGTTGTGATGATGCTGATAAGCAGCCCGGAGGCAGCCAGAATTGTACCGGAGGTAAGGATCGTCGGAAAAGCGAAGTTCATCGCCTCGATGATGGCCTCTTTTCGATCCATGGTCTTTGTGTTGTCGGTATATCGATTGGCGATAACAATGGCATAGTCGATGTTGGCGCCCATCTGGATGGAGCTGACCACCAGCTGCGTCATAAAGAACACGTCCTCATGCACCAGTGCGGGATACCCGAAATTCATCCAGATTGCGCCCTGGATGACTGCGATCAGCAGGACCGGCATTCCGGCGGAGTTGAAGGTAAAGAGAAGCACAACAAGAACGATCAGAATCGAAACCACACTGACCACTATATTATCGATCTCGAAGGACTTCTTGAATTCGTACTGGTTGGTGGAGTTGCCCACCACATAGACATCACCCTTCGGGTAATGCTGTTGGGCGACCTGACGGATCGTATCCGTAAAACGGAAGGTCTCGTCGCCGGATTCGGGCAAGGTCAGATAGACCAGCATCCGGTCATAGTTTTCACCCTCCAGCTGTCGTTTGCCCACCAGCATCTGGGTTCTCGCGTTTTCAAGGGTCTCGGCCTGTTCTCCTTCGAGGTTGATATATCCTTCATCCACCTTATCCCCGACATAAAGGAGTACATCGATCAGAGGGATACGGTATTTTGAGATTCCGCTGACCAGCTTGTCATAGCTGCCTCCCTGGATTGCATACACCGAATAGAGCAGTTCCGCCGTCTCATAGTCGAGCTTCAGCAGATCGGCAAATTCCCGCGGAGACAGCTTGTCCGCCAGTTTGTATCCGCCAATTGCGTCGATTCCCGCAATGGCTGTCACGGAATCCACCTGGGAGAAAGCTTCCAGCTCATCCACCAGGCTCTTCTCTTCGCTGTAATCGCCGCCGGGTATCACTACTGCCAGCATGGCACGTGAAGAGAATGTTTCACTGATCATATTCTGTGCAATCTGGTCTTTGTTCTGTCGCGGGGTGGTCAGTGTGTCATAGCCGTAGACATAGGGGCAGCGGTTGGACAGCAGGAAGGCTGCGACCACCAGCGCGACAAAAACCGGAGGGATCAGGGCACGGGTCGCCCAGGCAAAGCGACCGACAAACGGAATCTTTGGCACAAAAGTCCTGTGCTTTGTTTTCTCCATGAGATTGCCGAAAATCATCAGGAGTCCCGGCATAACCAGGAAAACCGAGAGCAGGGAGAACATGATGGCCTTGATCAGGCAGATGGCCATATCCGGCCCCAGCTTAAACTGCATGAACATCATGGCGATCAGGCCACCGACGGTAGTCAGGCTGCTTGCACCAATCTCCGGAATTGCCTTGGACAGAGAGATGATGACGGCCTCTCTGCGTTCGTGCGTCTCATATTCTTCCTTAAAACGGTTGCTGTAGATGACCGCATAGTCCAGTGCCAGAGCCAATTGCAGGATGGTAGTCACCGAGTCCGAAACAAAGGAAATCTTTCCCAGCAGAAAGTTGGTGCCCGTGTTCAGAATCGCTGCGACAATGAACGTGAGGCCGATGACAGCCACATCTGCATAGGTATCCGTTGTGAAAGCCAGAACCGCCACCACAATCACCGCCACGAATGCCGTGATCATGTTGACTTCTTTCTTGATCGTCTCCGCCATTGTATCGATTACAGTGGTGGAGATGAAGGTATCATAATCCGAGAGTATCCCCTGGATGGTATTCAGAGCGTCAACACAGCGCGGATCCGTCTGTTCATAGTCAAATGTGACAGAAAACAGTGCAGATGCGTCGTTATAGTGTTCGGTGGTGTTGTTGAATTCCGCCATCTGGACGCCTTCCACCTGCTTGATCTCTTCAAAAAGGGCCTCTGCCTCTTCATAGGAGATATTCCCAACCATAAAGCTAGCGGTCCCATAGGTAATAAACTCCCGCTCCATCACATCCAGCCCGATCTTGGTGGAGGAATCTGACGGCAGATAGGCCGTCAGGTCGTTCTCCACGGTGACCCAGTTCATCGCGACCGCAGAAAAGATGATACTGATAATCAGAATCAGGAAAATCAAACTGCGCTTGTCGACAATGAATGTTGCCAGCTTCAACATGAAACTGTTCTGTTTTTTCTTGCTCTTTTCCATTGGCACCATAGCTTTCTGTTTGAATCTATTTGAGGATGATACCAAATCAGCATAAACAGAGAAGAAACAAGATTCTTTTCTGCCCTGATTCAGCAGGAAGAGCCCCCGACCAACCGATGTCAGGAGCTCAACTCTGTTCTGTTATTCGCGTCGCGGTTTACTCCGGCTGGCGACTCTCACAGAGGTAGAAGACCGTAAGCAGTCCGGGGCCGCAGTGGGCGCCGATCACAACACCAAGGCTCGTGATCGTGATCTCACCGACCTGGGGATACGCTTTCCTGATTTCGTCACGAACGTATTCGGCATCCGCCCTGCAGTCTGCATGAAGAATATGAAATGTCGTCCCGGTGCAGTCGATCTTACTCAGATCGTGCAGGACACTGTCAATGATCGTTCGCAGGGCTGCTTTCCGTCCTCTTGCCTTCTTGACCACATCAAGCGTTCCCCGGTCCGGCACATACAGGACCGGCTTGATAGAAAGCAGCGATCCCACCAGAGCAGAAGCGTTCGACACCCGACCGCCGGCTTTCAGGTAATTGAGATCATCCACGGTAAAGCGGTGAGCAATTTTCAGCTTGTTTTCCTCACCCCAGGCAATTACTTCATCGAAACCCGCTCCCGCTTCCATGCGCTGGACCATTTTTTCCACCAGCAGACCAAGCCCGCCGGAGATGCAGTAGGTGTCCATCACATAGAGCTTCTGCTTGGGATATTCCGGACGGATCCGTTCTGCAGCCTTGTTGGCATTCACAAAAGAGACAGACATCTCTCTGGACATATCGAGGAAGATGACATCTTTTCCGGTATCCAGCAGCTGCTTGAAGAAATCGTAGTAGACGAACTCATTGATCATGGAGGTTTTAAGCCGGTCTCCCGCTCTCATTCCGGTGTACACGGCAGCGCGGGATTCTTCCCGGCAGTCATCCTCGCGGAGCTCGTCATTCACGGTGTAGGTATAGGGAATAAACGGAACATTGTGACCATCCAGCCAGGTCCTCGGAAGATCCGAAGTGGAAGATGTCGCAATGAGGTAGTCAGGCATGTATTTATTCTCTCCTTCAGTTTTCTTTCATTTTCGTATTATATCACCGTTTCCTTTCGGTAACAATAGACAAACTGCCATATTTGCCTCAAAAGCCCCGGCCATTCAGCGGCTGGGAGCTTTTGATACAGGATAGAAGGAATGCGGCCGAGTCAGTCTTCTGTACGATTCAGGATTCCCATAAACTCTTCGCCGGTAATGGTCTCATGTTCGTAGAGATACGTCGCCAGCTCGTCCAGTTTTGGCCTGTTGTCTTTGAGAATCTGCAGCGCCTTCTCATGCTGTTTCTTTACCAAGGCGACAACCTGTTCATCGATCTTGTTCTGTGTGTCCGCCGAACAGGCCAGGCTCGTATCGCCCCCAAGATACTGGTTATTGACCGTCTCCAGTGCTACCATGTCGAAATCATCACTCATGCCGTAACGGGTGATCATCGCCCGTGCGAGCTTTGTTGCCTGCTCGATATCATTGGCGGCGCCGGTGGTAATGGATCCGAAGATCAGCTCTTCTGCCGCGCGGCCGCCGGTGTAGGTGGCGATCTTGTTCTCCAGTTCCTCCCTGTTCATCAGATAGTGATCGTTCTCCTCCACCTGGAGCGTGTATCCCAGCGCTCCGGATGTGCGCGGAACAATCGTAATTTTCTGTACCGGAGCAGAGTTGGTCTGTTTTGCCGCCACAAGTGCGTGGCCGATCTCATGATAGGCAACGATCTTCTTCTCGTGGTCGGTGAGGATGGCGTTTTTCTTCTGGTAGCCGGCGATAACCACTTCGATGCTCTCCTCGAGATCTGCCTGTGTCGCAAACTTCCGTCCGTCACGTACTGCCCGCAGCGCGGCCTCGTTGACAATGTTGGCCAGTTCCGCGCCGGAAGCGCCCGCCGCCATACGCGCGACCTGCAGGAAGTCCACGTCATCCGCGATCTTGATTTTCTTCGCATGCACCTTCAGGATGGCTTCACGCCCTTTTAGATCCGGCAGCTCCACAGGGACGCGGCGGTCAAATCGTCCGGGACGGGTCAGTGCCGGGTCCAGGGACTCCGGCCGGTTGGTCGCTGCCAGAATGATGACGCCGGTGTTGCCGTCGAAGCCGTCCATCTCTGTCAGAAGCTGATTGAGCGTCTGCTCCCGTTCGTCATTTCCGCCGATGTGACTGCCGCCGCTGCGCTTCTGGCCGATGGCGTCGATTTCGTCGATAAAGACGATGCAGGGAGCTTTCTCCTTGGCCTGGCGGAACAGGTCGCGAACTTTCGACGCGCCCATACCGACGAACATCTCAACGAATTCAGAGCCGGACATGGAGAAGAATGGCACGTTCGCTTCGCCCGCAACGGCCTTGGCAAGCATGGTCTTACCGGTTCCCGGAGGGCCGACCAGCAGAACGCCCTTTGGCATCTGAGCCCCGATCTCGCTGTATTTCTGAGGATTCTCCAGATACTCGACGATCTCCTGCAGGTTTTCTTCCGCCTCGTCCACGCCTTCCACATCGCTGAAGCGGATACCGTCAGAAGATTTCACATAGACCTTTGCGTTGGATTTGCCCATGTTGAACATCAGTGAGCCCGGTCCGCCGCCGGCCTTGTCCATCATCTTTTTCGACAGGAACTGACCGAGCATGACGAACACCCCGATCGGCAGAAGCCAGGAGAGCAGGAAAGTGGCCAGTGGAGACGCCTGTTCCACGATCTCGCTTGTAAACTCGGCGCCGGAGGCATGGAGCCTTTCGACCAGGCCGGGGTCTTCCATCAGTCCTGTTCTGTAGAGCTGGGATTCCTCTTTATCGGTAAAGATGATCTGATTGCTCTGGATCTGGACCTTGCCGATCTCCTGATTCTCCGTCATGGACATGAACGTTCCGTAGTCTACTTCGCTGATCGCCTTCTGCGCAATTCTCGGTGCGATCAGCGCATTGAACAGGAAAAGCAGCAACAGTACGATCAGGTAGAAATATGCCAACGGCAGTTTCGGTTGTTTTACTTCTTTCATAGCGAGTTTCTCTCCGATTCTTGTTTTATTTCTTCATGTGCAAAGATATCTCTGGCATGACCCTTTGTATTTATAATACTGCATCAAACAAAAAAAGAAACAGGATATCTGTTAACTTTCGATATCATGTTGTGAACGATGGCAGGGCAGATGCTGCTTTCCTCAGTGGCATGGAATGGGGATGAGGACCTTCCTTCTCTTTGGTTTCAGTCTGCGCTTCTCCCCCCTATTGTAAGAAGCAGAAAAATAGTGTAAAATATGTTTAAACAGAGAATTGAGGTGCTTTACATGGACACTGTAAGCATGAACAGTCTGCTGCAGGCGGAGGAAGACAAGCTCCGGACGGAACTGCAGGCGGATTCGGTCATTGACCAGAACCGGAAACAGAGCGTAGACCGTCTGACCGCCGCGCTGGACCGCATACTGCTGCGCTACAACGCGGCCAACACCGGTGACCGCAGCCGCCAGGCCATCGCCGACTGTGAAGCGGCAGGTGTCCGGGATATGCTGGGACTCCTGCTCGCAGGCACTGCGCGAAAGGAGATTACAAAACGTCGTCTGCGGGCAGGTGCAGTCATTTCGCTTCTTCTCGCGGTGATCTGCGGACTGGTTTCCGCACTTCTGATTCGGGATTACTTTCTCGTCGGCTGTATTATGATCGCCGCCGCCGCGATCTTCGCGTTTGCATCCGGCCGTCTCTGGTACGGGGAGCGCGAGGTCCGTGTACATGCGGAACTGGATCCGGAAGTCATCTGGCGAACCCTGAGGAAAACCGCCGAGACCATGGATCGGAAGACCGAGGAGTTCCTCGCCCAGCAGGAGGCCTGGCTTCAGGATACCGCGCCTGTCGCGGCTCATACAGACCGTGCCCTCAATCCTGACGAACTGAAGCTGTTCAGCGAGCTTCTGGAAGCACTCTACGGAAACAACGGGGAGTTCGCCCTGCGCCAGCTGAAGCGAGTCCAGCCCTGGCTGCGCCAGCACGGTGTCGAGACCGTGGACTACAGCCCGGAGACACGGGAATATTTTGAACTGCTGCCTACCAGGCGGGACTCCTTCACGCAGAAGCCCGCCCTGCTTTCGGGCGACACGCTGCTGGTTCCCGGTAAGGCAACCGAGCATGTTGACTGACTGAGAGAGATTTTCTGAAATCAGTGATCGTCTATCACAAGGAGATCATTCCATGATGAATTATTGGGGATTTGACCTCGGCGACGGGGAGAGCACTCTCGCCCGCGTCCGCGGGGAGGGCTCGAGCTATCCCGAGATTATCGATGTTGACGGGAAAAAAGTGACCATCACCGTCTGGGCGGTCATGCGCAACGGTGAAGTCCGCATCGGCGAAAACGCAGCACGTTCTGCCGCAGCAGCGGTACGCAGCGCAGCGCGATTCAAGCGGCGTTTTCTGGACGCGCAGTCTGACAGTGCCGCTCTGATCCGCGATTTTTCCGCCAGAGTTTTCGAATCGCTGCGCGACAGCGGAGCCCTCGTCGGCGGAGAAAAAAGCAACAGCGTCTATGTCGGCTGCCCCGCCGGCTGGGATGCCGAGAACCGTGCCAGGTACCAGCGCATCTTTGAGACCATCGGCTTTCCGACACCTCATGTTGTGTCGGAATCAAGGGCTGTCATGGTTGGCGCCATCCAGTCCAACTCTGTGCGGGACTATGTCGACCTCCGCTCCAAATCCGTTCTGGTCATCGACATCGGCTCCTCCACCACTGACTTCGCCTACATCAACAAGGGCAAGGAGACGGAGATCCATACCGGCGGAGAAGTAGCCCTCGGCGGCGGCGTGATGGATGAAGTGCTGCTGGAGGCCTGTGTCAATGCCTCTCCAAATGCCGCCCGGATCCGACAGGTGCTGGAAGAGAGTGAGAGCTGGCTGGTCGACTGTGAGCTGCACGCCCGTCATCTGAAGGAGCAGTACTACTCCCAGCCCATTGAAGAACGTGAGAGCGAGTGCTCCGAGTCTCTACTTATCACCTATGATGAACCTCTGATTCTCGACCTCGTGATGAACCCGGCCATGTCTCAGCTTCTGACAGACAGTACCTGCGCACAGCTGAACGGGAAGTCCTTCCGTGAGGTTTTCACCGCCGGTCTTCGTGAAGTCCGTGACAGCATCGGAGAGGTGCAGCCGGAACTGCTCTTCCTCACCGGTGGTGTCTCACGCATGGAAGAAGTCCGACGCTGGTGCCAGGATGTCTTTCCGGACGCTGTCATCTACAATGACAGGGAACCGGAGTTCAGTGTCGCGCGCGGTCTCGCCTGGTGCGGAAAGATTGATAACGAGCTCATCCGGTTCCGTTCTGAAGTGGATCAGCTGATCTATTCCAACACCGTCGAGGCCATCGTCTCCGGACATCTGAATGATCTCTACCGCTCTGCGCTGGACAATCTGCTCGACCCCCTGCTGGAGCGTGCGGTCAAACCCGTCCTCGTCGACTGGAGGGATGGGAAGATTGAGCGTCTGAAAGACATGGAAAGCGCACTGCAGGAGCGTATCAAGCTCTATCTCTACAGCGAAGAGGCCAAAGCCTGTCTCTACCAGCCGGTGAGCGACTGGCTGTTGAAGATCTCGGACGAGCTGGAACCCTATACCTCTCAGATCTGTCGAAAGTACCATGTTCCTGACCGGTCTCTTGAGATTTCTTCCGCCCTCTCCGCCAGCGACTTTCACCTTCTGGAGAAACTGGACGCCAGGGATGTTCTGTCCGCCGATTCTCTCACCTGGACCGCGGTATTCGTGGAGTCCATCATTTCCATTCTGATTGCAATGCTCTGCGGCGGCAGCGGTGTTGTGCTCGTCAGTGAAGGCCCTGTCGGCATGCTGATCGGATTCATTGTCTCCTTTCTGATTCTGCTGGTCAGCCACGCCATGGGCAAGAAAGCCATCGACGAAAAACTCATGAATGCGCGGATTCCTCTCCCGATCCGCAGGATGGCGCTCTCCGGCTCTTCTCTGCACATCGAAGGGCCCTCTCTCGGGCTCTCAAACCTGTTCAAGGACAACAAACTGACCCGCACGTTCTCCGAAGCAGGTGGGAAGGCCCCGGCTGCTTCATCTGAAGAGAAGAAATCGAAAAAAACGCACCTTCTCCCCCATATCAGTATTATCCGCGAGGATGATATCTCCGACCGGCGCATGCAGACCATTCGCAGCAAGATCCTCTCCAGCTATGAAAAGCTCCTGAACAGTGCCGACAGTGAGGAACTCAACGCACTCAACGCCCGGATGAGCCGCGACATCTCCCAGCAGATCGAAACCCGACTGAAGGAACTCGCCGAACAGGTGGAGATCCCGCTGTAACACCTTTATGATTCTCCCCAGCCTGGGAACGTACCTGAGAAAGCACATAAAAAAATCACTCCCGAAGGAGTGATTTTTTTATGTTTGATTGTAAGCCTCAGGCTTAGGCCTTCTTCTTGGCCTGCTCAGACAGAGTCTTGAAAGCAGTGACAGCAAGAATCACAGCCAGGATGACCAGAACGATGGACCAGATCACCTGGAAGTAGGTGCCCCACTGAGCACCGGCAGCGATGGTCTTGAAGCCGTTGATGATCGTGAAGCAGAGAGCCGTGATGGTGGCGCAGAGCATGAAGACCATCGGGAAGAAGAACATCTTGTTGTTGCGGCCGATCTTGCCGAGCCAGGTGCAGACAGCGAGCATTGCAACGCCGGCGAGCAGCTGGTTGGCGGAACCGAACACGCTCCAGATCTGGCTCAGGCCCATGAAGCCCATGCCGCAGCCGATGACGACCATGATCAGGGTGGAGACGATCGGGGTGCTGAAGAACTTCGCAGCGCCGGTCAGATCCTCGTGGGTCTTTCCTTCCGGAGTGAGGAGCTCAGC